>CALNWS010000022.1 GCA_940747215.1 uncultured Paraburkholderia sp. | reverse complement strand
ACCAAGCAGTCCTCCGCATCCTGATCATGATCACCTTCACCATATAATCCATTGCCCGCGCAACGCCACCTTCCAAACTGATCACGGTCGCCAAAACGGCCTGATCACCATCACCGAAATCCCGCAGCGATTCGATTGCCCACTACGTCCGTGACGACGGCCGGAATGCCCGCCACCTGCGCTTCGATCAGCGCCATCGGCATGCCTTCATAGCGCGAAGTCCTGAACATAGATGTCGAGTTCCGACAGCAGCTCCAGCGCGCGCACGCGTTACCCAGCCGCTGCATGTAACCGAATTGCCACGATAAGCGTCCGGTACTTCGTCTTCCGTACCGCCAATCCAGCTGAAGCTCGTGGCAGCGTCGCGCAGCTGGCTCGCGAGCTTGATGAACATTTCGTGATTCTTCTGGAACGAAGCGCGGCCCGTCATGCCGACCACGACCTTGCCGTCGGTGCGCGTGCGGCGCAGCGGAATGCCGCTCGTGTCCACGCCGTTCTCGATCAGCACCGACGAGTGCGCACGCACACGTCCCTTGATTTCGTTCAGTTCGCTATTCGAGCACGCGACGATCGTCCCCGCCGATGATGTTGGCGATCCGCTCGAAACTCAGATACGCGTATTGCTTGACCGGCGACACGTCGCGTTTGAGGAATGCGGGACCGTGCGGCGAATACAGCACTTTGGCATTGGGCGTGGCGATCTTCGCGGCGGCGCGGCCGAGCACGCCGGCTTTCGACGAATGCAGATGAATAACTTCGGGTTTGCGGTCGCGCAGATGTTGAACGAGTTTGCGCAGGCTAGACCAGTCTTTCTTGAAACTGACTTCTCTGCACATCGACACATGCGTCATCATCACTTTGGGATGAAACAGCCGTGCGAAATCGGCCGGGGTTTCGCACCGCAGTGAATAAATGACGAAGACATTGGCTCCCGCTTCAACTGCGCGATTGGAAAGCTTCGTTAGCATCGACAGAACCCCCCTCCGAAGGCTTCTGTGATATGCACGATGTCTTTTATATGTCTGTTCCCGTTTGCGAGATTCTGGTAGGCGAGTGAAGACTGCCCAACTAGATGGAAGAAATGGCGCGTTGTGATCTTGTCTGCACAGAAGTCGTAACTTTGTCTGATAGCGTATACTGATTTTGGAAATAAAAATAGGCATCCAAATCGATTAAGAGCGCATTACGAATATCATAAGAACGAATGCGTTTTTAGCCGGGCTGGATGAAGATCAAAGTGCCTGAGTGGCGGCAAATGGCTGTATCGTGCTTTTGTACGATTTGAGTTCGTTCGCACACGAATAATGTGAGATCGACATAAAACACCCCGAAAACTTCGCTATTTGTGGTATCTGTATAACTTCCCGCGAACTCTCCGGTGAGATGACGCCATACCTTCGGCGCATTACGTCCGGTAATCACGGTGTGATTGCGCGTGACTAAATAATTAATGCCGCAATTTCGCGGAGATTACGAAAAATGCGCTTATTCATAATCGCGCGAGGTAAGTCTAGGCAATAGAAAAGTCGACGTCTATGGGTTATCGAACGCTCGGCGCGTTTAGCGAATCGATTTAAATCTGCTGTAAGCGGATGAAGGGCGCGGAAGCTTTCCCGCCCGCGGGTGGCGGTAACGCGCGCTGTTGCCGCGGAGAGGAAAGACGCGAGGCGGAACGCGTGGATGCCACGTTCCGCCTTTAACTTCAAACGCTCAGGCTGCGTCGGGCCGAATCACGCAAAGCCGCGCGGATTCGACGACTGCCAGCGCCAATGGTCGGCACACATACGTTCGATGCCGAACTCCGCGCGCCAGCCGATGATGCGCTCGGCTGCTTCCGGATGCGCGAAGCACGAAGCGACGTCACCCGGACGGCGCGCGACGATCTCGTACGGTACCGGCTTGCCCGACGCCTTTTCGAACGAGCGGACCACGTCCAGCACGCTATAGCCCTGACCCGTGCCAAGGTTCACCACGAAGCTCGCGTCATGTTTGACGAGCGCATCGAGCGCCGCAAGGTGACCGCGCGCGAGATCTACCACGTGAATGTAGTCGCGCACGCCCGTGCCGTCCGGCGTGTCGTAATCGCCGCCGAACACGCGCAGCTTTTCGAGCTTGCCGACGGCAACCTGCGCCACGTAAGGCATCAGGTTGTTCGGAATGCCGGCCGGATCTTCGCCGATCAGACCGCTTTCGTGCGCGCCCACCGGATTGAAGTAGCGCAGCATCGCGATGCGCCAGCTCGGGTCGGCCACTTCGAGGTCGCGCAGAATCTGTTCGGCGATCAGCTTGGATTGACCATACGGATTCGTCGCCGACAGCGGGAACGACTCGTCGATCGGCGAGCTTTTCGGCACGCCATAAACAGTTGCAGACGAGCTGAAGACGAACTGCTTGACGTTGCGATCGCGCATGACGCCGAGCAGCGTGAGCAGGCTGCCGACGTTGTTGTCATAATACTCGATCGGCTTCGCGACCGATTTACCCACGGCTTTGAGCGCCGCGAAGTGGATCGCGCCGGTGATGGGATGCGCGTCGAAAATGCGGTTGAGCGCCGCTTCGTCGCGTGCGTCGGCTTCGTAGAAGGTCACGGCCTTGCCCGTGATTTTCTCCACACGCCGCAGCGATTCGGGATTGCTGTTCACGAGATTGTCGATTACCACGACGTCGTAGCCGCCATTCAGCAACTCGACGCATGTATGCGAGCCGATGAAACCTGCGCCGCCCGTAACCAGTATCGTGCCCTTCGTGGTCATTGCTGTTGTTCCATTAAAGTAGAACACCCGTCATTTTTTGAATCAGGTCCTTATACGTTTCGACGACGACGCGTTCGTCGAACTCGTCCGCGACTTTCTGCCGGCCGCGTTCAGCCATTGCGCGGCGTTTGCCCGCGCTCATGTCGAGCATCTGTTCTAGCCTCTTCGCGAGGCTGTCTGCATGACGCACTTCGCATAGCAAGCCGTTGACACCGTGTGCCACCACTTCGCGGCAACCCGGTACATCCGTCGTGACGATCGGGCGTCCCATCGCGGACGCTTCCATCAGCGTGCGCGGCACACCCTCGCGATACGACGGCAAGACAATGCAATCCGCATCGGCGATGAAGGGGCGAACGTCGTGCGCCTCTCCAAGATACTTGACGATGCCTTCCTGTTCCCACGCCGTCACTTCTTTGCGTGTGATTGCGCTCGGATTGTCGACGCCGACGGGCCCGAGTAACTGGAACCGCGCATGCGGATAACGTTCGCGCAAACGGCGCGCGGCTTCGACGTATTCGCCCACGCCCTTGTCCCACAGGAGCCGCCCGATCAGCAGGAAACGGAAGTCGGTGTGCTCGGGCAACGGCACGAATGCGAACTGTTCGAGATTGACGCCTTCGCCGTGCAGCAGCCGCGCGCGCTCGGGATGCACGAGCAGCTTCTGTTCGACGAACGCCGCCTGATCGTTGCGATTCAAAAACCATACTTCGCGCGGAAAACGGAACGCGAAACGGTACAGCTTCTTCGCGACCTGCGCGGCGCGGCTCTGCTGGATAAAGACATAGCCGAGGCCGGTCGTGACCGCGATCGACGGCACGCCCGCGAGCTTTGCCGCAATCGAGCCGTAGATGTTCGGCTTGATCGTGTAGTGAAACACGACGTGCGGACGGATGTTGCGATAAAGCCTGAAGAGCGAGGCCAGCGTGCGCAGATCGTCGCGTGGATTCGTGCCCTTCGACGACACTGGCAATTCGATGCAGCGGCAGCCCATCGCGGTGAGCAGCTCGAACGTGCGGTCGCGCGGCGCGAGCACCGTGACGTCCACGCCGCGTCCCACCAGCATGCGGATCAAGCCTTGCCGATACGTATAGATTGCCCACGCGGTGTTACACACGAGTGTAATGCGCAGCGCGGGTGTCGACTTCAGGGCAGGCTTCATGCGGATCATGCGAAAGCGGGTAGTTCAATGATAGAGGCGGTGAGTCCGCGGCCAATGCGGCTTGAATCGTAAGTCTCGTTCAGCGGCCGGCGCGCGGCGCGAGCAGCACGCGTTTTACGCGCTGCAAGGCGCGATAGGGCGTGACGAGATGCAGCAGATTCTTGGCAAGGCCGAGCCAGTCGTACGGATTCAGTGCGTTGAAGTAACGCAGTTGCAAACGCAGCGTCGAGTTGACCTGACGCCGCCGCCGCGTCGCGCTGATGCCGCCTTCGTTCAGTTCGTAATAGAGACCGAGCTCCGGCAGATTCGCACAATCGTAGCGTTCCATGAGCCGCACGAACAGGTCGAGATCTTCCGCTGAGCGGTATTCCGCACGATAGTTGCCAACTTCCCGCACGGCGTCGATGCGCAACATCATCGAAGGATGCGCGAGACATGAGCGGAAAAAGCGCAGCCGGCGCACCGCGTTGGGTTCGGCGGGCGGCGTAAGCATGAAGAAGAGCGGCTGGCCGTTGCGGGTGACCACCTGCGTCCACATGCCGAGCCCGGCCACGCGAGGATGCAGTTCCATGAAGACGCGCTGACGTGCGAGCCGCTGTGGCACGCTGCGGTCGCCCGCGTCGATGCGCGCCGCGTAGCGAAAGCCACGCGCGGCGAGCGTATCGATGCCCGCTTGCAGCGCGCGTTCGATGCCGCCGTTCTGCGCCATGCGCAGCACGTCGATCTTCATGTTGGGAATCGTGGGCGCGACGATGGGCAGTGTGCTGCCGTCGTCGACGATCAGAACGTGCACCAGCGCACTTTCACTGAACGAGGCAAGCGTAAGATCGACGTCGGCTTGGCCGTTGTATGCGGGCAGCAGGACGGCGACGTCGTCGAGCGGGATTTGCGCGGAGGCGGATGAATTCGTCATGGGCGCAATTTGAAACAAATGTAATAAAGATTAACCGAGGTCGCCGCGAGATAGCCCGCCGCGAGACCCACGAGCGCGCCGTAAGCGCCGAGCCGCGGAATGGCGATCAGGTTCACGACGAAAGCCACGGCGAGCGCGAGCAGCCACTTGGCGAGCAACACGAACCGGGCCTGATACTTGAGCACGATCAGATTGCCGATCGCCTCGATGCCGGCAGGCACGGAAAGCCACACAGCCCAGCGGAAAATGTCGATCGCGCCTTCGTAGTCCGGCCCGAACACGCGGCGAATGATGAAGCCGGCGAGCAGATCGAGCACGATCGCGCCGCTCACCATCAGCACCGCGGTCATGGCCGTGAGGCACCACATGTTGCGGCGCAGTTGCGCGGCTTCCTGCGCGCGATAGACGAAGGCCGGCGCGATGGTTTGCGCGAGCATCAGCGCGAGCGTGATCCAGTTTTCGTTCAGTTGCTGCGCGGCGGAATAGCGGCCTAGGCCGGAGAACGAAATGGCCCGTTCGAGCATCAGGCGATCGAGTTTGAGAAACAGGTACATACCGATCAGCCCGAGCCAGAACATCGTGCCCGCGCTGGCGAAATGCCGGAACAGCGTGCGGTCGACGTGCCAGCCGAGTTGGCCGCCGTGCCGTCGCATGTAATAAATCACGAGCACGATGCCGATGAGCGCGGATTCGGCGGCCCACAGCCAGCCGAAGCGCGCGGGCGCGGCGGCGGCGTGCACGAGCAGATAGACGAAGCCCGCCTTGAGCACGGCCGTGCTCATACTGGTGAGCAGTTGCGGCTTGCTGTACGTCATGCTTTGCAGCCACGCGTTGATCACGCCGACGAACGGCTCGCGAAACAGCATGGTGACGGCGAGCCCTGCAAGCATGGCGCCAACGAGCGGATCGAGCAGATGCAGGGCGATGCCGGCCCACGTGATCAGCAACGCGGCGACGGACACGGAAAAGCGCAGCGTGGAGGCGCTGCCGAGCACGGTGCCGAGTTGCCCGGGCGGCCGGCTGACGATAGTGGGCACGAGGATTTCCGCGCCACATACCCAAGTGATGGGCGAGAGTACGAGCAGCAGCGTATTGGCGTATTGCCACTTGCCGAATGTATCCGGCCCGAAGTAACGCGCAAGCATGCCGCTGATCAGAATGGCGACGCCGATCTGCATGAGGCGTTCCAGCCCGAGCCAGACGATATTGGTGAGGGCGCGCGTGGCGTCGGGATTGGCGAAGCGTTTGAGCGTCAGCATCCGGTGGGCGCTCGCCGGCTGGTCTGTGCGGCGGTATGTGAGCTTGCCTGCCTAGCCGGCCGTCGCGGCAACTTTGCAAAAGGAGGGTGTCTAAGCATTAGAATGGTGTTTTAAGGCAGGTCCGAAAAACGCAATTATAAGTTGGAACCGGATCGCTTCCGGCAAGGGCGTGCGGCTGGATCGGGCAGCGGGGTTGAACGCGGTTTTACCGTTGTTTCTGCCCGGATTTTACCGATCTCAAGCGGTGCCGGTCAAAATTTTCCATTGCACGTAAGTGAGCCAACATGATCTCCAAATCCATTTTCAAGGCGTATGACATTCGCGGTGTGATCGGCAAGACGCTCGACGCCGACGCAGCGCGTTCGATCGGCCGCGCGCTCGGCAGCGAGATGCGTGCGCAGGGCGGCGACGCCGTCGTGGTTGCGCGAGACGGTCGTTTCTCGGGTCCCGAACTGATCCAGGCGTTGTCGGACGGTCTGCGTTCGGCGGGCGTCGACGTGGTGAACGTCGGCATGGTGCCCACGCCGGTCGGCTACTTCGCGGCCAGCGTGCCGCTGAGGCTCGACGGCGGCGAACGTCGTATCGACTCGTGCATCGTCGTGACGGGTAGCCATAATCCGCCGGACTACAACGGCTTCAAGATGGTGCTGCGCGGCGCAGCCATTTATGGCGACCAGATCCAGGCGCTGCATCAGCGCATCGTCGACGAGAACTTCGCCGAAGGCAGCGGCACCTACACCGAATACGACATCGCGGATGCTTACCTCGACCGCATCGCGAGCGACGTCAAGATTGCCCGCCCGATCAAGATCGTGGTGGACACCGGCAACGGCGTGGCAGGCGGCCTCGCTCCGAAGCTCTTCAAGAAGCTCGGCTGCAAACTCGTCGAACTGTTCACGGAAATCGACGGCAATTTCCCGAACCATCACCCGGACCCGGCGCACCCGGAAAACCTGCAGGACGTGATCCGCGCGCTGAAGGAAACGGACGCCGAAATCGGCTTCGCGTTCGACGGCGACGGTGACCGCCTCGGCGTCGTCACCAAAGACGGCCAGATCATCTATCCGGACCGCCAGTTCATGCTGTTCGCGGAAGAAGTGCTGTCGCGCAACAAGGGCGCGCAGATCATTTACGACGTGAAGTGCACGCGTAATCTCGCGAAGTGGGTGAAGGAAAAGGGCGGCGAGCCGCTCATGTGGAAAACGGGCCACTCGCTCGTCAAGGCGAAGCTGCGTGAAACCGGCGCACCGCTCGCGGGCGAAATGAGCGGCCACGTGTTCTTCAAGGATCGCTGGTACGGTTTCGACGACGGCCTGTACACGGGCGCGCGTCTGCTCGAAATCCTCACGCGCGTCGAAAATCCGAGCGCATTGCTGAACTCGCTGCCGAACTCGAACTCCACGCCGGAACTGCAACTGAAGCTCGAAGAAGGCGAGAACTTCGAACTCATCGGCCGTCTGCAGAAGAACGCGAAGTTCATGGGGGCCGACGACGTGATCACGATCGACGGTCTGCGTGTCGAATATCCGGACGGCTTCGGCCTTGTGCGTTCGTCGAACACCACGCCGGTCGTGGTGATGCGTTTCGAAGCCGACAACGAGGCTGCGCTCAAGCGCATCCAGGAAGACTTCCGCCGCGTGATCCTCGCGGAGAAGGCCGACGCGAAGCTGCCGTTCTGACGGCCATAACGGAGCCGCGGCCCGATTCGATCCGCGGCGTTGGTCGAAGCCGTAGAATCGTCACGCCATGAAGCGCGGCGCGGGTTTCAGTTACCGCGCCGCGTTTTTCATGCCGATTGTCTATAGCGCGCTAAAATTGCCGTCCTTGTGAGCAAATGCCGGTCAAACGCCGGTTTCTCCTCCGATCGTTCGAAAGCGCGGCGCGAGCCGGCGCATCGCAAGACGGAGCGAAGAGCTCATTCAACGCATCTTTGGGCCGGATAGCCGGTTTCCCCACTCTTGAGCGTGCAAAAGATACTGATCGTGAGGGTGTCGTCACTGGGCGACGTCGTTCACAACATGCCGGTGATCGCCGATATCCGACGCCGCCATCCCGAGGCGCAGATCGACTGGCTCGTCGAAGAAAGCTTCGTCGGTCTCGTGCAACTCGTCACCGGCGTGCGGCACGCGATTTCCGTCTCACTGCGACGCTGGCGCAAACGCATCCTGTCCGTCGAAAACTGGCGCGAGATCGGCGCGTTTCGCCGTGCGTTCGCGACCGAGAATTACGACCTCGTGATCGACTGCCAAGGGCTCATCAAGACCGCGTGGGTCGCGAGCATGGCGCGCGGGCCGCTGGTCGGCCTCGCGAACCGCACCGACGGCGCGGGCTTCGAATGGCCCGTGCGTTTCTTCTACGATAAATGCGTGCCGATCAAGCCGCGTACGCACGTGGTGGAGCGCACGCGTCAACTGGTGGCCGCGGCGCTGAACGATCCGCCGCCGCAACCTACCGACGAAATCGACTTCGGCATCGACACCACGCGTGCGGCACTTGCGTTTTCCGAAGCGAATCTGAATCTTCCGGTGCCTTACGTCATGTTCGTTCACGCTACGTCGCGTGCCGACAAGCAGTGGCCCGACACCGCGTGGATCGAACTCGGCCAGTCGCTCGTACGGCGCGGCGCGTCGATCGTGCTGCCGTGGGGCAGCGAAGAAGAGCGCGCGACGAGCGAGCGTCTCGCGAAGGAATTCGGCGCGGCGGCGGTCGTGCCGCCGAAGCTCTCGTTGCCCGTTGTCGTCGGACTCATTGAAGGTACGGCCGCAACGGTCGGAGTTGACACAGGTCTGGTTCACATCGCGGCCGCGCTGAAGCGGCCCACGGTCGAGTTGTACAATTTCGCCACTGCGTGGCGCACGGGCGGCTACTGGTCGCCGAATGTCGTGAACCTTGGCACGGCCGGCAAGCCGCCCACGCTGCAGGAAGTCAAATCCGCGCTGGCCGGCTTCGGTCTGCTGTAACGCGGCGCGCTTCGCCTTACGCTCCATCCGTTTTCAAGGGCGATCATGAACGAAACCCAGATCATCGAAGTAGCAAACGCCGACTGGCACGGAGGCCATCTCTCCGTACCGCGCGAAACGCTGCTCGATCCCGTGCTCGCCGACCCGAACCGCAAGAATATCAGTCTCGAGCCGAACGGCGGCGCGCTGCATGGCGTGGTCGGCGACGCGGTCACGCAATCGGCCGTGCGCGCACGTTCGTGGACGGTCTCTTTCCCGAGTACAACGGACGTCTGCGCGTCGCGCCCACGAGCCTGCGTTTGCATCAGGTGGAAACGCGCCAGACGTCCTGGCGTAAAGACGACAGCCGCCTTCACGTCGACGCGTTTCCTTCGCGTCCGAACTACGGCGAGCGCATTCTGCGCGTGTTCACCAACGTCAATCCGAACGGCGTGCCGCGCGTGTGACGCGTGGGCGAACCGTTCGAAGACATGGCGAAGTGTTTTCTGCTGATCATCAAGGCGCAGTCGCCGGGCTCCGCATGGCTGCTGAATCTGCTGCACGTCACGAAGTCGAAGCGCAGCGAATACGACCACCTGATGCTGAATCTGCACGACAGCATGAAGGCCGACCTCGACTACCAGAAGGCGAGCCCGGAGCAAACCATGCCGTTTCCACCGGGCAGCGTTTGGGTCTGCTTCTCGGATCAGACGTCGCACGCGGTCATGTCTGGTCAGTTCATGCTGGAGCAGACCTTCTTTCTGCCTGTCAAGGCGATGGCGCAGCCCGAATGCGCGCCGCTCGGCATTCTCGAACGCCTGAAGGGCAGGGCGCTGGTTTGAGCGCCGCGTTCCCGAAAGTCGCTGCGGACCGCGCGCGTAGTCTCGACGCGGAGCGCCGATGCTGAGGGCGATTTATAACGCGCTCTGGTGGATCGTCGCACCGGTTGCCGTATTGCGCCTGCTGATCCGTTCGTGCAAGGAGCGCGGCTATCGCGAGCATATCGGCGAACGGTTCGGCCGTTCGCGCGGCCGTCTGCCCGAAGACAACGCGCCGTTGATCTGGGTACATGCGGTGTCGGTGGGCGAGACGCGCGCCGCGCAACCGCTCATTGAGGCGCTGATGAAAGCGCGTCCCGACGCACGCATTCTGCTCACTCACATGACGCCGAGCGGCCGCGCGACAGGCGAGGAAATTTTCGGCGATCGCGTGTTGCGCAGCTATCTGCCGTACGACATGCCGCACGCGGTGCGGCGCTTCCTGTGCGCGTGGCATCCGTCGCTCGGTCTCGTGATGGAGACCGAAGTGTGGCCCACGTTCATCGACGAATGCCGTCGCGCGGACGTGCCGCTCGTGCTGACCAACGCGCGCATGTCGGCGCGTTCGTTCAAGCGCGCGGCAAAATTCGGTAGCGCGACGAAAGACGTGTTCGGTGGTTTCGCGCGCGTGCTGGCGCAAAGTCCGTCGGACGCGGAGCGGCTCACGGCGCTCGGCGCGCGCAACGTCGTGGTGCTCGGCAACCTCAAGTTCGATATGAGCGCGCCGCCCGAACTGGCGGCGCGCGGTCACGCGTGGCGCGCGGCAATTGGCCCACGTCCGGTGTGGGTTGCGGCGAGTACGCGTGAGGGCGAAGAGGATCTCGTGCTGCAGGCGTTTGCCGAGCTCGGTGTCGAGAACGCACTGCTGATTCTGGTGCCGCGTCATCCGCAGCGCTTTAACGAAGTCGCGACGCAGGTCAAGAAGGCTGGTTTGCGGCTCGAGCGGCGTTCCGTGTGGGCACCGGACGCGAAGATCGCGTCGGCGGCGGGCACCGCGGGCAGCGTGCCGGCGTTGCCGCAGAACGTCGACGTGTTGCTCGGCGATTCGATGGGCGAACTGGGCGCGTATTACGCTGCGTCGGACCTGGCGTTCATTGGCGGGAGCCTGTTGCCGCTCGGCGGACAGAATCTGATCGAGGCGTGCGCGGTGGGCGTGCCGGTGCTGATCGGCCCGCACGTGTTCAACTTCACGCAAGCCACGGCGGACGCGGTGGCCGCGGGCGCGGCGATTCAGGTGCAGGATCCGGTGGATCTCGCGCGTGCACTGCGCGAACTCTTCAACGACAAGGCGCGCCGGCTCGCGATGGGCGGTACGGCGTCGGCCTTTGCCGCGCGGCATCGCGGCGCGACCGCGCGCACGGTGGATGTGTTGATGGCGTTGTTGCCGGAGTGAACTCGAAATTCGATTGGATGGGAGCGCGTGTTCGCGCTCGCCCGCTTTTCAAGCGCCGCAGATAAATCGTATAGTCTGCCAATATGAGGCCTGCGTATCGACTGAGGCCTGCGTATCGATGGGCCTTCGAACCGAACTGAATTCACATTTGCCATGACGCTGTTTTCCGACCTCGGTTTTAAATGGGACCGCGCGGCTATGCCGCGAGATCTTCCAGTTCACACGA
Organism: uncultured Paraburkholderia sp.; assembly: GCA_940747215.1. Classification (GTDB taxonomy): domain Bacteria; phylum Pseudomonadota; class Gammaproteobacteria; order Burkholderiales; family Burkholderiaceae; genus Paraburkholderia. Next base: position 52,078 of record CALNWS010000022.1, on the reverse strand, counting down.
TCAAACGAGTCTGTTTCCAGTTTCACAGGATGTTGCCGGAATTCGTGTGGGACACGAGTGTGCTTGAAGGCAATCCCTTTACCTTCCCTGAAATCAAGACGCTGCTCGACGGCGTGACTTGACTGTTGGTGGCCGCAAGATATCCGATCAGGAGCAGATCCTGGATCTCGCGGACAGCTCGAAGCGATTGCTCGCGATGGTTCAGAACGGCAAATTTGCGCTCGACAAGACGACGTTCTGCCAACTGCATCAGTTGGTTGCCCGGAACGAAGCGCTTGAGTGGGGAGTGTTCCGAGGCGAAGGCGAAGAAACGCGCTATACGCCTGATGTTGCTCTCGGTGAAGCGGGGCGTTATACGCCTTTGCCGACGTTGTCCGGCGCACCTGAACTTAACCGCGTTTTTTCCGCAGGCACGAACGCGCTCACAGAGCAGGTCGACAACGCGTTCGAACGTGGCTGCGCATTTTTTCTGTTCGGAGCGTTGCAGCAGTTTTTCTTTAACGGCAATAGACGCACGTCGCGCTTCATGATGAACGGTGTGTTGATGTCGAACGGCATCGACGCGATCAGTGTGCCCGCACAACGTGCCGCCAATTTCAACAAAAAAATGGTTCGGTTCTGGTTCTATCTGTCGAAGGATGCGACGGAGATGGTGGCATTCCACGAGGAATGCCACCCGGGTGAGTGAGCCTTGGCGGGCCTTACACCTTCAACAACCCCTTCTTCCGATAAACTTCACCATCTCATCCAGTCCGGCGAGTGCCTTGAGATTGCACATCACGAACGGACGCTCGCCGCGCATTTTCTTCGCGTCCGAAGCCATCACGTCCAGATTCGCGCCGACCATCGGTGCGAGATCGGTCTTGTTGATCACGAGCAGATTCGACTTCGTGATGCCCGGTCCGCCCTTGCGCGGAATCTTTTTGCCGCCGGCCACGTCGATTACGTAGATCGTCAGATCCGACAGTTCCGGGCTGAACGTTGCCGCGAGATTGTCGCCGCCCGATTCGATGAACACGATGTCCGCATCCGGAAAACGCGTGAGCATGCGGTCCACGGCTTCGAGATTGATCGACGCGTCTTCGCGAATCGCCGTGTGCGGGCAGCCGCCCGTTTCCAGGCCCATGATGCGCTCGGCCGGCAACGCGCCCGCAACCGTCAGCAGGCGCTGATCTTCCTTCTTCGTATAGATGTCGTTCGTGATGGCGACGAGGTCGTACTGATCGCGCATCGCCTTGCGCAGCATTTCGAGCAGCGTGGTCGTGCCTGAGCCGACCGGACCGCCAACGCCCACGCGCCGCGGCGGTAGTTTTTTCGTGCGGGCGGACGAAGGGGCGGGATGATGAGGTGCGTTCATGATCGTTGGAATTTATGAGCGGAAGAGCCACGAATATTGCGACTCGTGACGAGCCGACAGAATGCCGAGTTGCGGCGCGAAGGTGTTGATGTCGTCGGGTGACGTAGCGAGGGCGCGCGTGACGGCTGCGTCGATCGGCTCGCGCAGCGCGACGATGATGCGCTGTCCCGCGAGTTGCCCGAGCGGCACCGCTTTCAATGCGGCAGCGGCCTGGTTTTCGACCCAACTGAAGGCGTAAGCGGCGAGCGCGGCGTCCGGTGCAGCGTCGTGCGCGAGTGCGGCAAATGCGAACGCCGTGGGTTGCGCAAGCGGCGTCAGCGCGCCGTTCGGCATTGCCCCATTCGAGCGATACGGCACAGTTGCCGCAGCGACCAGCCCATCTGTTCCGTCTCACGCCGCAATTCCGCCGACTCGCAGCTCGCGAGAAACTCGCTGTTCGCCGTGCGCAGTGCGTCTGCGTCGTGCGTGCGCCAGCGCTTCATCTGATGCGCGAAGAACGGCAGCTCGCCGCGCGCGAGCACGTCCGTCAGGCCGCTCGCGATCCAGTCGCAAGCCGAATCGGCATCCGTGACGAGGTTCGCCTCGATCGCGGCTTCCAGTTTCTGCGAATAGCTGAATGCGCCGATCGGCAGCGCGGGCGACGCGAGATGCAGCAGCGCCGTGAGTTCAGCGATGCGCATGGTGATGATGTCCGTGGCCACACGATTCGTCGTGCACGTGGCCATGGTCGTGGTCGTGCGAATGCGAGCCGTGCGCATGCTCATGCGAATGAGCATGCCTATGATGTTCGCCGAACACCTGCTGCGCCAGGGCGTAATCTTCCGTGAAGGTCTCGTCGTGGCCATGCTTGTGGCCGTCGCCGTAGGCACCGGATTCGGGCTGGAACGGCATCGACACTTCATCGACCGACGCGCCGATGCGCTTGAGCATATCGGCCAGCACCGGATCGTATTCAAGCTTCAGATAATCCGCGCCCATTTCCACCGGCGTGTGCCGATTGCCGAGATGGTAGGCGGCGCGCGTGAGCGTCAGCGCATCGTTCGCGCGCACGTACAGCACGGTTTCGGGTGCGGCCACGACGCGTACGAGGCCGCCGTCGTCGGCGACGAGCACGTCGCCGTCACGCAGCACGGTGCCGCGCGGCAATACCAGCGCGACTTCCTCGCCGGAGTCGAGCGTCAGCGTTGGCGCGCGCCTCACGAGCACGGGTGCGAGCTTGACGGCGGTGGACGCCTTCGGCTTGAGCGTATTCACGAGCGTGTCGTAACGCGCCTTTGCGAGATCGCGGCGCGCCGAGAAGAGCTGGTCCTGCGCGTTCAACACGTCGATGTTGATACGCACGCCCACCTGATAACCGAGCAGATTCGATTCGAGCGACGTGCTCGCCGAGCGCTCCGCCATTTGCAGCGCGCGGTGTCGAGTCGAGATCGGCGGCGGCCTAGTCTTCGAGTGCGAGGGTTTGACGCACGCGAGCCTGCGTGGCGCCGCCCTCGAAAAGAGGAATCGTGACCTGCACGCCGATCGTGCTGTTCGTATAAGACGAACAGATATTGCGAGTTCCGCGGCAAGCGCCGGCGTGCCGCCCGCGATGTTGTTCGCGCCCGCCGCGCCGAGACTGCTGCGCGAGCGGCTTGCCACGAGGTCGACGGTCGGCAGATGTCCGGCCTTGGCCTTCGAGGTTTCGCGCTTCGCATTGTCGAGCGCGATCTATTTTAGCACGACCTGATAGTTGCCGTCGCTCGCGGCGTCCACCCATTGGTTGATGTCCGCCGGCACGGGCGGCGGCAACGGCGAGCCCGTCCACGTGTTCGACCGGATGACCGACGATCTGCTGCAATGCCGCCAGCTTTACGTCGAGGTCGTTCTGCACGGCGATTTCCTGCGACACGGACTGATCGTACTTGGCCTGCGCTTCGTTGGTATCGGTGATCGTCGTGTTGCCCACTTCGAACGAGCGCTTCGCCGATTTGAGTTGCTGCGCGATCGACGCCTTCTGCGAGCGTGCAATCGCGAGGCTGTCCTGTGCGCCGAGCGCATCGAAATACGCCTGGCCGAGGCGCACGATCAGATCCCGGCGAGCCTGCGCGAACGATGCCTGCGCCGAATCCACCGCCAGCTTGCCCTGCGCGTAGCCGTACCAGCTATCGACGTGAATCAGCGGCTGTGTGAGCGACACCGTGTAGCCGTAGTTGTTGCCGTAGGATTTGGGAAAGCCGCCGCCGAAGTCGGTGCTCTGACGGCTGCCGTTAAGCGACGCCGACAGTTGCGGCAAGAGCTTGGCGCGGGCGAGCGGCAACTCTTCGCTATTCGCTGCGAGCGCAGCGCGCGCTTTGCTGTTGGGCGTCGTTCGAGAGCGCTTCGTCGTAGAGCTGGGAGAGGTCGACAGCGCGCGGGAAGCGCGCACAGGAAGGTAGACGCGAACGCGCAAGCCAGTGCCAGAGCGGCCGGGCGGCCAGACACTCGCTGGCGCGTCATTGCGGTCGTGGGATTAGTAGGTCTGGACGGACGGATCGACCTGACGCGACCACGCGTCGATTCTGCCTTGCAGATTGAACACGTTGGTGTGGCCGCGCGATCGAGGAACATCGCAACCTGCGCGCTGCGCGCACCGTGATGGCAGACGCAGACGATCTGCGCGTCGTCGTCGAACTCTTCGCTGCGCGCCGGAATTTCGCGCATGGGGATCGGACACGGCACCGGCGATGGACGCCGTCTGGATTTCCCACGGTTCACGCACGTCGAGCAGCACGGGCGCGGGACGCGATTGATCGGCGAGCCATTCGGCCAACGCGGGAGCGGTCAGATTTTGCATCAGGAAAACATCCAGTTCAGGGGACGGCGCGGCAAGCCGGCCGTCCGGACAGATATGCAGTTCAGAACTTGAAACGCGGCGGCTGCACGGCGTTGATGAGCGGCTCGACAGACGTTTCGAACACGTCGGCGATACGGTATTGCTTCTCGTCGATACGCGTGATGATCTGCGCCTTCATGACCGGCGCGGTGCCGACGAACGCCGCCAGACGGCCGCCGATCTTCAGATGTTCGAGGATGTCTTGCGGCAGCACCGGCAGGCCGCCCGAGACGCAGATCACGTCGTAAGGGGCTGCGGCCGCCCAGCCGCGCGACGCGTCGCCGGTGGCGACTTTGGCGTTCAGCACGCCGTTGGCGATCAGGTTGGTGCGCGCCAGTTCGGCCAGTTCCGGCTTGATATCCACCGTCAGCACGTGCTGCGCACGGTGTGCGAGCAGCGCCGCCATGTAACCCGAGCCCGCGCCGATTTCGAGCACGCTCTCGTGCTTCTTCACCGCCAGTTCCTGCAGCACGCGTGCTTCGACGCGCGGCGCCAGCATGTGCTGACCGGTCGGCAGCGGCACTTCGAAGTCGACGAAGGCCAGTTCGCGGTAAGCGGCGGGAACGAAATTCTCACGCTTGACGATCGAGAGCAGATTCAGCACGTCCTGGTCGAGCACTTCCCAAGGGCGGATCTGCTGTTCGATCATGTTGAAACGCGCTTGCTCGATGTTCATGGTGGGGTTCGGCTGGGTGGTTTGGCGAGTTTTGCGATTTTCCCTGTTCGCGGAGCGGCCGGCGAGTCTGGATCGGACCCGGAGCGGGACGCACGCCATGGCAGGGTGACTGCGGGATTGTACCAAATGGCGGCGTCAAGCCGCTGCGCCGCGGGCAGGTCACGAGCGGCCATGAACGCGGCTCCGGGACACGCGCCGCTCAGCCGCCTTTGCTCTTCTTGATCTGTGCTTCGAATGCGATGTCTAGTTTGCTCGCCTTGCGCGGCTTTTGCGGACCGTAGGCGTCGACGAATTTCACGAAATCGTCGAGCGTGAGCGGATCGGAGACTTTCTTGTCGCTGCCGCTTGATTTGTCGACGAGATAGAAGAGGCCGCCTGACAGGCTGATCGCCGCGAACTGCGGATTGCCGCTGCGGGTTTTCAGCCGCTCGACGGCATGAATGGCTCGGGTGGTGCGCATGATGGAAACGGTGCTTCGGGGGAAAAAGACTTGACTTGTACTGTAGCAACTTCGCCGCCGGCAGTGCGCCGGTCGTGCTCCTGTCGTCGTTACCGGTGTTCCTCGCTTTCCTGGTCTTGCTGGTCCTCACGGCTGTCGCGGTAGCTTTCGCGGCCGTCGTCGTGCTCGTGGTGTCTTCCGCGGCAGCCCACTTTCCGCCGCACCCAGGCGGCCCAATCCTCCAACATCAGCACGGCGGCCGTCACGGTAATGCCGAACGATGGAAGAAGCGCCCGATGATGCCGCCCATGAAGCCCACCGGCAGAAACACCGCGACGATGGAGAACGTGGTGGCCAGCACGGCGAGCGCGATTTCCTTCGTGCCGTCGAGCGCGGCCGTGCGATGGTCTGCGCCGAGTTGCACGTGACGCACGATGTTTTCTCGCACCACGATCGCGTCGTCGATCAGCAGGCCGACACACAGTGAGAGCGCCATCAGCGTGATTACGTTGATCGTGAAGCCGCACGCGTACATTACCGCGAACGTGTAGATCAGCGCGATGGGCAGCGTGAGGCCGGTAATAACCGTGCTGCGCCACGAGCCGGGGAACAGGAACACGATTAGCACCGTGAGCAGCGCGCCTTCCAGCAGCGTGCGCTTCACTTCGTTCACGCTGTCTTCGATGTTGATCGACGAGCCGTCGGTGACGTTCAGCCGCACGCCCGGCGGCAGTTGCGATTGCAGGCGCGCCACTTCGTCGCGCACGCCGTGCGCCACGTCCACGGTGTTTTCGCCCTGCGCCTTGATGATCGAAGAGCGCGCGCTGGCCGTTCAGGAGCGCCATGCTGTCCGGGTCCTGCTGACCGTCCACGACGTTGGCCACCTGCACCTGGTCGAGCGTGACTGGCTCGTGGCCGAGCTGGCCGTCGGAATAGCCGATGCGCGCCGCGCTGTGCGACGATGATCCGCTTGAAGTTGTCCGGCTTCTCGAAACGCCCCTTCACCTGCGCGGTCTGCTCGACGTTAGCGGGCCGGAATCTCCTGATTCTCGTTCTGCACCGCGCGGATCACCTGATCGACGCCGATGGAAAGCGCCTGCAGCTTTTCCGGCTTCACGTCGATCTGCACCTGGCGCTTCACGCCGCCCACGAGCAACACCGAGCCGACGCCGCGCACGGTTTCGAGCCGCTTGCGCACGATCTGGTCGGCGACCGTGGTGAGGTCGCGCGTGGAGAGCGAGGCGCCCGGCGCGGTCGACACGGCCACGGTGACGATCGGCATACCCGCGGGGTTGTAGCGCAGCACGCGCGGATCCTTCACGCCGTCGCGCAGATCGGGGCGAATCAGCGCGATCTTGTCGCGCATGTCCTGCGCGGCCTGCACGGCGTCTACAGAAAGGTCGAACTGCATGATCACGACCGACTGCGCGTCATACGAACGCGACGTGATCTCGTCGATGCCGCTGATCGTGTTCATGGCCTCTTCGATCTTGCGCGTAACGTCCGACTCCACCGATTCCGGCGACGCGCCCGGATACGCCGTTTGCACGACCATGACCGGAAACGTGATGTCCGGGAACTGATCGACCTTGAGCCGCTGATACGAAAAGAGACCGATGACGAGGAACGCCATCATCGCCATCGTGGCGAGCACCGGGTTGCCGATGCTGATACGCGTGAACCACATGGCGGCGGCCCCGGCTTAAGGCTAGCTCGCGCTTCGCGGCCATCAGCTTGAGAATCTGGCCCGTGACGCTCGCGTCCGTGCGGTTGTAGCGTTCGGTTGCGACGAGCTAGATGTGGCGCAGCGCCGCGAACTTGCTGAACTCGTTGAGCCAGCTTTCGCCGTAGCCGTCCGCGAAACCGATGAAGCCGACCGTCTTCACGTTGTGATTCGACATGTAGCGCGTCATCACGTCGGCCATCGCGCTGTCGGTCTGGGCCATCTTGTAGGCCCAGATCTTCTTGCCTTCCTGCGGCTCGACCACGCTTGCCGAGCCGATCAGCGTGATCATCGGCGTCTGGCTTTCGGCGACCGGATCGAGCGCCGCCATTGCCGCCGGCGTGATGTTCGGGCCGAGATCATGTCTACGTGGTCTTCGTTGATGAGCGTGCGGATATTGCGCACGGCGGCGCTGGGGTCCGACGCGTCGTCGAGGAAAATGTAGTCGGCTTTCTGGCCGGCGATCGTGGACGGCCACATCAGCATCGTGTTCTTGCTAGTAATGCCGATCATGGCGGCTGGGCCGGTGCTCAACAGGTCGATGCCGACCTTGATGTCGGCATACGCGGACGCGGCGAACATGAGCGCGCCGAAGCCGGCAGCGGCGAGTGCGGCGGTCAGGCCGCTGATTTTCTTCTATCTTCTTATTTTCTTCTTATGCGACGTCATCGAGGGTCTCCGTAGCGGAAGTTGTTGTCAACGTGGTGAGGTCAGAGTTCGTAGGTTTCGTGCTCGCCCTTAAGCGCCTGTTCGATCAGCTTGCGGTTCATGCTCGGCGACAGCAGTTCGACGAGCATGTACACATAGCTGCGCAGATAGGCGCCCTGTTTTAGCGCGACCCGCGTGACATTGCTGCCGAACAGGTGTCCGACGGGCATCGCTCGCAGGTGGCGGTCGCGCTCGGCGTTGAACGCGATATCCGCCATGATGCCCACGCCAAGGCCGAGTTCGATGTAGGTCTTGATCACGTCGGCGTCGATCGCCTCCAGCACGATGTCCGGATGCAGCCCGTGCAGGCGGAACGCCTCGTTGATCTTGGTGCGGCCGGCAAACGCGTTGTCGTAGGTGATGAGCGGATACTGCGTCAGATCATCCAGCGACAAAAGTTTGCGGTCGAGCAGCGGATGATCCGCCTGCATCACGGCCACGTGGTGCCACTGGAAACAGGGCAGCGACACCAGTTCCTTGTAGTTGGAGATGGCTTCAGTGGCGATGGCGAGGTCGGCCTGATCGTGCAGCACCATTTCAGCCACTTGCGTCGGGCTGCCTTGCAGGATCGAAAGGTGCACCTTGGGGAAGCGCTTCTTGAATTCGGCGATGGCGGCCGGAAGGGAGTAGCGTGCCTGCGTGTGCGTCGCGGCGATCACCAGATTGCCCTGATCCTGCGCCGCGTAATCTTTACCGACCCGCTTGAGGCTCTCCATTTCCTGCAGAATCTTCTCAACCGACTGCAGAATGATGCGCCCGGGCTCCGTGAGCGAGCGCACGCGCTTGCCGTGGCGGGTGAAGATTTCCACGCCCAGCTCGTCCTCCAGCTCGATGATCGCCTTCGAGACGCCCGGCTGGCTCGTGTATAGCGCCTTGGCCGCCTCAGTCAGATTGAAGTTCTGCCGCACAGCCTCGCGGACGAAGCGGAATTGGTGAAGGTTCATATATAACCCATCCGCATATAAAAATAATTCTTTAGTTTCTTAAAAACTAAAGCGAGTCTATACGATTACCGCATCTTTTTCAAGATGGATATCTGTATTTGTCATAAGCAAATGAGAGATGGGTCTAAACGTTCATTCGCCTGAACTGACAAAGATGGTAACCAAGGCGCGGCAGAACCGGATTGCTGTGTGTCACTGTAAAAATTGGGGTCCCCGAATGTACCAATACGATCAGTACGACCAGACCATCGTCGATGAACGGGTCGCGCAATACGCCGATCAGGTTCGACGCCGCTTGTTGGGCGAATTGAGCGAAGAGGAGTTCCGTCCGCTGCGTCTGCAGAACGGCCTGTACTACCAGCGCCACGCGTACATGCACCGCATCGCGATTCCTTACGGCAATCTGCGCAGCGACCAGATGCGCGTGCTCGCGCAGATCGCGCGCGAACACGACCGCGGTTACGGCCACTTCTCGACGCGCTTGAACATCCAGTACAATTGGATCAAGCTCGAAGAAACGCCGGAAATCCTGCGCAAGCTTGCGTCGGTGCAGATGCACGGCATTCAGACTTCGGGCAACTGCATCCGTAACATCACCGCCGACCAGTTCGCCGGCGTCGCGCCCGACGAAGTCGTCGATCCGCGCCCGTGGGCCGAAATTCTGCGTCAGTGGTTCACGTTCCACCCCGAATTCGCATGGCTGCCGCGCAAGTTCAAGATCGCCGTGTCCGGCTCGAAGGAAGACCGCGCGGCCGTGCAGATTCACGACATGGGCGTGTATCTGAAGAAGAACGCGCAGGGTGAACTCGTCGTCGACATTCTCGCGGGCGGCGGCCTCGGCCGCACGCCGATCGTCGGCGCGATCATCCGTAAAGATTTGCCGTGGCAACACCTGCTCACGTACAGCGAAGCTGTGCTGCGCGTGTACAACCGCTATGGCCGCCGCGATAACATGTACAAGGCGCGTATCAAGATTCTCATGAAGGCGTTGAGCCCGGAGAAATTCTCGGCGCAAGTGGAAGAAGAGTGGCAGCACCTGAAGGACGGCCCGTCGACGCTCACGCAGGCCGAAGTGGATCGCGTCGCGCAGTACTCAAGCCGCCCGTCTACGAAAAGCTGGCGGATACGGACGCTTCGTTCGAAAAGCATCTGCTGGAAAACCGCGCGTTCGCGCGCTGTGTCGAGCGTAACGTGCGTCCGCACAAGGTCGAGGGTTACTCGTCGGTCACGCTGTCGCTAAAGCCGACCACGATCGCTCCCGGCGACGCCACCGACACGCAGATGGAAGCCGTGGCCGACTAGGCCGACGGATATTCGTTCGGCGAAATCCGCGTGTCGCACGAGCAGAACCTGATCCTCGCGAACGTGAAGAAGCGCGACTTGTTCGCGCTGTGGGAAAAGGCCAAGGCACAAGGTTTCGCGACGCCGAATATCGGTCTGCTGACCGACATCATTGCGTGCCCAGGCGGCGATTTCTGCTCGCTCGCAAATGCGAAGTCGATTCCGATTGGGCTCGCGATCCAAGAACGTTTCAACGGTCTGGACTACGTGTACGACCTCGGCGACGTGTCGCTGAACATCTCGGGCTGTATCAATGCCTGTGGTCACCATCACGTCGGCAACATCGGCATTCTGGGCGTCGATAAGGACGGCTCGGAGTGGTATCAAGTCACGCTCGGCGGTGAACAGAGCAGCGGCGCAACCGGCGCGCATCTCGGCCGCGTGATCGGCCCGTCGTTCTCGGCGGACGAAATGCCGGACGTGATGACCAAGGTGATCGACACGTTCGTGGAGAACCGCCAGGAAGGCGAGCACTTCATCGAAACGTACAACCGCATCGGCATCACCCCGTTCAAGGAACGCGTGTACGCCTCGCGTCAACCGGCTCACGCGTAACCGTGAAAGAATACTGAATAGATATGGCTTCTATCATCAAGAATCGCTCGATCGTCAACGACGACTGGACGGTGATCCGCCCGGCCGAAGACGGCACGCTGCCCGCGGTGAACGAACTGCCGGCCGGCAAGGTGTTGGTGTAGCTCGCACTGTGGCAAGCGGAGCGCAAGGCGCTCGTCGCTTCGCGTGGCGCCGCCGAACTCGGCGTGTGGCTCGCGCCGGACAGCGAACCGGCCGACATCGTCGCCAACTTCGACAAACTCGCCGTGATCGGTGTGGACTTCCCGGTGTTCCGCGACGGCCGCGGCTATAGCATCGGCCGCTTGCTGCGTGAACGCTACGGCTACAAAGGCGAGCTGCGCGCGATCGGCGACGTGCTGCGCGACCAGATCACGTTCATGTTCCGTTGCGGCTTCGACGCGTATGCCTTGCGCGCCGACAAGGATTTCGACGACGCGCTGAAGGCGTTCGACGAATTCAGCTTCAACTACCAGGGCGCGGTGAATTCGTCGCCGCTGTTCCGCCGCCGCGAAGCGGGCGAACTCGCGAAGGCCTCGGCATGAGCCAGCTTCCTTCGCTCACGCCGGAACTCGCTGCGAAGGTCGAGCGCCTCGATACGCTGCTCGACTCGATCGCCGAGCGTCACGAGAACGTGAAGCTCGCCAGCAGTCTCTCGGCGGAAGACATGCTGCTCACGCACGCGATCCTGTCGCGCGGCGTGAAGATCGGCTTTTCTCGCTGAACACAGGCCGTCTGCACGCGGAAACGCTCGGCATGATCGATCGCGTGAGAGAGCGTTATGGCTACGACATCGAACAGTTTCATCCGCAACCCGAAGCGGTCGACGAATATGTTCAGTCGCACGGCCTAAATGCGTTCTATGAAAGCGTCGATCTGCGCAAGCGCTGCTGCGAAATCCGCAAGGTCGAACCGCTGAATCGTGCGCTCTCGGACGTGAGCGCGTGGGTTACGGGTCAGCGCCGCGAGCAGTCGGTGACGCGTGCCGAACTGCACGCGGAAGAGCACGACACTGCGCGCGATATCGCCAAGTTCAATCCGCTCACCGATTGGACCGAAAGCGAAGTGTGGGACTATCTGAAGGCGTTCGATGTGCCCGTGAATCCGCTGCATGCGCGCGGTTATCCGAGCATCGGCTGCGAGCCTTGTACACGCGCGCCATTCACCCCGGCGAAGACAGCCGTGCCGGCCGCTGGTGGTGGGAGTCTCGCTATACGAAGGAATGCGGACTGCACATTACCACGATCACACCGATCCCGGCGACGAGCAGCCTGAACGCATCGGCATGAAGCTTTTCGGGCGATCCCGCTCTGCCTGATCGCCCGAACGCCGCATATATTGATTTGAATATCGACGCAGGCAACCTCTTGCGACGCGAATCAACGAAGAACCCCAACATGAGCACCATGCTCGAATCCACTGTGAACGCACCGCTCACCAACACGGCAAACCGTATGGATCACCTCGACTGGCTCGAAGCCGAGTCGATTCACATCCTGCGCGAACTGGTCGCCGAATGCAGCAAGCCCGCGCTGCTGTTTTCGGGCGGCAAGGATTCGGTCGTGGTACTGGCGCTGGCCATGAAGGCGTTCGGTATCGGCGCCAATCGCAAGACCGTGCTGCCGTTCCCGCTCGTGCATATCGACACCGGCCACAACTACGACGAAATGATCGACTTCCGCGATCGCCACGCGAAGGAAATCGGCGCCGAACTCGTGGTGGGTCACGTCGAGGATTCGATCAAGCGGGGCACCGTGCGTCTGCGTCGCGAAACCGATTCGCGCAATGCGGCGCAAACGGTCACGCTGCTGGAGACGATCGATCAGCACGGCTATACCGCGCTGATCGGCGGCGCGCGCCGCGACGAAGAAAAGGCGCGTGCGAAAGAGCGCATCTTCTCGTTTCGCGACGAATTTGGCCAATGGGATCCGAAGGCGCAGCGCCCGGAACTGTGGAGCCTCTACAACGCGCGTCTGCATAACGGCGAGCACCTGCGCGTGTTCCCGATTTCGAACTGGTCCGAACTCGACGTGTGGCAATACATCGCCCGCGAAAAGCTCGAACTGCCGTCGATCTACTACGCGCATCACGCGAGATCGTGCGCCGCAATGGCCTGCTTGTGCCGGTGACGCCGCTCACGCCGATGCGTGAAGGCGAGACCAGCGAAACGGCGCTCGTGCGTTTCCGCACGGTCGGCGACATCAGTTGCACGTGCCCGGTGGAAAGCGACGCGGACGATCTCGAGAAGATCATCGCCGAAACGGCCGTGACCGAGATCACCGAGCGCGGCGCGACGCGGATGGACGATCAGGTGTCGGAAGCCGCGATGGAACAGCGCAAGAAACAGGGTTATTTCTGATATGGGACTGGAGTTAGTGCTGCGCACTAACTCCGGAGCGACCGCAACAAGTTGCATGGGATCGATCAGAGTAAGTGCTTTAGCACTTACTCTGATCGACAAAGGACATTCAATCATGAGTAGCGTTCATCAACCAGAAGACCTCGACGTGCTGCGTTTCATCACCGCGGGTAGCGTAGACGACGGCAAGAGCACGTTGATCGGCCGTCTGCTGTACGACAGCAAGGCCGTGTTCTCCGACCAGCTTTCCGCACTGTCGCGCGCGAAGAACAAGCGCACCGTAGGCGACGAAATCGATTTGTCGCTGCTGACGGACGGCCTCGAAGCCGAGCGCGAGCAGGGCATCACGATCGATGTCGCGTACCGTTACTTCGCGACGGCCAAGCGCAAGTTCATCATCGCCGACACGCCGGGTCACGAGCAGTACACGCGCAACATGGTGACGGGTGCGTCGACTGCGCACGCCGTGATCATTCTGGTGGACGCCACGCGCGTCGCTTTCGTGGACGGCGTCGCGCAACTGCTGCCGCCGCAAACCAAGCGTCATAGCGCAATCGTGAAGCTGCTGGGTCTTCAGCACGTGATCGTCGCGATCAACAAGATGGACCTGGTCGAGTACAGCGAAACGCGCTTCAACGAGATTCGCGATGCTTATGTCGAACTGGCACGTCACCTCGGCTTGAGCGACGTGCGTTTCGTGCCGGTGTTGGCGCTCAAGGGCGATAACATCGTGACGGCGAGCGAAAGCATGCCATGGTACGCGGGCGAGCCGCTGCTCGACGTGCTGGAAGCCTTGCCGGTGGATGTGCCGACAGGCCAAGCGCTGCGTTTCCCGGTGCAGTGGGTGGCACGTCAGGACGGCAGCCAAGCTGACGATTTCCGCGGCTACATGGGCCGTGTCGAAGCGGGCGAAGTGAAGGTTGGCGACACGATCGTCGTGCTGCCGGCCAATCGCGAAGCGACGGTTGCCGAGATCATCGCGCCGGTGGTGGGCGGCACGGCGGCGGTGGATCACGCGTTCGCGGGCCAGACCGTGACGATCCGTCTCGCGGAAGACGTGGACGTGTCGCGCGGCGATACGTTCGTGCTGAGCGAAGCGGCGCCGGAGCCGGCGAAGAAGCTGGAAGCGGACCTGTGTTGGTTCGACGACACGCCGCTCTCGACGCAGCGCAAGTATCTGCTGAAGCAGACCACGAACACGGTGTTCGCGCGGATCGGCGCGATTAAGGAAGTGCTCGACGTGCACACGCTGTCGCAAGCGACGGACCGCAAGGAGCTGGCGATGAACGACATCGGCCGTGTGGCGCTGACGTTGCAGAAGCCGGTGGTGTGCGACGTGTACGACTCGCATCAGGGCACGGGCGTGTTCGTGCTGATCGACGAGGCGACGCATCACACGGTCACTGCGGGCATGATCCGGGCGTTTTCGGCGTAACGTCTGACGCGTTGCTGCGTTGGATCGCGCCCTCCTAACGGACAGGTTGAGCAAATGGGTAAGTTTATCTGATCGGCGAGGGACCGGGCTCCGCGGATCTGATTACGGTGCGCGGCTTCTCGCGAGTGCCGACGTGGTGTTGCACGATGTGCTGGTCGAGCCTGCGATGCTCGACTATGCGCCTTCGCACGCGCGGCAGATTGCGGTTGGCAAGCGGTGTGGCAGTTGTCGACGGCGCAGCAGTTCATCATCAACAAGCAGATCGTGGATGCCGCGCTGGAGCACGACGTGGTCGTGCGACTGAAGGGCGGCGACCCGATGCTGTTTGGCCGCGTCGATGAAGAGATGCGGGCGCTGGAGGCTGCGGGCATCGAGTATGAGGTGGTGCCCGGCATTACTGCTGCGCTGGCCAGTGCGGCGACGTTGAAGCGGTCTCTGACGTTGCGGGGTGTGTCGCGCAGTGTTGCGCTGGCCACTTTTAGTCGCGTGCCTAGGTCGGATGAGATTCGTGAGCAGGTGAATGCGGATTCTCTCGTGTTCTATATGGGCCGTGATAGTGGGGTCGAGATTGCACAGCAGTTGATCGATGCTGGACGTGCTGTGTCTACGCTTGTGGCTGTCGTCGAGGCTTGCAGCACGGCTCGGGAAAGGGTTTTGACTTTGACTCTTGAGGAGCTTGCCTGCGGTGAGGCTTCTAGTGGGTTGATGCGTCGCAGCCTTCTCTGCTTATGATTGGAGAGGCTTTTACTGTCCGGCAGCTGAGCGTTGATGTTGGGGGCGGTTTTAGTTGCTGCTTAGGGTTTGTTTTTGCCTTCGGCGGTTTTTTTGTTTTGGCCTTTCCTTGTTTTGTTAGTGGTTTATTAGCGCCGCCCCTGTGCGGGGCAGGCACCTACTTTGCCTACTTTCTTTGCCGCCGCAAAGAAAGTAGGCAAAGAAAGAACAGAGAAGAATAAAACCGAAAACCTTAAAAAGCCTGCCGCAGGCAAAACCCAACAACAGCATCAATCACACCGTCGTCTTCACCAACAGCGGTAGCACACCGAATCTCAACGTCAGAAAATTCCACCCTACAACGATCAAGAATCTCAGGCAAATCCCGCCGAATGTGTCCACCTTGCCCCAAAAAAACAGGCACAACAGTCACAACCGAACACCCGTCGGCGACAAGCGCCCCAATGGCTGTAGGCAAATCCGGCGCCATCAGCCCGAGAAAGGCCAGTGAGACCGGCCCAGCATCATCCCGCGCGGCGCGTAACTTGACGGCGAGTCGCTCGAACGGCTCCCGCCATCTGACATCCCGCGCGCCATGCCCGAACAACACCATTCCATGCGTAGCCATGACCCCGGCTCCTAATGGCGATCAACCCATTTCAATCCAACCAGCCCCAGCACCAGATAGATCAGCGCCGGCGTGGCCGCCGTCATCGGTGCGGGCCACGTGTTCAGGTTGCCTATGTGCGAGAAGAGCGTGTTGAACAACTGGAAGCTCATGCCCAGCATGATCCCGCCGAACACATTCACACCCACCACGCCGGCGCGCGTATGCAGATACGCAAACGGCAGCGAGAGCACCAGCATCACGAACACCGCGAACGGATACAGCAGCTTGCGCCACAACGCGATCTCATAACGCTGCGTGTCCTGATGGTTCTCCGTCAAATGCTGGATGTAGCGGAACAGGTTGAACATCGACATGCGATCCGGCGACACCATCAGCACCGACAGAATCTGCGGCGTCAGTTCCGAGCGCAACGAATACTCGGGCAACGTCACCTGTTTCGCGCGATACACCGGATTCAGTGTGTCGGCCGGCGTGCCCGGAGGCGGCACGTCGATCAATTGCGTGTCGGTGACGTCCGTCAGTTGCCAGTGACCCGGCGGCTGATACTTGCCGCTCTTCGCAATCCGCACGTTCGATAGACGGAACTTCGAATCGAATTCGTAGATGCGCACGTTGCTGATCGTCGCGTCTGGCTTCAGTTCGCCGACGTTCACGAAACGCGTGACCTGTTCGCCATCCGCGCGCGCAGTGAGCGTGTCCTTCACCCACACGCCCGACTGGAAATTGCTCGATACTGACGACTCCAACGCTTCCAGACGCACGCGCTCGGAAAGCTGGTCGGTGTACGGGCCCACCACTTCGCCGATCAGATACGTGAGGAACACGAGTGGAATGCCGATCTTCAGGAGCAAACGCAGCGCCTGATTCGTCGCGAGACCCGACACACGGAAAATTGTGTACTCGGAATTCGCCGCCATTTGCGCGAACACGTAGATCGCGCTGATCAACGCGGCGACCGGAATGATTTCGTAGAAACGCGACGGCGTTTGCAACGCGACGCACAGCACCGCGTACTGGAATTTGTAGTTGCCGTGGCCAACCGAATTCAGTTCGTTGATCAGGTCGAAAAAGAAAAACAGCCCTGAAAACGCGAACAGAATGAAGATGAACGTGAGATAGATCTGACGCGCGAAATACCTTTCATAAATGCGCATCGGTCAGGCTCCCGAACGGCTAAACATAGCACGCGTGAAGAGCGGCCGGTTGCGCACGCGCAGCCAGAATATGAACGCGACGATCGCCGCCACGATAACGTGAAGAATCACGATTCCCACACTGAAGGACATCTTGCCCTGCTCGATCCACGACTGCACCACGTTCAACAGATTCGAATACGTCAGATAGATGAGCACCGCCATCACCAGATTGATGGTGCGGCTTCTGCGCGGGTTCTGGTGCGCAAGCGGAATGGCGAGCAGCATCAGATTGATCGCGATGAGCGGCAGCCCGGCGCGCCACGCAAACTCGGCGAGGTTGTCGTTGGTTGGCTTGCGCAGCAGAGTGAGTGTGGGCGTGCCCGTGGTAGTGGGTGTATTCACTACCGGCTGGCTCTGGATCTTCACGCTGTAACGCTCGAATTCCATGATACGGAAATCGAGATGCCCCGGCTCGCCGTCGTAACGCCGGCCGTTTTCCAGCACGACGAAACGATCGCCGTTTTTATGCGTTTCGGTATGGCCGTTCTTCGACACCACCACGTTGACCTTGCCGTTTTCCGTGCTGGTGACGAACACGTTCTCCACGTGGCCCTGGTCGGGCGACATCTTCTCGATGAAGAACACGCGCTGGCTCGTCGCCGATTCGCGGAACTGGCCCGGCACCAGCAGCGAAACTTCGTCGCGCTGCTGGAAGCGCGCGCGGATCAGTTTGCTCTGCTGATTCGACCACGGCCAGCCGACGAACACGAAGAACATGATGAGGATGATGATCGGCGTGGCAAAAATACCGATCGGCTTGATGAACTGGGTCAGACTGACACCCGACGAAAGCCACACGACCATCTCGGAGTCTTTGTACCAGCGGGTCAGCACGAACAGAATGGACACGAACAGGGTCGCGACGAGCATGATGGCCAGATAGCCGATCATGGTCAGCCCGATCAGAACCAGCACGTCGCGCGGGTCGATCTCGCCCGAAGCCGCGAAGCCGACGATGCGGATCATCATCGTGGTCAGCACGAGCGTGAGCAGAACCATGAACACGGCACCAGCCGTATACGCGAGTTCGCGCTGGAGGGAGCGTTCGAAGATCATTATTGATGACGAGAGGGGGCGCTCTCAGTGACGCGCGGGTCGGTCCTGTCACGCTTCCGGTGCAGCCGCCGCGGGAAAAATAGCGGATAATTGTGACTTTCATCCTAAGCCCAGATTTTATCCGAGGACAAGCGCGATGGACTTTAGCATAAAAGCCTGTGATTGGACCAAAGGCTCGTCAAACGGTTTCCTGACTGGGAAATCCGATTGCATCGTAATCGGTGTGTTCGAGTCGCAAACGCTCTCGGGCGCGGCGCTCGAGATCGACGAGGCCACACGCGGCCTGCTGACACGCATCATCAAGGCGGGCGACATGGACGGCAAGGCGGGCACCACGCTGTTCCTGCATGAAGTGTCAGGCATCGGCGCTTCGCGGGTGCTGCTGGTCGGCCTCGGCAAGCAGGACGCTTTCAGCCAGAAAGCCTATGGCGACGCGGTGCGCGCCGCATGGCGTGCGCTGCTGCCCACCAAGGTCGTGCAGGTCACCTTCACGCTGGCTCAACTGCTCATTCTCGAGCGTACGGCCGACTGGGGTGTGCGCGCCGCGATCCTCGCGCTGCGCGAGCTGACCTACAGGTTCACGCAGATGAAGAGCAAGCCGGACACCACGGCGCGCGCGTTGAAGCGCATCGTCTTCAGCGTCAACACCGGCGACGAGAAGCTCGCTAAGGTGGCCGCCAAGCAGGGCGCCGCGCTTGCCAACGGCATGGACCTCACGCGCGACCTCGGCAATCTGCCGAGCAACGTCTGCACGCCCACCTACCTCGCCAACATCGCGAAGAAGCTTGCGAAAGACTGGAAGCTGAAGGTCGAGGTGCTCGGCGAGAAACAGTGCGAAGCGCTGAAAATGGGCTCGTTCCTGTCGGTCACGGCAGGCTCGGTGGAACCCGCGCAATTCATCGTGCTGCAGTACCAGGGCGGTGCCGCGAAGGCTGCGCCGGTGGTGCTGGTGGGCAAGGGCGTGACGTTCGACACGGGCGGCATCTCGCTCAAGCCGGGCGAAGGCATGGACGAGATGAAGTACGACATGTGCGGCTCTGGCTCGGTGCTGGGCACGCTGCGCGCCGTCGCCGAGATGGGTCTGAAGATCAACGTGGTCGGCATCATTCCGGCCGTCGAGAACATGCCGTCGGCAACGGCCACGAAGCCGGGCGACGTCGTCACCAGCATGAAGGGTCTCACGATCGAAGTGCTGAACACGGACGCTGAAGGCCGTCTCATTCTGTGCGACGCGCTCACCTATGCCGAGCGCTTCAAGCCGGCCGCGGTGATCGACATCGCCACGCTCACGGGCGCCTGCATCATCGCGCTCGGCCATCACAACAGCGGCCTGTTCTCGAAAGACGACGCGCTCGCGGGCGAGTTGCTCGACGCTTCGCGCGAGGCATCCGACCCGGCTTGGCGCATGCCGCTCGACGACGAGTACCAGGATCAGTTGAAGTCGAACTTCGCCGACCTCGCCAACATCGGCGGCCGCCCGGCCGGTAGCGTCACGGCGGCGTGTTTCCTGTCGCGCTTCACCGACGCGTATCCGTGGGCGCACCTCGACATCGCCGGCACCGCGTGGAAGAGCGGTGCGGCGAAGGGCGCCACCGGCCGTCCGGTGCCGCTGCTCGCGCAGTTCCTCATCGATCGCGCCGGACAATGACGCATTGCAGTAAAAGCGCAGGCTCCCTTGTGCACGTGCAGCGGGGCCGCTCATGACGAGAATCGATTTTCACTCGAACGTGGGCGACTCGCTGCTGTACGCATGCCGTCTGATCCGCAAGGCGTTTCAGGCCGGCCAGCCGACCATCGTGCTGGCCAAACCTGCGCGCCTGCGTGCGTTCGACGAGCAGTTGTGGACCTTCTCGCCGCTCGACTTCGTGCCGCATTGCATGGCGGGCACGCCGCTCGCCGCGCAAACGCCGATCGTGCTGGCGGAATCGCTCGACGACGTTCCGCATCACCAGGTGCTGCTCAATCTGGGCGCCACCGTCCCCGCGCAATTCGCGCGCTTCGAAAGATTGCTTGAAGTGGTCGGTAACGCACACAACGAGCTCATTGCCGGCCGCGAGCGCTATCGTTTCTATCGCGATCGCGGCTATGCTTTGAACAACTACAAGCAAGGCAGCTAACTGCCATCCTGCCATCCGTGCGCGTGCGAGGTGCCGCGTTGCAGGCATCCGGCGCACGCGCGGCCTTGAACGCTGCGGGCCCCGGCCCCGGTTCGAGGCTCATACTGTTTCATCTCGACTCAAACGCGGAGGAGCACGTGTCCGATTCCAATGATAATTCCATTCCGGTTCTGAACGAGATCCTCGTACCGGGCCATCGCACCCAGACGCGGCCCGCTTCAAACGATGCAGCGGCCGAACCGTCTGCGCAGAGCGAGCCGTCGTTCGCGTCCAGACCGGCGCTCGCGCCCGAAGCGCAACATGTACAGGAACCCGTGTTTGCGCCGCGGCTGTCGTCGAACCCGGTACCGGTGCTGTCGCCCGAAGGTGCGGGCGAGGCCGCATCGGCCGGCGTGTTCTATCGCGCCGAACCGGCCGCGCCGCCCGACATCGCACGCGAAGGCGGCGCGCAGGCGTCGTCGGATCTCGGCGGAAGTGATCGCCGAGCGTCTGCGTGGACGCTTCGCGGGCTTTCTGACGGGCGAAGGGCGCGGCATCGTCGAGGCACGCTGCCGCGAAGCGCTGCAGGATTACACCACGTGGCTCGTGAATCACATCACGCGGGAAGTGGCGCTCACGCTCGAAACGGAACTGACGGGCTGGGTGCGGGAAGCGGTTGCCGAAAAACTCGCGCGTCGCGCGAAGAGCAACTGATTTTACTTGAGCGACAGGATCCAGGTGGCCAGCGTGGCTGCCTGATTCGGCGTGAGTTGCGTGTTGGCGGGCATCGGTAACGGGCCCCACACGTTCGCGCTGCCATCCAGAATCTTGTGACGCAGATAGATCGCCGTGTCTTCGTGGCCGGCGTATTTCACAGCGACGTCGTGCAGCGCCGGTCCCATGAACTGACGCGTTACCGAGTGA
Organism: uncultured Paraburkholderia sp.; assembly: GCA_940747215.1. GTDB lineage: Bacteria > Pseudomonadota > Gammaproteobacteria > Burkholderiales > Burkholderiaceae > Paraburkholderia. The sequence goes on along the minus strand of CALNWS010000022.1, from coordinate 31,058 downwards.
CAGCTCATGCAGTTCTGCTGCTGCGCAAGCGCGAGCCCGGCCGCTTCGGCATGCGCCGAGGGACTGCCGGCACCGGTGACTGCGCCCAGCACGACCGCTGCTGCAAGCACGGCATTCGATATGAATTTCATGTTGGTCTCCGCCGGTTCAGACGCCCGGCTGACGCCCGGCTCGTGGTGCAAACATTATAAAAGAGTTTACGTAGCCCGCTTGCTTCGCGGGCTATTGGAAGAAGCGGTTAGCCAGTCACCGCGCCCTTGTTCGCCGGCTGCACCAGCTCGAAGAACTTCGCCATCACGCCGCGCGTGTAGCTCGGTTCGGGCTGCTTCCAAGCGGCGCGGCGGCGCTGCAATTCGGCGTCGCCGACGTTCAGTTGCAGCAGCAGCTTGTGAGCGTCGATCGTGATCGAATCGCCTTCCTGCACGAGCGCAATCGTACCGCCCGTGAATGCCTCCGGCGCCACGTGGCCGACCACTATCCCCCACGTGCCGCCCGAGAAACGGCCGTCGGTGATCAGGCCGACGCTTTCTCCAAGCCCTTTGCCGATGATCGCCGACGTGGGCGCGAGCATCTCCGGCATTCCGGGTCCGCCTTTGGGACCGAGATAGCGCAGCACCACGACGTCGCCTGCAACGATCCTGTCCGCGAGAATCGCTTCCAGCGCGCTCTGCTCGTCGTCGAACACGCGCGCCGGGCCGGTGATAACGGGATTCTTCAGGCCCGTGATCTTGGCCACGGCGCCGTCTTTGGCGAGGTTGCCCTTCAGGATCGCGAGATGGCCTTCCTTGTAGAGCGCCTTGTCGATCGGGAAGATCACCTGCTGGTCGGCGCGCGGTTTCGACGGCACGTCCTTCAACTCTTCGGCGATCGTCTTGTCGGTGATGGTGATGCAATCGCCGTGCAGCAATTCCGCGTCGAGCAGGATCTTCATGACCTGCGGGATGCCGCCCGCCTTGTGCATGTCGGTGGCGACATACTGGCCCGACGGCTTCAGATTGCAGATCACCGGCACTTTCTTGCGCATGCGCTCGAAATCCTCGATCGTCCATTCCACTTCGGCCGCGTGAGCAATCGCGAGGAAGTGCAGCACGGCGTTGGTGGAGCCGCCCGTCGCCATGATCACGGCCACGGCATTTTCAATCGATTTTCGCGTGACGATGTCGCGCGGCTTCAGGTCCTTCTTCACCGCTTCGACCAGTGCGCGCGCGGACTCCGCGGCCGAGTCCACTTTCTCCTGGTCGGGGTTCGCCATCGTCGACGAATACATGAGCGACATGCCGAGCGCTTCAAACGACGAGCTCATCGTATTGGCCGTGTACATGCCGCCGCACGAACCCGTGGACGGGCACGCGTTCTGTTCGACGCCCTCGAAATCCTCTTGCGACATGCGGCCCGCCGTGAACTCGCCGACCGCTTCGAACGACGACACGATGGTCAGATCGGCGCCTTTCCATTTCCCCGGACGGATCGTGCCGCCATAGACGTAAATGCTCGGCACGTTGGTGCGCAACATGCCGATCATGCCGCCTGGCATGTTCTTGTCGCAGCCGCCGATCACGACGACGCCGTCTATCCACTGGCCTTGCATGCAGGTCTCGATACAGTCGGAGATCACTTCGCGCGAGACGAGCGAATACTTCATGCCTTCGGTGCCCATCGACATGCCGTCCGAGATGGTCGGCGTGCCGAAGATCTGCGGATTGGCGTCCGAGCGTTTGATCGCTTCGACGGCGGCATCGGCAAGCCGTTGCAAGCCGGCGTTGCAGGGCGTAATCGTGGAATGGCCGTTGGCGATGCCGATCATCGGCTTGTCGAAATCTTCCTTCTGGTAGCCGAGCGCGTAATACATGGAGCGGTTCGGCGAGCGTGCCACACCTTGCGTGATGTTCTTCGAACGACGGTTGTATGCCATGGGGAACTCCAATCTGTGTTGTTTTGAAGGCGCGGCGCGGGCAGTCTGATTTGCCCGAATCGCTGCCCAATATATTATTGAGATCGGTCTAAGTCGTAAAATGAATTACTTACTTATATGCTGCCTGCCATGCATGATTTGCGCCAGTTGCGCTATTTCGTCGCCGTCGCCGAAGAGAAGCACTTCGGCCGTGCGTCTTTCGATGACGCAGCCGCCGCTTCCGCAGGCCATTCCGCGCGCTGGAAGACACGCTCGGCGTCGAGCTGTTCGCACGCACCAAGCGCTCGGTCGAACTCACGCAGGTGGGCACCGATCTGCTGCCGGAAGTGCAGCGCCTGCTTGCTGCCGCCGAAGGCTTGCGGCCGCTCGCGCAGAGTCTTGCGCGCGGCGAGGCAGGCGTGCTGTCGCTCGCGTTCGTGTCCACCGCGGATTACGGCCTCTTGCCGCTGCTCTTGCGCGATTTCGGCGTGCGTCACCCGCGCGTGCGGCTCGAACTGACCGAAGCGACGAGCGACGTGCAGGTGGAGGAACTGGTGGCCGGACGCATCGACGCGGGCCTCGTGATCGCACCGCTGCCGCCGCGGCATGCCACCGAACTCTCGTGGCTGCCGATCGCGCGCGAGCCGCTCCGCGCGCGAGCCGCTCGTGATCGCGATGTCGACGGACATGGCGGCGCGTGTGGACGGCGCCGGCGACCCGCAGGTGGAATAGCTCGACGCGCCCATCAGCCTGCGCGACGTGGCCGATGCGTCGCTCGTGGTCTTCCCAAGGCGTTTGGCGCATGGGTTTTATGACATGTTATGGATTGCTACGGCGTGGCAGGCCTCGCGCCGCGGATCGGCTAGGAAGCGATCCAGATGCAGACGATCGTAAGCCTGGTGTCGGCCGGCATGGGTGTCGCACTGGTGCCGCAATCGTTGCGTAACCTGCGCCGCACCGGCGTCGTGTACCGGCCGCTCGCCGAGTCGGTGCCCGCGATCGAAACCGGCCTCGTCTGACGCACGGAGGAGGTGAGCCCGGTGCTCGCGGGCTTCATCGAAATCGTGCGGGCGCATGCCGCGACTGTCGAGGCGCATGCTTCGCGCTGAATCTGGCTTGCCGCATGCGACTTTTCGTTTCCTGCGGTGCCGCTTTCGCTGGTTGCGCGGCGAACGTGTAGCGAACGCATGGCGGGCTTTCGCGTCAAATGCATGCATCTGTCTGCGTCCGCAGAGGCAAATCGAGACGCGCAAGCGCTGCTCAACAACGACGAACCGGCCGGCAAAGCGGCCGGAGAAACTGCTTCCCGAACCTGAACTGCCTATAACAATACAATACGATGCTCATTCACCCGAATTTCGACCCCGTAGCCATTCATCTGGGGCCGCTCGCCGTGCGCTGGTACGGACTGATGTACCTCGTCGCGTTCATCGCGGCGATCGTCGTCGGCCGCCTGCGCCTGCGTTTGCCGTATGTCGCCGCGCAAGGCTGGACGGCCAAGGATATCGACGACATGCTGTTCTACGGCGTGTTAGGGACGATTCTCGGCGGCCGTCTCGGCTACGTGTTGTTCTACAAGGCGAGTTTCTACTTCCAGCATCCGCTCGACATCTTCAAGGTGTGGGAAGGCGGCATGTCGTTCCACGGCGGCTTCCTCGGCGTCACGCTTGCGATGATGCTGTTCGCGTACCAGCGCAAGCGTTCGTGGCTGCAGGTCACCGATTTCGTCGCGCCGATGGTGCCCACGGGCCTCGCGGCGGGGCGGCTCGGTAACTTCATCAACGGTGAGTTGTGGGGGCGCGTGACAGATCCTTCGGCGCCGTGGGCGATGCTTTTCCCGGGCACCGCTCCCGACGATGCCGCGTGGCTCGCTGCGCATCCGCAACTGGCCTCGCAGTGGCATCTGAACGAAGTGTTCGCGCAATATCACATGCTACCGCGACATCCTTCTGAGCTTTATGAAATCGACCTCGAGGGTGTCGCGCTCTTCTTCGTGCTGTTCTTCTTCTCGCGCAAGCCGAAGCCCATGGGCGCGATCTCCGCCGTGTTCCTGATCGGCTATGGCCTCGCGCGTTTCACCGTGGAGTTCGCACGCGAGCCGGACGACTTCCTCGGCCTGCTCGCAATGGGTCTTTCGATGGGGCAATGGCTCTCGCTGCCGATGATCCTCGCGGGCATCATCATGTTGATCTGGGCGTATCGCCGCGCACGTCGTCAATCGACGCAGGCGGTCGGCGCGAACTGAGCGCACGTGCAGTGTTTTCGTCATTGTTGGACTCCTTGCTTGAACAGGTTGTGCACTATCCGGAACGCGCCGCGCTTGTGTGTACTGGTGATTGTGCGCACGTTCCGTTTTTAGCGTCCGTTAGGCGCTTGTAACCTGGAGCTTGGTTCCCTGAATCGAAGCGACGTTCGGTTTTGCGCTCTGTTCAAGACGTGTGTGCAACGAGCGTGCATATGCAGTGATGCACGACACGTGCAGAGCACGGCGCAAACTCGCCTAAACCAGATGCTTCGTGATGAAGCGCCACTCGGCTTCGGTCACTGGTGTGATCGAAAGACGATTGCCTTTGGCGAGCACGCGCATGTCCTTCAACTCTTCGTGCTCACGCAATTCGGCAAGCGGAATGAGCCGCGTCTTCTTCCTGAACACGACGTCGACGAGCACCCAGCGCGGCGTTTCCTGAGACGACTTCGCGTCGTCGTAGAAGAGCTCTTTCTGTCGAATTGCGTGGGGTACGGATAGGCCGTGGACGATACCTCGGCAATGCCCGCGATGCCCGGCTCAGGACAGTTCGAGTGATAGAACAGCACGCCGTCGCCGAACTGCATCGAGTCGTGCATGAAGTTGCGCGCCTGATAGTTGCGCACGCCCGTCCACGGCAGCGTGTGCTTCGGAGCGTTGGCGAGATGATCGATGCTTGCTTCGTCCGGTTCTGACTTCATTAGCCAGTAGCGCATGAATCGAATTGAACGTGAGGTGAACTGGAAGGAGCGCCTTGATGCCGGCGCGCGCACGACAACGCGTGGAACGCGAACGCAAAACGAAAAAAACGAAGCCCAAAGAAAAACGGCACCGGACCTATGTCCGATGCCGTTCTTGATAAGGTCCCCGCCTTAGCCGCTAGGCCGGCATCCTGAACCGGAGGTTCAGAATTGGTCGTAGTTAGCAGCACTTCGGGTACATCAGACAGAGTGACGCACACACCCGTGCTACAAATTTCCGCAACCGTGCACATGGCATTGGTTCAAGGAATATATGACCTTGGCGAACCAAGCAGGGAAGCTAAACCGATGAAGCTAAAACTGCTATTTACTGCATGGCGTACTGCTCAATATCACAGTACCCAGTTGTTCGTTCACTAGATGCATTGTACGCCGGATTTCTTCAGCGGGAAATGCTTCTCCGTGTCGCACGCTCGATTGCAGCCTAAGCAGTTCCGATGTCAGCGACAGTGCAGCCATGACTGCAATGCGATCCGTGCCGCGCACGTTGCTGTTATTGCGGATCTTCGACATTTCGGCGTCGACACGTGCAACCGCTTCGAGCAGCGCGCCTTCCGTTTCCGGCGAGCAGGCGAGGCGATACGGTACGCCGAGAATCGAGACTTTGATCTGCTTCGTGGTCATGCATTTTCTCCGTGGCGGGTAACGTCGCTCTCTGCTTCGGTTTCCTTTTGTGCAGGTTCGAGGAGATCGAGCTGATTATCCGGCTCGCTATGCGCACGTGCTCGCGGCAGCTTTTCGAGAATCGCATTCAGGCGCACCTGTGCGTCGTCGATCTTCGCGGACAGTGCATCGCGTTCTGCCTGCAACGCGTCGCGCTCCTGGCGTAGCATTGCAAGTTCCGTGCGAGTGGCTTCCGCTTCTGCGCGCTCCTGGGCGAGTTGCTCTTCGAGCGCGAGCCGCGCTTCGTTGTGGCGCTGGCTGATTGCGATCAGCTTGCCGATATTCTGTGAAAGTGTTTCGAGTTCGGTGAGCATGTGCTGCATCCTCTAAAGACATCGCATTTTAGCGCGGAATATTGCAGGTTCCGACAATTGTCTCGTTTCGAGACGTAACAACCTCGCTTTATGCAGGCTTTTATCGACCATATGATGAAAAACTACTAGCGCATCGGAATAACCTGCACTTTACAGAACAGATCGCGCACAGATTAACCATTCTTGACGCACCTAGTGCACGCTCTATAAAGTGAATTGACCGCACTTTGGTGCCCGCGCGTGCTTTTCAAGGCGTGCGCAGTTAAACGGGAAGCAGGGTGCGCGATTCAACGGAACGCGTCAACCTGCGCTGCCCCCGCAACGGTAAGCGACCGCATTTCATGCAGGTCGATCCCGATCGCTGTTCGTAGCTGAACGTGCGAGTGTGCCACTGCGCGTCTCGCGTGGGAAGGCGGGATCGACATGTCGTCAGCTCGGATAACGGCCAGAGGGAGAGGGACGTCCCCCGCAAACGTTAAAAATACGCGGGACGCCTCGTTACGCATCGGCCTGCGGGGAAGCGGGCCGTGCACGCTATCCACAGGAACGTCATCCCATGTTGTCCCCGATTGCCCGCGCGACTCTGCTCGCTTTTGCGGGTCTGCCGCTCATTGCGCATGCACAGGCCGAGTCTGCTTCAACTGCGTCGTCTGCTTCTTCTGTCTCCGCTTCTGCGTCGGCCGCTGCGTCTCCTGCTGCGTCAAACGATACCTCCAACGCTACGTCTAACGATTCCGCGCCGGCCATGCTGTCGTTCGTCGTGGTGACGGCGGACCGCTCGCCCTAGGCGCTCGCCGACACGATTCCGCAGACCACGCTGTTTGATCAGCAGGATATCGCCGATACGACCGCAACCGATCTGCCCGGTCTGCTGCAACTCGCGCCCGGCGCGCAAATCTCGCGTACAGGTGGCCCAGGATCGACGGCGAGTCTCTTTCTGCGCGGCGCGTCGTCGACGCAATCGCTCGTGCTGATCGACTGCGTGCGCGTCGATTCAGTGAGTCTCGGTTTCTCGGATTCCGCTTGATCAGGTCGATCGCGTCGAAGTGGTGAACGGCAACGTGTCCGCGTTATACGGCTCGGGCGCGATCGGCGGCGTCGTGCAGATGTTCACGAAAGACGGCGGCAATCATCCGCCGCGCTTCAATTTTTCGGTGGGCTACGGCAGCTATCACACGCAGACGCAGCAGGCCGGTGTGAACGGCGCGCTCGACAAGGACGGCAACACCACCTTCAGCATTTCGCTCTCGCGCTCGAAGGACGACGGCTTTTCGTCGATCAACACGCGTGAAGCGCCGGGCGCCAATCCGAATGCGAACGGCTATCTGAATGAACGAGAGCGTGTCGGTCTCGCTGCGTCACAAGTTCGGCAAGTTCGGCGAGAAGTAGGACGCGGGCGTCACGTACTTCCAGTCGAACGGAAACAACAGTTACGACAATGCGTACGGCGTGCCGACCGATCTGAACAATCTGTACAGCAAAGTGCGCCAGGCGTCGGTGTTCGCGAACGGCAAGCTCACCGACTGGTGGACCACGTACTTCATCGTGTCGGAAGGCGACGACCGCAGCGTGTCGAACACCAAAGGCATTTATGGCGGCCACTTCGATACCGACAATCGCCAGTACACGTGGCAGAACGATTTCGCGTTCGCCGCACAGCAGAAACTGCAGGCGGGCTACGAGCATCTCGACCAGAGCCTGAGTTCGGATACGTTCGCGGCGCCGAACCGTCGCGTGGATTCCGGCTTTCTCGGCTACACCGGCCGCTTTGGAGGCAGCCAAATTCAGGCGAACGTGCGGCGCGACCAGTATTCTGATTTCGGCGGAGCGAACAGTTACTATCTCGGCTACGGCTTCGACATCACGAATCACTGGAAGGCAACCGCAAGCTATTCGGACGTATTCCGTGCGCCGAGTTTCGACGATCTGTACTTTCCGTTCAGCGGCAATCCGTCGATCAAACCCGAGCGCAGTCATTCGATCGAAGCCGCGCTGCAGTATTCGTTGAGCGCGCTCGGCGTGATGCGCGTAAGCGCATTCCAGACACGCTATTCGAATCTGATCGACTACGAGCAAGTCACACCGGGCATCTATCTCGCGGAAAACGTGGGGCGCGCGAAAGTGCAGGGCCTCGAAGGATCGTGGAGCGGACATGTGGGCAAGACCGACATTTGCGCATCACTCACTCACGCTGCAGAATCCCGTCGATATCGACAACAACGTGGACCTCGCGCGGCGCTTCGGATCGCTCGCGGTGAATCGCAGCATCGCGGGTTGGCGCGTGGGCGGCGAGTGGATCGTGAGCGGCGCGAGCAACGACAGCAGCGGCAAGCTTGGCGGCTATAGCATGGTGAATCTCTCGGCGCGCTACAACATCACGAAGGCTTGGTACGTCGCGGCGCAAATCCAGAATCTGTTGAACAAGGACTATGAAACGGTCTACTCGTATAACTCGCCGCGACGCGGTGCGTATGTCACGGTCGGTTGGTAGCAGCAGTAATATGAGCGCGCTGTGCACGCATATCACGCGGATGAACCGTCATCCGGATTCGATGCGAGCGACGCCGGTGACGCACACTAACCGCGTGACATCGTCGCGCACGATGAGCGCGAAACGCGCGGCGGCAATCTGGCTCGTACTCGTCGCCATCGCGCTCGGCAGCGTGCCGCTTGTGCCGATGCGCGTGTTCGAAGCGCTGTTGCCGTCGTCGGCGCATGGCGCTTCGACCGACATGGCCGCCGAAATCGTGCGCACGCTGCGTTTGCCGCGCGCAGTCGCGGGCTTTGCGTGCGGCGCGCTGCTTGCACTGGCCGGTGCGCTGTTGCAGGTGCTGCTGCGTAATCCGCTTGCCGAGCCGTACGTGCTCGGTGTTTCCGGCGGCGCGGCGACGTTCGCGCTCGTCGCGATGATCGCCGGCTGCGCATGGTGGATCGTCGATGCAAGCGCGTTTGCCGGTACGTTCGTGTCGATCCTGCTGGTGCTCGAACTCGCGCGCCGCGAGTTGTGGCGCGGCGAACCGCAGGACACGTCGCCGCGTTTGCTGTTCACCGGCGCGGTGATCTCGGCCGGCTGGGGCGCGCTCATCACGTTGCTGCTCAACGTCGCACCGGACAGCCGTCTGCGCGGCATGCTGTTCTGGCTCACCGGTGACCTCAACGGCAACGCGATGCCATGGACGGCGCGCGACGTGCTGTCGCTTTCGGGCGGCGAGCGTCAACGTGTGGCGCTCGCGGCGGTGCTGTGTCAGGAGGCGCCGCTGCTGCTGCTCGACGAACCGCTCTCGCATCTCGACCTGCATCATCAGATCGACTGTCTCGAAGCGCTCTGCACGTGGGCGCGCGAACCACGGCGTACGGTGCTGTTCTCGTGTCACGATCTGAATCTGGCGCGCCGTTTCGCAACGCATGCACTGCTGCTCGACGGCGAGGGCGGTGCGTATCCGGGCGCGGTGCGCGACGTGCTCACGAGCCGCGCATTCGGTTATCCGCTGATCCTGATTCGCGACGGCGAACACGAGGCGCTGATTCCCGTGCCGCGCGTTCAGCATGAATCTGCCGGTAACCATGACACGGCCGCATACTGATCGCTTATCGAATCACTCTTTTTTCAGACACCTTTATGATTTCCTCGTCACGTCCTGCCGGATTGCCCGAAGTCGAGCCGCTCGATCAGACGCTGCGCGTCGAGTTGCAGCACATCATCGACACGAAGACGAAGCCGCCCGGCAGCCTCGGCCGGCTCGAAACGCTCGCGCGGCAGATGGGGCTGATCCAGCGCACCACGCGCCCCACGGTGACGCGTCCGGCGATGATCGTATTCGCCGGCGACCACGGCATCGCCGCTGAAGGCGTGAGCCCGTATCCGCAGGCCGTGACCGCACAGATGGTCGCGAACTTTCTGGCGGGCGGCGCGGCGATCAATGCGCTGAGCCGCGTGGCGGGTATCGAACTCGAAGTGGTGAATGCGGGCATCGCGACACCTTTGCCGTCCACCGTCGGTTTGATCGACATTCCGGTTGCTGCGGGCACACGCAATTTCTCGCACGAGAACGCGATGATGCGCGAAGAAGCGTTCGCCGCGCTGCAGGCGGGCGCGGCGCGCGTGCGGCATCACGCGGCGCTCGGCACCACCGTGATCGGCTTCGGCGAAATGGGCATCGCGAACACGTCGGCGGCCGCGTGTCTGATGAGCCGCTTGTGCAACGTGTCGATCGACGAATGCGTCGGCTGCGGCACGGGTCTCGACGACGCGGGCCTCGCGAAAAAGCGCAGCGTGCTCGCGGCGGCGCTCGGACGTCATCCGCTTTCCGCCGATCCGCTCGACGTGCTCGCCACGTTCGGCGGCTTCGAAATCGCGATGATGGCGGGCGCGTATCTGGCCGCCGCCGAAGCGCGCATGACGATTCTCGTCGACGGCTTTATCGCGAGCGCGGCGCTGCTGGTAGCGGACGCCATTGCGCCGAACGTTTGCGAGTACTGCGTGTTCGCGCATGCGTCGAACGAAGCGGGACATCGGCGCATGCTCGATCATTTCGGCGCGGTGCCGCTGCTCGCGCTCGACATGCGGCTCGGCGAAGGCAGCGGCGCGGCGCTCGCCGTGCCGCTGCTGCGCGCGGCCACGGCGTTCGTCAACGAGATGGCAAGTTTCGAATCGGCGGGCGTCGCCAATCGCGAAGCTTGAGCGGCAACGTCACGCCATGTATCGACTCATTCACGCCGAACGCGTCCGCCCATGAATCCGCTTGCGGAACTCCGCTATTTCTTCACGGCACTCGGCTATTTCACGCGCGTGCCGGTACCGCGCTGGGTCGGCTACGAGCCGCATTATCTGAACGCGGCGGCGCGCTATTTCCCGCTGGTGGGCGTGTTGATCGGCGGCTTGAGTGCTGTGGTTTATCTCGCCGCACTGCGTGTTTTTCCGGCGGGCGTGGCGGTACTGCTCTCGATGGCCGCGTCGCTCTTCGTCACAGGCGCGTTTCATGAGGACGGTCTCGCCGATTGCGTGGATGCGTTCGGTGGCACCTATACACGCGAAGACGTGCTGCGGATCATGCATGATTCACGCATCGGCGCTTTCGGCGCCATCGCGCTCGTCGTGGCGCTTGCATTGAAATGGCAGACGCTCGCCGCCTTGCCGCCCATGCGCGCCGCAAGTCTGATGATTGCAGCGCACGCCGCGAGCCGCGCCTCTGCGATCAGCTATCTGATGACGCTTGACTACGTGCGCGCCGAAGGCAAGGCGAAACCTGTCGCGCAGCGTTTGAGTTTTTCGGCGTGGCTCGTTGCCGCGATTTTCGGTTTGCAGTGGCTGCTGTGGCCGAACGGCGCGGGTCTGCCGGACTGGCGTTTTGCGGGCGTAGCGCTTGCTGCTCTCGCGTCATTGCGCTTCGTGATTGGACGCTATTTCGTCAGACGCATCGGTGGTTACACGGGCGACTGCCTTGGCTTCGCTCAACAGATCTTCGAATTGACCATCTATCTGGTGGGACTCGCATGGATATCGTACTGATTCGCCATCCTGCCGTCGCCCTCGATGCAGGCGTATGTTACGGCCAGAGCGACGTCGCCCTTGCCGAGGATGCCGATGTGTCCGCGTCGACACTCACGTTGCGTCTGGCGACCATGCAGGTTCCTGCGCCGCGTGTCGTGCTGTCGAGTCCGTTGAAGCGCTGTTCGGCACTCGCCTCCGAACTCGCGAACGACTTCGGCTGCACGCTGAGTCATGACGATTGCCTGAAGGAAATGAATTTCGGCGACTGGGAAGCGCAGCGTTGGGATGCGATCGATCGCGAATTGCTCGACGACTGGGCGTCGAACTTCGAGCACGCACGCGCGCATGGCGGCGAGAGCGTGACGCAGTTCGTCGAGCGCATGCGCGCGTGGCTCGACGCGTTCGCACAGACACGCGAGTTGTCGCCGGCCTATGTCGTGACGCATGCCGGCGTGATGCGCATGATCGCGTCGATCGTGCTCGAAGTGCCGCTCGAGCGCTGCCTGCGGTGGTCGCTCGAAACAGGCGGCGTGGTGTGGCTGCGCCGCGATGACGATTCAAAGCAATGGGCGCTGATCAGATGGAATGCGTGATATTGCTTACGACGACGTGCGTAGATTCAAAGGCAACGCATCCGTTTCATTGCGCCTGATTCTTCCTCCGCGTACGCGCCACTTCCAGATCCTCGCATAACGCGCTTTCGCACCTTGCGCGATGCGCGGCGCTGGCCGGTTGATCAGGTCGCCATCGATCGCGAACAGGTTGTTGTTCGCCACCGCTTTCAGGTTCGGCCACGCGCGCCACGTGTCGAGTTGCAGCAGCGTCGTATCGGGCTTCGTCGCACCGGGCGCGGCCGTGACGATCGCTTCGGGATTCGCGGCGAGCACCGCTTCCGTTGAAACGGTCGGCACTAGAGGTTCGAGCTTCGCGAACACATTGCGGCCGCCGCACAGCGTGATTACGTCTCTCACCATATGATCGCCGTTGAGCGTCATCAACGGTTTATCCCATACCTGAAAAATACGCTTACGGGCGTGCGGCTCGCATACCGCGCGCGAAGCTGCGCGATCGATTGACGATACGCCGACGCTGCGGCATCCGCGGTCTGCGACGTGCCGAGTAACTGACCGAGACGCGTGAGCGACGTGGCCACGTCGTCCAGATGATGCGGCTCGCTGAAATAGAGCGGCACGTGCAGATCGCGCAGGCGATCCAGTTGGCGCTGCGCATGCCATGTCGCCACGGCGATCAGGTCCGGCTTCAATGCGACGATCCGTTCGAGGTCGAGCGACTTGTTGTCGCCCACACGTGGTAACGCTTTGGCTTCGGGCGGATAGTCGCTGTACGACACGGTGCCGACCATATGCGCTCCGCCGCCCGCTGCATACAGCAACTCGGTGACGTGAGGCGCGAGGCTGATTATGCGCTGAGTCGGAGCGGGCAGCATGACGGTGTCGTCGGTGACGGTGATGGCGGCCGCTTGTGCGGCCTGCAGCGTCAGCGCGAAGCTCGCGGCGACGCAGAGTTTATGGGCGATGGTGAAGCAGGCGGATCGGGTCATCGGTTATGAACCTTGAAGCGATGTTCACGCTGTAAAGATGTCACGGCGTGCGCGTGGGTTACGACAAGCGGCATCATGCGCTGGCATGCCATTGAAGCGTGAGGAGGAAGGTCGGTGCTCGCGCAGGCCCGTGGCGCGCCGCACGTTGCGTAGTCGTGCCATCAATCCGACGCGCGCAGCGTTGCAGCCGAATCACGCAGCGCGGCTTCGAAACGCGCCCATTCGTTCTCGTTCGCGGGCAGACCAAAGCGTACGCTGCCCGATGACATGAACAGTCGCGTCCATATGCCAAGACGCGCCAGTGCGTCGTGCAATGCGGCGGCGCGGGCGGCGGCGGTCCATGTGAAAAGCGGCGTGCTGCGCGTAGCGAAACCATGCGAGTCCAGCAAATTCACGAGTCTCGCGCGTTCCGCTTCGAGTCGTACGCGCATGTCGTTTTGCCATGCCGTGTCGGCGAAAGCCGCTTTTACCGCGTGGCGAGCCGGGCCGCTCACGGTCCAGGTACCGAGCACGTCGCGCAGCGCGTCGAGTAAATGCGGCGCACCGAGCACGAAGCCCGCGCGCACGCCCGCGAGTCCGAAGAATTTGCCAGGCGAGCGCAACACCAGCAGACTGTCACGATACGTTTCCCTAGCGAGCGATGCCGACGGCATCGTGTCGGCGAACGCTTCGTCGACCAGCAGCGTGCCGCCGCGCTCGCGCAACTGCGCGTGCCAGTAGAGGAGCGTGGCGTCGTCGAGATGATCTGCGGTCGGATTGTTCGGGTTCACCACGGCGACGTGCGTGAGCGTGTCGGGCAAGGTCTTGCGCGAGACGTCGAGCGCGATGACTTCGTGGCCCGCTTTCAGAAACGCGGGCGCATATTCGCTATACGTCAGCGGCGCGATGCCCACGCGCCCGCGCGGCAGCAATGCAGGCAACACGCGAATCGCCGCCTGGCTGCCGGCAACCGGCAACACATGGTGGCGATCCGGCGCGCCGTAGTACTGCGCGGCGCTCGCGGCAAAACCGTCGCCCTCGTCGGGGAGACGGCGCCACGCATCGGCGGGAACGGGCGGCACGGGATAGCCGTGCGGATTGATGCCCGTCGAAAGATCGAGCCACGCTTCGTACGGAATGCGAAAGTGCGTGGCGGCTTCGTGCAGATTGCCGCCGTGCGTGACGACGCCGGTTTTTGCTACAGAAAGCGTCGAGGATGGAGCGTCGGCCATGAACGTCAATGGATGAAGGGCACGCTTAGCAGCGCGAATACGATCAGCATGGCGAACCATAGAATCAGCGTGCGCTCCACGAGCATCAGCGCCGTCGTGACATGGCTCGCATTTGCGGGATGGCCGAAGCCGAGCGTCGGCCGATGCTCGAGCGAGCCGTGATACACCGCCGGTCCGCCGATCAGCACATTGAGACTGCCCGCGCCCGAGGCCATGACCGGCCCCGCGTTCGGGCTGTCCCAGCGCGGCGCCTGTTCGCGCCAGCAGCGCAGAGCCGTGCACGTGTCGCCGAGCAGCGCGTAGCTCGCGGCGGTGAGGCGCGCGGGAATCCAGTTGAGCGCGTCGTCGATGCGCGCGGCGGCCCAGCCGAAGCGCAGATAGCGCGGCGTGCGATAGCCCCACATCGCGTCGAGCGTATTGGCGAGGCGGAAGAACAGCGCGCCCGGACCGCTTGCGATTGTAAACCAGAAGAGCGCGCCGAACACGGCGTCGTTGCCGTTTTCGAGCGCGGACTCGACGGCGGCACGCGAGAGCGCGCCTTCGTCGGCATTGGCGGTTTCTCGCGAGACGATGCGCGCCGTCAACAGGCGCGCCTGCGGCAGGTCGCGCTGTGCGAGCGCCTGTGCGATGGGCGCGATGTGATCGTGCAGACTGCGCGCGCCGAGTGCAAACCAGAGCAGCAGCACGTGCAGCATGCAGGCCGCGTAAAACGGCAGCGCGACGACGAACCACCACGTGATGAACACCGGCGGCAGCACGGCGAGCGCCCACGCGAGCATGCCTTTGAGGCGCAGATGCCGGCCCTTATTGTAGCGCTTCTCGAGATGCATCGCCCATTTGCCGAAACCGACGAGCGGATGAGCGAAGCGCGGCTCGCCGAACCAGCGGTCGACGACGATACCCGCCGTGGCGAGCGTGACGATGAGGGGCATCGACAGCATTACGCGCCGCCCGCAGGTTTGAGCGCGAGCGGCAAGCCGGCGACCATCATCGTGACGCGTGCGCTGAGCGCGGCGATGCGCTGGTTGAGCCGGCCGAGTTCGTCGACGTAAAGACGCGTGGCCGCGCCGAGCGGCACGACGCCGAGACCGATCTCGTTGCTCACCACGATGATCTTGCCTTGCGCGGCAAGCAGCGCCGCTTCGAGTGCGGCGACATGCGCGCGGTAATGGTCAAGGACGTGGTCGAGATCGGTGGCTTTGCCTTCGGGCGAGCAGAGCAGTGTGGCGAGCCACAACGTGAGGCAGTCGATCAGCAGACACTCGCCGAGCGCATCGTTTTGCGTAACGGCGCCCGCGAGGTCTTCGTCCGCTTCGTGTAGCCGCCAGTGCGCCGGCCGCAGCGCGCGATGATGTGCGATGCGCTCGCCGAATTCGGCGTCGCCGGTGATGCGGGCGGTGGCGATGTACGTGACGGGCAGCGCACTTTCCTGCGCAAGCTGTTCGGCGTGAACGCTTTTGCCTGAGCGCGCACCGCCGAGAACGAAGGTGAGGTCGCGGGAAGTCATCCCGTAATTGTACCGGCGAGGAGTGTACACCGGCGCTCGCGGCGCGATGGGATAATGCCGCGTTCCACCGTCAGGACCGTCATTTCGTGACTCTATCCGCAGAGAACTCCACTTCGACATCGTCTTCGCCTTTGCCCGATACCTCGTCCGGTGACGTCGGCGTTCCGCGCGGCGCGCTGATGATTCAGGGCACCACGTCCGACGCGGGCAAAAGCACGCTCGTCGCGGGCCTATGCCGTCTCGCGCGGCGCGCGGGCGTGCGGGTCGCGCCGTTCAAGCCGCAGAACATGGCGCTGAACAGCGCGGTCTCGGTGGACGGCGGCGAGATCGGCCGCGCGCAGGCTTTGCAGGCGGTGGCCGCGGGCATCGCCGCGCATACGGACCTGAACCCCGTGTTGCTGAAGCCGACGAGCGACCGCGGCGCGCAGGTGATCATTCATGGCAAGGCGCGCATGAACCTGGACGCGCGCGCCTATCACGACTACAAACCCGTCGCGTTCGAAGCGGTGCTGGAATCGTATGGGTGCCTGCGCGCGGCGTACGACACGGTTTTCGTCGAAGGCGCGGGCAGTCCCGCCGAAATCAATCTGCGCGACCGCGACATCGCGAACATGGGTTTCGCCGAGGCCGTGGATTGCCCCGTCGTGCTGGTGGCGGATATCGACCGCGGCGGCGTGTTCGCGCATCTGACGGGCACGCTCGCGTGTCTGTCGGAGAGCGAGCAGGCGCGCGTGCGCGGCTTCATCATCAACCGCTTTCGCGGCGACATCGGTCTGCTGAAGCCCGGCCTCGACTGGCTCGAAGCGAAGACGGGCAAACCGGTGCTCGGCGTCGTGCCGTATCTGCACGGGCTCACGCTCGACGCCGAAGACATGTTGCCGCCCGAACTGCACGCGGCCGGCGAGGGCGACGCCGCACGCCGTCTGCGCGTGGTCGTGCCGGGGCTGCCACACATCAGCAATCACACGGATTTCGACGCGCTGCGCGCGCATCCGCAGGTTGATTTCCAGTACTTGCGCAGCGGCATGACGCCGCCGCCCGCCGATCTCATCATCCTGCCGGGATCGAAAAACGTGCCGGGTGATCTGGCGTTTCTGCGCGCGGAGGGTTGGGAAGCGGTGCTGCAAAAACATCTGCGCTACGGCGGTCGCGTGATCGGCATTTGCGGCGGCATGCAGATGCTCGGCCGCGAAGTGGCCGATCCACATGGCGTGGAAGGCGCGCCGGGCACGTTCGCCGGGCTCGGCTGGCTCGATTATTCGACGGTGCTCACGCGCGAGAAGACGCTGAAGAACGTCGCTGGGCGCCTTACGCTGCTAGGCGCGGCCGACGTTGCCGGCTACGAAATCCATATGGGCGAGACGCACGGGCCGGCGCTGGCATCTCCCGCGTTGCAGCTGGGCGAAGGGCCGAACGCGTATGCCGACGGTGCCGTGTCCGCCGACGGACAGATTCTCGCCACCTACGTGCACGGTCTCTTCGACACGCTGGCCGCATGCTCGGCGCTGCTCGCTTGGGCGGGTTTGAGCGATGCCCAGGCAATCGACTATCCGGCTCTGCGCGAAGCGTCGCTCGACCGTCTCGCGGATACGCTCGCGGCGCATCTCGATTTGCCGAAGCTTTACGCGGCAATGGGTTGAGCCATGGTGCTCTTTGCGCGCGATTAACTCTTTTTAGGAAATAATCAAAGCTTCTCAAGCGGTTTTTCGTCTCCATAGGTTCGAATATAGTGCATCCATCGACTGCCAATTGGCTGTCACTTTCTTCAAGGACCTGTCATGAACTCGAACCGCTCTGCCGATTTTGCTGCTTTGATCCTGCGTTTGGCGCTGGGCGTGCTCTATCTCGCGCACAGTCTGCAAAAGATTTTCGTCTTCACGCTGCCCGGTACGGCGCAGTTTTTCGTCTCGCTCGGCCTGCCTGGATGGCTCGGTTACGTGACCGCGTTCGTCGAACTGGCGGGCGGCGTCGCGCTGCTGCTCGGCGTGCAGGTTCGCTGGGTGGCGCTCGTGCTGTTGCCGTTCATGCTCGGCGCGATGTCTGCGCATCTGCATAACGGCTGGGGTTTCGCGTCGCCGAACGGTGGTTGGGAATATCCGGCGTTCTGGGCCGTGACACTGGTCCGTGCAGTCGCTGCTGGGCGGCGCGGCGTGTTGTCGTTCGGCGCGGTGAAAGCACCGCGAGGCGTGGCGGCAGTTTGAGTCGCGGTTGGGCGTTTCTTGGCCAATTGGAAAAAGCACGCGCCGTCAGGGCGCGTGCTTTTTTGCTTCAGGCAGCGCCTAGTACAGCACGATCTGCGTACAACGGAAGAGCGCCATGGTCTTGCCGTTCGGATCGGTGACGGTGGCGTCCCACACCTGCGTGCTGCGGCCAAGGTGCACGCTCTTCGCCACCGTCGTGATCGTCCCCGAAGTCGCCGTGCCGAGAAAATTGCTCTTCAATTCGATCGTCGTGAAGCCGCGCGACGTTTCCCGCAGATGCGCGAGGCACGCGTAGCCACAGGTGGTGTCGGCGAGACCGATCACGGTGGCCGCATGCAGGAAACCGTTCGGCGCGAGCAGTTCGTCGCGCACCGTTAGCTCGGCGCTCAAGCTGCCTTCTTCCAGCGACAGCACACGCAAATCCAGTAGGCCGGGCAGCGTGCCTTTCTGATGACGTTCGTGCAGTCGTTCAATCGTGTATTTGGGGCGAAGTTTGCTCATGGATTCCAGTTCTCGAAATGAGAATCGGCGGCGCAGGGCTGACAAATAGCGATTCAGGACTTAAGCGCCGGGGAATTTGCCGATATTATCAACGCTTGGGTCGACGGGTGTCCGAAGCGGGCAGCCGGTCATCGGGCTGGTTGCGGCGGCAACTTTGGCTCGTCAGGGTCTGTCAGATCTGCAGCGCGGCAAACCGGCTGGTGTCGGCCAACCTTCTTTCCGGGAGAATTCATGACGGTGATCGTGGTGGCGAATCCGAAGGGCGGCGTGGGCAAAAGCACGCTCTCGACCAATCTGGCGGGCTATTTCGCCGCGGCGGGCGAGTGGGTCGCGCTCGCGGACCTCGACAAACAGCAGTCCGCGCACGCGTGGCTTGCCATGCGGCCCGATACGCTGCTGCCCATCGAAACCTGGGAAG
The DNA here is from genome assembly GCA_940747215.1 of uncultured Paraburkholderia sp. Taxonomy (GTDB): domain Bacteria; phylum Pseudomonadota; class Gammaproteobacteria; order Burkholderiales; family Burkholderiaceae; genus Paraburkholderia. The sequence goes on along the minus strand of CALNWS010000022.1, from coordinate 12,294 downwards.
TGAACCACGACACGCCGGTGAAACCACCCAAGGGACTCGAGCACGCGGTGATCGACACGCCAGCCGGCCTGCACGGCAACCGGCTGAACATCGCGCTGGATCTCGCGGACAAGGTGATCGTGCCGCTCCAGCCGTCCATGTTCGATATTCTCGCCACGCAGGAATTTCTCGAGCGGCTCGCGAAGGAAAAGGCCGTGTGCAAGGGCTCGATCGAAGTCGGCGTGGTCGGCATGCGGGTGGACGCGCGCACGCGTTCGGCCGAGCAACTGCATCGTTTCGTGGAAGGGCTGAACCTGCCGGTGCTGGGTTTTCTGCGTGATACGCAGAACTACGTGCAGCTCGCCGCTCACGGCCTCACGCTGTGGGACGTCGCGAAAAGCCGCGTGGAGAAGGATCTGGAGCAGTGGCAGCCGATCGTCGAATGGACGAACGCGGCGAAGAAGGCTTGAGGCGTTTGCCGGGCAGCCTGAATGGCAGCTTTGCGGGAAAGGTGAAATGCGAAGCAGGCGGCGTGGCCGCCCGCTATCAGATACAGCAATGGTGTTCGAACCGCATCCGCAACTTCAGTATCAGTCAGGTCCAGCTCTGAGTCGACACGTGGTCGCGGCTGCCCTTGATGCGGTTGTTCTCGTCGACGAACACCAGATCAGGCTTCCAGCCCGCCTTCAGTTCGGCTTCGTCCACCACGGCGAACGCCGCGATGATCACGAGATCGCCCAGTTGCGCGCGGCGCGCCGCCGAACCGTTCAGCGAAATCATGCCGCTGCCGCGCTCGCCCTTGATCGCGTAGGTCGAGAAACGCTCGCCATTGTTGATATTCCAGATGTCGATCCGCTCGTTTTCGACGATGTTCGCCGCTTCCAGCAGGTTTTCGTCGATCGCGCACGAGCCTTCGTAGTGCAGTTCGCAGTGCGTGACCGCGACGCGGTGAATCTTCGACTTCAGCATGTTGCGTTGCATTGCCAATCCTTATTGCTACGTGTTCGCTACCGTGTTGCCTGCGTCAGGCGCGTATGTGCCGGGCCAATGAGCGGCGTCAGATTTCGAGGTTGTCGATGAGACGCGTGGCGCCGAGCTTCGCCGCCGCCAGCACGACCAGTTCCGCATTCGTATCTTGCGGACTCGGCGGCAGCAGATTCGAACGCTTGCGGATAGCGATGTAGTCAGGCTGCCAGCCGCGCGCGGCGAGTGCCACCATGGCCGCCTGTTCGAGCTTCGCGAAGTCGCGCTCGCCGGACAGAACCGCCTCACGCACACGATTCAGCTCTGCGGCCAGCACCGGCACCTCGGCGCGTTCAGCCGCCTGCAGGTAGCGGTTGCGCGAACTCAGCGCGAGGCCGTCGGTGTCGCGCACGGTTTCAGCCGCGATGATGTCGGTGGGCAGCGCGAACTGATGACACATGCGGCGCACGATCATCAACTGCTGGTAGTCCTTCTTGCCGAACACGGCCACGCGCGGCTGCACGCACGACATCAGCTTCGTCACGACCGTGCAGACGCCCTGGAAGAAGCCGGGCCGGAATTCGCCTTCGAGAATGTCGCCGAGATCATGTGGCGGATGCACGCGGTACTCCTGCGGCTCGGGATACAGATCTTTTTCCGTCGGCGCGAACAGCACGTAGACGTTTTCCTTCTGCAGCTTCTCGATGTCCGCTTCCATCGTGCGCGGATATTTGTCGAAGTCTTCGTTCGGACCGAACTGCAACCGGTTGACGAAAATGCTCGCTACGACCGGATCGCCGTACTGGCGCGCGAGGCGCATCAGCGAGAGATGGCCCTCGTGCAGGTTGCCCATGGTCGGCACAAAGGCCGTGCGATTCTGGCCGCGCAACTGGTCGCGCAGTTCATGGATCGAGCTGATGACTTTCATGATCGGACAGGGATTTCCTCGCGCGGCGCGAGACCGGGTTGGCGCGCAGAGTCAGGTTTGCGCGCGGGCCGCCGTCCCGCTGGTAAAGACTGGTTCGGAGCGCGGGATTGTAGTGGATTTGTGCGGCGCCCGCACCGAAAAGAGGCGTGTTGTTAATTAAGGCGCTGCTACTGCGCCCCTTTCGAGGGCGTCAGGCCGGCAGATAGGCGAGGCGCACGTAAATCGGCGCGAACGGCTCTGCTTGCGTGATTTCGACGAGCGATTCGCGGCACAGTTCGAGTACCGCGATGAAATTCACCACGACGACCGGGACGCCGCGCGTGGTGTCGAAGAGATCGGAAAATTCCATGAAACGCGCATTCTGCAATTGCCGCAGGATCGTGCTCATGTGCTCGCGCACGGAGAGTTCCTCGCGCGAAATCTTGTGATGCTGAACGAGCATCGCGCGCTTGATCACGTCGGCCCACGCGGCGCGCAGGTCTTCGCTGTTCACGTCGGGAAAGCGCGGCGTGATGCTCTGTTCGATGTACACCTCGGCGCGCAGGAAGTCGCGCCCGAGTTGCGGCAACTGGTCGATGCGTTGCGCGGCGAGCTTCATCTGCTCGTATTCCAGCAGACGGCGCACCAGTTCCGCACGCGGATCTTCGGCTTCTTCGCCGCTGTCGTTCTTTTTGACCGGCAACAGCATGCGCGACTTGATCTCGATCAGCATGGCCGCCATCAGCAGATACTCGGAGGCCAGTTCGAGATTGGTCTTGCGCAATTGCTCGACGTAGCCGAGGTATTGCACCGTGACGTCCACCATCGGGATGTCGAGCACGTTGAAGTTCTGCTTGCGGATCAGATACAGCAACAGATCCAGCGGACCTTCGAACGTTTCGAGAAAGACTTCGAGCGCGTCCGGCGGGATATACAGGTCGGTGGGCAGCTTGAAGAGCGGCTTGCCGTACAGGCGAGCGAAAGCAATGCCGTCGACCGCGTCGGCAGGCGCCGGCTGTGGGCCGTGTGCCTCGTCGGCGTGACTCACGCGCTTAGAAGTTCTGGTAGTACGAGTAAGGCGTCTGTTCCACGCGCGAGGCTTTCAGCTCGGCGCGTTCTTCGAGATCGATCGGCTGCTTGTCCCACAGCAGCGCGCGGCCGCGGCGCTGCTCGGTTTCCAGGTTAGGCTTCTGTTGCTTCAACTGGTTCAGGAACTGCGTGATGTCCGATTGATACATAGCTCGACGTCCGTGGTGTGTGAAGTGGTGGCCGCTAGGGGTTCGCTCTGGAAGGCGTCTGCCCACGCCTACATTATTCTATAATTTTACCGTAAGCGCCGCGCGCACCGTACGAAAGTGCGGTGACAGGCAGCCGGCCAAACGTGACGCGATACATCGAAACTTGCCAGAAGGCGCCGGGAATTGCGCTGACGCGCCGATGTGGTCAAATAGCGGGCGGTTCTACCGGGCATCGTTCATCCGCATCGGCAATCAGCGATCAGCAATCGGCCAGCGGGCGTCGGTCTTCTCGAACAACTGTTAAATGTAAGCCGGAGGTTGTGTTTGGCAGGGTGGGCAAACGAGCAGTCGCGCCAGCGCCGCGACCAGAACGAGGTGTATGCCCGGCATGCCAGTCACGGCGTGCGCCTTCGCGCCATGCTGCTGCGTTGCTGGCTTGCCTGTATGTTCTGCGTGCCGGCGTTCGTCACGGTGGATGCGCACGCCGCACGCGCCAAAGCGTCCTATAAGGTCGACATCGAAGCCACGCCACGCTCGCTGCGCAAGCTGCTCGAAGAGCATCTGGACATCGCGCGGTTCGCCAAACGGCCCGACATCAGCGACGACCAGTTCGAATTTCTGATCACCGCCACGCCGCAGCAGGTGCGCGATCTGGCGGCCACGCAAGGTTACTTCTCGCCGGTGGTGCGCACGGACGTGAGAACCGTCAACGACAGGAAAGAGATCACCGTCAACGTTGATCCCGGTCCGCTCACCCGCATCAGTTCCGTGTCCATTTCGTTTCGCGGCCCCGTGCTGACCGAAGATCCCGAGCAGGAAAACACCGGGCGCTTTGCCTTTTCGCTGCACGAAGGCGATCCGTTCTCGCAAGGCGACTGGGACGACGCGAAGAACGCGGCGCTCAAGGCCTTGCAGGCGCGCCGCTATCTGGGCGCGAAGATCTATCACTCCGAAGCCCGCGTCGATCCGCGCACGCACGAAGCGAAGCTCGCGGTCACGTACGATAGCGGCCCGACCTTCACGATGGGCAAGCTGGATGTATCCGGCACGCGGCGCTATCCCGAACAGATCGTCGACAACGTCAATCCGATTGCCGTGGGCGACATTTACGACGTGCAGCGTGTGGCCGAGTTGCAGCGTCAGTTGCAGAACACGCCGTACTACGCGAGTGTCGCGATCGACGTGGACAGCGACCTAGCCAAGCCGATCCAGACGCCGATGCACGTGAAGGTGTCGGAATATCCGTACAACAGCATTCGCGGCGGCGTCGGTTATTCGACGGACAACGGTCCGCTCGTGCAAGGTTCTTACTCGTATCTCAACACGTTCGGCAAGGCGTGGCCATTCACGGTGGAAGGGCGCGTCGACCAGACGCAGCAATACGGCCAGGTCCAGCTTGCGATGCCGCCGGGTCCGCGCACGTGGACCAATAGCGTGCTCGCGTCCTACACCACCACGGACGTTTCCGACACGCGCATCTACAGTATCCGCGCTGGCGTGCAGCGAGCGCGCACGTCGCAGTTCATCGACTACAACTACTCGATCCTGTATTACCAAGACCGGCTCGACCAGAACGCCATTTCGCCGACCACGAGCCGCGCGCTCGTGCCGTCGTGGTCATGGACGCGGCGCCATACCGACGACCCGCTGTTTCCGCGCAAGGGAAACCTGATTCACGTCGAGGCGGGCTTCGCCGTGAAGGGCGCGCTCACCGATCAGACCTTCATTCGCAGTTACGCGCGCGGTCAACAATATCTGCCCATCGGCAAGGAAGACCTCGTGCTGCTGCGCGCCGAACTCGGCGGCGTGTTCACGAGCGGCAGTTCGAGCGGCGTGCCGGCCTCGCTGCTGTTCCGCGCGGGCGGTTCGAACTCGGTGCGCGGTTATGGCTATCAGAGCATCGGTAACGACGTCGACGGCTCCGTGCTGCCGACCAAATACCTCGTCATCGCCGTAGCCGAATACCAGCACTGGTTCTCGCACGATTGGGGCGCGGCCGCGTTCTTCGACGTCGGCACGGCCACCGACACTTGGGGCGAAAAAACCTTCTATCCCAGCGTAGGCCTTGGCGCGCGCTGGCGCAGCCCGGTCGGCCCGGTGAATGTCGACCTCGCGTACGGCATCCGCAACCGCAGCGTGTGGCCGTATCTGACACTCGGCATCGCCTTCTGATGGACTTTTGCATCGACATGACTCACGCATGACCATGGACGTTTCCGCTCAACCCCCCGCGCAGCCGGCGGGCGACGGTTCTCCGGGACAGCCGCCCGCCGCACCGCAGGACCAGCAGCCGCTTGGGCGCGGCGCCGGCCGACTGTTGCTGAAGATGCTCGCGTGGCTGCTGGTCGTGCTGGTGCTGCTTGCCGCGCTCGCGGTGGGGCTCGTGTATGGCGCGCTCACCACCGAGCGTGGCACGGCGTATGCTTGGCAGGCGGTGGTGAAGCTGCTGGGCGGAAAACTGAGCGGCAAACTCGAAGGCGGGGCGCTCGCGAACGGCGTGCAGTTGCGCGACGTGCGCTGGCGTAGCCTCGACGGCAGCGGCACCGACATCCAGGTGGACCGCATCGCCGGGCGCTGGGCGCTTGCGCGCAATCCGTGGCGTTTCACGGTCGATTATCTTCACGTCGGTACGGTCGACGCGCGCATCGGCGCGTCGTCGTCGAGCAGCAGCGGGCCGATGAAGCTGCCGCAGGATCTGCGTCTGCCGATGCAGCTCGAAGTGCGCGACATCCAGGTCGACAAACTGCTGCTGCATCAGGGCACGTCGACCACCGAACTGTCGCGCTTCATGTTTCATGGACGCAGCGACGGACGTCATCACGAGGCGGCGGTCGACCGGCTGGACACGCCGTTCGGCGCGGTCACGGCGTCCGCGAAACTGGACAGCGTGCGGCCATTCCCGTTGACGGGCGACGTCGGCTATTCCGGCAAGGTGAACGACGAAGCCTTGCAGGTGGGCGGCCATCTGAGCGGATCGCTGGAGAATCTCATCGCCGAACTCGACGCGAGCGGCATGAAGCTCGCCGGTCACGTGCTAGTCGAGGCCACGCCGTTTGCCGAAGTGCCGCTGCAGCGCGCCACGCTGACGTTCGATCACATCAATCCGCAGGCGTTTGCGCCCGGCGCGCCGCTGGCCGATCTGGCGGTGCGGGCCGAGTTGCAGCCAGTCGGGCAGGATGGCGGTGCGACGGTTGTGCTGGGCGCGAGCGGCGTGAATGCGGCGAGCGCAGTGACTGCAGCCAGTGGCGCGAACGGCACACGCAGTGCGGATGGCGCAAGCGGAGCAACCGTTGCAAGCGGCGCCGTCGCCGCGAGTTTCGCCAGCGGGACGGTGGTGGCAGGCGGCGCGGCGTCTTCGCCCGCATCTGCTGCGGCCGGCGCGCCCGCCATCGCAAAGGCCGCCAAAGCCGGCGCAGGCTTCGCGGTGACGGGCCACGTGTCGATCGTCAACGCACGCCCCGGCGCGATCGACCAGAACCTGCTGCCGCTCATCAACGCCAACGCCGACGTCCGTCTCGACGCCCCGGCGCAACGCATCGCGAATCTCAACGTGCGGCTCGTGAAGAACGCGACACTCACCGGCGGCGGCTCGCTTTCGGGCAAGCGCGGTCAGTTCGATCTGAAGGTGGCGAATCTCGATCTGAACGCGTTGCAAGCGACCGTGCGGCCCACGCAACTTTCCGGTCCGATCGGCGTCCGCCTGAACGACGACGTGCAAAGCGTCACGCTCGATCTCGCCGACCCGAAGGCCGCGCTGCGCGCGCAAGGCAAGATCACGCAGGACCCCGCGCGCCTGAGCTTCAACGACGTGTGCATCACGTCGGGCAAGGGGCGCATCGATCTGTCCGGCGCGCTCAAGCACGATGCCAATTCGAGCTACAACCTGAAGGCGCAAGTCACCGATTTCGATCCGCTCACGCTCGCCTCTCAGATGCCGGCGCGCACACCGGTGAAGGGATCGACGCCAATGGCTTCAGCGTGGGCATCCGCATCCACACGCGCATCCGCATCGGCAAAGGCGGCCAAAACCGCTACGGCCCGAAGTACGGCCAAAGACAAAACGGCCGCCGCCGAAGTCGGCAGCACGGCGGGCACGAAGAGCGTGGCGCCGGGTGACCAGGCAGCGGCAGTTACGAAGAACACGGCCAAAGCGGTGGTCAAAACAGAAGTGGTTCAGCGCAAGACGCCACCGCCCAAGGCGGCCAGCACACGCGGCCGCGCGCCGGTGCGCAAGATCGAGGCGCGCGTACACGGCACGTTGAGCGCGACCGGCATGCTCGCGCCGGTCCTGACGACCAAGGCGGAATTCAAGCTCGGACCGAGTTCCTACGATGGCCTTCCGCTCACTGGCGGCGGCACGATCCAGCTTGCCGGTTCGCGGATTCTGCCGAGCCGCGCGAATCTGTCCATCGCAGGAAACGAGGTCGATCTGCAAGGCAGTTTCGGCCCGCGCGGCGACCGTCTGCGTTTCAAGGTCGACGCGCCGCAACTGGATCGTCTGGGCTTCGGCCTCGCGGGTCTCGTGGACGCCGACGGCGATGTCACCGGCTCCTTCGCGCATCCGAACATCACGCTGAGCTACAAGGCCGACAGCGTGGTGTTCGGCAATAATCGCGTCGGTCACGCGGAAGGCCAGGCCGAATTGCGCGACGGGGCGAACGGCGCGCTCATGTTCACGACCGACGCACGCAACGTGAGCGCGGGCGGCGTCGATCTGAACACGCTCACGGCGTGCCTGTCCGGCACGCGCGCCAGTCACACGCTCGAGGCGGCGGCAACCGGCAAGCTGCAGGACCGTCCGCTCGATCTGACACTCGCGGCCAACGGTAAGCTGACCGAAGCGCGTAACGGTACGCGCTGGGACGGTACCGTTACGCGACTCGCGAATCGCGGTACACCGGCGCTGAACTTGGAATCGCCGCTCACGATCAGCGCGGAGCCGGGCAAGCTGACGCTCGGCGCCACGCGTCTCACGCTCGAAGGCGCGGTGCTGAGCCTGAAATCCTTCGCGTTCGACCACGGTAAGATCCAGTCGGCGGGCACGCTCACCGACATTTCGATCGCGCGTTTGCAGGCACTGCGGCGGCAGATGACAGGCGAACCGCCCGCCGTGAAAACCGACCTCGTGTTCGACGGCGACTGGGACTTCGCGCTCGGCAGCATCGCGAGCGGCCACATTCAACTCAAGCGGCGCGGCGGCGATGTGACGGTGGAAATCGGCCGTGGCCTCGCGTCGCTCGGCATTTCGGACATCAGCGTGCGCGCGGACTTCTCCAATGGCAATTGTCTGAACGCAACCGTTCATGCGCAGGCGAGCCGCATCGGCGTGATCGATGCCGACGCGCACACCACGCTGCTGATGCGCAACGGTCTGCTCACCTTGAACGAGGAAGCGCCCGTTACGGGCAACGTGAATGCGAACGTGCCGTCACTCAAAACCACGGGCGGTCTGTTCGGCCCGAGCTATCTGCTCGATGGCCACCTCGCGCTCAAGCTCGCGCTGGGCGGCACGGTCGCAAAACCGAACCTCACCGGTTCGCTGCTCGGTGACGGCCTGTCCGCCATGATGGTCGATCAGGGCGTGCAACTGAAAGACGGCGTGATCCTGATCGCTCTCTCGCAGAACCTCGTGGACTTCCAGCAGGTCGAGTTCCACGGCGCGAGTGGCACGCTGCGCGCTACCGGCCGGGTGCGTCTGGACGGCACCGAGCCGGATCTGACCGCGAGCATCGTCGCGGACAAGCTGGAATTGTTCACCGCGCCGGACCGCAACCTGTCGCTCTCGGGCAGCGCGAGCGTCGCGAACGCGGGCGCGCAGGGCGGCATGGTGATCAACGGCAAATTCGCCGTCGACCACGCGCTCTTCGATCTGCCTGAGCAGTCCGCTCCGAAGCTCGGCGACGACGTCGTGGTGGTGCGTCCCGACGGCACGGTCGCGGGCGAGCGGCCGAAGCCGGTCGCGGGCACCAACAAGCCGATCGGCCCGTTTGCGCCGCGCGCCAATATCGACATCAGTCTCGGTGACAACTTCCGCTTCCGCAGATCGGGTGCCGACCTCGGCCTGACTGGACTCATCACGGCGATGAGCGCGCCGAACCTGCCGCTGCGCGCGGTCGGCAACGTGCGCGTCACGCAGGGCTCCACTTACACGGCGTTCGGCCGCAAGTTGAACATCGAGAACGGCTTCTTCACGTTCAACGGTCCGGTGGCGAATCCGGGCATCAACATTCTGGCGATGCGGCGCAATCAGCAAGTCGAGGCGGGCGTGCAGGTGACAGGCACCGTGCAGTTCCCGACGGCGAAGCTCGTGTCCGAGCCGAACGTGCCGGACAACGAAAAGCTCTCGTGGCTGCTGTTCGGTCACGGCACGGATCAGGGCAACAACCTCGGCCAGCAGAGCACGATGACCACCGCGCTCGCGTTGCTCAGCAGCGCGAGCGGTAAGCGCATCGCGCAGACCTTCGGGCTCGACGAGTTTTTGATCGGACGAAGCGAAGTAGGGCTGACGGATCCGCAGGTGGTGATGGTATCGAAAGCGATCAACGAGTGGCTCGTGATCGGCTACGAGCAGGGCCTGCAATCGGCGGCTAACGCGATCAAGGCGACGGTGAACCTCACGCGCTACTGGTCGGTGGCGGTGTACGGCGGAACCTTCGACGGTATCGATCTGCTGTACACGCGGCGCTTCGACTGGATACGGTGGTGATCGTGCGGCGGCTCTTCTAGCGGATGCGCTAACGCCGGCGTTATTAACGCCAACGCCATAAAAACGGCACGTCTTTTACGACGTGCCGATTCTGTTTGAGTCGGCGCTGCGTTTACTTCACGCGCATGCCCGGCTTCGCGCCGCTATGCGGTTCGAGCACGTAGAGGCCCGGTTTGGCCTTCTCGTCGGTGGCCGACGCCGCGAGCACCATGCCTTCGGACAGGCCGAATTTCATCTTGCGCGGCGCGAGGTTCGCGACCATGACGGTGAGCTTGCCGATCAGTTGCTCCGGCTGATACGCCGATTTGATGCCCGAGAACACGTTGCGCGTTTTCTTTTCGCCCATGTCGAGCGTGAGTTGCAGCAACTTGTCCGAACCTTCTACAGCCTTGCAATCGACGATCTTCGCGATGCGCAGATCGACCTTCGCGAAGTCGTCGATCGAAATGATGCCCTGCGTTTCGTCTTCCTTCGCGGCTGCGGCAGCGGCCGTTGCCGCTGCCGGCGTGGCTTGCAGCGAATCGCGGTTCGCCGCGAGGAGCGCTTCGATCTGCTTCGGATCGACGCGCGTCATCAGATGCTTGTACGCGTTGATCGGACGCGAGGAGCTGAGCGGCACGGACGCGTCGGCCCACACCAGCGGCTCGATGCCGAGGAACGCTTCGACGGCTTCGGCGAGCTTCGGCAGCACCGGCTTGAGCGCGAGCGACAGCAAGCGGAACGTCTCGATGCTCACGCTGCAGGTTTCGTGCAGCGCGACGGCGTTTGCCGGGTCTTTCGCCTGATCCCACGGCTTGGCCGTGTCGACGTAGGCGTTTACCGCGTCGGCCAGTTCCATGGTTTGACGCAGCGCGCGGTTGTACTCACGCGCTGCGTAGTTGGCGGCGATTTGCGGCACGGCGGCACGCAGCGTGGCAAGCAGCGAATGCTGCATCGCACTGTCCTGCACGCGGCCGTCGAAACGCTTGATCAGGAAACCAGCGGCGCGGCTCGCGATGTTCACGTACTTGCCGACCAGATCGCTGTTCACTCGTGCCTGGAAGTCGTCGAGGTTCAGATCGAGGTCTTCCATCGTGCTGTTCAGCTTGGCCGCGAAGTAGTAGCGCAGCCACTCCGGGTTCAGGCTCGTGTCGATCACACTTTGCGCGGTGATGAACGTGCCGCGCGACTTCGACATCTTCGCGCCGTCCACGGTGAGGAAGCCGTGCGCGAACACGTTGGTCGGCGTGCGATGACCCGAGAACTCGAGCATGGCCGGCCAGAACAGCGTGTGGAAATACAGGATGTCCTTGCCGATGAAGTGATACTGCTCGGCCGTCGAGCCTTGGCGCACCCACGCGTCGAAGTCGAGACCGCGCTTTTCGGCGAGATTCTTGAAGCTTGCGTAGTAGCCCACCGGCGCGTCCAGCCAGACATAGAAATACTTGCCTGGCGCGCCCGGAATTTCAAAGCCGAAGTAGGGCGCGTCGCGCGAGATGTCCCAGTCGGCGAGGCGTGCTTCGCCTGCGTTGCCGAGCCATCCGCGCATCTTGTTGGTGGCTTCAGGTTGCGCGAGGCCGCCCACCCACTTGCGCAGGAAGTTTTCGCAACGCGGATCGGAGAGTTTGAAGAAATAGTGCGTGGACGTTTTGCGAATCGGCGTGGCGCCCGACACCACCGAAAACGGATTGATCAGTTCGGTGGGCTGATACGTCGAGCCGCACACTTCGCAGTTGTCGCCGTACTGGTCTTTCGCGTGACACTTCGGGCACTCGCCCTTGATGAAGCGGTCCGGCAGGAACATTTCCTTGACCGGGTCATACGCCTGTTCGATGTTGCGCGCCTCGATGAGGCCCGCTTCCTTTAGCGCGAGGTAAACGTTTTCGCTGAGAACGCGGTTCTCTTCGGAGTCGGTCGTGTAGTAATTGTCGAACGAAATGCCGAAGCTGTCGAAGTCGCGCTTGTGCTCCTGCCAGACGCGCTCGATTAGTTGCTTCGGCGTGAGACCTTCCTTCTCCGCGCGCAGCATGATGGGCGTGCCGTGCGTGTCGTCGGCGCCCACGTAGTAGACCTCGTGGCCGTGCATTCGCAGTGCGCGGACCCAGATGTCCGTTTGGATATATTCGACCAGATGGCCGATATGAATGTGGCCGTTCGCATACGGAAGGGCCGACGTGACGAGAATCTGGCGACGGCCTGACGGCGCGCCTGCGGACTGAGCGGTTGCGGGTGCTGACATAAGAATCGTGGGAGCCTGCGGAGGGACAAATTGTTAATTCTAGCAAGGGCGGGCGGCGGATGAGGGACGGCGGCCCGAAAGGCGTTTCAGCGGGAACGCGGCGGCGTGCTCGCAGCAATGGCGCGTGCCTTGGGAGTCGTCGTGAATTGAGGTTGGAGAGGTGGCCCTGTTCGTTCGGACAGTTTTCTGAGATTTTCAAGTGGAACGTCCGGGGCGATCATGCTGCCGATCTGATCGCAGGCAGCGTTGCGAAGTATGCCTCATCCGGCATCCGGTCTGCCAG
>CALNWS010000021.1 GCA_940747215.1 uncultured Paraburkholderia sp. | reverse complement strand
CCCGCTGAGTGCGTGCGTCTGGTTCCCTTTGTCATTCCCCGGTTCCTCTGCCCGCATTATCCGCTGGCTCAGGCCCCGGCCGCTCCACTGATCCGGCTGTCCAAATTCCCGCGACCACTTCTGGTTGCCATTGCGTTCAGAAAGCCTTCAAAAATGGCACGCCTAGCTCGTCTACGTGTAGAGCCGGAACCTATGCGCGAGAGACCTGCCTTAGAGATAGAGTGCAACGCATCGAACGGTCCGGCGATCGTACGTATCGATGGTCATGGAAAACACGTATGCAATGAGTATGAAGCGGCGCGCCGCAAGGGGCGCCGCGCCACCGGTCGGTAATGATCGCGGGGTTAGGCGGCAATGATGCGATTCACGAGAATAGAATTAAAACGAGATCCTCTTACGGCAGCAGTCCCAAACGGGCAGGCCCGACTTGCGGAAACATCATGAAGTTTCTTGTGGCTGACGACCATGAATTGATCCGGCAAGGCGTCAAAGGGCTGCTGCGCGGCCTCGATCCCGACGCCCAGTTCGACGACGAAGCTGATACCTGGGAAAGCCTCGCCGCCGCACGTCCGGACGCGGATCACGATCTCGCGATCGTCGATCTGCATATGCCGGGCATGAACGGCGCAACCTCGCTCGAAGCGCTGTTGAAAGCAAATCCCGCGCTGCCGGTGGTCGTGCTGTCCGCCGAAGAATCGCCCAATGAAATGCGCGCGGTGCTCGCTGCCGGTGCACTCGGTTTCGTGCCGAAGCGGCAACCTGCAAGTGTCATGCTCAAGGCGATCGAACTGGTGCTGTCGGGCAGCGCTTACGTGCCGATGGAAGCACTCAGCCTGCTCGGTTCACGCGACGCCCAGGGCACCCCCGCCGAAGCCGGCGCGTATGCCACGCAAGGTTCGGTCTCGAATGTCGGGGCGAATGCCGGGCGCGCGTGTCGGCGGTACGGCGCTGGCTGAATCACGCGTCGAGCCGCTGACGGAGCCGCCGCAGATTCCAGCGCTGCAGCATCTGCTGGAGAACCTGTCGCCGCGTCAGCAGGACATCATGCGGCTCGTGCACCGCGGCTGGACCAACAAGATGATCGCGCGCGATCTCGGCGTGGCGGAAGGCACGGTGAAGGCGCATCTGTCCGTGATTTTCCGGGCGCTCGGCGTGCATAACCGGTCGACGGCCATTGCGGTGATCAACGGCTGGCTTGAGGCGGGGAAAACACTTTAGACATCTCTGCAGGCATCGTTGCGCTTCGAGGTTCGCGAATGCGTTTTACGCCACGCTTGATGCATAGCGAACAGCGGCAACAGCGATCCGGCCATTGCCTCACCTCGTCTGTTCACAACCTACTTCTGCGCCTCGCTTTGCGTCGGATCCCGCGTTTCCGTGTGCATCCGCCTTTGCGCCTGCGCGATGAGCGGCATCGGCCGTGCCTGCGTCGCGCATGCCGTCACCTGAAGCAGCGTCACGCTCCCGTAACGCCACCGTAGAGCGCCAGCGTGTCCCTTGTCCAGTTCCGCCTGTTGCCACAGCATTTCGAGCGTGCGCCGCGAGTTCCGCCGACGCCATGTCGCCCCGTAATGAGCAGCGTGACGGTGCCTTCGTGCTCCGCACGCGCGAGCGCGTTACGCACGCCCGTGAGCGCCTGTGCGCCCGTGCGATGGTTGGCCAGTTGGTAATCGCACAGCACCGCGCGTCTGGCACGAAGCCGCTTTCGAGCACCGCGAGTGTGCCGAGTTCGTCGCGCACGCCGCGCACGGTGCAACTCCAGCGTCCGAGCAGACTCTTGAGCCCTTCGAGAATCGACGGTTCGTCGTCGATGCACAGCACGCGCCGCCCTTGCGCCGAAGGACCGCCCGCCACCGCCTCGTTCAGACTCGCGACGATGCCGCCCGCGTCGCCCGCCTGCACCGGAAAGCGGAATACCGAGCCGCGTCCCGGTACCGAGCGCAATTCGAGTTCGCCGCCGAGCAGCCCGACGAGCCGCTTCACGGTCGGCAAACCGAGGCCGTGTCCCTAGCGCGCGTCACGCTGCGGATTCGCGACCTGATAGAACTCCTCGAAAATGCGCTCGTGCTCCTGCACCGGAATGCCGATGCCCGAATCGCGCACTTCGACATAGCCGCCCGACGCGCGCCCCGCACGGCGAAAGCCCAGCCAGATCGCGCCGTCTTCCGTATAGCGCACGGCATTCGAAAGCAGATTGCTCAGCACGCGTTCGAGCAGTACCGGGTCCGTCGTACATCACCATCGACGTCGGCGCGATACGCAACGCGAGCCCTTTCGCCGCGGCTTGCGGACGGTACTGGCTACCCACGCGCTCGAACAGTTCGGACAGGCGGAAATGCAAACGGATCACCTGCGTCACGCCGCTTTCGAGTCGTGCGAGATCGAGCGCCTGGTTAAAGAGCTGATTGAGCGCCTCGACGTTATAGACGATGTGCTCCGCCGTTTTCGCGTGTTGCGCGGGTGTCGCCGATGTGTCGTTCAACGAAGCGGCGAGCAGTCCGATGGCATGCAACGGCTGACGCAGATCGTGACTCGCGGCCGCGAAAAAGCGTGTCTTCGCCATGCTCGCCTCTCCGGCCACGCGTTTCTGCGCCGAGAGCGATTCGGCCAGATACTGCTGATCGACGCGGGCCTGCACGACCTGCTGGAAAAGCTTGCGATAACTCAGCGCGTAGACGTTGATCGCGCAGAAGAACGCGAGAATCGTGCGGTCGAACGTATGCGTGCCGAAGTGCATGACGATCGACGGCACGAGCAGAAATGGAATCGACGTCGAGAAGTTCAGCAGATCGAAACCGTTTGACATGAACACGCCCGCAGCGAGCGTGACGAGCATCACCGTGTGCAGCACGATCCAGCCGCGCGGCGTGACGAGATCGGGATAACGGCGATTGCAGATCCACAGCGAAAGACTCGCGCAATTGGCCGCTGCATAGAAGCCGAAACACGCGATGAAAAGCGGCGGCGACGGAATGTTCGGCCAGTAGATCGCTACCAGCACGGCAATCGAAAACCAGTGCGAAAAGAACGCGATCGGATCCTGCGCGTACAAAACGCGCACCAAGTCCTCGTCTATTGCACGCTGGATCGGATCAGCCCGCATCACGCGGCCTCCTTCAGGCAAGTCTCCGATGATTGGGGTGCCGAAGGCCCGGTGCAGCACCCAAAGGTGCGGGCCGGGCGAAATGCGCATCGAACTGCTTCAGCGCCTGCGTTCTGCCTGTCGTTCTGTCTGCACGTCGCGCAACCTAGCCATCTATGTGGCCGCGTTTAGCGAAGTACGGCGCTGGCACAGCTTTATTGTCAGACGAATACCGTGCTTGGCAACGGACTTATGCCGGATGGTTTACCCGGCAGTTTACCCATCAGCTACCACTTAATCCATATAGGCGAATGCGCCGGCGGAAACCATACTGGCTTCACGTTTCAGCGCGGTTTCACGGCTTCCCGCCACTCATTCTCCGCCTACTGTAAAGGCTCACCGCGCTTTCCGCCATACCCCTAATGGAGGCTTTCATGGGCGCAGTTCCGAGCCACGAGTTCGTCCGCAATCTGGACGATGCGATCCTGCCCGACCTGTGGTACCGCCGCACCCGCTTGTCCGCCGACGAGATGGTGTCGATGGTCGAGCTGGTCAAGCGCGCGTTGCACACCTATCACCCGCTGGAGCTGCAGGCGCTCGGCGAGGACAAGGAAGAACTGGTCGCCCAGTTCATTTACGCCAAGGTTCTACGTCTCGCGCCAAGCCACATCGAAACGCACGCCTGCGCCGAAAGCGCGCCGTCCAACGGCTACGCACTGTGCGCATACCTCCGCCGCTATCTGATCGACTGCCTGCGCAGCGCCGGCCATCAGCGCAACGTCGATGGAGAACGAAGGCATGGCGCAGGAAATCGATCTGCACGCGCAGGCGCTCGAAGACCCGGTGGAAAGTGTCTTGCTGCAATACGGCCTTGACGAACGGCGCGTACGCCATGCGGCGCGCGCTTTCATCGAAACGCTCGACGAACCCAAACGCATCGTGCTTGCCGGAAGTCTCGGCTGGTGCTTGGAGAACAAAGGTGGCCTTTCGGCGGTCGCTGCTCAGCATCGGAGTGCCCTCTTATCACTATCGCGCCGTCAAACTTGGCGTCACCATGAAAAAGACGGCCGGAGCCGACGAATTTTCCAACACGAAGATCGGCCGCTGGCTCACGGACGTGCTCGGCATTCGGCATCGACATCGACCTCGAAAATCGCGCCGCCATTCTGATTGCGCTGAACCTGCTCGCCGCCGAATCGAGCGACAGCGAAATGAACGAAGCCGCCGCATGAACGCAGTGAACGCGGTATAGATTAGATCGAAGCGTAGCAGCGCGCTTCACGCGTGACGGGGACCGCGTTTCACGCACCACAGCAGCGAACGGCAGGCGGCGAGTACCAGGCGCCGAGCAGTCGACGACGAGCGGCAATACGACAGACGCGCGGCCACGAGAACAAAACCCGGACCGCCCTCTTTTTTTTGCCCACACGTGTCGTGTACGATAAAAAAGCCGTGCGAGCGCGCCATCTTTCATCCTGATTTCAGCTTTTCTCCCCGCATGCCTTCCTGACGAGGTGGTCGTGATGAACCGCTTATCCAGCGCCGTGACGGCGATGAAGTCGCATTACGATGAGTTGTGGTGGGTTCGGGCTACGGCGGCGCGATTGCCGCGAGCCGCATGGCGCGCGCGGGCCGCAGCGTCTGCGTGCTCGAACGCGGGCGCGAATTCATGGCGGGCGAGTATCTACGCGACGCGCTGCACGGCACCGATCAGATTCAATACAACAAATACAACACTCCTTGGGACAGGTCGGCTCGCCGCTCGCGCTGCTCGAACTGCACATCAACGACGACGCGACGTCAACGCGGTGGTCGGCTGCGGACTCGGCGGCACGTCGCTCACCAATGCAAACGTTGCACTCGAAGCCGACGCGCGGCTGTGGGATGACGCGCGTCGGCCCACCGCATTGCGCGGCGACGCCGAAGGCCGCAGTCAGGGCTATGCGCTCGCTCGTGCGATGCTGCAACCGTCACCGGTGCCCGACGACTATCCACCGCTGCCGAAACTGCTGGCGCTCGAAGAATCCGCGAAAGCGCTCGGCATGGAAGACCGTTTCTGCCGCCCGCCCATCACGGTGACGCGCCCATCACGGTGACGTTCAGGAAAGGCAAAAACGCTGCGGGCGTCGAGCAGAATCCATGCGTGGGTTGCCGCGACTGCAACTCGGGCTACAATTACGCGACGCGAAGAATTCGACGCACATGAACTATCTCCCCGACGCGGTGGCGCTCGGCGCGGAGATTTTCACGGGCACAGCGGTTCATTCGGTGGCCCGCGATCAAGCCACCAACGACTGGCGCATCGCGTTCCAGATCGTGAGCGTGGGCCGCGAAAGTTACGACGCGCCTGATCTCGCCGTGAACGCGGATATCGTGATCGTGTCGGCGGGCACGATCGGCTCCACGGCGCTCCTGCTGCGCTCCGCGCGCGAGCCGAACGGGCTTTCAGTTTCGCCGATGCTCGGCCAGCGCTTCACAGGCAACGGCGACGTGCTCTCGTTCGCCTACAACACGGACAGGGTGATCAACGGCGTTGGCTGGGGCACGCACGAGTGCGGCCAGATTCCGCCCGTCGGACCCACCATTGCCGGGCTGATCGACCATCGCAATACGCCCGATGTGAAAGACGGCTTCGTGATCGAGGAAGGTTCGGTCGCGAGCGCTGTGGGCGAACTGCTTGCCGTCTCGCTCGCTGTCGCTGCGCCGCTCGAAGGCGTCAACGTGGGTTCGGACCGTTCGGCCAAAGAAGAGTTCGACTAGCACGCCCGCAAGCTCGACGGCTACGTGCGCGGCTCGTATCACGGCGCAGTGAATCACGCACAGTCGTATCTCGTGATGGCGCACGACGACGAAAGCGGCCGCATCCGCGTGGACGAACGAGGCCGCGCGCGCATCGACTGGAAAAATGCGGGCAAGTAGCCGATCTACGAGACGATCGAAAAAGTACTGGAAAACGCGACCGTTCCGCTCGGCGGCAAGTGCAAGTATCTGCGCAATCCGATTTCCACGCGGTTCGCGGGCAACAGAACGGTGACGGTGCATCCGCTCGGCGGTTGCGCGATGAGCGAGGACGCCGCCGCCGTGGTGGATCACATGGGCCGCGTGTTCAGCGGCGCAAGCGGCAACGCGGTTCACGAGGGCCTCTACGTGATGGACGACGCGGTGATGCCGATGTCGCTCGGCGTGAATCCGCTGCTCACGGATTTCTGCGCTGACCGAGCGCAACTGCGCGATGCTCGCCGCCGCGCACGGCTGGACGATCGATTACATCGGCAAGGGCACGGTTGTTCCGCCGCCGCCAAAAATCGGCTTGCGTTTCACCGAAACGATGGTGGCCACCCACCTACACGCCTTCCGTTGCCGGCGCAGCGGTGGAGAGTCCGATCGAATTCACGCTGACGGTGGAATCCGACGATCTCGCCGACATGCTTGGCAATCCGCAGCATCTCGCGAAAACGGCCGGCACGCTCACTTGCGCCGCGCTATCCGCGCAACCGGTGACGATCACGAACGGCGCGTTCAATCTGTTCGTTGTGAACGAATCGGACGTGGACGAGCGCAACATGAACTACACGATGACGCTCGTCACCGCCGAAGGCAAAACATTCTATCTCACCGGGCAAAAGATCATTACGCGCACGTCGCCCGCCGAACTCCGGGATCAGACCAACACGCTCTACGCCGAGATCCGCGATTCCGCAGCGGACGACGCGACGCTCGCCGGCAAGGCCACGCTCATCATCACGCCAGAGAACTTCATCTGCGCGCAGCGCCCACGCAGAGCGTCGCGCCACGCGCGCCGCGCCTTGAGCGGCAACCTGGGACGTGCCTTGAATCTGAACACGTCATTCGCTGAACCTGCGGAATCTGGAGAATTTCACGAACGCTAACGCACCTGTCGCCTTGTCGGTCAAGAACATCCACAAGTCGTTCGGCGACCATCACGTTGCTCAAGGGCATTTCGCTCGACGCGCATCAGGGCGACGTGATCTCGATTCTCGGCGCAAGCGGCTCGGGCAAGAGCACGTTCCTGCGCTGCCTGAATCTGCTCGAAACACCGGACGACGGTTCCGTCACGCTCGCCGGCGAAGAACTGAAAATGAAGCGTCGCAGCGACGGCAAGCTGCAGCCGAGTGACCGCCGTCAGGTGGATCGCGTGCGTTCGCAGCTCGGCATGGTGTTCCAGAACTTCAATCTCTGGTCGCACATGACGGTGCTCGAAACCTGATCGAAGGGCCGATGCACGTGCAGAAACGCAGCCGCGCGGAGTCGGTGGAAGAGGCCGAGGCGCTGCTAGCGAAAGTGGGTCTCGCGGAAAAGCGCGGCCTATCCGACGCATCTGTCGGGCGGCCAGCAGCAGCGCGTGGCGATTGCGCGTACGCTCGCGATGCATCCGAAAGTCATGCTGTTCGACGAACTCACGTCGGCGCTCGATCCCGAACTCGTAGGTGAAGTGCTGCGCGTGATGCGCTCGCTTGCCGAAGAAGGCCGCACGATGCTCGTGGTGACGCACGAAATGGGTTTTGTGCGCCATGTGTCGAATCGCGTGATGTTCCTGCATCAAGGGCAGGTGGAAGCAGACGGCACGCCGGACGAAGTGTTTGTCGATTGCAAGTCGGAGCGCTTCCGCCAGTTCGTGTCGAGCCATCAGGACAGCAGCACGCATTGAACGTCGCGAGGCGTTGCCACGCGTTGGCAGCACTGTGGGCACACGGCAGCAATACACATCTTCAGGCTATTTTTTCGGGCAAAGCACTATCATGGCCGTGATCCGTTCCGATCGTCCTCTCGACTGGGCTCAGGTGGCGGCCGTCGCCGCCGGTGAGCCGCTCGAACTCTCTTCCGGTGCGCGCGAGCGCATTGCGGCGGCGCGTGTACTCGTCGAACAGATCGTGGAGCGCGGCATTCGCGCTTACGGCGTGAATACCGGCGTGGGCGCGCTGTGCGGCGTGATCGTGTCGCCCGCCGAGCAGCGCACGCTGTCGCGCAACATCCTGATGAGTCACGCGGTGGGTGTGGGCGCGCCGCTCGGCGTCGCGGAAACGCGCGCGATCATGACCGTGTTGCGCGCGCTGCGCGAACTCACCAGCGAGCGCGTGCTTACGCGCGTGCAAGGCTCGGGCACTTTCGTCGCGCCGCAGCGCTATGAATCTTCACGGTGCTCGAAATCCGCAATATCGCCGACGAAATCGCGGCGCGCGGTCATCGGCATTCGGCGCGTGTGCTCACACTCGAACCGAGCGACGATCCGCAGGTGCTCGAAGCGCTTGGCCTCTCGAGCGGACCCGCGTTCCATTCGTGCATCGTTCATAGCGAAGAGGGCGAGCCGATTCAATACGAAGACCGCTATGTGAACCCGAAGGTGTTCTCCGATTATCTGGAGCAGGACTTCGCAATCGAAACGCCGAATCACTCATGGTGCGGCTCGCGCCGATCCAGCGCGCGGAATTCCGAATCTACGCGCAGAAGCCGGACGCGCACGTGCGCCGTCATATGACGATGGATATCGGCGAGCCGTATCTGCAATTGTGGCGCCGCACGTGGGTCGGCGACGACGTGGCAACCTCGGTGCAACTCTGGCACCCGGCCTCGCGTTTTCACCTCGCAGGGAACGTGTAGTTTTTCAGCCTTGGCGTTACGACGTACGAGAAGCGGCAGCCGAGCCGGTAGCGCGAACCCGGATGCACGAAGCGCGCGAACGTCACCGCCACGCCGCTCGTCCATGTGCGGCGCACGAGCGTGAGACAGGGTTCTTCCGCGCGCATGTCGAGCAGGTTCGGCTTCGGCGCGCGTCCGCAAACCGGCGTCGACAACGTGCTCCACGTCATGTGCGGGCACGATCCCGAACAGATATTTCGAAGGCCTGAGCGCCGAAAAATCCTGCCGCAAAAAATCCGGTGCAATCGACGGATTGACGTAACGGTCTTCCAGTTGCACCGGCACGCCGTTCTTGCGGTGCACGCAGATCACATGAAACACCGAAGCACCCGGCGCGAGTCCCAACGCGTTCGATACCATCACGGGCGTCGTCTCGCGCTGCGATAGCACGGTGTCGCAACTGTACTCGTGACCGCGCGAGCGGATTTCGTCGCCGATATGGGCGATCATCAACAGCGTGGATTGCGGCCGTGTTTGCGCAACGAACGTGCCCACGCCCGAGACGCGTGTGACGAGCTCTTCGTCGGCGAGTTCGCGCAGCGCCCCCCGGTTGACCGTCATGCGCAAAACGCCGAGTGTCGCGACCAGATCCAGTTCGGAAGGCAAACGGTCGCCCGCCTGGCGTGCGCCCTATCCGATGATTTCGCGAATGTGCTTCTTGACCTGTTCGTAGCGTGCGGCCGGCGCTTCGTGAGCGGCATTGGACGCACTCGCGCGCAGCTTTCGGTACCGCGCCATGCGGCAGTTCGGGCGATTTGCTGCGGACCGCAGCGGACATCGGCAGCCCTCGCGGTTAGCGTTCGCGCGAACCGGACAACACCCGGCGCATATTCATAGCGGCTGTGCCTCGTCGGGACCGCGCGCCCAGAAAGCGTTGCGGTCGAAGTAGTTCTGCAGGAACTGGCGCAGACGCGGCTGGCCCGCGTCGTGGAACACGTCGTGCGGTCTGCCTTGCACGGCAATGCGTCCCTAGTCGATGAACATCACCTTGTCGGCCACCTGCGCGGCAAAACCCATTTCATGCGTGACCACGGCCATCGTCATGCCGTCGCACGCGAGCTGCTTCATCACCTGCAAGACTTCGCCGACGAGTTCCGGGTCGAGCGCAGAAGTAGGTTCGTCGAACAGCATGATGTGCGGCTCCATCTCGAGCGCGCGTGCAATCGCCACGCGCTGCTGCTGCCGCGCATCACCGAAGAAGTCTCACGCGCGCTTGCCATCTGCCACGCGGTGCATCAGCCTGTCGTGCCGCAAGGCGGGATGACCGGGCTCGCGGGCGGCAATCGCGTGATCCAGTCGAGTACCGCGTGCGACCAGGCGCTCGGGCTCGAAGTCGTGCTTGCGAACGGCGACGTGCTCACGTCGCTCGGCAAGATGGTGAAGAACAATACCGGCTATGACCTGAAGCACTGGTTCATCGGTTCGGAAGGCACGCTCGGCGTGATTACGCGCGCGGTGCTGCGACTGCATCCGCAACGCGCGGCGCGCCATACGGCGCTCGTCGCGCTCGAGATCATGTGGCCGGACTTCTACGATTTCGGCGTGAGTCTGCCGATCGGCGGCATCGGCGCGTTTGTCGATCGCTGCCGCGCGGCGCTGGACGCGCGCTGGCCGGGCAACGAATCGTATTTCTTCGGCCATATCGGCGACTCGAATCTGCACGTTACCGTGGACGGCCATTCGATTCCCGGCGTGGATCATCAAGCGGTCTATGCGTTCGTCTACGAGATGCTGGGGCCGCTGAACGGATCGGTGTCGGCGGAACATGGCATTGGCTTGCTCAAGCGCGAGTTCCTGCCGATTTCGCGTTCGCCGGCGAAATTGGCGGCGATGGCCGCCGTTAAGCATGCGCTCGATCCGTACGGCATTCTCAATCCCGGAAAGCTGTTCTGACGCGGGCGTGCGCGATGTGTGGGGTGAGGCGCGAAGAGCGCCTCACATGACAGCCACGTGAGAGTCGAACAGAAATCAGACGGGCTTGTCCGCTGCGTACGTCAGCAGTTCCTGCGCGTAACGGCGGTAGAGCCACGACAGCGAGGTCGCTGCGAACACGACGAACACGCCGCTGAAGAGCGCCTGAACCATGGCGTTCACCACGATGCTGTCGCCGGCGTGCGCACCCGTGCGTCCAACCAAAAGGAAGACCGGCAAGAGAACCATGACGAGCGGTGCATACGTGAGGATGGTCACGCCGGTGATGCTCCACACGTGTCTGCCGCGCCACGCGGCGCGCAGCGCGAAGCGGCTGCCGAGCGCGATGGACGGATACAGCAAATTCATCCGCGCAAACACGAAGATGTAGACGATCAGAAACGGCACGTAGACCAGCAGGCTCAGCTTCGCCATGCGGACGACCGCGAAAGTCAGCACAGCGAGAATGAGCGCGACGAACGCGACCACCAGCCCCATCAGCGCGAGGCGGCCGAGCGGCTTGCCCGCATGCGGGACAAGCGGATTCGCGCCTTCGCCGAGCAGCACGAAGCGGTGTACCTTGATAGACAGCGTGGCGGATGCCGCGAGTTGCAAAACGAGCCACACGAGCGACATCAGCGCATGGCCGACGCTCGCTTGCGCGTCCGGCGCGGTGGCGGTAGCAGCAGCGTGATGAGAAAGCCGCAGCAGCGACGTGCAGACGAACACCGCGCAGGCGCCGAGAAAAAGCCACGGCATCTGCGTGATGGCCTGCCATGAACTGATCCAGCCTTTTTTGACGCAGGCCCCGAAGGTCAACTGTTCCATAGCATTGTTGTAGTGATTGACCGGCCGACGCATGTGCGTCGGTCAGATTCTCTCATGCCATGGCGGCGGCGCGGTGGCCGCCGTGATGCGGAACATCAGGTTGAGCCTGTCAGTGAACGTCCGTGAGCGTCCAAGTACTTCTGAATGACGGGATAAAAAACGTCGATCGCCGCGTGCTTGCCAAAAATGCAGTCGATGTGTCGGTAGCCGGGAATCAGTGGCACATCGGGGAACGCGGTCTTCAGCATGTCGAAGGTGAGCTGTGTGCTTTCCGGCAGATAGACTTCCTCAAGCAGCAGCGCACGCTGGAAGTCACGAACGCGCCAATCTGAAAACGCGCATCGATTGGATGCTCAAGTTCGGCAAGTTCTTCGCGGGCGTCCTCTTCACCGAATATGGCAGTATCGCCGCGCCGTTGCAGTACTTCGACCCGAAGGCTGAGCCGCGTCTCAAACGTCCGCTGCGCGCGCCCGCGCCGCAAGTCTTCTTCTTCGATACGCCCGGACGGTACGAAGCTCAGACTCACGCGTTACGTGGATCCGGCGAACAAAAACGCCCGCTCCGTTCTGTTGATTCACGGCTCGGGCGTGTCGAGCCGCATCCACTCGACCGATCTGATCGCAACCAATCTCGTCGAATACCTCTGCCTGCATGACTACGACGTGTGGCTCGTCGATCTGCGCGTGAGCATCGAAATGCCGAGCGTGATGGTGCCGACCAACGTCGACAAGGTGGCAACCGAAGATATCCCGGCCGCCGTCAAGCAGATTCGAGAGATCATCGGCGGCAAGGAGATTCAGGTGCTCGGTCACTGCATGGGTGGCGTCGCGTTGACCATGTCGCTGCTCAACGGACTCGAAGGCGTGCGCTCGGCCGTGATTTCGCAGGTATCCGCGCATCTGATACCGGGCCGCCTGGAGAAGATCAAGGCGGGTCTGCATGTGCCTGACCTCCTGAAGTACTTTGGCGTGGACGATCTCACGGCCTACACGCAGGACAGCAAGTGGCCCGCGAACGTGCTGGATAATGCGCTGCGCCTCTTCCCGCTTGAGCACGTCGAGCGTGGCTTCGCGCAGCCCGTCATAACCGATGCGGTTAAAGTAGTGTTGGAAATTCACGGTATGCGACATCGGCGGGATTCCGTTGTGGGTTGCGCTCGTGGTTTGCACTGCAGTTTGCATCGCATCGCGGCGTGATAGCGCTAGGCCGACACCGCGATGCCCTGCTCGTCGGGAACCATCATAGCCGCTTTGTCGTCACGTCATGCTGCGCGAGCCGGCGTCTTCTCTACGAAAAAACGCCGGCTCGCGGCACTGCGTGACACCGCGCGTTACTGTCCGCCCGACAATGCCGACTTCGCGATCGAAGGCACCCGTGATG
This sequence comes from uncultured Paraburkholderia sp., assembly GCA_940747215.1. GTDB lineage: Bacteria > Pseudomonadota > Gammaproteobacteria > Burkholderiales > Burkholderiaceae > Paraburkholderia. The sequence goes on along the minus strand of CALNWS010000021.1, from coordinate 51,351 downwards.
CCATGACTCGACGCGAACTGCACGGCCAAGCTCAGCGTGGACATGAGCGACTGCAACTGGCCCGGCACCGACTGCGCGATGTACGACGACGAAGCGCTTTGCGCGGTCTGCGGATTCATGTCCGATTGCAGCAGCGACGACGGACTCATCTGCCCGACGCTGCCGAGGCTCGACTGCCCGCTCAGCACCTGCTAGTTAGCGCCCACATAGTTCTGCAGCAATTGCGACATGCCGCCCGACGACGCGCCCGCACCACTGTTTTTACAGAACTGTCGCCCCCGCCAATGCCGAACGCTTCAGGTTCAGTTGCGCACTCGATACGCTGCTCGCGAGCAAGCCTGCGCCGGCGAGCAACGAAATCAGAACAGAAGGATGCGTTTGTTCATACCCTATCTCCTATGGCCGTTCAGGGTAATCGTGGCGTTCGGCACGATGTGTCCCCATATGTGTTCGATCTGACTAAAAACATTTCATTACACATCGATTCCAAACAATTGACGTCTAAATGCCGTTTAGTAGCAGTAGGTAAAGACCACAATAACATATCAGTAATATTGATGCGAATCGTTCTCATTTGATTTGACGCCCCTTTTGCGCGTGCGTACGATTCGCCCATCCCTGCACGGTGTCGCGAACTGTTGCAGATCGATCGCATGTGATTGGAGCGCATGCCGATGGTCAATTCAGTCGATACAATATTGCCCTCGATGCGCAGCGCCGCGCTTTGCACCGCTTTTGCGTGGAGTTCGATCACAACCGGTGCGGCAATGGCCGCGACCAACCCCGACGTCACACCCGAGGCACCCGAAGCCGACCTGAACATCAAGGCGACGCAGACGAACCAGTGGACTGGCTTCTGGAATCGCCAGACGATGCTCGGCGACATCGGCGGACTGCGCCCGTGGCTTGGCAAATACGGCGTGACGTTCCAGCTCACCGAAACGAGCGAAGTGCTCGCGAATCTGCGCGGCGGTCTCGCCAAAGGCGCCGACTACGACGGCCTCACCACCGCCACCGTACAGATGGACACGCAGAAGGCGTTCGGTTTGTCCGGCGGTTTGTTCAACGTGAGCGCGCTGCAGATTCACGGCGCGAACCTGAGCGCCAACAAGCTCGGCACGCTGAACACGGCGAGCGGCATCGAAGCGGACGACACCACGCGCCTGTGGGAACTCTGGTACCAGCAGTCGTTCCTGAACAAACGCGTCGACGTGAAGATCGGTCAGCAAAGTATCGACCAGGAATTCATCGCGAGCACGTATTCGGCGCTCTTCGTCAACACGATGTTCGGCTGGCCCACGCTGCCTTCGTACGACATGCCGAGCGGCGGCCCCGCCTATCCGCTCGCCGAATCTCGGCGTGCGCGTACGCGGTCAGATTACGCCTTCGCTGACGGCATTGGCGGGTGTTTTCGACGGCGATCCGCTCGGCAACAATCCCAACAACAAGAGCGGCACGAATTTCAATCTGCATAACGGCACGCTTTTCATCGGCGAGTTGCAGTATGCGATCAACCAGCCGTCCGACGGCGAAATGGTTGGCATGGGCGGCGGCGGTCTGCCGGGCACGTACAAGCTGGGCGTCTGGTACAACAACGGCAGTTTCGCGGATCAACGCTACGACAATGTCGGCCTGTCGCTCGCGAATCCGGCCACGAGCGGCGTTGTGCAGAATCATCATGGCGATTACAGCTTCTACGCCGTCGCCGATCAGATGGTGTGGCGTTCTGATCCCGACGAACCGCGCGCGCTCGGCGTATTCGCACGCGTGATGGGCGCGCCGGGCGACCGCAACCTCGTGAGCCTCGCGGCGAACGTGGGCGTCGTGCTGAAGGCGCCGTTCAAGGGCCGCGACAACGACAGTGCAGGCATCGCGCTCACCTACATCAAGGTCGGCAATCACGTACACGGGCTCGACCAAGATTCGCTGTCGTTCAACGGCAGCCTCTACGGCATGCGCACGAGCGAAACCACGCTTGAGACGACTTACCAGTATCAGGTGACGCCGTGGTGGGTGCTGCAGGCGGACGCGCAATACACGTTCAATGCGGGCGCGGGCCAGAATCCGAACGACCCGACGCAGCCGCTGCGCAACACGTTCGTCATCGGCGTGCGAACGAACATCACGTTCTGATCACGCTCGCACTCACAACACACGCTCTGGACCAACCGAACTCCATGCTTCTGATCATGACCGCACACACCGCTCCGCGCGCCGGCAACGAGGCTCAATCATGAACCATCCCATGCGTCCCGTTTCGCCACGCGCCGCGCGTTCGCTGATCACCGTCTTCGCGGGCGCCGCCGCGCTCGTCACCGCGCGTCTCGCGCAGGCCGAGCCGCAAGGTTTTCTCGAGACCATCAAGCATCACACGACGCTCATCAACACCGTGCCGGACAACGGCGACCAGAACCCGTACGCGGTCGTGGTCGCGCCGGTCACGGCGGGCACCGTCAAGGTGGGCGACGTGCTGGTCGGCAACTTCAGCAACTCGACCAACCTGCAGGGCACAGGCAACACGATCATCAACTATCATCCGGACACGAAGCAGATGAGCGTGTTCGCGACGGTGCCGCGCGATCTGAAAGGAGTGCCCGGGCGGCATCGGCCTGTCCACTGCGATGACGATGCTCAAGTCGGGCTACGTGATCGTCGGCAGCACGCCGAGCAACGACGGCACCACCGGCACGAAAGGTGCCGGTGGTCTTATCGTGATCGACCCGAACGGCAAGATCGCGTCCACCATTAGCAGCCCGAACATCAACGACCCGTGGGGCAACATGGCCGTGGTCGACAACGGCACGAGCGCGACGCTCTTCGTGAGCAATGCGGACTTCGGCGTGGGGCGGTGCGGAAGGCAATCCGCCTGTGTTCAAGCAGGCCACCGTGCTGCGTCTCGATCTCGACGTGCCGGCCAACGCGCTGCCCGTCGTGAAAAAAGGAAACCGTCGTCGGTAGCGGCTTCGGCGCGCAGGCCGACCGGGGCATGTTCCTCGTCGGTCCGACCGGCCTCGTGTTGTCGGGCGATCAGAAACTACTGTACGTGTCCGACGCGATCGGCAACCACATCACCGAAATCGACGACCCCATCATGACGCGCGACACCAGCGCGGGCGTGGGCCGTCAACTCACCGCCGACGGTCTGCTGCACCGCCCGCTCGCGATGGTCACCGCCCCCAACGGCCACCTGCTCGTCACGAACGCGCTGAACGGCCAGATCGTCGAAATCGATCCGGCGAGCGGCAAGCAGCTCTACGCACGCTGGATCGATACCGACAAGGCCCAGTCGCCGCCGGGCAACGGCGACCTGTTCGGCCTCGCGCTCACGCCGCAAGAAGGTGAAGTCATCATGGCAAACGACCAACCGCCGTGCCCGTCACGGCGCGGCTTTCTGAAGAGAGGCAGCGCCGCCGCCAATCCGCAGCACGCCATCGAACCGTTTTACGGCGCGAATCAGGCGGGCATCGTCACGCCGCAGCAAAGTCACACGTACGTGGCGGCGCTTGGCCTAATGACTGACAAACGCGAAGACGTGATCGCGCTGCTGCGCACGTGGACCGAAACCGCCGCGCGTCTCACGCAAGGCGGCACGGCCGCGCCCGATTCCGGCGACGTGCTCGGCCTCGGCCCCAACGGACTCGTGATCACGTTCGGCTTCGGCCCGGGCCTCTTCACGAAAGACGACAAGGACCGCTACGGACTCGCCGCACGCCGCCCCGCCGCGCTCGTCGATCTGCCGCGCTTCAACGGCGACCAATTGATCCCGCAGAAGACCGGCGGCGACCTCTTCATCTAGGCCTGCGCGAACGACGCGCAAGTCGCGTTTCACGCGGTGCGGCAACTGTCGCGCCAGGCGTACGGCGTCGCCGCGATGCGCTGGGGTCAGGCCGATTTCCTGTCCGGTCCGCGCGGGCAGACGCCGCGCAATCTGACGGGTTTCAAGGACAGCACTAATAATCCGCCCATCGCCAAACCCGAGTCGATGAAAGAGTTCGTGTAGGCCGGCGCCACCGCCGACGCGCCGTGGATGGAAGGCGGCACCTACACCGTGGTGCGGCGCATCCGCATCACGCTCGAACATTGGGACAACACCGAACTCGGCTTCCAGGAGCAGGTGTTCGGCCGCCACAAATACAGCGGCGCGCCGATCGGCAAGAAAAACGAGTTCGACGCCGTGGACCTGAAGGAAGAGGACAAGGACGGCAATCCGGTGATTCCGGAGAACTCGCACGTGCGCTTGTTGAATCAGGCCGAGCAACAACGGCGCGCAGATCCTGCGCCGCTCGTACTCGTATAACAAGGCACGAACTTCTATATCGAACGCTGGCCGCCGTGGCGCCAGGAAACCGAGTACGACGCGGGTCTCATCTTCATCGCGCATCAGGACGATCCGCGCACCGGCTTCATTCCGATCAACGACAGGCTCGCGAAGTTCGACATGATGAACCAGTTCACGACGCACATCGGCAGCGCGATTTTCGCCGTGCCGCCGGGCGCGAAGCCGGGTTCGTATATCGGCGCGAGTCTGTTCGAGACGTAGACACGCCGAAACGGAAAGTCACGCAGCAGAAGCACGCAGCATGAGTAACAGCATGAGTAACAGGCAGCACGTTAAAGATCAACGACAACATCACTCATCACGAGATTTTAGGATATGGCTTATTCCTGGTTTGGCATACGGCTGCGTCTCGTCAGCAGCGCTGCGGCGCTCACGTTCGCAGCCTTCGCGACGGTGCCTTCGGCCGCGCGCGGCGGAGTCGATCACGCTGTACAACGCGCAGCACGAACAGGTTGTGAACGTGCTTGCCGAAGACTTCGAAAAGCAGTCGGGTATTTCGGTCAGGATCCGCAACGGCGAAAGTCCGGCGCTCGCCGCGCAACTCGTCGCGGAAGGCGCGGCCTCGCCCGCCGACGTCTACTTCACGGAGAACTCGCCCGAGCTGATACTGCTCGAAGAGAAAGGTCTGCTCACCAAGGTGGACGCCTCCACGCTCGCCGTCGTTCCTTCGCGCTACAACTCGCCGACGGGCGTCTGGTGGCCATCACCGCGCGTGAAAACGTACTCGCGTATATCGTGAGCAAACACGCACAGCAGTTGATGGCCAACAGCCACGTCGAATTCGAATATCCGCTGCATGCAGGCGTGGTGCCGGACCCGATCCTCAAGCCCTTTGCCAAGTTGAATCCACCCGCGCTCACGATCCAGCAACTCGGCGACGACAGCCAGGCCGGCAAGCTGCTGCGTCAGGCGAGTCTGCTGTAAATGAGCGAAGCGCTATCAGCCGGTCCGCCGACTGTACCGGTCGCCAGGCGCGCGCACGGCCGCGCGCGCTTCGTGGTCTCTTCGCGGCAGCCGCACTCGGCGCATTGCTGGTGCTGCTGCCGGTTGCGTTTACTTTCTGGCGCGCAGCGAGCTTCGGTGTGGAAGAAGCCGCCGATCTGATCTTCCGGCCGCTCGTCGGCGAACTGCTCGTCAACACGCTGACCATCACGGTCGCGATGACGCTCGTTTCCGCCGTCAGCACGGCCGCCGCATGGTTCGTCGAATGCACGCATGTGCCGTGACGGCGCATCTGGGCCGTGCTGAACGCCGCGCTGCTCGCGATGCCCGCGTTCATTTCGAGCTACGCGTGGGTGTCGCTGAGTCTCGAATTGCAGGACTTCGAAGGCGCGCTGCTCGTGCTCACGTGCGGCTATTTTCCGCTCGTCTATCTGCCGGTGGCGGCCGCGCTGCGCAACATGGATCCAGCGCTCGAAGAAAGCGCGCGGCGCTGCTTGGCGGCATGCTGCTCGTCGCGCTCGGCGTGCTGTCCGAATTCGGCACCTTCACGCTGCTGCGCTTTCGCACGTTCACCACGCAGATTTACGCTGAATTCCGCACCAGTTTCGACGGCGGCGGTGCCTCGCTGATGCATGTCTTCTGATTGTGATTCTGCCTCGTCGTGCTCGCATTCGAGTTTCGCGTGCGCGGCAAGGCGCGCTATGAGCGCGTGGATCGCGGCACGCGCCGCGCGGTGCTGCGCTATGACCTCGGCGCGTGGCGCTGGGTCGTCGTGGCCGGTTCGTCGCGCTCACCACGCTGCTCGTCGTGCCGCTCGCGTTCCTGCTCGTGCGTTATCCGACGCGCGTCGTCACGCTGTTCGAGCGCACCGTGTTTCTCGCGCAAGGCGTGCCGGGGCTCGTCATTGCGCTCGCGATCGTGTCGCTCGCGGTGCACGCGTTGCAGCCGTTCTATCAGAGCATGACGCTGCTCGTGAGCCTACGCGATCCTGTTCATGCCGGTGGCGCTCGTGAGCGTGTGGGCCGCGTTCATGCAGGCGCAGCCGCGTCTCGAAGAAACCGCGCGCGCTCGGCCTGAACGGGTCGCAAACACTCTTTCGCGTGGTGCTGCCGCTGGCGGGACCGGGACTCGGTGCATCGGCAGCGATGGTGTTCATCTCGGTCGTCACCGAATTGAACGCGACGCTGCTGCTCTCGCCCATCGACACGCAAACGCTCGCCACGCAAGTCTGGGCCGACACGTCAACGATGGCGTTCGCCGCCGCGCCTTACGCGGCCTTGCTGACCGGCATCTCGCTCTGCGCGTCGGGCGTGCTGTTCGCGCTGCTCGGCAAATCCGCGCGCTCGGCGAGCGCGGCTGAGTGCCCACCGAACCGGCCGCCGAATGCCTCGAAGCACACGCACACGCAAGCACATCACCTTGACCTGACATGAGCAAACTTCGTATCCGCGGACTGCAAAAATCGTTCGACGGCCATCCGGTACTGCACGGCATCGATCTCGCAGTCGAACGCGGCATACTGCTCGCGCTGCTCGGTCCATCAGGCAGCGGCAAGACCACCCTGCTGCGCCTTCTATGCGGCTTCGAGCGCGTGGACGGCGGCAGCGTCGAGATCGACGGCAAACGGGTGGTGGGCGACGACCTGCACGTGCCGTCGGAACAGCGGCACATTGGTTACGTGCCGCAGGAAGGCGCGCTGTTTCCGCATCTGTCCGTGGCGGAAAACATCGTGTTCGGTTTGCCGCGTGCGCAGCGCCGCGCGCGGCATCGCGTGGCCGAATTGCCTGAACTGGTCGGCCTGCCCGCGAATTTCGGCGAGCGCGCACCGCAGCAACTGTCGGGCGGACAGCAGCAGCGCGTGGCGCTGGCCCGCGCGCTTGCACCCGCGCCCACGCTCGTGATGCTCGACGAACCGTTTTCGTCGCTCGACGCCGCGCTCCGGCTCGAAACGCGTCAGGCCGTGGCCAACGCGCTCGCCGCCGCGGCCGCGACGGCGGTACTCGTCACGCACGACCAGTCCGAAGCGCTGTCGCTCGGTCATGAAGTGGCAGTGTTGGGAATGGCCGGTTGATTCAGACGGCGACGCCCGAGACGCTCTACCGCCGGCCGGTGACGCGCGAGCTGGCATTGTTCGTCGGCGAGGCGGTGCTGCTGCCCGGCACGCTGCACGACGGCCACGTGAGCTGCGAACTCAGCGAGTTGCGCCTGTGCGCGCCGTCCGTCAACCCGAGTCAGAAGGACGTGGACGTGATGGTGCGGCCCGAACAGATCCGCGTGCTACGCGCAGCGGACATGCCGTCGAACTGCGCGGCCGTTCACGACGCGATTGTCACGAACGTCGTGTTCCAGGGTCAGGACGCGGGCGTCGCGTTGCAACTGCAATCGGGCTCGCGCGCAACGGTTCGCGCACGCGTGCCGGGCGGTGCGCGCACCGAGAGGTCCTGCACTATCTGCGCGGCGAGATAGTCGCAGGTCGAACGATCCGATTTAGCACTGCGCGCCACCACGATGTCGAGCGGCTCGATCTTCGGCAAGCCTTGCGCTTCGCCGAGAATCGTCAGGCGCGCCGAGCACGACGCGCCCCGTCACCTCCGGCCGCACGATCGCCGACCATGCCTCCTCATGCAAGGCGATCACGCGCCGCGCGTATTCGAGCAGCGTATTGCCGGGACGCGTGAGCGACAGATTGCGTGTGTCGCGAGCGAAGAGCGTCGCGACGAACCGAGCATCGTTTCGAGCCGCTTGATCTGCATGCTGACGGCCGCCTGCGAGCGATGCACCATCGTCGCGGCTTTCGTGAAGCTGCCCGTTTCCACGACGGCGATGAACGTGCGCAACAGATCGACATCGAATTCCGGGTGCATGATTTATCAACGGCGCTTATGGAATTCCTCAATTTAATTCGTTTGTCGATGGCATGCAAGGCGCGCAATACTCCGAACATCACGCAACGGAGCGGTTTCGCATGTCCCCTCACCACCTTTTCGCAACGTCAACAGGGCCGCCATTACACTCGCAAGCGGCGGCCTTCTGATGGGTACGTTGGGCGTATTCGTCGAAGAGGCGCGGCTCGGCGTGCTGACGCTCGTGTTCTTTCGCTGCCTGTTCGGCTTTCTGTCGCTCGAGGCCTATTGCGCGTGGAAAGGCTTCTTCACGCGCGCGCATTTCAGGCATCCTGATGGGCACGCAGTGGGTCGGCTTTTTCGACGCGATTCATCGCACGAGCATTGCGGTGGCCACCGTCGTGTTTCATGTGCAGCCGTTCTGGGTCGTGCTGGATCGCCACGGCATTCGTCGGACTCGTGCTCGCGTCGGGCGTCGCGGCCAGCGAAAATCTGCAGGCGCATACGAGCTATCTAATCGGCGTCGGCGAGGCGCTGGCGGGTTCCGTGCTGTACGCGATCGTCACGCTGCTCGCCAAAGGACTCGGCACGCTGTGCCCGCATCTGCTCACGCTCGTGCAATGCGCGGTCGGCATGGTGTGTCTGTCGCTCATTGCACCGTTCGTCGCGCCGCTCACGCTCGCGCATATCGGTCCGATGCAGTGGTTCTGGCTCGTCGGCATGGGCGTGTTGCATACGGGGCTGTCGTACGTGCTGATCTACGGCGCGCTGCCGAAGCTCACCACGCCGATCATCGCCGTGCTGCTTGCTCTTATCTATCCGCTCACCGCGATTGCCGTGAACGCAATCGTGTATGGACGTGAATTGTCGCTGCCGCAGCTCGCCGGCATGGCGCTCATCGTAGTGGCAAGTCTCGGTGTGAATCTCGGCTGGCCGTTGTTCTCGTTGCTGCGGCATGGAGATCGCACGCGGCGTCATGCGGATTGAAACCGAACGAAGCGGATTCAGGCAGCAAGAGAAAAACCGGGCGAAGTGCCCGGTTTTTTTGTACGCCTCGCCGTATGTGTCGACGCAAGTTCACTGCGGCAACACTTCGCCCTTCGTCTCCAGTGCGAACGGAATGATGAACAGCCCGACGACGAACGCGAGCGCCGTCAACGCAACCGGCACGCCAAGCGTATGCATATGCAGCACGGCGGCGCCGAGCAGGAAGTTCACGCCCGCGCCCACGAAACGTCCAAAAGACGTGCAGAACGCAAACGCCGTCGCACGCACTCGCGTTTCGAACTGCTCCGGCAGCCACAAAATGAAGAGCGCGAAATTGCCGCCGAAGAAACCCAGCACGAAGAGCCACGCGATGAATGGCGCGAGTCCGTTCGGCAGATAGAACGCCCAGCCGAAGCTGCCCACAATCGCGATGGCCATACCGAGAAAATAGATCGCCAGCGTTTTTCTGCGGCCGATCTTTTCGGCTAGCGGCGGCAGCGCGAGACAGCCGAGTATCGTCGCAATCGACAACAGACCCGTGGCGAGCGACGCGGTTCGGATCGCATCGTTCTTCGCCATGCCGGCCTTCGTCGCGAGCTGGATCACCGCGCTCGGCTCATATATACGGCACCGGCCCACAAGCCGATGATCGCGATCGTCAGCAGAATGCACGCGACCCACGTGTGGCGCCGGTACGCCGGCCCCATGATCTCGCGCAGCGGCTTAGCGCGCTCGGCGCGCGCCTCGGCCTTCTGCCATTTCTCTGACTCTTTCACACGCAGCAGAATCAGGATCGCGACCACGACCGGCACCGCGCCGGTGAGAAACATCGCGCGCCAGCCGTAGTGCACGCCGATCGTGTAATTGAGCGCCGCCGCGAGAAAGAAGCCGGCGTAATAACCCGTTTGCAGATAACCCGCGCCCATCTTGCGGCGGTCTTCCGGCCACGCTTCCGCTATACATAGGTGCCTACCAGCGCCCATTCGCCGCCAATGCCGACGACACCCGCAATAAAGCGGTAGATGCCCAGTTCCCACACGTTATGCGAGGTCGCCGACAGGCCGGTGAAGATCGCGAACGTGAAGATGGTGCCGGCCAGCACCTTGGTGCGGCCGAAGCGGTCCGCGAGCAGCCCCCAGATGAACGACAGCTCCCCAGCCCACGAGGAAAAGCGCGAACAGGATCGATCCGGCGGGCCCGACGTTGGCCAGTGTCGCGGCATAGCCCGAGCGCGGCAGCAATTCGGTGAGCGCGGGTGTGAGAACGAGCGCATAGATGAACGAGTCCATGCCGTCGAGCGTCCAGCCCGCTCACACGCCCCAGAAACCGGCGATCTGCGAACGATTGAGCGGTGTGCGATGCTGCGCAGCCGACGCGCGGTCCGTTAGCGAATTCATCATGCTCCTCCGACCCTACGGTTGGCGTACCGTCGTACGCATTGGTGTTCGTCAAGAGAACCCCAGGACAGCTCGTTGTTATCGACGCCATATCAAAGATGGGAAAAGTTTTGGCTCCCCCTTTAACTCGCGTCGTTTTAAAATTTGATCTTATGAGCGACGCAACAGATGGTTTCCCCTAAACGCCCCGGCCAGCAGCCCGCTTCTGCCCGCTGCCGCGCCGCGTGAAAGCACGTCCCGCTTGATTGCGGAGGCGCTGCGCGAGGCGATTGTCGACGGCACGCTGGCGCCCGGTGCGCCGCTGCGTCAAGACGCCATCGCGCGGCATTTCCGCGTGAGCGCGATTCCCGTACGCGAGGTGCTGCAGCAGCTCGAAAGCGAGGGCTGGGCGAAGGCTGCCGTGCACAAAGGCGTGACGGTTGCGCCTTTGTCGGCGGACGAAGCGCGCGAGATCTATGAAATCCGCTCGGCGCTGGAAAGCCTCGCCATCAGTCTCGCCATTCCGAAGCACACGCCCGCCGCACGTCCGCAACTCGAGGAGGACATGATCAACACGCTGCACCGGCGCGGCGAGCGCTATCTGTGGCTGAAATTCGGCCTGTCTTCGTATAAGGGCGAGTCGGACCACGAACACACGGCGCTGCTCGAAGCCGTCGAGCGGCACGACGTTGCCGCGGCGCAGGCGCTGGTCGTCGCGCATCTGCTAGGCACGGGCGAACTGCTGGCATGCGAGCTGAGCAAGTCGGACGATGCACGCACCCGGGTCGAAAGGAGCCCAACCTCATGGAACATCTGACTTTCGATTATCCGGCGCAACGCGCGCGCACGTCGGCGTAGTGGGTTCGGGCGATCTCGAAGTGCTGCTCTCGCTTTCTGAGAACGCCGGCGCGAAATCGGCGCACGTGATCGTGCGCACGAGTGTCGACGGCTACAGCCATATCTGGAAGAAGAGCGTGCTCGACCGCTTCTTCACGCGTTACGACGGCACCGCGTAGATCGAGATCAACGACTTCGGCGCGACGCCCGGCGTCGTGGCGTTGCGACTCGCCGAAGCCGTCGAAGTGGCCGAACAAGAAGGCAGCGTATGAGCACCACAGTAAGCAAAATACAGCGAGCAATACGGGAAACTCGACCGCCGCTCCGCTGCTGCGCGAGAGCTTCATCGAATTGCCCGCGCGCCTGAGCGCACCCGGTCGCTCCTCGACGCGGGCAGCTTTCGCGAACTGCTCGGTCCGTTCGACCGGATCGAATCACCGTGGCTGCCGCTGCAAGGCGTGGTCTGTTAGGCCGACGACGGCTGCGTGATCGCACGCGGCACGATCGACGGCGAGCCCGCCATGGTCGCTGCCATCGAATCCGCGTTCCAGGGCGGCAGCATCGGCGAAGTGTCGGGCAGCAAGATTGCCGCCGCGCTCGAAATGGCGTTGCGCGATTGTGAACGCGGCAAGATCGTGCGCCCCGTCGTGCTGTTCGAGACCGGCGGTGTGCGGCTTCAGGAAGCGAATCTCGGCCTCGCCGCGATCGTCACGTTGCGGCGGCACGTGCCGGTGGTCGGCGTGATCGCGGGCATGGTGGGCTGCTTCGGCGGCATGTCGCTTGCGGCGGCGCTGTGCTCCTATCTCGTCGTCACGAAACAGGGGCGGCTCGGCATGAACGGTCCCGAAGTAATCGAGCAGGAAGCGGACATCGAAGAACTCGACGCGAGCGACCGCCGCCGCGTCTGGCAACTGATCGGCGGCGAACAGCGCACGGCGACGACGCTCGCCTACCAGCTTGTCGACGACAGCGAAGCCGTCTGCGCCGCTGTGTAGGCTGCCTTCGCGCAGGGCGTGCCGGCCGCGCATCGCACGGAACAGGTGGACGTGTTTCTCGATCGCCTCGTGCACATCGATCCCGCGAGCGTCACGCCGGAAAGCATGCGCGCCGTGTTCAACGCATCGAAGGAGCAGGCATGAGCGACACTTCACGCACAACTGCGCACGTCAGCGCGACGCGCCGCTCGGCGGCGAGACTGCGCATTTTCTGGCCGTCGTGCCCGATCCGGCTAACCGTTTCCCGCGCGCGACGGATAACGTCGTCGGCCTCGATCAGGGTTGACGGCTCGCGCGCGCGGTGCGCAAGGTCATCGAAGCGGACAAGGCAAGCGGCACGCGCCGCCCGATCGTGGCGATCGTCGACGTGAAAAGCCAAGTCGTCGACGTGAAAAGCCAAGCTTACGCGGTTATCGCAAGGAAATGCTCGGCATTCATCTCGCGTGTGCGGCCGCCGTCGACGCCTACGCCACCGCACGCGATGCCGGCTATCCGGTGATCGCGCTGATCGTCGGGCCGGCGATGTCCGGCGCGTTTCTCGCGCACGGCTATCAGGCGAACCGCATCGTCGCCCTCGACGTGCCCTGGCACGATGGGTTCACGCGATGGGCAAGGAAGCCGCCGCGAGCGTCACGCGCCGTACGGTGGAGGCGCTCGACACGACCCACATTCCGGTGGCGCGCGGCTTCGTGTACCTGACGGCGGTGGTGGACTGGGCGAGCCGCAAGGTGCTCGCGCACCGGGTGGTCATCACGCCGGAAGCGGTGCATGCCGTTGATGCGCTGGAAGACGCGTTCACCCTTTACGGGCTGCCCCACATCGTGAACACCGATCAAGGCCGCCAGTTCACGGCGGGCGTTTTCACCGAGGCTGTGCTGCGCCGGGACATCCGTCTTTCGATGGATGGCAGGGGATGCTGGCGCGACAACGTGTTCGTCGGGCGGGTGTGGCACAGCATCAAGTACGAGGAGTGTTACCTGAAGGCCTACGGGTTCTGTCAGCCATGCCCGACGCTCCATCGCCGAATACATCGGACTGTACAACCGGAAACGGCCCCATTCCAGTCTGGCAGACCGGATGCCGGATGAGGCATACTTCGCAACGCTGCCTGCGATCAGATCGGCAGCATGATCGCCCCGGACGTTCCACTTGAAAATCTCAGAAAACTGTCCGAACGAACAGGGCTACCTCTGGTTATGCGTGGCGGATCGGATTGCCGGGATTGTTAAATCAGACCGTTATTTCACGGCGAATAACGTCGCATTCGTCAGCAGCTTGAAAGCATAGCCGAGCGAGACCGTCGAGCCCACGCCGAAGCACCATAAGTACGATGAACCAAAGCCAGCCCGGCATTTTCCGCGCGGCGTTCTGCGTGCTGTTCCGCTTCATGGTTTGACTAGTAGTGGTAGTGATGTTGATCGTCATGACGCACCTTGCCTAGAAATACCCAATAACCCATTGTCGTGTAAGCGATGATGATGGGCAGAATCACCGCCGCACCCACCAGCGTGAACGTCTGGCTCGCACACGGCGCGGCGGCTTCCCAGAGCGTCATGCTCGACGGAATCGCATACGGCCACAAGCTCACCAGCAAGCCGAGATAGCCGAGCAGCACGAGCAGCAGCGCAAGTACGAACGGCGTATTGTGATGCCGCGCCCGCACCGCGCGATGCATGAAGAATGTGCAGACCGCGACGAGAAACGGCACCGGCAGCAAGCGGTAGAAGAGGCCGTCGTGGAACCAGCGCTGCGCGATATTCGAATCCTGCAGCGGCGTCCACAGACTCACGAGGGCAATGAAGCCGAGCAGCACGATCGTAAGCGGCCACACGACGCGATGCAGGCGCCGTTGCAGATCGCCTTCGGTCTTCGCGACGAGCCAGCAGCAGCCGAGCAGCGCATACGTCACTACGAGGCCGAGACCTGTGAGCAGCGTGAATGGCGTGAGCCAGCCGAACGCGTCGCCGGCGTAGTGGCCGTCCGTCACCGGAATGCCTTGCAGGAAGACGCCGAGCGCGATGCTCTGGAAAAACGTCGCGCCTGCCGAACCGCCGATGAATGCGAGATCCCACAGATGCTTCGTGCGATTCGCCTTCACGCGGATCTAGAACGACACGCTGCGAAAGATCAGGCATACGAGCATGAAAATGAGCGGCAGATAGAGCGCCGATAGCACGGTCGAATACACGGCAAAGAGACCGGCGCCGCCGAGCACAAGCCAAGTTTCGTTGCCGTCCCACACGGGTGCGACGGTGTTCATCATCAGGTCGCGTTCTTTCTCGTCGGGAAAGAATGGAAACACGATGCCGATGCCGAGATCGAAGCCCTCCAGCACCACGTACATGAAAAGGCCGAGTGCGATGATCGCGGCCTAGGCTACGGTGACGTCCATTGTTTTTCTCGCTGACTGCTAGTGAGTGAAGTGGGTTCAGGCCGCGTCGATCAATTGATCGGCTGCGGAAAGCGGGCGGCGCGCGCTCTGGTTCGGCGTGAAATCGGGCACGCCATGCGGCGTGTGTCCCGGCAGCGCTGGACCTTTGCGCATCAGTTTGAGCATGTAGCAGATGCCCGTGCCGAACACGAGGAAATACACGACAACGAAGGTCATCAGCGAAATGCCGACCTGTTGCGTGGAAAGCGGCGATACCGCTTGCGAAGTGCGCATTACGCCATACACGACCCACGGCTGGCGGCCGGCTTCCGTCGTCACCCAGCCGGCGAGCAGCGTGATGAAGCCGCTCGGTCCCATCACGAGCGCAAAGCGCTGGAACCACTTCGATTCAAATAAACGCTCGCGTCGGCGCAGCGCCCATGCGGCGAGCCACATCACGATCATCAGCACGCCGAGGCCGGCCATGATGCGAAAGCTACAAAACACGACCGTCGAGTTCGGACGATCCTGCGGCGGGAATTCCTTCAGGCCGCGAATCTCGCCGTCCAGATTGAGCGCGGTGCCGCCTTTCTTGGTGTCCCACAGTCCTTCGATCGTCGCGATCTTCGCGGGCTGATATTTGCACGTGTTCAAATCATGCTGATCGCCGACGAATGCCTGGATCGGCGTGAGGATCAGCAGCAGCCAGAGCGCCATCGAGAACATTTTCTTGACGGCAGGATCGCGTCGGCCACGCAACAGATGCCATGCGCCTACCGCCAACACGATGAATGCCGCGAGCGCCATGTGCGCGAGCCGGTACGGGAACGACGGATTGAAGATGATCTTGAACCAGTCGAGCGGCACGACGTGACCGTCGACGACTTCGAAGCCTTGCGGCGTCTGCATCCAGCTATTCAACGTGAGAATCCAGAAGGTGGAGATCAGCGTGCCGATCGCGACCATCAGCGTAGCGCCGAAGTGCGCGCGCGGACTCACGCGCTGCCAGCCGAACAGCATGATGCCGAGGAAGCCCGCTTCGAGAAAGAACGCGGTCATCACTTCGTACATCAACAAGGGGCCGGTGATCGGTCCGGCGAAACTGGAAAAGCCCGACCAGTTGGTACCGAACTGATAGCTCATCACGACGCCGGAGACGACGCCCATGCCAAAGGCCACTGCGAAGATCTTCGACCAGAACAGACAAAGATCTTTGTAGTAGACTTTACCGGTTTTCAACCAGCGCCATTCGAGGACGGCGATGAAACTGGCGAGGCCGATGCTGAGCGCTGGAAAGACAATGTGAGAAAGACAATGTGAAATGAAACGGTGAACACAAACTGGATGCGGGCGAGGTCGAATGCCGATAGAGCGGGGTTCATGATCGTGAGTTGCCGAAAGTTGCGTGAGGCCGGTGAGGCCGGACTACGCGCGTCGACCGTTGTCGGTGCGCACTGCGCTGTGCAGAGTTGGCGCGAGAGTAGGAGATCAAGCGCTTTTTGCTGCGGCGCGACGTGTGTCAAAAAACCGCCTTGTTTGACGGCATCTTACGCTTTTTCAGCGGCAAACTGAATCGCAAGTTTTGGAGTTAAGGGCGCGTGGCGTTCTGCGCGCGCTATGGCGGATGCTGCGGCAATCGACCTCGCTGCAACAGAGTTTTCCGAAGTGGTCTGATGAGTTGGCCGGATCAAAAGAATTGGAGCGGGCACCGCCGTTCCGGCTTGCCGTAGGCGTTCTCGTTCTTCGCAGGCTGAAAATTCGGCTTACATAATTGTTGTGCGCGATGCCCGCGCGCACCACGCGCGCACCAGTTTCGCGCGCACGCGTGCGATCCACGGCTTCAACCAGAACGGCGCGCCCGTTTCACACGGCAGGCGCATCGCTTTCATGCCGTATTCGCGGCCAATCGTGAGAATCAGGTCGAGTACGATTGGATGCAGATGGAAATGCTTGTGCGTATTCACGTGATCGAGCACGAGCCCGGTTTCTGAAAAGGCGCTTGAATTGAGCGCGAATCTCACGCTCCAACTGCTGTCGCACGTGTGGCAGGAAGAAAAAGCGCACGCCGCCGCGCATCATGCGATCGCCGAAACGGCCATGTTCGTCCACAAGTGCCGCCACGTGTTCGCGCGGCGAAATCGCATCGCCATTGGTAAGCACCAGATGCAAACCCACGCGATGCGCGCGCTTTACCGCGAGATTCACGCGCTCGTGCAGGCCGAAATCGTCGGCGGTAAAAATAAGGCCGCGTGGGCTAACGCCCATCCGAAGTCTCCATCACTTCCATCACGTTGAGCGCGCCGCCATGTTGTGCGGATCGTTGCACGGGAATCTCGACCGGCACGCGCGCGCCTCGCCACATCACGTGCGCCCCGAATGCGGCTGCGAGCCACTGCAGCGCGAGCGGCAAGTCGCGCCAGAACGTGTGCCCATGACGCGCGGCGCATCGCGCCGTGCACGGCGCAGTGCGCATGAAAAGCCAGCATGTCCGTCAATTCCGCGCCGGCCAGAAGCCACGGTGTCGTGAACGTGACGAACAGAAACGCGAATCCCGCCGGATTGAGCGAACGGATCGTGCGAAGCCAGCGTGTTTCTCGCTGCCACAGCAAAGAGAATGTCGGCTCGATCACATCGGTCGCCACCACGACGCGCGAGAGCACCGTTTGCAATCCCAAAGCGCGCACGTGTTCGGCGAGCCAGTAATCGTCAGCGAGACAATTCTTGAGCGCGTCGAATCCACCTATCCGTTCGAGCGTTGCGCGCCGCAGCGCGAGCGTCGCGCCAAAATCGAAACGCCGCGAGCCGGCCGCGGGCGCGACGCGCACGGAAGGCGCGAACCATTCATTGATGAAAAGTGCTCCCACGCACGGCCAGAAGCCGCCTACGCCCTGCGCGACGTACAGACACGTCACCACGCCCACTTGCGGATCGGTGAGCGGCGCCGAGACGGTGTCGAGATAATCGCGTTCGACGGCAATGTCGCTGTCGGCAATCACGATCACGTCGTATCGCGCCCGCTCCACCATATTTGATCAGATTGCTGACCTTGGGATTGCTGCCATGCACACGCGTGTCGATGGCGAGTTCGATATCGTGGCGCGGAAATGCCGCCTGCAAAAGGCGCACGACGGCAATGGCCAGATCGTCCAGCGACGACACGCCGAGCACGAGTTGAAAATGAGCGTGACGCTGATTGCAGAACGTGCGCAGATTTTTGTAGAGGCGCAGCTCGACGCCGCACAACGGCTTCAGCACGCTTACGCCGACGCCGGTGAAATCCGGCATGGCTGAACAAGGAAGCGCTTCTTTGCCCTCACCGGACACGCGGCGCGCGGAGAAAAAGGGCATTGCCACGGCCGCCACGATGGCGTAGATCGAGGCACCCGCACAGCCGGCAAGCAGGATCCATTGGCAGAGTGTCAACGTGTGCTACCATGGGGCGCGGCCGTCAGTGCCCGGCCAGCACGAACGGTGTGCCCGTGAGCGTAAATGCAGAATGACGAGCCAGCGGCGCGGGCAATCGGCCTGCACCGCGACCGGTTGCGACGGCGCTGCGCCGCGGACGCTCTGTTGCGCGTGGCGGCTGCGAATCGTCAGGTCGAAAGCCGCATGTGCGAGCTGACGCACGATCACTACGCCGCACGCGATGATGGCGAGCGCGATCAGACGAAACGGCGTCGTACTGAATGCATGCTGCGAGACGGGCAGCACGAAGAGCACGAGGCACGCCAGCAACTCGGCTGCCATGGCTGTGAAAGAGGCCACCATCAGATGGGCCCGCAACATGTCGATCGTGGCTGGCTTCATGGGCTGGATTTCGGGACCTGACGGATTGCAAGGCGTGAAGAAGCGCATCGAAAGCGCCTGCAAAAACTGCGCGACAGAGGCCACGATGGGCCAGTCCGTCAAGGGCGATAGTAGAGATCGAAGCTGAAGGAAACCTTAAGGATTATCGTGCTTCTGGCGGCACGCGAAGAGGATCCTTTCTACGCGAAGAGGATCCTTTCTTATCGCATGCCAGCCGCATTTTTCAGTAAAAGCATGACTCATGTCGAAGTTTAACCATGTTTTCCCCATGCGTGTACTGTTAGTTTGAAGACGACGAACTGATCGGTTACGGCATAGAAGCCGGATTGCGGCAAGCTGGTTTCACGGTCGACTGGGCACGCAAGGCGAGCCTCGCGCTCGACACCACCACGTACGCACTCGTCGTGCTCGATCTGGGTTTGCCGCGCGTGTCCGGCATGGACCTGTTGAAGCGTCTGCGCGACGCGGGCAAGTACATCCCTGTTCTGGTGCTCACGGCGCGAGGCACGGTGGTGGACCGCGTGGGTGGCCTCGAAGCCGGCGCGGACGACTATCTCGGCAAACCCTTCGATTCTGACCGAACTCATCGCGCGCTGCCGCGCGCGTGCCGCTTACGTCGCCCGAATGGGCGATCCTCATACAGTTGCTTACGCATCAGGGCATTCCGCAATCGTGCTCGCAACTCGAAAAGAGTCTGTACGGCTGGCAGGAAGAAATCGAAAGCAATGCGATCGAAGTCCATATATCGAACCTGCGCAAGAAGCTCGGTGCGCGGTTCATCCGCACCGTGCGCAATATCGGCTACGTTAATGGAGAAAGAATGATGTCCGCGTCGATCCGTCAGCGCCTCGTGCTGCTGGTGCTCGCGAGCATCGTGCTGATCTGGGGCATCGCGCTGATCTCGAGCTATCGGCAGGCGTCGCGTGAAGTCGGCGAATGGGAAGAAGCACGGCTCGCGGAGCTCGCGCAGATTCTCGCGCTGCTCGATCAACGCAACCTGAATACGCATTGCCAATGCGCGCATCGACGTCCGTGAAGAAGAAAAAGGCGGCGACCCTGGTGCGAACGACGAAGACGACGACACGTTGCCGCGCGACACCCTCTTCCAGGTGCGCAACAAAGATGGCGTGGTGCTTGCGGGCAGCCGCAATTGCGCGCGCTCAGCGCATGGGATCTGCCGCTTCCGGCAAAGAGCGGCGCAGTGGACATCACGCTCGGCGGCCAGATGTACCACTCCTTCACGCTGCGCGATACGTCGCTCGGCAATACCGTGCGTGTGTTCGAACCGGCCAACACGCGCAGCGATCTCGTGAGCGGCGTAGCAAACTGTATAGTGCGGCCGACACTGGTCGCGCTGCCCGTGCTTGCGCTACTGGTGTGGCTGAGCATCGGCTGGAGTCTCGCGCCGTTGCGTACGCTCTCCGGTGCAATCCGTTCGCGCGATATCAACCGGCTGTAACCGGTGGACATTGGCCGCGCGCCCACGGAAGTGCGGCCGCTCGTCGATACGATCAATTCGGTGTTGTCGTGCCTGCTGCATTCTCTGGAGCGCGAACGCGCGTTTACCGCCGACGCCGCGCACGAACTCAAAACGCCACTCGCGGCGATCAAGGTGCAGGCGCAGGTCGCACTCGCGGAAACCGACCGCTCGCTGCAACGTCTTGCGATGCAGCGCGTTGTGCAAGGCGTGGATCGCAGCTCGCGCCTTGCCGAGCAATTGCTGCTGCTCGCGCGGCTCGATACGCAGGAGAAAATGGCGCGTGCGCCCGTCAAACCGGGCGCGGTGGCGAAAGACGCATTGCTCGCGAATACGGGCAATGCGCAGCAGAAAAACATCGGCGTAACGCTGCAAGGCGACATGCAGGCCGAAATCGACGCCGAGCCTTTACTGATCGGCATTCTGCTCGACAACCTACTCGATAACGCGATCAAGTACGGACGCGTGGGCGGCAACATTGCAGTCGCCGTGGATCAGTCGGGCGACAGGGTGCAACTCGTCGTGCGCGACGACGGCCCCGGTGTTGCGCATGACGACCTTGCACGTCTGAGAATCGCTTCTTTCGCGCCACGGGCAATCAGGCGACGGGCAGCGGTTTGGTCTTTCCATCGTCGCGCGCCTTGCCGAGCATTTCGGCGCGAATCTGCGCTTCGCGACGGGTATCGACGAACGAGGGCTCATGGTCGAAGTGTCGTTTCCCGCTTATTCGGGCGCGCGTTGAAGGCCGCGCGCGGGCGATTCCGCGAACTGCCACGCAATCAGTCCCGGCACAAAAACCAAGAGATCGCGAATGCGCCGCGCGCCCGCGAGTGCAAGACAGGTGGCAGGATCGAGCCTGAGCGCACCGCCGATCAGGATAAAACCGCTCTCCTACACGCCGAGGCCGCCCGGCACAAAGAACGCGGCGTTGCTAATCGCCTGGATCAGCGATTCGATCACGAGCGCCTGCACGAGCGTGACGGCCGCACCGAGAAAATGCAGCGCGAGCCAGATTTCGAGCGACGTCAGGAAACACTGCAGCGGCTGCCAGAAAAGCAGATAGCGCAGAATCACCGCGCGCCGCCGCCAGATGGGTTTGATCGCACGATCGATCTGCGCCGATCGACCGACGGGCGCGGCGAGCTTGCCGCTCGTCATGCGATTGAGCATGCGCGTCATGCGCTCGAACGGACTCGCGTGCTGCACGAGCGCAAAAGAGCACGAGCAGCGGAGTGAGCACCACCACGCCTCACACAAGCTGCCCTGCGAGGCGCAGCGTGCCCGACTGGTGCATTCGCAAACAGAAAGCCGATGCCCACCATCGTGAAGAGCAACTGACTGATCACGGTGAGCTGCATATCCACGACGATGCTGCCCACCGCCGTGGACGACCGCACGCCCCAACGCCGCAACATGCGAAACGAAACGACTTCGTCGCCGATGCGCGCCACGAATCAGCGACCGCCAGTCGCAGGCGTTGGCGAGCATCGGTAGTACGTGTGCGATCGCGGCCAGTAGCAGACCGGCGCCGGCCGTTCGCAACAGCGCCAGTACCTACCGTGCCGGGGTTGTCGCGCCAGACGAGCCACAGCGACGCCAGCAAGCCGGCGAGCGCGGCTGCGCGGCCGAGCTGCTTCATCACGGCGTTACCTCGTCGCGGCGGCCTTGCGTACCGTGTTCAACGCAATGAGAAGCTCGCTTCATGACAGACTCAATGGCTCATTCATCCTGCGCGGCCGACAGCAGACCATCGCCGTCCACGTTGAAACTGAAGCCACGCCAGATGACACGCGAAGACCAGTAACTCGCGACGAATATCGCAAACGACACGATATCCCATAGCGGCAGAAGCCACAGATCGCGATGCGCCTGCTGCAATGCGCAGTCGGATAGAAGCTTCAGCAGGAGTCTCGCGGAAACGGCAACGCCCGCTAACGCCCAGGCCCATGTCGCGCCGCAGGAAAACGCCGTAGCCAGCAGCGCAAAAGCGAACGGATGAATCAGCGCGGAACCGAGGTACCCAAGCGGATCGATGTAACGGATCGTGCGGCTCCAGCGCAACTCGTGCGCGATCGTACCGTTTCGCCGATTGCGTGGTCTTCCGCGAGATGGCGAACAAAGGGTGTAAAGCCGCCAATTTTTTCCAGCGTATCGCGGCGCATCGCAATGGTCTGCCCGAAACACGGACGCGCGAGCCCTGTGACGACGCCCGGCAGAAACTGGTAATTTGTGGCTTTGGCCGAGAGGCGTGGCCAGAATCCGGGATCGGGTTGTCCGCGATACACGCATGTCGCGAGGCCGACGCCCGGCTTCTGCAATTCGCCGATCACGTTGCGCAGATAATCGGGGCCGACGCTCACGTCGCTATCGGCGAATACGAGCACGTCGTGCCGCGCTTGCGGCAGCATGTTGAGGATGTTGCTGATCTTGCGGTTCGGTCCGTAAAGACGTGCATCGGCCATGACCGTGATATCCGCGTCGGGATGAAGCCGGCGCAGGTCCTCGACGGTTTGCAACGCGGGGTCCGCGCAATCATGCACGCCGAAAAGAAACTGCACGGGGCCCGGATAATCCTGCCGGAAGAAGCTCGACAGATTGCGCAGCAACGCCCATTCGTTGCCATGCAGCGGCTTCACGATCGTGACGGCCGGAAAACTGCTCGGTTCCGACACTTCGCGCGCGAAAAACCGGCCGATCAGCGCACCGGCAAGCGTCGTGTACGCGATGCCGAATACCGCTCTCGCCGCGCACGCATAGGCAAGCGTGGCGGCGAGCACGTGAGCCGCGCTCACGCCTCGTGCGCGCGCAGGAAACGGAAGAACTCGACGCCTTCGCGCAAGCGCCGCTTCATCATGTTCCAGCTCGTCAGCATCTCGCTAAGAATCTCCCAGATCTTCGACGGCCGGAAATAGAAGCGCTTATAGAAGTTTTCGAGCTGGTGATAAATCTCGTCGCGCGACAGATGCGGATAACCGATTGCCGCGAGTTGCACACCTTCCTTGCTGACGAGATTGATGACCTTGTTCTCTTCGAGCCAGCCGTTCTGTACAGCCTGGCTGTAGAACGTCGTGCCGGGATACGGCGCGGCGAGCGACACCTGGATCGTGTGCGGATTGATTTCCTTCGCGTATTCGATCGTTTTCTGGATCGTGTCCCGCGTCTCGCCCGGCAAGCCCAGAATGAAAGTGCCGTGAATCTTGATGCCGAGCCGGCGGCAATCTTTGCTGAAACGCCGCGCAATGTCCGTGCGCAAGCCTTTCTTGATGTTCAGCAGGATCTGGTCGTCGCCGGATTCGTAACCCACCAGCAACAGGCGCAAACCGTTTTCCTTCATGATTTTCAGTGTCGCGTACGGCACGTTCGCTTTCGCGTTGTACGACTACGTCACGCCGAGCCGCCCGAGGCCGCGCGCAATCTCTTCGACGCGCGGCTTGAAGTCGGTGAACGTGTCATCGTCGAACATGACCTCTTTCACTTCAGGCATGTTGTCGCGAATCCACTTCACTTCCGCGAGAACGTTCTCGACCGAACGCGTGCGATAGCGATGCCCGCCCACCGTTTGCGGCCACAGGCAGAACGTGCAGCGCGAGCGGCAGCCGCGGCCCGTATAGATCGATACGTACGGGTGCTTCAGATAACCGATGAAGTAGTTGTCGATCGTGAGATCGCGCCTGTACACGGGCGCAACGAACGGCAACTCGTCCATGTTCTCGGGAATCGGGCGCGCTTCGTTGTGTTCGATCGAGCCGTCGGCCGCGCGAAAACTCAGGCCTTTGACCTGCGCGAATGGTGTGCCTTCGGCCACTTCCTGACAGATGAAATCGAATTCTTCGCGGCAGACGAAATCGATTGCTTCACTTGCGGTGAGCGAGTTGTGCAGATCGACCGCGATCTTCGCGCCCACCATACCGATGAGCACGGCTGGCTTACGCTTTTCAGGTCTTCGGCGAAAAGCGCGTCGGTGGGAAAAGATGGCGTGCTGGTGTGAATCACCGCCAGATCGTATGCTGCGCGATGTCGAGCGTGGCTTCGACAGAAAGGCCATCGGCGGGCGCGTCGAGCGCGCGGCTTGCGGCACGAGCGCGGCGGGTTGTGCGAGCCACGTCGGATACCAGAATGAACGGACTTCTCGTTTAGCCTGATAACGCGATCCCGCGTCACCGTCGAAACCGTCGTACGACGGCGCCTGCAAGAACAAGGTTTTCATGGATGCTCTAGCAAGTCCGGATCGCGCTTTCAGTTTTCTATCGGAAAACCATCAGAACTATTGCCCGCGAAAATGCCTACAGGCACGAGTAATCGCGCAAATACTATGGAGCAAAGCTGAAGGAAACCTTAAGCAGAATGTCGCGTAAGGAAGGGGGCTTTTTCTGAAACGCACGTTCATGAACGCGGGCGTTTCTTCAAGATTCCTACTATCGAATTTCGTTCGGAAATACCAGTTCACCTATCGTGACACCGATTCGCACACACCTGCTTACACTCGCGTACACGAACCGGCCCATTACTGCTTCACGACGACGTCATACGGGTTTGATATCGGCGGCCTGCTTGTCTTTCGGCCCTTGCTTGATTTCGAAGCTGACCTTCTGGTTTTCCTGCACCGACTTGAAACCTTCGGTGCGGATTTCCGAGAAGTGGGCGAAGAGATCTTCGCCGCCGTCGTCGGGTGTGATAAAGCCAAAGCCTTTTGCGTCGTTGAATCACTTCACTGTACCGGTGGCATGTTGATCCTCGTATGCGTCTGGGTTGATTGATGTGCAGTCGCCGCGAAACATCCATTGCTCCACTACTGCCCATTTGCTCCACGCCTCTGTCTACTTCCGCGCCTTCCACGACCGCGGATCGCCGGCTCCTGCAACCACTTTACGATTTTACGCCAGTTTGGGCGCCGCCGCTGCGGCCGGCGAAGCCGGCCAGCCAGTCCGATTCGGCCAGGAAGCCGATGTGGGCCCGGCAGGCACCGGCTTGCAAGCGGCGTGCCGCCCCCCGCACCTAGCCGGCCGTCGGTAGGATTTCCCGCAATCAGATAAGATAATTGTTATCGCCAGTCCATCCTTGGTCGCGCGCATCCGGCTGAGCGCTTGCCGAAGTCTCATGCCGCGCAGCCTATCGTTCCCCTCATCACAGGAACTCAGCAATGGCTTCGAGCTATACCGACACCCAACTTCTGATCAACAACGAATGGTGCGACGCCGCAAGCGGCAAGACCATCGATGTGCTGAACCCCGCCACGGGCAAGGCTATCGGCAAGGTTGCGCATGCCGGCATCGCCGACCTTGACCGCGCGCTGGAGGCCGCCGAGCGCGGCTTCACCGCATGGCGCAAGATTCCCGCAAACGAACGCGCCGCCACCATGCGCAAGGCCGCCGCGCTCGTGCGCGAGCGTGCGTCGGACATCGCCCGTCTGATGACGCAGGAACAGGGCAAGCCGTTTGCCGAAGCGCGCATCGAGATGCTGTCCGCAGCGGACATCATCGAGTGGTTCGCCGACGAAGGCCGCCGCGTGTATGGCCGCATCGTGCCGCCGCGCAATCTGAACGCGCCGCAAATGGTGCTGAAGGAGCCGATCGGCCCGGTCGCCGCTTTCACGCCGTGGAATTTCCCGGTCAATCAGGTGGTGCGCAAGCTGAGCGCCGCGCTCGCGAGCGGCTGTTCGTTCCTCGTGAAGGTGCCTGAGGAAACCCCGGCGTCGCCGGCTGCGCTTCTGCAGGCCTTCGTCGAAGCGGGCGTGCCGGCCGGTACGGTCGGCCTAGTGTTCGGCGATCCGGCCGAGATTTCGAGCTACCTGATTCCGCATCCGGTCATCCGCAAGGTCACGTTCACGGGCTCCACGCCAGTCGGCAAGCAGCTTGCCGCCCTCGCCGGTCAGCACATGAAGCGCGCCACGATGGAGCTGGGCGGCCACGCACCGGTCATCGTCGCGGAAGACGCCGATGTCGCGCTCGCCGTGAAGGCCGCGGGTGGCGCGAAATTCCGCAATGCCGGTCAGGTCTGCATTTCGCCCACGCGTTTTCTCGTGCACAACAGCATCCGCGAAGAGTTCGCGGCGTCACTTGTCAAGCACGCTGAAGGCCTGAAGCTCGGCGACGGCCTCGAAGAAGGTACGACGCTTGGCCCGCTCGCCAACGCTCGCCGTCTCACGGCCATGAGCAAGGTGCTCGACGACGCACGCAAAACCGGTGCGAAGATCGAAACGGGCGGTGAGCGCGTCGGCACGGCAGGCAACTTCTTCGCGCCGACCGTGCTGACCAACGTGTCGCTCGAAGCGGACGTGTTCAACAACGAGCCGTTCGGCCCGATCGCGGCGATTCGCGGCTTCGACAAGCTCGAAGACGCCATCGCCGAAGCGAACCGTCTGCCATACGGTCTTGCAGGCTATGCGTTCACGAAGTCGTTCCGCAATGTCCATCTGCTCTCGCAGGAACTCGAAGTGGGCATGCTGTGGATCAACCAGCCCGCCACGCCCACGCCGGAAATGCCGTTCGGCGGCGTGAAGGATTCGGGCTATGGCTCGGAAGGCGGACCGGAAGCGATGGAAGCATATCTCGTCACGAAGTCGATGACGGTGAACGCGGTCTAAAGTGTGAAGCGGGTGGCGCTGCCACCCGAACCTGCTTTTGCTGCTTTCGATGCCGGGTCCGCGAGCCGACGCTCGCAGACTTTTTTATTTCCGCCCGACGAACCTCACGACATCTCATCGCCCATGCAACCCACGTTGACCGGAAAGACGGTCGAACTTCGGCCTCTTCTTGCCGAACACGTACAGAATTTGCTGGACGCCGTTGCCGACGGCCAGCTATGGAACCGGTGCGTATATTGCCACGGGCGCTCGCCGGGCGCGACGCGGGTACCGTCATGCCGTTCGTGATCGCGCGGCGCGGCAGTGATGGCAGTGACGCGGGCACCATCGTCGGCAGCACGCGGTTCTGGAAAATCGACAAGGTGAATCGCAAGCTAGAAATCAGTCACACGTGGCTGGCGAAATCGGCCCAACGTTCGGCGGTCAACACCGAGGCCAAATTTCTGCTGCTGCAACACGCATTCGAAGCGATGCAGTGCGTGCGCGTGCAATTCACGACCGACGAACTCAACGAGAAATCACGCGCCGGGATTTTGCGCATCGGCGCGAAACAGGAAGGTGTGGTGCGGCATGAACGCATCATGCCGGACGGACGCAAGCGCAACTCGGTGCGCTTTAGCATCATCGACGACGAATAGCTAGCCCGAGGTGAAAGCCATGCTGACCGCGAAGCTCGCGCGATGAACGACAAACAACAAACGCTGAAACAGCCCTACGTACGACGGTCAGATATGCGCGTCGCGCTGTTCCGCGAACTCCTCGCGCGACGGCTCGCCAGACCTCGTGGTCATCCCTGCCGGTTATGCTGGCGCACCCAGAGCGCGGTCAGGATCGGCACCAGAATCGCCGTGACGAGGAGACAGGCGGTTGCGACCATCGCGGTCTCGGCCGGCACGAGCGGCTTGAGGCTCGGAATCATCTCGCCCGATAATCGCCGGGTTCGCCACCGCCGCGCCTGCCGTCGACGCCGCCGCGCCATTGCCGCCCGCGAGCCAGCGGTCGGCGAGAATCAGCGGAATGCCGGTCACGACGATCACCTTCAGGTCGATGCCGTTGCCGAGCGCAAAGCCGAAGAACGGGATCAGCGGATGCAAGCAGCGTCCGAAGAAATCGCGCAGTTCACTGTCGATATTGCCGAGTGCGAAGCCGATTAGAAACGGCAGCACGGTGCCTACGAAAAGCCGCGGCTCGAAGAACGCCACGCCTTGCTGCACCCAGAATGATCATGCTCACGAGCGGGCCGGATTCGATCGACATCAGCACGAACGCGCCCGCCTCTTCCTTGCACCGTACTGCTGCATCACAGCGGCGTAGAGGTCGCCGTTGGTCATATCATCCATCGACGTCGTGATGGCGAGCACCGAGAGTCCCGCGAAGAGCCCGGCCTTGATGCCGTCGACGGGAATGAAGTGCGACGCGATCAGCGTGGCGATCCACGCGACCGCCATCTTGGTGACGAGCAGCGTGCCCGATTTACGCAGCACGGTGCCGGTGGCGCGCAGATCGATCGTCGAGCCCATGCAGAAGAACCAGACCGCGAGAATCGGCACGGTTCCGGTGATCAGCCCGTTCGTGAACGACCCGAGGTATTTCCCCGCGCCGGGCGCAAACGAGTGGACACAGGCTCCGAGCAGCAACGGCACCAGCATCAGGCCGCCTTGAATGCGGTCGATGGCCTTCTTGAGCTTCATGCCTCCTCCATGGACTTCGCGTCCAGTTATCCGTGTGCAACACCCCGGGTTGTCGTCCCGTTCCGATGCCGGGCTGCTTTCTTTCGGCGCAATATAACATCGCGAATAGGAACGCTGTTCCGAATTTATCGACATTGCCACTCATCGTTTACCCGCGACCTGCCGCAAAGCTTTGCGAGCTATGAAACTGCGCCGCAATAAACTGCGCCGCAATATTTTCGGACAGCTGTTCCGAAACCGTATTTCTGCGCTACAGTCGAGCCCAGAACGGCAGTGCCGGATCGTTCGTCGAGGTCATCCGCCGAGGTGATCCGTTTAGGTCATGCGCTCAAGACAGACAACTGCCCCAACCGACTGGAGATAAAACAATGGAAGTGAGACAGGCGGTCAATACGAGTACGCAAAAACGCTGGACACCGCCCGGCTGCGCAAGGAGTTTCTCGTCGAGCAGGTGTTCGAGCGCGACGCGCTCAAGCTCACGTATAGCCACATCGACCGGATCATCGTGGGCGGCGCCTTTCCTGCGGCGCGTGCCGTCGAGGTGCCCGGCTCGCTCGGCAAGTCGATCGGCGTGAACTATCTGCTGGAGCGGCGCGAACTCGGCGCGATCAACATCGGTCAACGAGGCATGAACACTTTCGATCTCTCCGGCAAGATGGCCATCGTCACCGGCAGCAATACGGGGCTCGGTGCGGGGGCATGGTTGTCGCGCTCGCCGAGGCCGGCTGCGACATCGTCGGCGTGAGCCGCAGCAACGCAGGCGACACGGCCGCACGTGTCGAAGCGCTCGACCGGCGCTTCGCCGATCTGCGCACGGACCTCGCGTCGCCCGCACCTGTCGACGATATCGTGCGTGCGACCGTCGAAGTGTTCGGTCACGTCGACGTGCTCGTGAACAACGCGGGCATCATCCGCCGCGACGACGCGCTCGACTTTAGCGAACACGACTGGGACGCCGTGATGGACGTCAATCTGAAGAGCGTGTTCTTTCTCTCGCAGGCCGTCGCGTGCCAGTACGTGAAGCAGCAAAGCGGCGGCAAGATCATCAACATCGCGTCGATGCTGTCGTTTTAGGGGCGGCATACGCGTGGCATCGTACACGGCGTCGAAGAGCGGCGTGCTCGGGCTTACGCGACTGCTCGCGAACGAGTGGGCCGCCGAGCGCATCAACGTGAACGCCATCGCGCCGGGCTATATGGCAACCGCCAACACGGCGGCGCTGCGCGAGGACACGCAGCGCAACGACGAAATCCTCGGTCGCATTCCGGCGGGCCGCTGGGGCGCGCCGGAGGATCTCGCGGGACCGGTGGTGTTTCTCGCTTCATCGGCGTCCGACTACGTGCATGGTCATACGCTCGCGATGGACAGCGGCTGGCTCGCGCGATGAACGCGATGAGAGCGATAAGCACATTAGCGCTCATGTTCGCCCGGCAACGGCGCATGATGCGGCATGCTCGCGGCGACGCGCGCACGCTTCGCAGGCTGAAAGCGCCGGTGCAGTGAATTGCCTGCATCGGTGAGTAATGAACAGGGAATGACGCATATGGCAGCAACCGATAAACTAGGCAAGGACGACGGCACGGCCTCTCTCGACGCGGACAGTATCGACTGCAACGGCGCTGCGAACGAGCG
The DNA here is from genome assembly GCA_940747215.1 of uncultured Paraburkholderia sp. Taxonomy (GTDB): domain Bacteria; phylum Pseudomonadota; class Gammaproteobacteria; order Burkholderiales; family Burkholderiaceae; genus Paraburkholderia. The sequence continues at coordinate 21,471 of CALNWS010000021.1, read as the reverse complement.
CGGCGAATCGGCGTCGTCAATCAGCAGAGTATTCGCGATTCTCGGCGCGATCGGCGACAGCGGGCAGATCGGCATCAGCGAACTGTCGCAACGGCTCGGCATGTCGAAGACCACCGTGCACCGCGTGATCTAGACGCCGAAGGCGCTCGGCTACGTCACGTAGGAAGTCGAGACCGAACGCTACCGGTTGACGATCCGTCTTTTCGAACTCGGCGTGAAGTCGCTGGAAAGCGTCGATCTCGTGCGTGAGGCCGACGTCGAAATGCGCCACATCGGCGCGGCCACGCGCGAGGCCGTGCACCTCGGCGCATTCGACGAAGACGCGATCATCTACATCCACAAGATCGACGCCGATTACGGCTTGCGCATGCAGTCGCGTATCGGCCGGCGCAATCTGCTGCATAGCACGGCAATCGGCAAGGTCCTGCTCGCGTGGATGGACCCCGCTGACGCGCAGCAGGTGCTCTCGCAGATCGAATTCCGCAAGTCGACGCAAAAGACGCTCTCGTCGGCGCAAGCGGTGTTGAGCATTCTGCCGAACGTGCGCGAGCAAGGTTATGGCGAAGACGACGAAGAACAGGAAGAAGGTTTGCGCTGTCTCGCCGTGCCGGTGTTCGATCGTTTTGGTAGCGTGATCGCGGGTCTGTCGATTTCGTTTACTACCATGTGCTGCGGTGCCGACACGCGCGCGCATTACGTTGCGCTGCTCAAGCAGGCAGGCCGCCGTGCACAATTAGATCAAGCAGACAACGCCCGGGAGCGCACAGCGCATCCTTCCTTAAGGCAAGCTTAAGGCGCACATCAGAAACGCACGCTGTGCGTTCCACACCACGGTCGGCAAAAAAATGGCGCAGCGTCGGGCCAGTCTGCAACCGAATGTATCCGTACGGCATGCATGCCGCTTTCATCTTTCGCACGTGATGATGTGACACGGCACGCGTCGCACGCATGCACGCGCGATTCCCCTTACCGCCCGCTCCCCCGCGAATCCTGCGAATTTTTTATTTCCCGCTCAACGGGTTGGACGCGAGTTTCAATCGGATGCTCTTGCCGATAGCGGCACGCGCATGCGCGCCTGCGCAGCACCACGCGATCGTGTGAAGTTCGCCGCAATCAACACGTCCTGTTACACACGAACACACCGGTAATGCGACCGCTCCGTAAAGTTCGATCAACGGAAAACAGGGATCATCGTCATGAAAAAATCTTTGCATTGATCGACTGGCTGCCTCGCTTGCAACGGCTTTGAGCGGTTGCATCGTGGTTCCCGATGGCGGCTATCACCATCACTACTATCACGACCGTTACTGATCTACGCGTCTAGGCGCTCAGCAGATCCATACTCGGCACACACAAAAAAGCGGGAAACAACACATGAAAACAACACGGAACCGATGGCTTTCGATGGCGCTCGTCGCGGGCCTCGGCATCGGCGCATCGTCGGTCGCGCTGGCTCATGTCGACGTGGGCGTGAACATCGGCGTGCCGGGCGTGGCGTATGCTCCGGAGCCTGTCTGTGAGGTGCCGCCTCCGTCGGCTGTCGTGGTCGTGAATCCAGGCTGGTATGGCGACCGCTATTACGACGGTCATCGTTACTGGGAACGGCGTGAATGGGAAGATCGCCACCGTGAGCGCGAATGGCACGAGGCACACGGCTGGCATAACGGCTGGCGCGGTCACGAAGATCGTGACTGATGTTCGCGTCGGCGTACCGGCCTCGTCGTTCACGTGGCCGTGTCTCGCAGGCGTTTGAACCACATCTATTGCAGGAGCGACGATTTGGTACGCAACGATCCACGGCGAGTGACGGCAGAGGTCGACGGTACACTCATATGCGCCGAATACAGCGAACAGACCAGGCAATTGTGTTTGCGTCAGAACGGCAGCACTGCTGCGGGAATGGTTTCCGCCTCACTCGTGGATGGCGGTGTCCGTTGCGGGCGCGAAGCATTGGGGCACGCGTCCATCGGACGACGATCTGCTCACGCGCCTTCCGCTTTCATGCGCGCGCCGACGCCGGCTTGCGTCAACAGATCCATCGTGCCCTGCTCCAGCACGCCTGCGCGAATCGTCGACTCGATCTGCTCACGCGAACGCGTTTCGAGCACAACGGAGTCGATGCCGTGTTGATGAAGAAGGTGGGAAAACAGCAGGCCTGCAGGGCCCGCGCCGATGATGCCAACCTGTGTGCGCATGGTGTGTGTCTCCTGTATGCAGTCGCTGATTTGCATGCAGTGTGACGATCGCGCGTCCTATCCGCGCAACGCGATAGCGAAGATAGGCTGTATCCAGTTTTGAGATAGAGGACGTGTTTGGTCGAGGTGCGCGCGCCAGTATAGATCGTCGCAAAGCCTTGCCACGTAAGGCTTTGCGACGATGAGGCCGCGCCGCTTCAGTTATCTATGATGCCGACGCGCCCCAAGGCAAACCCCGATCCGGCATGAAGCACGGCGAGGCTTGCTCTCGTGGATCGTTACGCAAGAAACAGCCGATAGACCGGGTTCTTCGTCTCTTCCCAATACGGATAACCGAGCGTCGCGAGGAACCGATCGAACGCCGCATTATCGCTTTCCGGCACCTGAATGCCAACGAGGATCGAACTGTAGTCCGCGCCCTGATTGCGATAGTGAAACAGGCTGATATTCCAGTTCGGCGCCATCGACTCCAGGAATTTCATCAGCGCGCCCGGCCGCTCGGGAAACTCGAAGCGGAACAGTCGTTCGTCGTGTGCAAGCAGCGAGCGGCCGCCAACCATGTAGCGGATGTGCTGCTTCGAGAGTTCGTCGAACGTAAGATCGACGGTGGCGAAACCGTGCGCCTCGAACGAGCCCGCGATCTGCGCGGACTCGCTGCGGTTTCTCGTCTGCACGCCCACGAAGATATGGGCGGAGTTCGTATCCGCAATGCGATAGTTGAATTCGGTGACGCTGCGTGTGCCGACCAGTTCGCAGAATCGACGGAAGCTGCCGCGCTCTTCGGGAATCGTCACGGCGAAGACGGCTTCGCGCGCTTCACCCACCTCGGCGCGCTCGGCGACAAAACGCATGCGATCGAAATTGATGTTCGCACCGGACGTGACCGCGATCAGCGTCTGACCTTCGATGCCTTCGCGTTCCGCATACTGTTTTGCGCCTGCCACGGCCAGAGAGCCAGCGGGTTCCAGCACGCTGCGCGTGTCCTGGAACACGTCCTTGATCGCGGCGCATAGCGCGTCGGTGTTCACGAGCAGCACTTCGTCGAGATATTCGCTGCACAGACGGAAGGTTTCCTTGCCGACAAGCTTCACTGCCGTGCCATCGGAGAACAGGCCCACTTCGTTCAGCGTCACGCGTTCGCCCGCTTTCAGCGACGCGGCCATCGCGCACGAGTCGTCCGTTTGCACGCCGATCACCTTGATCTCGGAACGTACCGCTTTCACATACGCGGCGATGCCCGCCGCGAGACCGCCGCCGCCGATCGGCACGAAGATCGCGTGAATCGGGTCCTGATGCTGACTCAGCACTTCCATCGCGACCGTACCTTGCCCTGCGATCACGTACGGATCGTCGAACGGATGCACGAAGGTCAGGCCGCGCTCTTCCTGCAACTTCACCGCGTATGCATAAGCGTCGCTATACGACTCGCCGGACTGCACCACTTCGACCGTCGGGCCGCCGTGCGAACGCACCGCGTCCACTTTCACCTGCGGCGTCGTGGTCGGCACGACGATGATCGCCTTCACGCCCATGCGCGCCGCAGACAATGCCACGCCCTGCGCATGATTGCCTGCCGAAGCGGTAATCACGCCGCGCTCCAGCGCATCGGTGGGAATGTGCGCCATCTTGTTGTAAGCGCCGCGCAGCTTGAACGAGAACACCGGCTGGTTGTCCTCGCGCTTCAGATACACCGGATTGCGCAGACGCGCTGACAGGTTCGGCGCGTGTTCCAGCTCGGTCTCGCGAGCCACGTCGTAGACGCGCGCAGTGAGGGTTTTTTTCAGGTAGTCGTGGGAAGCCATGCGGGTGGCACTATGCGCGCTGGTGAGACGGGAAAGGGACAATGATAGCGCTTACGATGCGCGCTCTGGCTTTCCACGTGACGCCGGGCGGCGCGGGTTTCGCGGCTAGCCGACCGTCCGGTAGGTCATTCCGGGATAACGGCGTAGCGTGCAACCAAGCATGCGTTTCGCGTCGAAAACTCACCAAACCCCGCCCACACTTCGCTTGTGGGCGTCAACATGTGGCGGAATCATGCGGTAGAATTCCACATTTTGGAATAAGGATCGGAAGATGCACTGGCAGCCTCGAATCGCCAACTTGATGCCAGTCCCGCGTGAGTCTTGCACCGCGGCAGAGCGTCTCGTCCGCCACGCACGATCGTGTAGTTATATCTTGTAGTTATATCTGAGCGCCGCGAAGCGACCGATGTGGGTAAGGCCGTCGGTCAGGCTTCGCTCCCTAGAAGATTTCCAGCATTGCGCCCCACGCGCACAGTCGATCGGCGCCTCACGATGAGCGCGCCCGGTTGACCCACCGAGTCGTCCGAACATGAACGCACCTCAAGTATTCGACCCGCACGGTGCCGCTGCTGCGGTGGCCGCCGATCCCGAAGCGCGTCTGCGCGAAATTCCGTACAATTACACCTCGTTTTCCGACCGTGAAATCGTTATCCGTCTACTAGGCGACGACGCCTGGTCGGCACTGGCCGAGTTGCGCGTCGAACGCCGCACCGGCCGCTCGGCACGGATGCTGTACGAAGTGCTCGGCGACATCTGGGTCGTGCGTCGCAATCCTTATCTGCAGGACGACCTGCTCGACAACCCGAAACGCCGCGCGCTGCTGATCGAAGCGCTGCATCACCGTCTGAGCGAAATCGAGAAGCGCCGCCGCGCCGATCTGGTCGAACATGGCGACGAAGCCGGCGTGGGCCGCGCGGCGCTCGTCGAAACGCTGGTTCAGGCGGCGCGCAAAGCCGTCGACGAATTCGCGAGCAAGTTCCAGAAAACCTGCGATCTGCGCCGTCGCGCGAACAAGGTGCTTGGCCGCGTCACCCAAAAAGACAACATCAAGTTCGACGGCCTGTCCCGCGTCTCGCACGTCACGGATGCGACCGACTGGCGTGTCGAATATCCGTTCGTCGTGCTGACACCGGATACCGAAGCCGAAATCGCCAGCATGATCAAGGCGTGTTTCGAACTCGGTCTGACCGTGATTCCGCGCGGAGGCGGCACGGGCTATACGGGCGGCGCGGTGCCGCTCACGCCGTTCTCGGCCGTCATCAATACGGAAAAGCTGGAGCAGTTGGGCGCGGTCGAAATGACCGAGCTGCCGGGCGTGGACCGCAAGGTGCCAACCATTTTCTCGGGCGCGGGCGTCGTGACGCGTCGCGTGACCGAAGTCGCCGAGCAGGCCGGTTTCGTATTCGCCGTCGACCCGACCTCGCTCGACGCGTCCTGCGTGGGCGGCAACGTCGCGATGAACGCGGGTGGCAAGAAGGCGGTGTTGTGGGGCACGGCGCTCGACAACCTCGCGTGGTGGCGCATGGTGGATCCGGAAGGCAACTGGCTCGAAGTCACGCGTCTGGATCACAACCTCGGCAAGATTCACGACATCGAAGTGGCGCGCTTCGAACTGAACTGGTTCGACGGCAACTACGCGCCGGGCGAAAAGCTCATGCGCACCGAGTCGCTAGACATCAAGGGCCGCGTGTTCCGTAAGGAAGGTCTCGGCAAGGACGTCACCGACAAATTCCTCGCCGGTCTGCCTGGCGTGCAAAAGGAAGGCTGCGACGGGCTCATCATGTCCGCGCGCTGGGTGCTGCACAAGATGCCCGCGCATACGCGCACGGTTTGCCTCGAGTTCTTCGGCCAGGCGCGCGAGGCGATTCCGAGCATCGTCGAAATCAAGGATTACCTGTTCGAAACGTCGAAGCAGGGCGGCGCGATTCTCGCCGGCCTCGAACACCTCGACGAGCGCTATCTGCGCGCGGTCGGCTATGCGACCAAGAGCAAGCGCAACGCGTTTCCGAAGATGGTGCTGATCGGCGATATCGTCGGTGACGACGCAGATGCGGTCGCGCAGGCCACGTCGGAAGTGGTGCGCATGGCTAACGGCAAGAGCGGCGAGGGTTTCGTCGCGGTGTCCGCCGAGGCGCGCAAACGCTTCTGGCTCGACCGCAGCCGCACAGCCGCGATCGCGAAGCACACCAACGCGTTCAAGATCAACGAAGACGTGGTAATTCCGCTCAACCGCATGGGCGAGTACACGGACGGCATCGAGAGCATTAACATCGAGCTGTCGATCAAGAACAAGCTGCAACTCGTCGACGCCCTCGAAGCGTTCTTCAAGGGCGGCAAGCTGCCGCTCGGCAAGAGCGACGACGCCAACGAAATTCCGAGCGCCGAGCTGCTTGAAGACCGCGTGCAACAGGCGCTCGATCTGCTGCGCCGCGTGCGCACGCGCTGGGAATTCCTGCGCGACAAGCTCGATCTGTCGCTGCGCGAAGCACAGCATTATCTCGTCGGCCTCGGCTATGAACATCTCGCGGAGAAGTTCGCCGACCGCGTCGACGAGCAACCGGGCGCCAACGTGTTCCACGTCACGCAGGACCGCACGATCCGCGTGTCCTGGAAGCAGGAAATCCGTGCCAAATTGCGGCAGATTTTCAACGGCGGCGAGTTCAAGCCGATCCTCGACGAAGCACAGGCGATCCATAAGAAAGTGCTGCGTGGCCGCGTGTTTGTCGCGCTGCACATGCATGCGGGCGACGGCAACGTTCACACGAACATTCCCGTCAACTCCGACAACTACGAGATGCTACAGGACGCCCACACGGCGGTCGCACGCATCATGAAGCTCGCACGTTCGCTCGACGGTGTGATTTCCGGCGAACATGGCATCGGCATCACCAAGCTCGAATTCCTGACCGACGACGAGATCGGCGAATTCCGCAAGTACAAGCAGCGCGTCGATCCGCATGGCCGCTTCAACGCAGGCAAGCTGCTCGAAGGCGCGGACCTGCGCAACGCCTATACGCCGAGCTTCGGCTTGATGGGCTACGAGTCGCTCATCATGCAACAGAGCGACATCGGCGCGATTTCCGAGTCGATCAAGGACTGCCTGCGCTGCGGCAAGTGCAAGCCCGTGTGCGCGACGCACGTGCCGCGCGCGAACCTGCTGTACAGCCCGCGCAACAAGATTCTCGCCACGTCGCTGCTGGTCGAGGCGTTCCTGTACGAAGAGCAGACGCGCCGCGGCGTGTCGATCAAACACTGGGACGAGTTCAACGACGTCGCCGATCACTGCACCGTCTGTCACAAATGCGTGACGCCGTGCCCGGTGAAGATCGACTTTGGTGACGTGACCATGAACATGCGCAACCTGCTGCGCAAGATGGGTAAGAAGAAGTTCAACGCAGGCAACGCGGCTGGCATGTTCTTCCTAAACGCCACGAATCCGCAGACTATCAACGTCGCGCGTACGGCGATGATGGGCGTCGGCTACAAGGTGCAGCGACTCGGCAACGAAGTGCTGAAGAAGTTCACGAAGAAGCAGACGGCGCACCCGCCGGCGACCGTCGGCAGACCGGCGGTCACGCAGCAGGTGATCCACTTCATGAACAAGAAGATGCCGGGCAATCTGCCGAAGAAAACCGCGCGCGCATTGCTCGACATCGAGGACAACAAGATCGTCCCGATCATCCGCAACCCGAAAACCACCACGGCCGACAGGGAAGCGGTGTTCTATTTCCCGGGCTGCGGCTCCGAGCGTCTGTTCTCGCAGGTCAGCCTAGCCACCCAGGCGATGCTGTGGGAAGCGGGCGTGCAAATCGTGCTGCCGCCGGGCTATCTGTGCTGCGGCTATCCGCAACGCGGTTCGGGCCAGTTCGACAAGGCCGAGCAGATCGTCACCGACAACCGCGTGCTGTTCCACCGCGTCGCCAACACGCTGAACTACCTCGACATCAAGACCGTAGTGGTGTCGTGCGGCACGTGCTACGACCAGCTTGCCGGTTACGAATTCGAAAAGATTTTCCCGGGTTGCCGGATCATCGACGTTCACGAATTCCTGCTCGAAAAGGGCATGAAGCTCGACGGCGTGAACGGCGTGCGTTACATGTACCACGATCCTTGCCACACGCCGATCAAGACGGTCGATCCGGTGAAGCTCGTCAATTCGCTGATGGGCTCCGAGAAAGACGGCTACAAGATCGAGAAAAACGACCGTTGCTGCGGCGAATCGGGCACGCTCGCGGTGACGCGTCCGGACGTGTCCACGCAGGTGCGCTTCCGCAAGGAAGAGGAAATCCGCAAGGGCGCGGCCAAGCTGCGCGGCATTCCGCTCGTGTCCGAAGCGGGCGCGAACGGCATCAATCCGGCTAACGCGTCGGCGGGTGCCGCGGGCGCACCGAACGGTTCCGTGCTGAAGGCCGGCGACGGCCCGCAGCCGAAGGGCACCACCGACGTCAAGATTCTCACGAGCTGCCCGTCCTGCCTGCAAGGCCTGTCGCGCTACAACGAAGACGCGGGCATCGAAGCGGATTACATCATCGTGGAGATGGCACGTCACGTGCTCGGTGAGAACTGGATGGTCGATTACGTGCAGCGGGCGAACAATGGCGGAATCGAGCGCGTGCTGGTTTAATGGCACGATTGACGATTTTTTGCCTAGGGACGACGATGGATTGCGTTTTTTGCCGTGAAGATGGCGGCGATGTGCTGTGGCAGGACGACGCGCTGCGTGTCGTCCTCGCTGACGAACACGATTACCCCGGCTTCTGCCGCGTAATCTGGAATAGCCACGTTGCCGAGTTTTCCGATCTCGAAACAGACGAGCGCGATCGCGTGATGAAGGCCGTGAACGCGGTCGAGCGCGCGATCCGGCGCATCCTCCAGCCGGTGAAGGTGAACTTGGCGAGTCTCGGCAATCAGGTGCCGCACGTGCACTGGCACGTCATTCCGCGTTTTTCGAACGACGCTCATTTCCCGCTGCCCATCTGGGCGCCGCGCCAGCGCACGGTGTCCGAGGCGATGCTGTCGTCGCGCCGCGCGCAAGCCACGTTGCTACGCGAAGCGGTGCGTCAGGAAATCGAACAGGCATACCATTGAGCGGTGCTAATCGGTCACTTCACGCACAGCCCCGCGACGTTCCCTAACGAGGCCACATCATGAGCGGACTGACTCCCGATACGCCGGTGCCGACCGGGGTTGTCGTGCATTCGAAGTCGCGCGTAATCGAATTGCAATACGCAAACGGCGAATCGTACCGTCTACCGTTCGAGCTGCTGCGTGTGTATTCGCCGTCGGCGGAGGTGCAGGGGCACGGGCCCGGCCAAGAGACGCTGCAAACCGGCAAGCGCGAAGTCGCGATCACGATGATCGAGGACGTCGGCAACTACGCGCTGCAGCCTACGTTCTCCGACGGCCACAACACCGGCATCTATTCGTGGGATCTTCTTTACGACATGGCGGTGCGTCAGGATGAACTCTGGCGCGACTATCTCGCCAAACTGGCAGCGGCCGGTGTCGACCGCGACACGCCGATGGCGCCGTCAGCGGCTGCGCACGGCCACTGTCACTGATACGATTCGCCCCTGACCGCAGCACTGATGCGGCGCAACATTTTCAGAATACGCGAAAGGACGAGCGCGATGAGCAAAACCCACTTCGGCTTTCAGTCGGTCGACGAACAGGATAAGGCGCAGAAGGTGGCGGGCGTGTTCCACTCCGTTGCCGCCAACTACGACTTGATGAACGACCTGATGTCGGGCGGTTTGCACCGGGCGTGGAAGATGTTCACGATCGCCCAAGCTAGCGTGCGGCCGGGCTACAAGGTGCTCGACATCGCGGGCGGCACGGGGGATCTGTCGAAGGCATTCGCGAAGCAGGCGCGGGAAACGGGCGAAGTCTGGCATACGGATATCAACGAATCGATGCTGCGAGTGGGCCGCGATCGTCTGCTGGACAAAGGCGTGATCACGCCAGCGCTGCTTTGCGACGCTGAGAAGATTACCTTTCCGGATAACTACTTCGACGTGGTCACGGTGGCGTTCGGTCTGCGCAACATGACGCACAAGGACGTGGCGCTCGCCGAAATGCGGCGCGTGCTTAAGCCGGCCGGCAAGCTGCTGGTGCTGGAATTTTCGAAGGTGTGGGATCCGCTCAAGAAGGTCTACGACGTCTATTCTTTCAAGGTGCTGCCGTGGCTGGGCGAGCGCTTCGCGAAAGACGCCGAGAGCTATCAGTACCTAGCGGAGTCGATCCGGATGCATCCGGATCAGGAAACTTTAAAAATAATGATGGAACAAGCGGGTCTCGACGGCGTCAAATATTACAATTTGTCAGCTGGCGTGGTAGTTTTACATGTGGGGACCAAATACTAGGGGCTCTAACCCATCAATTTTTAAAGGAAAATACGAAAATGTCCGATTCACGCTTGTTATATTTCCGTAATGTTTCGGGGTCGTTGGTGAAAAGAATCGGACTGATCGCGATGGTCGGTCTGATCATGGTCGGCTCTCTCGCCTCCCTCGACGCAGAGGCTCGCCGCATGGGTGGCGGCCGTAGTCTCGGCCGTCAGTCGAACACCGTTCAGCAGCATCAGGCCACGCCTTCGCAGCCTTCCCCAAGCAATCAGACCATGCAGCGCGCCCAGCCGGCGCCTGCCGCGCAGCCTAACCGCTCGCGCTGGCTCGGGCCGATCGCCGGCTTCGCAGCTGGTCTCGGTATCGCCGCGTTGCTGTCGCACTTCGGTCTGGGCGGCGCGTTCGCGGGCGCCATGGCCAATATCATCGTGATCGCTGTCATCGCGATGATCGCCGTCTGGCTGATCCGCCGCTTCATGGGCCGCCGGCGCGATACCGAGCAGCCCGTTTATGCGGGCTCGGCGCCATCGTTCAATTCCGGCAACACCGGCTATGCGCAGCAGGAGCCGCGCTACAGCGCGCCGCCCACTGGCCAATATCTCGAGCCGCAAGGCAATCCGTTGAGCACGCCGGCTATCAACCCTACGCCGAACACCACGCTGTCGGTTCCGGCCGGTTTCGATTCGGATGCTTTCCTGCGTAACGCCAAGGTGTATTTCGTGCGCCTGCAGGCCGCGTGGGACGTCGGCAACGTGGAAGACATCCGCGAATTCACTACCCCGGAAATGTTCGCCGAGATTCCCGTCGACCTGTCCTCGCGCGGCGCGGAGTCCAATCAGACCGACGTGGTGCAGTTGAACGCCGATCTGCTCAGCGTCGAAGAACGCGCAAACGAATACTTTGCGAGTGTGCGCTTCTCGGGTCTGATCCGCGAAAATCCAGGCGCGGCGGCCGAGCCGTTCGTCGAAGTGTGGAATCTGTCGAAGGCAAACCGTGCGGGCGAAGGCTGGCTGCTCGCCGGCATCCAGCAGGCGGCGCCGCATTGACGGGGTGCCGAGCGGCTCGCGAGCCGATGCCGATTCACGCCACATCGGCCCATTTTTAACCGCAGCGTTGGTTGTTCGGCATAGCGAGCCGCGAAGCCAACGGACGTTACAATAGGAACCCGCGCGAGCACCTCGCTCGCGCGGGTTTTTTCTTGCCACTTTCAATGACTCTCGCCACCAAGCCCTTCGCTGCTGCTGTCAATCATCTGCTCGCCCGGGAAACGTGGGCTCGTGAGCACCTCGCCCCCTACGCGGGCAAGACCGCAAGATTGTCGTGCCCGCCCGTGGTGCTGGCGCTGCTCGTGCAGCCGGATGGCTATCTGACCGCCGTCGGCGAAACCGAGGCGCAGCGGTTCGACGTCACGATCTCGGTGCCTTCCGACGCGCTGCCGGCTTTCATGCAGGGCGGGCAGACCGCCGTCATGAAGCACGTGAAGATCGAAGGCGACGCCGAGTTCGCCACCGCCATCGCGAAGCTCGCCGAACATCTGCGCTGGGAGCCCGAAGAGGATCTTGCTCGCTTCATCGGCGACGGTCCGGCGTGGCGGGTCGCGTCGGTCGTCCGTACGGTCGGGGAGCACGTGCAGCGCACCGGACGTAACCTGCTCGACACGGCGACCGAATATCTGCTGGACGAGAATCCGCAATTGGTGCGCCGCGCGGTGCTCGACGACTTCAACGTCGAGCTTGCCCGTGCACGCGACGCGCTGGCGCGGGTCGAAAAACGTATCGAGCGTCTTGAACAAAAGGTCGAAGCCCGCGGTGCCGATGCGCGGGGCACCCATGCGCCGGACGGCGCCGCCACGTCGCGCGGCACGCGCTAGTCACCGGGCACAACCATGCGTTTTCTGCGTTTTCTCAAGATTTTCTTTACGGTCATCCGTTTCGGTCTCGACGAGATGATGCTGAGCTGCGTCAACGACCGGCGCGTGCGTCTGCTGCTGCGTATCACCACGATCGGCCGCAAGTTCGACGCGCCGCCGGGCGTGCGTTTGCGTCTCGCGCTCGAAAGCCTCGGACCGATTTTCGTGAAGTTCGGGCAAGTGCTGTCCACGCGGCACGATCTGCTGCCGGTCGACATCGCCAACGAACTCGCGAAGCTGCAGGATCAGGTGCTGCCGTTCGATTCGGCGGTGGCAATCGGACTCGTGGAAAAGTCGCTAGGCGCGCCCGTCGACCTTCTCTTCGACGATTTCGAGCGGGTGCCGGTGGCGAGCGCGTCCATCGCGCAGGTTCACTTTGCAAAGGTGAAAGCGGGGCAGCACGCCGGCAAGGCCGTGGCCGTGAAGGTGTTGCGCCCGAACATGCTGCCCGTCATCGATTCCGACCTCGCGCTCCTGCGCGACATCGCCGTGTGGGCGAAGCGTTTGTGGGCGGACGGCAAACGCCTGAAGCCGCGCGAGGTGGTCGCCGAATTCGACAAGTATCTGCACGACGAACTCGATCTCATGCGCGAGGCCGCGAACGGCAGCCAGTTGCGCCGCAACTTTGCCGGGCTCGATCTGCTGCTCGTGCCGGAAATGTACTGGGAGTTCTGCACGCCCACCGTGCTTGTGATGGAGCGCATGGTCGGTGTGCCGATCAGCCAAGTGGATACGTTGCGCGCCGCAGGCGTGGATATTCCGAAGCTCGCGCGCGAAGGCGTCGAAATCTTCTTCACGCAGGTGTTCCGCGACGGCTTTTTCCATGCCGACATGCACCCCGGCAACATTCAGGTGAGCTTCGCGCCGGAGACGTTCGGGCGTTATATCGCGCTGGATTTCGGGATCATCGGCGCGCTGTCGGACTTCGACAAGAACTACCTCGCGCAGAACTTCCTCGCGTTCTTCAAGCGCGACTATCACCGCGTCGCCACGCTGCATCTGGAGTCGGGCTGGGTACCGCCCACCACGCGCGTCGAGGAACTGGAGAGCGCTATTCGCGCCGTCTGCGAGCCGTATTTCGACCGCGCGCTGAAAGACATTTCGCTCGGCCAGGTGCTGATGCGCCTCTTTTCCACATCGCGCCGTTTCAACGTGGAAATTCAGCCACAACTGGTGCTGCTGCAGAAAACCATGCTGAACGTCGAAGGACTTGGCCGCTCGCTCGATCCTGAGCTCGATCTGTGGAAAACCGCGAAGCCGTATCTCGAACGCTGGATGAACGAGCAGATCGGCCTGCGCGGCTGGTACGAGCGTCTGAAGATCGAAGCGCCCCAGTGGAGCAAGACGCTGCCGCAGTTGCCGCGTCTCGTGCATCACGTGCTGGCCGAGCGCCACAACCCCGCGCGCGGCGTCAACGACGACATGATTTGCCAGATTATGCTGGAGCAGAAGCGCACCAACCGTCTGCTGCAAGGCTTGCTGCTGTTCGGCGTGGCGGTGGGCGTCGGCGCCGTGCTCGCGCGGGCGTTTTTGGCGTTCGCGTACGGCGGCTGACGCCGATCCGCGTCTTTCCGCATCGATTCCGTTTTGCGAGGCCTGCTATGAGCGAACCGTTCCAGACACCCGTGCCCGATTTCGCCACGCGCGATCCGAATTCGCCGGCATTCTGGGACGAACGCTTCGAGCGCAAGTTCATGCCGTGGGACTAGGCGGGCGTGCCGTCCGCGTTCGAGGCGTTTGCGTCGCGCCACGTCTGCACCGCCGTGCTGATTCCGGGTTGCGGCAGCGCATACGAAGCGCTGTGGCTCGCCGAGCAAGGCAGCCCGGTGCGCGCCATCGACTTTTCGCCGGCAGCCGTGGCGGCTGCGCGTGAGCAACTCGGCGCGCAACATGCCGCGCTCGTCGAACAGGTGGATTTTTCCAGCTACGAGCCGCCGTTCGGCATCGAGCGCGCTGAACTCGAGGCGCTGCTCACGCCGTATTTCGAACTGATCGAAGACGAGGCGGTGAACGACCCGATCCCCGTGTCCGTGGGGCGCGAGTGCTGGATGAGCTGGCGTCGGCGTGGCTGAGGCCGGATCACGCGGCGCAGCGCGTCGCGTGGCGGGCGTGCGGACTGGTGCCGTACTTGATTCGAATGCGGCCGTCCCCATTTAAGACGACGGCGGCTGCGTCGGATGTTCATCCCCAAAATGCGGGGAGGCAATATCGTTTGCGGCTATAATTTAAGGCTTTGTAAGCGCTTACCAGAATTCAGCAGGGAAAAGGGTCATGCCGATCTACGCTTATCGTTGCGAGTCATGCGGCTTTGGGAAGGACGTGCTTCAGAAGATGAGCGACCCCCAGTTGACGCAGTGTCCAGAGTGCGGGAAAGACACCTTCCGGCAAGCAGGTCACCGCGGCCGGCTTCCAGTTGAAGGGTTCGGGCTGGTTGGTACGTCACGGATTTCCGTGGCGGTAACGGCGGCGCGAGCGCACCGGCCAAACCGGACGCAAATGGCGCGTCGAATGGCGGCGCGAACGAAAATACCGCCGCCAGCAGCGGTACGAAATCCGATTCGGCCCCGGCTGGCGCCGCGCCCGCAGCGCGTAGCAGGAATGCCGCCCTCCGTGGCGGCGCACACGCCGCGTGCTCGATCTCGGGCCGTGCGGCTTTCTGGCGGTACACATGACGACGAAAAAAACGACGCTCAAATCGGTGTTCCTGACTGGCCTGCTGGTGCTGGTGCCTCTGGCCATCACACTGTGGGTGCTCGGCCTGATCATCGGCACGATGGACCAGACGCTCCTGCTGTTGCCCGAATCGTGGCAGCCGGAACGCATGTTCGGATTCCGCCTGCCTGGTCTCGGCGCAGTGCTCACGCTCGCGTTCATCTTTGTCGTCGGGCTGTTGACGCAGAACTTCATTGGACAGAAGCTCGTGAAGTGGTGGGAGCTCGTGGTGGGCCACATTCCCGTGGTCGGCCCGATCTATACCAGCGTCAAGCAGGTGTCCGACACCTTGCTGTCCAGCAGCGGCAACGCGTTCCGCAAGGCGCTCCTAGTCGAGTACCCGCGCCGCGGTTCCTATACGATTGCGTTTCTGACCGGCATTCCGGGCGGCGACGTGGTCAACCACCTGAAAGAAGACTACGTCAGCGTGTATGTGCCGACTACGCCTAACCCCACGTCCGGCTTCTTCCTGATAGTGCCGAAGAGCGAAGTGATCGAGCTCGACATGACGGTCGACACCGCGCTCAAATACATCGTCTCGATGGGCGTCGTGGCGCCGTCCGTGCCGCCGGCACCGGTGCGCCGCACGACAGTCGAGCCTCCGCTGTAACGCGGCGCATTGTGTTTTCATGCCACGCGCCGTTCAACCAATGCAAAACGAAAGCAAACATCATGTCGATGAGATCTGAATACTGTGGTCTGGTGACCGAAGAAAAGCTGGGCCAATCCGTCTCGCTGTGCGGCTGGGTAAGCCGCCGCCGCGACCATGGCGGCGTCATCTTCATCGACCTGCGCGATCGCGAAGGGCTCGTTCAGGTTGTGTGCGATCCGGATCGCACAGAGATGTTCAAGGCCGCCGAAGGCGTGCGTAACGAGTTCTGCCTGCAGATCAAGGGTGTGGTTCGCACGCGTCCGGAAGGCACCACGAATTCGGCGCTGAAGAGCGGCAAGATCGAAGTGCTGTGCCACGAGCTGATCGTGCTGAACGCGTCGATCACGCCGCCGTTCCAGCTCGACGACGACAACCTGTCGGAAACCACGCGTCTCACGCATCGCGTGCTCGACCTGCGTCGTCCGCAAATGCAGTACAACCTGCGTCTGCGCTATCGCGTCGCGATCGAAGCGCGTAAGTACCTCGACTCGCGCGGCTTCATCGACATCGAAACGCCGATGCTTACGAAGAGCACGCCGGAAGGCGCACGCGACTACCTAGTGCCGTCGCGTACGAACCCGGGCCAGTTCTTCGCGCTGCCACAGTCACCGCAACTGTTTAAGCAGCTTTTGATGGTCGCAAACTTCGATCGCTATTATCAGATCGTCAAGTGTTTCCGCGACGAAGATCTGCGCGCAGACCGTCAGCCGGAATTCACGCAGATCGACTGCGAAACGTCGTTCCTCGACGAGCAGGAAATCCGTGACCTGTTCGAAGCGATGATCCGCCACGTCTTCAAGGAAACGATCGGCGTCGAGCTGGATGAGAAATTCCCAGTCATGGAGTACTCGGAAGCGATGCGCCGCTTCGGTTCGGACAAGCCGGACCTGCGCGTGAAGCTCGAATTCACCGACCTGACCGACGCCGTGCGCGACGTCGACTTCAAGGTGTTCAGCACGCCGGCCAACACGAAAGACGGCCGTGTCGCGGCGATCCGCGTGCCGAAGGGCGGCGAACTCTCACGTGGCAACATCGACAGCTACACGGAATTCGTGCGCATCTACGGCGCGAAGGGTTTGGCCTGGATCAAGGTCAACGAAGTGGCGAAGGGCCGTGACGGTCTGCAAAGCCCGATCGTCAAGAACCTGCACGACGAAGCGGTCAAGGCGATCATCGAACGCACCGGCGCGCAAGAGGGCGATATCATTTTCTTCGCGGCAGATCGCGCGAAGGTGGTGAACAACAGCCTAGGCGCACTGCGTCTCAAGATCGGTCACTCGGAATTCGGCAAGGCCAACGGTCTCGTCGAGTCCGGCTGGAAGCCGTTGTGGGTAGTCAACTTCCCGATGTTCGAATACGACGAGGAAGACAACCGCTACGTTGCCGCGCATCACCCGTTCACGAGCCCGAAGGACGAGCACCTCGAATATCTGGAAACGGATCCGGCGCACTGCCTCGCCAAGGCCTACGACATGGTGCTGAACGGCTGGGAAATCGGCGGCGGTTCGGTGCGTATCCACCGTGAAGAAGTGCAGAGCAAGGTGTTCCGCGCGCTGAAGATCAACACGGAAGAAACGCAGGCCAAGTTCGGCTTCCTGCTCGACGCGCTGCAGTACGGCGCGCCGCCGCATGGCGGTATCGCACTCGGTTTGGACCGCATCGTCACGATGATGGCTGGTGCCGACTCGATCCGCGACGTGATCGCGTTCCCGAAAACGCAGCGCGCGCAGTGTCTGCTCACGCAGGCGCCGAGCGAAGTGGACGAGCGCCAGTTGCGCGAGTTGCACATCCGTCTGCGTACGCCAGAACCGAAGGCATAAGCATGACAATCGCTCACGCCGCGTCAAACGCGGCGGCGGCCAACAACCGGTGGCTTTGAAAAGGCGCATGACGCGCCTTTTTCGTTTTTTGCGTTACAGTCGAAGCAACTGTTTTCGACCGTCCTTGGACGAATCGCCGACATGACCGCGCCAAGCATTGCGCCTCGTTTCAGACCATGCCGAAACCGCCGAAAATTCCGCAATCCGTTCTGGTCATCATCCATACGCCCGCGCTCGACGTGCTGCTGATCGAGCGCGCCGATCATGCAGGCTTCTGGCAGTCGGTGACGGGTTCCAAAGACAGTCTCGACGAGCCACTCGCCGAAACGGCGGCGCGCGAAGTGCTCGAGGAAACCGGTATTCGTATCGGCACGACGTTCGTTCCGGAAAGCGCGCTGTTTGATTGGAAATATTCGATCGAATATGAAATTTATCCAGAGTTCAGACATCGCTACGAAGAAGGCGTGATCCACAACACCGAGCACTGGTTCAGCGTGCAGGTGCCCGAGCAGCTCGACGTCAGGCTCGCGCCGCGCGAACATACCGCGTTCATGTGGCTACCTTATGAAGAAGCGGCGTCGCGCTGCTTCTCGTCGTCGAATGCGGATGCGATTCTGCAATTGCCCACGCGGCTCGTGCGCAGGGACGAGGAGCAAGGTCGATGAGCGTCGGCAGCGCGCGCCGTTTCGCCCGGCTACGGCAAACGCTGCTCGGCCGCCGCTATTGGCATCGCTATCGCTTCACGAGCGGCAACGACGTTAAGCTACTGCGTTCCGGCGACCAGTTCTTCGCCGCGCTGATCGAACGGATCGACGCCGCGCAAAGCGACGTGATTCTCGAAACCTACATCTTCTGCAACGACAAAGCCGGCCAGGCCGTGAACGGCGCGCTGCTGCGTGCGGGTGCGCGTGATTACCGACGGCATCGGTACCGCGCGTCTGCCCATGTTCAACGAGTGGCCGGTCGCGGGCATCGATCATCGCATTTACAACCCGCACATCTTTGGCCGTTTCGGCTTTTCGCGCACGCATCGCAAGCTCGCGGTGGTCGACGACCGGTTCGCGTTTTGCGGCGGCATCAATATCGTCGACGACTACGAGAACAACGGCGAGAAGCTACCGTTCCGGCGTTGGGACTTCGCGGTCGAATTGCAGGGGCCGGTTGTCGCCGATATTCGTCAGGCGTTCGAACTGCAGTGGTGGCGTATCAAGCTGGGGCATCGGCCGATCGAATCGTTGGGCTCCGACCTCACGCCGAAAACGGCCGCGTCGCTCGGCACATTGCGACGTCACTGGCGTCGCCGTAACGAGCAATCGTGGGCGGGTGGTCAGCCGTGCGTGGCATTCGTCGCGCGCGACAACCTGATCAACCGCCGCGCGATCGAAAAGGCGTATCTCGTCGCGATCGGCCAGGCGCGCAGCGAAGTGCTGCTCGCCAATCCGTACTTCATGCCGGTGCGCAAGCTGCGGCGCGCGCTCGTCTATGCCGTGCGGCGAGGCGTGGTCGTGAAGCTGATCATCGGTCGCAAGGAGTTCAAGGCGCTCGATTACGCGGTGTCGTTTCTGTATCGCTCGCTGCTGAAGGCGGACGTGCAGATCGCCGAGTATGAAAAGACGCTGCTGCACGGCAAGGTCGCGGTGGTGGATTCGAGCTGGGCAACGGTCGGTTCGTCGAACCTTGACGCGTTGAGCCTCATGCTCAACAACGAAGCGAACGTCGTGCTCGTGAACGGTCCGGCAATCGAGGAATTGCGCGACGCGATTCTCGCCGCGTTCAAGGACTCGCGCCGTATCGACGAGGCGCACTACGATGCCCGCCCGGCCGGCGAGCGGGCGCTCAACTGGTTCGCGTACACCACGTACCGCGCGGTGATGAAACTGCTGACTGTAGGTGGTTACGATTAACGCGGATCAACGTTGATCGACACATTTTGCGAACGGTCCTAAACACCGGCGGCAACGCGGACAAACATAATTTGCGCTCGCTGGAAATCAGGCGGCATCCGCATGGGTGCAAAGCGCCTGATTCTCCGTTTTCCATCGAGCGCTGCTGACTTGTCGAACCGCATCGCCCTATGCGTGCGCCAACCGGTCAGGCGGCCCAACGGGCAGTTGTCTGCCGTCCATGTTAGTTACGCCTTCTTCTCAAACCTAGGCTTTCTCCGCGCTTTACGACGAGGCTTTGCAGGCTGGCTTTGCAGGCTTATTACGCCGGCCGCGCCGACACGGTTCAGGCGTTGGCCCAGCGCATTCTCTAACTGGACCCCGATCATGTCGGCGCGATTCATCTGCAAGGTCTGCTTGCGCTCGCGGGCGATCAGACGCAAGCGTCGCGTGAGCTGCTGGAGCGGGCGATTGCGATCGAACCGCAACCGATTCTCTACAACACGCTGTATGCCATTCTGCTGAAGCTGGGCGACTTCGAAGGCGCTGTCGAAAGTCTTCGCCGCGGTCTCGCCATGCAGCCGGATTTCGCAATGCTGTACTACAACCTCGCGCTGACGCTCCAACAACTCGACCGGCTCGATGAGGCCGCCGTGAGCTACCGGCGCGTGATCGAGCACGATCCGCGCAACTCGTCGACGTACAACAACCTTGGGCGTGTTTTCGGCGATCTCGGCGCGCTCGCGGACGCCGAGCGGCATTACCGGCACGCGATCGAACTCTCGCCGGAGAACCTCGTCGCGCGCAACAATCTGGCGATGCTGCTGCTCGCAACCGGGCGCTACGACGAGGCGTGGCCGGATTTCGAATACCGCTGGGTCAGCTTCAGGGACGCGCAAGGGCGTCCTGCGCGTATTCCTGTCGAGGTGCCGCTGCCACGCTGGTCGGGCGAAGCTTGGGTGGCTGGCGAGGCAGCGCCCACGCCTGCGTTCGAGCCAGCGCTCAACCTCGCGTTCGATCCCGCGCGAACCAGACGCCTTCTCGTGCTGCACGAACAGGGCCTCGGACAGCCTGCAATTCGTCCGCTATCTGCCGATGCTGCTCGAACGTTTCGCCGAAGTCGGCTACGTATGTCCGCCGCCTTTGCGAAGTCTGTACGAGCAATCGCTGCGCGCCCGCTGGCCGGCGCTCGTGTTGCTCGACGGCGTGCCCGCCGATCTTCGCAGGTGGGACGGCTTCTGTCCGCTGATGTCGCTGCCGATGGCATTCGGAACCCGCGTCGCCACGATTCCCACCGTCGTGCCGTATCTGCACGCCGATCCCGGGCGATGCGCCGTCTGGCGCGCGCTTGCAGAGGCTGCCGGAACCGGACAGGCCGCGCGTCGGCGTAGTGTGGGCGGGCGGTCATTCGGCCATGCCGGCCGATCGTCACCGAAGTCTCGCTTTCGGGCAGATCGCACCGCTGCTGGCCTTGCAGAACGTCCAGTGGATCAGTCTGCAAAAGACCGACAACCCCGGCAAGCGCGCCGACCTTCAGCAAGCGCCGCGCTTGTGGGACTGGACCGCCGAACTCGCCGATTTCGCCGACACCGCCGCGCTCGTCGCCAATCTCGATTTGGTGATTTCGGTCGACACATCGGTCGCGCATCTGGCTGCGGCGATGGGCGCCGGTCTGGCTGCTGAACCGCTTCGTGGGCTGCTGGCGCTGGCTGTACGGCCGGGACGACAGCCCGTGGTATCCCGGCTTGCGTGTCTTCACGCAACCGCAACGCGGCGACTGGGCCGACGTTCTTGCACGCGTCGCGACGGAGCTTCGGCACACGTTTCCCGGGTAAAAGCCGGACTAGCCGACTAGCCGTATTTGCCACGCAAACCGGCCGAGCCCGAACCGACGCGTCCGCACGTCGAGCCCACCCGCGTGACGCGTGCCCGCCGGGCTCGACCAGCGCACCGGTACCCGGCATGAGCGAGCGTTCGTCAACGAGAAAATGGAGGATCCGCGGCCCATCCGCACCCGCACCGCCCGTCAACCAGAAGTGGTCGCGGGAATTTGGACAGCCGGATCAGTGGAGCGGCCGGGGCCTGAGCCAGCGGATAATGCGGGCAGAGGAACCGGGGAATGACAAAGGGAACCAGACGCACGCACTCAGCGGG
>CALNWS010000020.1 GCA_940747215.1 uncultured Paraburkholderia sp. | reverse complement strand
GGCAGACCGGATGCCGGATGAGGCATACTTCGCAACGCTGCCTGCGATCAGATCGGCAGCATGATCGCCCCGGACGTTCCACTTGAAAATCTCAGAAAACTGTCCGAACGAACAGGGCCACCTCTGAACACGGTTGGTTCGGCGTTGCTGTTCTGGTAAAGCCGCACGTGGAACGCGGCGGGTGCGTCGCTCACGGCGGGAATCTTGTACGTGGAGGGCGCGTGCGTCATCAGACGGCCATCGCGGTTCCACCACAACTCCTCGGTGGTGAGCCAGCCCATGCCCTGAATGAAGCCGCCTTCCACCTGCCCGATGTTGATGGCCGGATTGATCGACTGCCCGGCATCGTGCAGCATGTCGGCGCGCACGAGCCCCCATTCGCCGGTGAGCGTGTCGATCACCGCGCCGACGAGCTATTCGAACGGGATCGCGCCGCCGTTGGCGAGCACCTCGCCGTTCGCGAACGTCACGTCTTGCGCTGCACCGCCAAGCTGCTTCGCCGCGAGTTCCGTGAGGCGTTCGCGCACGGTTCGCGCCGCGGCTTCGGCTGCCTTGCCGTTCAGGTCGACGCGGCAGTGGCGGACGTGTTCTCGATCTTCGACGTATCCGTGGCCATCACGCGAACACGCGAGAGCGGCAAGCCGAATTTGTTCGCGACGACCTGCGCAACTTTCGTGTTGAGCCCCTGACCCATCTCCGTGCCGCCGTGATTGACGAGCACGGAGCCGCCCTTGTACACGTGCACCAGCGCACCGGCCTGATTCAGAAACGGCACGTTGAACGAAATGCCGAACTTCACCGGCGAAAATGCAAGGCCGCGTTTCAGCACCGGGCTCGTCGCATTGAAGGCGGTGAGCGCGGCGCGGCGGGCGCGATAGTCGCTCGTGGTGAGCAGTTCGTCGGTGAGCGGCGCGATGATGTTGTCTTCGACGCGCTGTCCGTACGGCGTCGTATCGCGTTCGCCGATGCCGTAGTAGTTGGCGAGGCGCACGTCGAGCGGATCGCATTGCAACTGCGCGCGATGCTGTCGAACATCACTTCCATGACGAGTGCGCCCTGCGGGCCGTCGAAGCCGCGAAAGGCCGTGTTCGACTGCGTGTTGGTCTTGCAGCACAGCGCGACGATGTCGACGTCCGACAGGTAATACGTGTTGTCGAAGTGACAGACGGCGCGCGTCGCGGCCGCGCCCGACAGGTCGGCGGAAAAGCCCGCGCGCAGCGCGATTTCCACGCGTGCGCCGAGAATGCGGCCGTGCTCGTCGAAGCCCGCTTCGTATTCTTAGATCGCGTCGTGGCGCTTGCCCGTGATCATGAAGTCGTCGTCGCGATCGGCGCGCAGTTTGACCGGCCGGCGCAGCATTTTCGCCGCAAGCGAGGCGACACACGCGAACAGCGCCGACTGCGATTCCTTGCCGCCGAAGCCGCCGCCCATGCGCCGGCATTCGCACACCACGTTATGCGCAGGCCATTCGAACATATGCGCGACGAGCTGCTGCATCTCGCTCGGATACTGTGTCGAACTGTAGACGAGCATGCCGTCCATCTCTTTCGGCACCGCATAGGCGATCTGCCCTTCGAGATAAAACTGCTCCTGGCCGCCCACTTCGAACGCGCCCTTGATGCGATGCGGCGCGGCCGCGATCTTCGCATCGGGCTCGCCGCGTTTCAGATGCAGCGGCGGCAGGACGAAACTTTTCGCCGCCTTCGCGTCGGCGGGCGTGAAGATCGCTTCGAGCGGCTCATAACAACACCACGTCATCGCTTTTTGCGAGCGCCGCCGCGCGGCGCGCAAGCTCATGCGTTTCCGCCACGATGACGAATACCGGTTGACCGAGATACAGCACTTCGTTCGCGGCGAGGATCGGGTCGTCTCGCGCAGCACGGGACCGCAATTGTTTTCGCCGGGAATGTCTTCGGCGCTAAGCACGGCGACCACACCGGGCGCGCGGCGCACGGCGTCGAGATCGATGGAGACGATTTTCGCGTGCGCATGGCGCGACAGGCCCAGCGCAGCGTGCAGCGTGCCTTGCAGTTCGGGCACGTCGTCGGTGTAGGTGGCTTCGCCGCTCACATGCAGCGCGGCCGATTCGTACGGCAACGCGCAGTCTCGCCGTCCTGCGGTGCCGGGTGCGCGTGAGCGTGTGCGTCGGGCGGATGCGCGGCGCGTTCGAGGAAAGCATCGGTCCGGTTCATCACGACGACTCCTTCGCGATAGCGGTGTCCGCCGTGCCGGCTTCGAACGCGAACGCGTTCACGTCGAGTAGGGCGAGCGGCGCGTCATCGCGCGTTTCAAGGTGGAAGCGCCACAACACGTTGCACGCCACCTTCAACCGATAGGCGCTCGAGGCGCGCATGTCGGTGAGCGGCTGGTAAATCGGTGACGAGCGCGCTCATCGCCGCGCGCGCCGTGCTCTCGTTCCACGTTGCGCCGGTCAACACGGCTTCGGTTTGCGTGGCGCGTTTGGGCGTGGCGGCCATGCCGCCGAACGCGATGCGCGCGTCACTGATCGTGCCATTTTCGTCGACGTGCAGCGCGAACGCCGCGCATACCACCGAGATGTCCTATTCGTATTTCGACACCTTGTACGTACGGAACCGCAGCTTGCCCGTGGGACGCGGCACGTGCAAAGTGGCGACGAATTCTCCGGCCGCAAGCGCGGTTTTCTGATAGCCGAGGTAAAATGCGTCGAGCGGCAGCGTGCGCGTTTTCGCGCCGTGGCGCAGGACGACTTCCGCGCCGAGCGCGAGCAAGGCGGGCATCGAGTCGCCGATCGGCGAGCCGTTCGCGACGTTGCCGCCGAGCGTGACGGCAGCGCCGATGGTCAGCGTTTGCGCGTCGTGCCCGATCGTCTTCAGTTCGGTGACTTTGCCGATGTACAGAATGTCGCCGAGATCGCGGAACTGCTTGGTGACCCACAGGCCGACGTTGGTGCTGCCCACGAGGAGACGCGCCTGCGGCAGGTCGGCACGCAGTTTCGCGAAGGTGTCGAGCGTGACCGGCGCATAGAAGGCGGGCGAGCCGAATGCAGTGCCGTGCGTGTCGGCGGCCTGGTATTCGAACGTGTCGCGGCGTTGCAGATCGCGCAGAACATTGACAACGGGCGCGGTCGAGCGTCACGCGCGGATGGCGCGGATAGTCGAACATTTTCTGCGACGCCTCGACGATCGGCCGGTAGCCGGTTCAGCGGCACAGATTGCCGGAAAGGGCAGCGTTGATTTCGTCGCGTGTGGGTAGTCCGGCGGCGGCCGGCTGGTTTTCGTACATCGCCCACATCGATATGACGAAGCCGGGCGTGCAGAAACCGCATTGGGAAGCGTGGCAGTCCACCACGCCTGCTGCACGGGATGCAGCGCGCCGTCGGCGGCGTGCAGGTCTTCAACGGTGAAAAGCGCTTTGCTGTCGAGCGTGGGGAGGAACTGGATGCAGGCATTGACCGCTTTCAGCGCAAGACTGTCGTGGGTGTCCAGTTCGCCGATAACCACCGTACAGGCACCGCAATCGCCTTCCGCACACCCTTCCTTGGTGCCCGTGCAACGCAAATCCTCACGCAGGTGCTGCAGCAACGTGCGCGACGCAGGGACGCCCGCCACTTCGCGGACGGACCCCTAGTGATAGAAACGGATGGTTTGCGATGTCATGGCTAATCCAGAAGACAGTGCGGATCGGGCGCGCGTTACGCATGGGGTCGCGCCGAAGCCGGCCTCGCGCACGTAGATCGCCATCCATGCACGACGATAGCATTACATTGTCCCGAAAATATTTCCGGGATCACATGAAGCGTATTCGCGAGCGGTCATGTGATAAGTACGATTCGCCGCAGAAGGGGAAGTTGCGTCGGGTCGGGGTTTGCACGGTGCGCAGGCGGCGCGTGGAGGCGGGATTTTATGCGCGTTGGCTTCGAGGATTGGCTTGCGGCGACACGAGGAAGCGGCGCTCAAAGGAAGACTGGCCGCGATTCTGGCCTGCGCTATTGGCTCAAGGTTAAGCCAATAGCGCCGAAAAGCAGGTTATCTGATGCGAAATTCCGCGTAAATCACGCGCTGCGGTGGCGATTGCGCAGCAAGCTCAACAAAAGCGGAATGAAGGCGATTACGAACGCCACTAGTGACCACTGCGGCAGCGTTAGCCCAAGAATCGGCGGGTAAGCCGTTTCGCACAGGCCGGCAACCTTGAACACGCCCGGCAGCCAGTGAGCGGGCGGCAGGCTGTCCACCACTGGCTGCAGCGCGTCGAAGCCGCAGCTGAAGCCCGGGTTCGCCTGAACGTACACGTGACGCACGGCCGTCACGATACCCGCGAGCGCTGACAAGGCCGCCAGCACTTCGAGCAGACGCACGCCGCGCCAGCCGTTGAAGCGCGCGGCGTCCAGAAACACAAAAATCGCGATCAGCAGGAAGAAATAGCGCTGGATGATGCAAAGCGGGCAGGGATCTTCGTGCAGGAAGTATTGCAGATACAGCGCGCTGGCCACGAGGGCGAGGCAAATCAGACCAAGCAGAACCAGCAGGGAGCGCTCGCGGCGCAACTTCGCAGTGTCGTTAATCATGGATCGTAGCTGTCTCGAACGGAAAAGCGCCGAAAAGGGCGCAAAAAGGACGGGTACCCGCGATTCTAGCGCGAACGCCCGCTCCGGCGCAGTTGACGCCTCAGACGCCGTGATTTCCGTCAGCGGATGGCGTTGAGCACCGCCTCGGCACCGCTGCCGATCGAGAGCAGGACGTCGTCCGCGTGCGGTGCCGCCGCGAGCATCAGGCCGACCGGCGCGTCCGTGCGCAGATGGCACGGCAGCGGCAGCGCACAGCTGTCGAGGAAATTGAACACGCTCGAGTTGCACAGAATCAGCGCGTTGACGCGGCCGAACTCGTCGTTGTTGTCGGTCAGATCGGTGACGCGCGGCGGCAGGACCGGCACCGTTGGCACGACCACGGCGTCGAAGCGCTGCCATAGCGTGCGCGCGGCTTCGTCCAGCATGGCTTCACGCTCGGCGAGCAGGCGAGATAGTCGGCGGCGCTGGCCGGCTGTCCCTTCATGATCTGCACGAGCACGCGCGGGCCGTACTGGTCGCGATGCTTTTCCAGCAGCGGATGATGCCACGCATACGCCTCTATCGGTGAAAAGCCGAAGCGGTTGATCTGCGGCAGACGGTCGAGCGGTACGAAACACACTTCGCTGACGATCGCGCCGGCTGCTTCGAGATGCTTAAGCGCTGTGTCGATCGCAGCCGCGACCGCCGGTTCCACGCCGTCGGTCACGAAATTCGTGAGCACGCCGAGGCGCACGCCTTCGAACGGACGCGCGGCCGGGATGCGCGGTTCGAGGCCCGCGAGCATCCGGTCGACGAGCGCGCAGCACGCCACGGAGACGCCGATCGGCCCGAACGAATCCAGCGTCGATGAAAGCGGCATGCCACCCTGTTTGGGAATGCGCGACGCGGTCGGCTTGAAGCCGGTTAGGCCGCACAATGCGGCCGGAATGCGGATCGAGCCGCCTGTGTTGGTGCGGAGCGCGACCGCTGCCATGCCGTCCGCGACCGACGCCGCCGCGACCGACGACGAGCCGCCCGAAATCCGTTCGTCGCCCTTCACGTCACGCTGATACGGCGAAAGCGGATGGCCGTAGTGCGGGTTCAGGCCGAGCCCGGAAAACGCGAACTCAGCTCATGTTGGTGCGGCCGACGATTACGGCGCCCGCGCGTTTCAGCCGCGCGACGGCGACCGCGTCCTCCTTCGCGGCGGGTGCGTCGGCGAGCACGCCGGAGCCCGCTCGCGTGGGCTGTCCTTCTGTCCTTCGATATCGAAGAGGTCTTTCACCGACACCGGAATGCCCGCGAGCGGCGAAAGCACGGTGCCGGCGGCGCGGGCGTTGTCGGCGTTCACGTGCATGAAGGCGACCGCGCCTTGGCCTGCCGGGCTTCGATACGTTCGAGCGCTGTTTCGACCAGCGCGCGGCTGGTGGTGCGTCCGGCGGCGAGCTCTGCGGCGAGTTGGGCCAGCGGCGGGAAAGGCGTGAATTCTGTGGTCATATGTCGATTCGGTCAGATTCGTTCAGATAAGGTTGAACAGCGTCGAGCGGAACGCCTCGATATGTTTCTGCACCGACTGGCGCGCGTCTTCCGTGTCGCGCTCGCGCAGCAGGCGAAACAGTTCGAGATGTTCCTCGTGGACGTCTTCGAGATAATGCGGCTCGGACAGCGAAATGAACCAGAAGCGCAGCGAGCGTTCGTGCAGCCCGCGCAGGATGTCGGCGAGCACGGCGTTGCGCGACGCGGCCGAGATCGCGAGGTGGAACTCGCGGTCGATGTCCATCATGCCTTCTATGTCGTGCGTGGCGACGCATACGGCGGAGCGTTCGAGCAACGCCTGCATCGCGTCGCAGTCGTGCTGCTGCGCGTGGCGCGTGGCGAGCTCGACGCAGTATCTTTCGTTGACGAGCCGCACGTCGATGATCGCGAGCACGTCCTCCAGCGAAATCGGCCGGACCATGATGCCCTTGCGCGGCATGATGGTCAGCATGCCTTCGTACACGAGCCGATGCACTAGGCGCCATTAGTTCGGCTTCGTTGAACACCTCGCTCGGTCGCAAACGCATCGTAATGATTTCGCGTTTCACGAACGCATAAGCCTGTTCCGCGAGACTCGCGGAGGCCGTCGCACGGGCGGATTTCGAAGAGCGGTCAGTCTGCAAAAGCATCATGTGTAAAAAATGCGGGCAATGTCGTCTGCATTGTAGAGCAAGGTTTTGCCGGGCCGGCACGAGGCGGACGGGGCCGTTTCGCGCCAGACCAGCGGCGTTTTTATACGCCTGTTGCGGGTTGCGCCGCGTGCTGCACCTTCACGCGCGGCATCAGCAGCATGACGAGTTCGCCGACGATCAGCGCTCCCGAGATCAGCACGAGGCCGAGCGTCACGCTGTGCGTCGCGTCCTTGACGATACCGAGCACATACGGGCTCACATAACCGGCGAGGTTCGCGATCGAGTTGATCACCGCGATGCCCGCAACGGCGACGGTGCCTTGCAGGAACGTGGTAGGACATCGACCAGAAGATGCCGAAACCTGCGAGAATGCTGATGTACGCGATTGAGAGGCCGGTGACGGCGAGCGGAATCGAATTGGTTACCGAGGCACTGCCGAGCAGGCCCGCCGCGCCGATGAAGCAGCACACCGCGTAGTGCCAGCGCCTCTCGCCGGTCACATCCGACGGGCGGCCGATCAAGATCATGCCGATGCCCGCCGCGAGATACGGAATCGCGGTGACGAAACCGTGACGAGGTTCGTTACGCCGAGATCCTTGACGATTTGCGGTAGCCAGAACGAGAAGCCCGTGTTGCCCGTGACAAGGCAGAAGTAGATCAGCGTGAGCAGCCAGAAGCGGCCCGAGCGCAGCGCCACGCCGAGGCTATGTTCCGCGCCGGCCGCTTTCGCCGCGCTGTTTTCGCGTGTGATGCGGCTGTTGATTACGCGCTTTTCGTCGTCGGTGAGCCAAGCGGCTTCGGCCGGCGTGTTGCGCAGCACGGCGAGCGCCCAGAAGCCCGCGAGAATCGACGGAATGCCTTCGATCAGGAACATCCACTGCCAGCCGCGCAGGCCGTGCTCTCGTGCAGCGCCGACATCAGGAAGCCGGAAAGCGGCGCGCCGATGATGTCCGCAACCGCGATGATGCCCGCAACCGGAATCGCCGCTATGAACACGGCGATCATGCGCGCGCGGCGGTCGGACGGAAACCAGAAGGTCAGATATATAGTACGACGCCCGGCACGAGGCCGGCTTCGGCGACGCCCAAGAAAAAGCGCAGTACGTAGAACATGGTCTCCGAGTGCACGAACATCATCAGGACGAAAGCAGGCCCCACAGCATCGTGATGCATGCGATCGTGGCGCGCGCGCCGAACTTCTTCAGCAGCAGGTTGCTCGGCACTTCGAACACGAAATAGCCGAAAAAGAAAATCCCCGTGTCAAGGCCAAGGCCGTAGGCCGCGTTCGACAAGCCGAGGTCGCCCGTGAACTGCAGCTTTGCGTAACCGATGTTGACGCGGTTCAGATACGAGAGCACGTAGACGAGAAACAGGAACGGCGTGATGCGCCACGTGATCTTACGGATGGCGGTGGTTTCGAGCGTGGCGCCGGACGACGCGTCGGCGGCAGCGGAAAGCGAAGGGGGCTCATGAGGGCCTCGGTCGACCTTATTCAACGAAGGAAGCGCGCGCACGCGATAAGCGTGGCACAACGTGCGTTTCAGGACGGGATCGCGTGCAGTTCGAGTTCGAGCGCGTCGCCGTCCGCCATGCCGACGATGTCGCCCTGCACGGCGAGCGTGCCGCAAAACATCGCCGCGCCTTCGGCGAGCAGCGCACGTTCGAGCAGGTCGGCGGCGGGCAGCAGCGAGGCCACGCTGCCTTGCTGATAGACGCGGCGCTCGCCATTCGTGACAGCGTAGGCGCGCAGTTCCAACTGATCCCAGTGAGCGGCCACTTCGTCGAAACGCCAGACGTCGCGAGCAACCGGCTTCGGGCAAACCTGTTTGGAGACGGTGACGCCGTATGCCTCGACTTCGCGGTCGGTGTGGTCCGAGCCGACTGTGACGAGAAGGCCCGCAGGCGAATTCACCAGCACGCACTCGGCTTCGCCACTCGACTTCACGCCGACCACATCGACCTAGTCCGCCTGCGCGAGCAGTTCCGAGCCGAGACTATAGAAGCACGGCGTGGTGGACGACGGGCGCTTCACGCTCAGTTCCGCCAGCTCGGCAATGTTGGTGCTCGATGGCCGCCTAGTCCCGGCCGGCCCAGCCTGCAATAGTCAGACGATTGACTTCAACAATCTCGCTGCGGCTGCCGCCCGACTGGTCCGCCACGCTGAAAGACACTTGCTGCATCACTCGACTCCTCAATAAATATTCGGCAAATATTATTGTGATATTTCACAGGCATCTAGCGTGTCAAAAAACTTTTTCGCTCGGAAAGAGGCCGCCGAGCGCTGCGGAAATATCCGGTGCATGACGCGACGGTTTGTCCGCCGAAGCGTCATGCGCGCGTGATAAGTTGTGTCTGTCGAATTCGGGCGGGTTCGAGCGTCGTGGTGATGAAGGCCGCGAGGGCGTGGTGAGACTCTGCGGCCCGTTTTGACATTTACTTCTGACAGGAGCCCCAAAATGCGCGTGATGGTCATGATCAAGGCAACGCCCGAATCCGAAGCGGGCCAGATGCCCAGCATGGAGCTCATCTAGGTGATGGGCCAGTACAACGAAGAGCTGGTGAAGGCCGGCATCATGCAAGGCGGCGACGGTCTCAAGCCGAGCTCGAAAGGCGTGCGCGTGAAGTTTTCCGGGAAAGACCGCAGCGTGGTCGACGGTTCGTTCGCCGAAACGAAGGAGCTGATCGCCGGTTACTGGATCGCAGGTGCAGTCGATGGAAGAGGCGATCGAATGGGTGCGGCGTTGCCCGAACCCGATGCCGAGCGAATCGGAGATCGAAATTCGTCCGTTCTATGAAGCCGCGGATTTCGCCGAAGCATTCACGCCCGAGCTTCAGGAGAAAGAAGCGCAACTGAGAAAGCAGATCGACGCCAATCAGGCTGGCAGCAAGTAAGTCTGGCTTTAGCGCCTGCGCATTCGTCTCGTGGTTCGAAGCGGGTGCGTTTCATTCTTCCGGTTCCGCTTTCTTTGTGCGTTCTCGCGATTTGGCGTCCGCCGGCGTGCGTTACACTGCGCTCTCCAACATTACTTTTTTGTAAGGGACGCATTCATGTACCACGGCATTGGCTTCATTCAGGATCTGGCGGTCGTGATGGCGCTCGCCGGCATCGTCACTGTGCTGTTCCATCGCCTGAAGCAGCCGGTGGTGCTGGGTTATATCGCGGCGGGCGTGATCATCGGGCCATACACGTCGCCTCTTCAGCTGATTCACGACGAGCAGACCATTCAGACGCTCGGTGAGCTTAGCGTGGTCTTTCTCATGTTTTCGCTGGGACTCGAGTTCAGCCTGCGAAAGCTGTTCAAGGTGGGCGCGACGGCGATCGTCGCGGCGCTCTCCGAAATCGTCCTGATGCTGTGGCTTGGGCACTAGATCGGCAGCGCGTTCGGCTGGAGCCCGATGGATTCGCTGTTCCTCGGTGCGATTCTCGCCATTTCGTCGACCACGATTATCGTGAAGGCGCTGTCCGAACTCGGCCTGAAACGCGAGAGCTTCGCGCAGCTCGTGTTCGGCATTCTGATCGTCGAGGACATTCTCGCCATTGCGATGCTCGTGCTGCTGTCGAGCATTGCGCAGACCGGGCAGTTGAGCGCGGGCGTCGCCGTGGTGACGCTCGGCAAGCTACTGCTTTTCATGACGGTGTCGCTCGTGGTCGGCTTCTGTTTCGGCTTCTGCCTGCTGGTGGTGAAGCTCGATTACAGCATCGCGCTCGGCGCGTTTCTGATCGGTGCGATCATGGCCGAGTCGCGTCACCTGCATCGTATCGAGCATCTGATCGTGCCGTTACGCGATTTCCGATCTCGTGCCGGTCGTTTCAATGGTCGGCGTGTTTCTGCTCGTTGCCGCGCTTTCAGGCGGAATCTTGCCGCCCACGGGGTTGCTGGCCGCCGTACTGATCTGCGCCGCGCTGCTGCTCGCGCTAGTGTGGCGCTGGTGCGTCAAGATTCATGCGGCCATGCAGATCGCCTTGCGTGAAACTTTCGACGAACAACCCGATCCCTAAGTAGAAGGGATTGGAGCCTGGCCGCCAACAATTTGAGCAATTGTGTGCAAGTTTGCCAAGGGTCGCGCGCTGGCGGATAATTAGGGCGTATCCATTCGTTCGCGTGGAAGGTGCCTATCTGACTGTCATGAGCGAAAACAAACTTGGAAATGCCGGTACACCCGGCGGCCCATCATTACCAACGTCGCCGGCCACGGCATCGGGAAATGCGCCAGGCGGCACACCCGGTGTGGCCAAACTCGGCGGCGTGCCGGTCGATCCGGTCACACCGCTGCCTGCCTCGCATGAAGATGCGATCCAGTCTCCCATCAAAGATCCTGTCACGCCGGCTGCTGAAGAAGCGGCGGTGAGGTCGTCGACGGACGATCCCGACAGCGCTTCAACCGTCACGCCTGAAAGCCCGCAAACGGCCCGTCAACGCGACGCCGCCGAGGCGCGCAGTTCCGCCGCGGCATCCACGGCGAAGTAGGAAGCGGCGGTGCATGAACGCGAGGCGCGGCGCAATCCAGTTCCGCCGGGCGCGGCCTTGTCCGGCAGCGAACGCAGCGCGGGCGAATTCGCGAACGCTGCCGAAGACGCCGAAGTGATCGAAGACGCGAAGGCATCCACGACGCGGCCGGCCGGGTCGCCGCCGCCGAATGCCTTGCTGCCGTCGCCGCCGCGATATCTGAAGCACAACGATTCGGCCCGGACCGTGTTTCGGGCGGATCGTCGTGGCGCGTGCGCGTCAGATTTTCGATCGCGCCGGTCAGCGCATCACGCAACGTACGCTGCGTATCGGCGTGTCGGCGCGGATCTTCCACCCTGAGCCTGGCGCGATGGGGCTGCGCGGCAAGACGCTGTAGTATCTCGAAGAGTCGATCGCGCACTGGGTGATGTCGCGCGACGTGCTCGTGTTCATGATTCCGACCGTCGGCCATCAAGGCATGCTTCACCCGAGCGACATTCGCCTGCGCGACTACGCGAAGCATCTCGACGGTTTGCTGCTGCAAGGCGGCGCCGACGTTTTGCCGCAATCCTTACGCGGAGCAGTCCACGAATTCGGAATGGCCCGGCGATCGTGTGCGCGACATGTACGAACTCGAACTGCTGCATGAATTCGTCGAGTCGGGCAAGCCAGTGCTCGGCGTGTGCCGTGGTTGTCAGCTCATCAACGTGGCGTTCGGCGGCACGCTCTATCAGGACATTGCTACCGATGTCCCGACAGCCGGCGCGCACGTCAACGAGAATTACGACCAGCATCGGCACAGCATTCATTTCCCCGACGGTTCGACGTTGACGAAAATATGTTCCTTGGCCGGCGCGCGCCCTTCGTGATGGGTGTGCAGTAGCATCCGGAGTTTCATCGCGCGTGCGGTCCCGAGTTACTGGACTGCACGCCGCTGCTCGATACGTTCCTGCGCGTCGCGCGCGAAATGCGCTTCTGATTGCGCGTCTGATACGCGCTCGCAAGTACGTTTTGTAGTAACGAGGTTTCCACGTTCGCGCAACGAGACTGGTTGCATGGACGTGGAGCTTCGATCGAGTTTTCTCAGTTTGTCCAAAGGCGCATTGCGCCGTCCCGCTTCGCTCTCATCTATATTTTTTAATTAGCGCAGCAACACAGGCTATTCCGACGACACACGAAACTTCCGCGAGTGAGTTGGATCGACGGCCAATCTGGCTATCTGAAATTGTTTTTTCCGCGATTGTGGGATTCATCACGCCGATTCATGCGTGCTCCATTTATCTCGATTTAAAGTCTGTTCCGACTGTGTCCGAATGCTTCGCTTCACGCCTGATCCGCGCGATAATCTGCGGCTGATCTGGAATTGCATGGAGCATGCATGTATGAAGTACCCCTTATTAGTGCGTCGCGCCATGCTGCTCGCGGCCTCATGTGCGCTGTTGCAGCAAGGCAGTGTTGCGCTCGCGGCGCAGGGCGAAGAGTCCGAGCCCAAGGTCGGCACGCGTCCCGCTATCAATACGTTGACGCCGCAACCTGTGGCGGCCGCGTTGAGCAGTGCAGTGGGCGCGTCTTCTGCATCCGCGAACGACGCGCAAGGCAATGTCACCGAACTGATGCGCATGGTTCGCGAGGCGTCTCAGGGAATTGCGCACGACGTATAACGGCAGCTACGGCGCGAGTCTCTTTTTCTATCCGCAGGAAATGACGTTTTACGTCGCGCTGTTTTAGGACAAGCATTTCTGGCGCGTCATCAAATCGGAAGACGCGGCCACGCGCCGAAGTGATTTACGCTGGCTTCGTGCAGCAAACCGTGCAGCTTTCAGACGTGGAAATTCGCCGCACGCAGTTGCAGGCGCAGAAGGCATATATCGAAGACCTGACTGCCATGTCCGAAGACCGCGCGAAACGTCTGCAAGCCGACCTCGAAGTAGCGCGTGCGCAGCAGGCGAAGGTGAGCGACTGTCAACGGCAAACGCAGGACGAAACCACCGCGCTGCACGCGGAAAAGGACAAGGCGCAGCTTCGTCAGGTGCAAAGCTAGGTTCTGCTGTTGCAGCGTCAGACGGAAATGGGATTGCCTAGACAGAAGTAGTTGTGTTGTTTCGTCTCTTTTAAGTGTGTTGAAAAAAGCCCGGCCATTTGCTTTGAATGACCGGGCTTTTTGTTTGCGCCATTTGTCTTTTGTTTCGCGCGCGGCGTTCGAAAACTAGGCGCGCTTATTTGACGAACTGATCGGGCACGTTTGACGAACTGATCGGGCACGTCGGTCACGCGACGTTGCGACAGGTGATTCGACCATTCAGCGCCGCTCGTGCCGCTCGTGCTATTGATGCTGTTCGCGCTGGAAGCGGCATTAACCTGGCGCGGCACGCTCGTGACTTGAGGCACGATGCCGCGAAGATGCGTGCCGGCGAACATCGACACGTTCGCATAGTCATCCGCGCCGAGGCGCGACGGCGCGAGCGGCGAGTAAGCGCCGGCAGCGGAAGGCTTCGGTGCTGCACGTGTGGTCTCGACCGGCCGCGAAGCAATGCGCGGCAGCGTCGCTCCTTCGAATCTAGGTCGCGGCGACAGTTTGGGCGGAGCGCCGTGCGCTTCGTCGCGCGAAATCTTGCGCTGCCGCGGCGAGCTCAACTGTTGAGTGCGCACCGCGCGAACGTGCATGCGGCGTGAATCGGTCGAGCCGTTCCGCACAGGCGCAGAAACGATTTTTACAGGCGTACGTAGCACAGTAGCGGAAGCAACCGTAGAACTTGCGGAAGCCGCCGCGCGCGCATGGGAAAATTCCGCTGCGGAAGGAGACATCTCCGCAGCTTTGCTTCAACTCATGAGAAACGCTCGCCGCCCGCGACGCAACAGGCGCATCTATCACCGCGTTTCCAGCGGACACCGCTCCCTCGACCCGGGCATCCCGCACCTGCTCAGAATGACGATTCATGACATGATCGGCCGCAATCCACGTGAGGATCGCCACGCCACTCAATGTGCACAAGCACCGCCTGCGAGACCCAAGGTTTGGAGTCGGCCCAAGGTTCGACGTAACGTGCAGCAACGCGAGCCGCTTCACCGGCAGAAGTCGCAACAGGCAAAACAGGTTCAATGTCCGCTGACGCCGCAACACGATCAACGCCACGCTGTCCCAGCGGCAACCACTTGCACATCGAACGGATAGCGGCATCACTCAGACAGAACGTGCGCAGCACGGCCGCATAGAGCGCCTTCAGTTCGACCCGGATGCAGTAGCCGGGCGGCAGCAGTTTCCAGTCGTGCCCGAACGGCGGAGGCAACTGCGCAAGCGGCCGCGCGCACGGCAGCGCCATCGAACCTTCGAAGCGCCATCGAACCTTCGATCAAGGTAAGGGGAGCAGTGGACATCGGTTTGTCTTTCAGCGCCTCGTAACGGAGCCGCGCTCGGCGGCTCTCGCGTCTCATATAGGACTCAGGCTTCTTCGGAGCAATGCGCGAGATACGTTCGGAGTAGACGCCGCGCAATAACGCTGAATGACAACGCCGTGTGCGGACCAGCAGATATCCGGCCGCTCGAGCGTTCAGGATGAAGCCATCGGGATGCGGAAAATGATGCTGGGATGCAGCCATGATGCTGGGATGCAGCCGCTCCAAGATTCGGACGCATCTGCAAAGTTGCGCAGAAACGTCTGAACTCAAACGTCTGCGGCACGTGTCGCGCGTGTCGCGCCTTTAGCGGTCGAGCTTGTAGACGTAGCGTAACGCGGTAATATCGACGCCGCCCATGTGGTCCGGCTTCGCGCCGACGAACTGCCAGCCCTGCCGTTCGTGTTCGTAGAAGCGGATCGCGGGCGCATTGCCTTCGAGCACGTAGAGATACAACTGCGCTTCGCCTTGCTCGCGAGTCCAGTCTTCGGCGGCGCGCATCAGCAGCTTGCCGACGCCGATGCCTTGGTAGCCCAGCAGCGCATGCAGGTTGTCGAGCAGCACGCCCCACGCGGATTCGGGTTGCCGCTCCACGCAGACAAAGCCGATCGGCTCGTCCGCGATTTGCACGATCAGCACCATGCGCCGCTCGCCTCCGGGCGCATTGAGGCGTGCTTCCCAGTAAGCGGCCGCTCGTGCGAAACCTCGCCGTCGAGAAAAGAATCGGGCAGCAGGCCACGATACGTAGCCTGCCAACTGCGCTATGAATGGAGGCGATGAGCGCGGCGTCCGCGAGTGTGGCGGGGCGCAGCGAGAGGGCGCGGGTGGTTTGCATCGTGTCGGTCAACGGTAGTGCGTGTGCGCAATTTATCCGCGAAGTGCGAGCGGGTCATTGTAATTAAACTGTATGCATTACACGACACCGCCATGAGCGGTAACATTACGTGCACTGGGCTTCGCATGTTTCCCAACGTTTACCCTGATATGAAACGCATGCTTTCAGCATGAAAATGTAGCGCCCCGGCGCGTTCAGCTCCGTTCAGTTCGTACGGTTGCCGCGGCATCCGCCATGGAATCAAGGTGGATCGTATCAACTGCCCAATCGTCACCTCTCACGTGACAGCGGGCTTATCAGAGAAAGTCATGTCTACTGCGTCCCACGCCGCATCTTCAACACAAGAATCCAAGGTCAAGACAGTTTTTCGCGTGGTCAGCGGCAACTTTCTTGAGATGTACGACTTCATGGTTTATGGCTATTACGCATCCGCGATCGCCAAAACCTATTTCCCGAGCGGCAACGAATTCGCATCGCTGATGCTGTCGCTTTCCGTGTTCGGCGCGGGCTTCCTGATGCGGCCGCTCGGCGCGATCGTGCTCGGTGCCTACATTGACCATCACGGCCGTCGCAAAGGCCTGATCCTCACGCTCGGCCTGATGGCGCTCGGCACGCTCAAGGTCGCGGCCATTCCAGGCTACGCCACCATCGGTGCGCTCGCGCCGGCGCTCGTGCTGTTCGGGCGTCTGCTGCAGGGATTCTCGGCGGGCGTGGAACTGGGCGGCGTGTCCGTCTATCTGTCCGAGATCGCCACGAAGGGCAACAAGGGCTTCTATTGCACGTGGCAGTCGGGCAGCCAGCAGGTTGCCGTGGTGTTCGCCGCGCTGATCGGCGTGCTGCTCAACAAGACCCTGCCCGCCGACCAGATGGGTGCATGGGGCTGGCGCGTGCCCTTCCTGATCGGCTGTCTGATCGTGCCGTTCCTGTTCCTGATCCGCCGTTCGCTGCAGGAAACCGAGGAATTCCAGGCGCGCAAGCATCGCCCGAGCATGGGAGAAATCATGCGGACGATGGCCGCGAACTGGGGCATCGTGCTGGGCGGCATGGGCATGGTGATCATGACCACCGTGTCGTTCTACATGATCACGGCCTACACGCCAACCTTCGGCAAGGAAGTGCTGAAGCTCTCCGCCATCGACACGCTCGTGGTCACCGTCTGCATCGGCTTGTCGAACCTTATCTGGCTGCCGCTCGCGGGCGCGTTATCGGACCGCATCGGCCGTCGTCCGGTGCTGATCGCCTTCACGGTGCTGACCATCGTCACCGCGTATCCCGCGCTGCAATGGCTGGTGGCGGATCCGTCGTTCGCGCGTCTGCTCGTCGTCGAGCTGTGGCTCTCGTTCCTCTACGGCAGCTACAACGGCGCGATGGTCGTGGCGCTGACCGAAGTCATGCCGGTCGAAGTGCGTACCGCGGGCTTTTCGCTTGCGTATAGCCTTGCCACGACGATCGGCGGTTTCACGCCGGCCATCTCGACGCTGCTGATCCACACCACGGGCAACAAGGCGGCGCCGGGTCTGTTCCTCGGCGTGGCGGCGATCTGCGGCCTGATCGCGACGCTCGTGCTGTACCGCACGCCTGAATCGCGCGATCAGTACCGTACGGCCTGACGCTCACCGCGCAGTCGCCACAAAACAAGAACCCCCGCGTTCTCGCGAACGCGGGGGTTCTTCATGGGCGGCGATTATGGCGCGTCTAGCTTTTGCGCAATTCGTTCGTGACCTTGCTGACCACGTCGTCCCATGCGCCCGGTTGCGGCTGACGCACGAGCGTCGCGCCCGGATACCAGGGGCTGCGCGTGTCGTTCGTGAACCAGCGCCAGTCGGCGGCGAACGGCAACATCAGCCAGAGCGGCTTGCGCAGTGCGCCGGCGAGGTGGGCGATGGAGGTGTCGATGGAGACCACTGCGTTGAGCCGTTCGATGATCGCCGCCGTGTCCGCGAAGTCGCCGATCTTCCTGTCGAAGCGGTGAATCGACGCGGCGCGCGGATGTGCGTCGAGCGCCGCGCGTTCGTCGTCGTTCAGGTTCGGTTGCAGCACGATCCAGTCGATACCTTCGAGCGCGAAGAGCGGATCGAGCGCCGCGAGCGGCATCGAGCGGGTTTCGTTCTGCTGGATCCGGCCGGTCCACGCAAAGCCGATCTTGCGCTTCGCCTGACCGTCTAGCGAGCCGCGCCATTTGCGGCCATAAGCGGGCGGTACCGTTACGTAAGGCGTGCGCGCGGGAATCGTG
Source organism: uncultured Paraburkholderia sp. (assembly GCA_940747215.1). Taxonomy (GTDB): domain Bacteria; phylum Pseudomonadota; class Gammaproteobacteria; order Burkholderiales; family Burkholderiaceae; genus Paraburkholderia. Next base: position 46,671 of record CALNWS010000020.1, on the reverse strand, counting down.
TCGAACGTCGTGCCGAGCATGAGCGGCAGACTCAGAAGCGGACATTGCAGATCGGCGGCCGGACGCGGCGCGCCTTGGGCAATCAGCATGATGCGCGTGCTTTGCGCCATCGGCGCGAGCAGCGGCAGCAACGAAGGCTGCACTTCGAACACCACGCGCGTGGCGCGCTCTGCGGCCATCGGCAGGAAACGCGCGAATTGCAGCGTGTCGCCGAAACCCTGTTCCGCGTGGACCAGCAGCGTGCGCTGCGCAATCGGTTCGCCGTGCCACCGCGGCAGCGTCTGGATGACGGGCTGCGCCATGGCTTGCAGACGCCATTCGTATTCCGGCAGACCGCGCGCGAAGTCGCGCATCGCGAGCCACGCGAGCGCGCGGTTCATGTGCGCGGAGGCGAGATTAGGACGCAGGCGCAACGCCTGGTCAAACGCGCGGACTGCGGCCGTGTGCGCGCCGAGCGCCTGGTGCGCATTGCCGAGACTGAGCCATGCGAGCGCGAACTGCGGATCGAGCCCGACCGAGCGTTCGAGATACGGCAGCGCTTCGGCGTAACGTCCGAGCGCGGCGAGCGCATTGCCCATGCCGAAAATGGCTGGCGGCAGATTCGGCTGCAACGAAAGTGCGGCCCGAAATGCGGTGACGGCGTCGGCGTGACGGTCGGTGGCGTCGAACGTATTGGCGAGATTGAAGTGCGCGGCGACGAAGCGAGGTTCAGCGGCGAGCGCGGCCTGGAAGCAGGGAATCGCTTCGTCGGCGCGTTCGAGCGCGTTGAGCGACATGCCCATGTTGTTTAGCGCGCCCGCATGTCCCGGACGCAACTCCAGCGCGCGCCGGAACGACGCGATCGCCTCGGTGTGCCGCCCGAGCGCGTGCTGCGCATTGCCGAGATTGTTGTGCGACGACGCGTCGTTCGGTTGCAGGCGCAGCGAGCGCTCGAAGGCGTCGGCGGCGTCTTCGTGACGTCCGATCGACGCATACGCGTTGCCGAGGTTGTAGTGCGCCATCGGGAAAGAGGGCGCGAGCGTCAGCGCATTGCGGAACTGTTCGATGGCGTCGTCGATTCTGCCGAGCGCTTTCAGCGCATTGCCCAGATTCAGCTGCAAAGCGGCGTCTTCCGGACGTAGGTTGACCGCGCGCCGCACGAGGTCGGCGGCTTCGGCGTGCTGGCCCTGCTGGTGGCGCAGCACGCCCAGCAGATGCAGCGCGTCGACGTGCACGGGGTTGCCCTCGAGCGTGGTGCGGTAGCCGCGTTCAGCGTCGTCGAGGCGGCCGTCACGATGCGCCACGAAGGCGCGATCAAATACATGTTGCATGACGGAGGATGGTATTCGGGTAAGGCAAAGGTCGCATTTTCCCATACTCGCCGAGGCGCATTCCGATTTGACCCGTCTGTCGAATATTTCTATATGTGAATGACTGTTCATATGTTCCGACGGCACCGCACCAGCAGTATGGTTTCTTCCGGGCTATCTGACGATCGCTCCACCTTCGCCGACACCATCGTGCCGCTGGCCGATCTATTCCATTCCGTCTGCTCGGCGACCCGACGCGTCTGCGCATCGTGCTCTTCTGGTCTCGATGGGCCGCGCGCGGTCGGCTCGATCGCGCAGAAGCTCGAACTGTCGTCATCGCTCGTGAGTCATCATTTGCGGTTGTTGCGCGCGACGCAGATCGTGCGTGCGCAGCGGCAGGGCAAGCAGGTGTTCTATCTCGCTGCCGACCGTCACATCAGCGCGATGCTGACGGGCATGCTCGAACATGTCGCCGAGTCGCCCGGTGAATTTCCTCAGGATGTTTGATGAAGAATCTTCACGACCACTCCGATAACGCGCACGCAGCGCACGATCACGACCATGAGCACGCGCATGACAGCGCCGGTCACGATCATAGCAGCCACTCGCACAACGCGCATGCGCATGGCGGCCACGGTCACGCGGGCCACTCGCATCACCACGCGTCGGTCGCCAGCCACGGCCACGCCTTTGCACTGGCAGTCGCGCTGAATATCGCGATCGTCGTCGTGCAGGCGATCTACGGCGTGATCGCGCATTCCACTGCGTTGCTCGCCGACGCCGGTCACAATCTCTCCGACTTCCTCGGCCTGCTGCTCACATGGGGCGCCACGTGGCTCACCATGCGCCGTCCGTCCGCGCGCTACACGTTCGGCTTTGGCAGTTCGTCGATTCTCGCGTCGCTCGTGAATGCCGGGCTGCTGCTGTTCGCGTGCGGCGTGATCGTTGCCGAGGCGATCGGGCGACTCTTCAATCCGGCACCGGTGGCGGGGCTCGCGGTATTTGTCGTCGCGACGGTGGGCGTGGTGGTGAACGGCTTTTCCGCGTGGCTCTTCATGCGCGGCCAGAAGGACGACCTCAATATTCGCGGCGCTTTTTTGCACATGGCGGCGGATGCCGGTATTTTGGCGGCTGTCGCGGTGAGCGGTCTCGTGATTCTGTTCACCGACTGGACGTGGCTCGATCCGGTGATGAGTCTCGTCATCGTCGCGGTGGTGTACGGCACGTGGAGTCTACTGCGCGATTCGGTGCGCCTCGCGCTCGACGCCGTGCCGCCCGGTGTCGATCTGCAGGTGATTCACACATATCTGTCGGGTCAGCCCGGCGTGGTGAACGTGCACGATCTGCACGTGTGGGCGCTCTCGACGACGGGCAACGCGCTGAGCGCGCATCTCGTGATGCCGGCTGGCCATCCCGGCGACGAAGCGCTCGACCTGATCGTGTTCACGCTGCGCGAACGCTTTGCGATGCAGCACGCGACGCTGCAGGTCGATCTCGGCACGACGCATCATCATTGCGCGATGGATCGCCCGCCGTATGCGCATTGATGCTTTGCCGTTTGCAAGCGCGCACAACGGCCGTTGTACCCCGTGCAAAAGCCACGCGAAAGCCCACGTAAAATCTGCGCGAACGAACGCAAGAAGAGGCTCGGTGACGGTGCCGAATGATGCAGCGCACCCTTGAGCCGGCGACCGGCGGCGTACACTAGAACGCACTGCCGTCTCCGGAGTTCTGCATGGACGCTGCCGCACACGATGCGTCGCCGGTGCTGATCGTCGGCGCGGGTCCGACCGGACTTGCCGCCGCCATGAGTCTCGCGCGTGCCCACATTCCCGTGCGTCTGATCGACAAGGCAATGCAGCCGGCTCCTTATTCGCGGGCCATCGGCATTCAGGCGCGCACGCTCGAACTGCCCGAACAACATCGGCTGGTCGAGCCGCTTCTCGCGCTCGGCCACCGCGCGCGCATCGCCAATCTGTTTTCCAACGGCATGCGGCTCGTGCGGCTCGATTTCGATCCGCTGCACACGCGCTATCCGTATCTGCTCTTTCTTGATCAATCGGTCACGGAGCGTTTGCTCACCGAGCATCTCACGACGCTCGGCGTCACGATCGAACGTGGCGTTGAACTGACGCTGTTCTCGCAGGGTGCCTCCAGTGTGCAGGCGACGTTGCGTCACGCGGACGGTCATCTCGAGACGATGCGCCCGTCGTACATGACGCCGCGGATGGCACGCACAGCGTGATCCGTCATCAGCTCGACATGATCTTCGCGGGCAAGACGCTCGATCAGACGTTCCTGCTCGCCGATCTGCACGCGGACCGATTGGCCCGAGGACGAGTTTCGTCTGGCTGAACATCCGCAAATGCCGTTCGCCGCGTCGGTGCCTTCGGCAAAATATCAGTCCGGCAAGAAGTCGGCCATGCGCAAGCGTGGCGACAATGGCGATCCGAATGGCTTCAATCTGCAGTGTCCGCAGGACGAGTGAGACGGTCTTTTAGCGAGGGCGGAGTTTCTTGCACTCGGTCCTGCTTTTGCGTTTGATGATTGGGCGATCGCTGTGAAGCAGATCGAGATGATGCCGGCTCGATGCCGGCGTTGTTGTTTGTGGCGTTTGCTTTTGGCCTAGTTCACGGCCTTGAACTTGATGCTTCAGCGCGCCTGAATGATCACGAAGTTCAGGCGGAGCGAGTGCACGCGTTTCATGGCGTGCACCGCTCGCGTGATTCAGATCGCGTTTCTTGGCTCAGGGCTTTGCCGTGTGCCAGACGTCCTTGAAGCCGTCGCCCTTGTTGTCGCCCGCCTGCTTGTCCGCCGAGTAGCGATAAAGCGGATGTCCCTTGTACGCCCACTGCTGCTTGCCGTCCGGGATGAGCGTCATATTGCCCGACCGACGCCTTGTCGCCGGATGCGGCCACGGCAGCCGGCCAGTAGTTCATGCAGCCGCCGGTGCAGGCGCTCACGCCAGGCGTGGTGTCTTTGTCGAACTTATAGAGCGTCATGCTGCCCGCCGTGACGAAGCGGCCGTTGTCGACTTTGGGTGGCTCCGCGAACGCGGATTGCTGCAGCGCGAGCACGGTGAGCGTGGAGAGGCAAAGCAGAGTCTTGCGCATGATGACGGCTCCTGATGTTGGTGTTTGTTGTCGCGTGAATAACAAACGGCTGGTCGGGCACGTTTATTCCATGGCGAGACTCGAGATATGCCCGATTACTTCCTGCTCAAAGGATCGAGGCCCGTGGCGGCGACATCCGCGGCGGCCTCCGGCGAAGCGAGGAATTGCAGCAACTGGCGCGCTTCCTGTGGATGCTGCGACGTGGCCGGGATTCCCGCGGCAAAGCGCGTGACCGATTGCAGCGACTTCGGAATCTTGCCGACAAACTCGACGCCTAGGTACCGGCAACAACTCGCTCACCTGCTGAAGGCCCAACTGATACTCGCCCTTGGCCACTATTGACGCAACCGGGATCTTCAGCACCATCGTCGCCTTGGGTTTCAACTGAGCTTCGATGCCCATGCGCTTGAACAGCTCATTCTGAATATAGACGCCGCTCGCACTATCCGAATAGGCAACCGAGCGGGCTTCGAGCAACGTCTTTTTGAGGGCTTCGACGCTGCTGATGTCCGGCTTCGGCGCGCCGGCGCGTACGACCATGCCGATGCGCGAATCCGCCAGTTCGACGCGCGAGTCCTTAAGCACCTCGCCGCTTGCGATCAGATTGTCGAGCGCGTAGCCGACCATGATGACGACGTCGGCCGGCTCCTTGCGCGCGAGACGATTCCGGGATGGCTTCGGCGGAGTTGTCCATCGACGGCCCGTAGGCGATTTTGAACGTGTTGCCCGAGTTCGCCTCCGTACTTCGGCGCAAGCCGTTTGTAGACGGCCGTGAAGCCGCCGGAGTTCATCACGTGCAGATCGACGGCCTGCGCGAGCGGCGCGACGGCGGCGCTTGTACAGAGCAGGGTGGCGGCAACGAGTCGGGATAGCGAGATCTGGCGCATTGGCAGGGGCTGGCTTGCAGCGTTGGGGCAGCGTGATGCGAACGGAGCGGAATGTGTGCATGACATCTTCGGCTATGTTGCGCGGTTTGGGAACTACGTAGTTACCCCGTTGCAGTGAGGTGTCGTGTCTGCATGAGGGGAGTGGTGCGTCGAAACGGGCGGGCAACAAAAAACCCATAAGCAGGCGCTTACGGGTTTCAGGTGATGCCAGGTGACACAGTGTTTAGTGGAGGCGGCGGGAATCGAACCCGCGTCCAGAAGCACTCTACGACCAGTTCTACATGTTTAGTTCTGTCTTTTGATTTAACCGCAGCGACGCGGACGAACACGCTGCACTACGGCGATTCACTAGATTTTCGACCCGGATGTCGTGACTCCACCAAGGCTTAACTGACGTATATGACCTCTGTCGGTATTGCTACCGGTCTTGCGACACTAAGCCCGTCAGTGAACTAGGCAGAGGACGGCGGCCCTTAGGCTGCCAGTGCGAACGTATCGTCGTTTGCAGTTACGTTTTTCCCATTGATTAACGAGGTGACGGGTCCTCGACATGCCCTAGCCGCTTCGCAACCCCTGTCGAAACCAAGTCGCCCCCGCGGTTCGTTGCTCAATATGTACAGGCCAGCGTAGATTTTACAATAAATTGACGCCCACGTCCTGCCTGATTAGGGCTCGACTCGCCGGTACGCTGACGAGCTTGCATAAAGTCCGCGTCACGTTAGCCGATTTCGCGTAGCAAACGCAGCAATTCCACCGGCGATTGCACGACGTGCTGCGCGTGCCATTGCGTAGGCGGAATGTCGTTGCCGCAGTAGCCGTAGGCGGCCGCGATTGTCTTCATGCCGGCCGCGAAGCCCGCCTGAATATCGCGCAGGTCGTCGCCGACGTAGAAAATGCGTTCCGGCTTCATGTCGAGCTCGCGCGCGGCGTGCAGCAAAGGCGCCGGATGCGGCTTCGAATGCGACGTGGTATCGCCACTCACGACGCAGCCCGCGCGCTCTTCGAGCCCGAGTTGCGCGATCAACGGCTCGGTGAGTCGCGCCACCTTGTTCGTGACGATGCCCCAGCGCACACCGCGCGCGTCGAGTTCGCCGAGCAGTTCCGGGATGCCCGGGAACTGCGTGGTCTCGATGCACAGGTCCGCCTCGTAGTTCGCGAGGAACTTCTCGCGCATCGACGCGAAGTCGTGATGCTCGGGGCCGATGCCGAACGCACCGCCGATCAGCCCGCGCGCCCGCCGAGGCGAGCGGCACCATCTCGAGACCGCGATCGTGACGCATCTTGTTGACCGCCGCGGCGAGGTCGGGCACGGTGTCGGCGAGGGTGCCGTCGAGGTCGAACAGGACGGCCTGGCAAAGACCGAGCGCGTCGCCGTTGTCTTCGCGTTGGGGCAGAGGAGTGGGATCGCTCATCTATTCAATAGAGGGCGGCAGGTCGGGCGGATCAAACGTCGCGGCGGCAGACGAGCATGTAATTCACACTCGTGTCGGCGGACAGCGTGAAATGCTTGCTGAGCGGGTTGTAGACGATACCTTTGATGTCGACCGTGCGCAGCCCGGCGGCGCGCACGAAGCCCGCAAGTTCAGACGGCTTGATGAAGCGCGCGTAATCGTGCGTGCCTTTGGGCAGCATGCGTACAATGTATTCCGCGCCGATGACGGCGAAGAGGTACGACTTCACGTTGCGGTTCAGCGTGGAGAAGAACGCCCAGCCGCCCGGTTTCACCAGCGTCTTGCAGGCCTCGACGACAGCGGCCGGCTCCGGCACGTGCTCGAGCATTTCCATGCAGGTGACGACGTCGTACGTGCCCGGTTCGCGGGCCGCGAGCGCCTCGGCGGCGATTTTCTCGTAATTGACGGTTACACCGCTTTCAAGACTGTGAAGATCGGCGACGCCGAGCGCTTGGCTCGACAGGTCGATGCCCTTCACATGCGCACCGAGCCCGGCCATCGATTCCGACAGAATGCCGCCCCCGCAACCGATATCCAGCACGTTCTTGCCGGCGAGATGGGCGTGGGCGTTGATCCAGTTCAGGCGAATCGAATTGAGTTCGTGCAGCGGTTTGAATTCGGCATTCGGGTCCCACCAACGATGTGCGAGGTCGCTGAATTTCTGCAGTTCGTGGGGATCGGCGTTGGTCATGGCGGAAGCAGCCTCTATGGGAGCGTTGAGCGAGCGCTCGAGGATAAAGCCCGATTATATAGGCCGCGACACTGGGCGGCAAAATGCGGCGCGGCCATGCGTGCCGCGAGGGCTTTGGGAAGCGGGAAGGGGGCGCGTGGCCTTCGGGGTCCGCCTGCGTGCTGCGGTCTGGCACGGGCGAAAAAGCCCCACCTGAGCGGGGCTTTAATACTGTGGTAACTTGTAGCTTACTGCTTCGAAGTACCGACAACTTCGACTTCCACGCGGCGATCCGGTGCGAGGCAGGCGATGAGTTGCTTACGGTTCTTCTGGTTGCAGCCGGTCGTGACCGGGTTGCGCTTGCCCTCGCCTTCCGTGTAGATACGGTTAGCTTCGATGCCCTTGCTGACCAAGTATGCCTTCACAGCTTGAGCACGACGCAGCGACAGACGGTCGTTGTATTTGTCCGAACCGATGCGGTCCGTATAACCCGTTGCAACGACGACTTCGAGGTTCAGCGCGCCGATCTTCGATGCCAGATCGTCCAGTTTTTCCTTGCCAGCCGGCTTCAGGATTGCCTTGTCAAAGTCAAACAGAGCGTCAGCTTGATACGTGATCTTCTGGCTCGTTATAGCAGGCGGCGGCGTGATCGGAGCCGGCGGCGTCGGAGCTTGAGCGACCAGCGCGCCATCGCACTTTGCGTTGGCCGTTGCCGGCGTCCAGAATGCATCGCGCCAGCAGAGTTCGTTCGTGCCGTTCATCCACACGTATTCGCCCGTACCATTCACCCAGTTGTCGTTCGTAGCTTGTCGCGACGCCGGCACCGACTGTGCCATGGCGGATGCAGCCATAACCGCGGTAGCTGCAATGAACGCGAGCTTTGAAAGTTTATTCATATTTCTCCTCTCGAAATTGAGATTACCGCAGGTTTACTGCGAGCCTGTTGACGAAGACAAGTCATACATTGCTCGAATGTATAACATCGGTGTAGAACAAAAAACGTGCTGTGTAGACTTCGAGCAGTGTCTAACTCTTAGTGCGTTGGCATTTTGCCATATCGTTCCCTTCCAACGATAAAAAAATCTGCCTCCGATCAAATCACCTTCCAATTGTGGTGCATGCGCAACAGAAGCAATTCGCTGGAGGCACTGCCAGTCATGGCTGAGCGGCGGATTGCCCCCACGCACGAATTGCGCCTGACCCGGCACGAAATTGGTGCGTTGGGGAACTTTTTTCGTGCCCTGCTAATAAGGTAGGGTGGTATACGTCGCCCCGTCGGGGGCGGATGCCCGGCATGTTAGAATCGCGTGATGCATTGCGCCTGCAATTGCTTACGCGAAGGCGCGTTGTTATTACATTCGCCTTGGCACGTAAAAGATACGATACGGATAATGGATCAATTCGCCAAAGAGACTCTGCTAATCTCCCTAGAGGAGGAGATGCGCCGTTCGTATCTCGATTACGCGATGAGCGTGATCGTAGGGCGTGCGCTTCCCGATGTTCGCGATGGCTTGAAGCCGGTTCACCGGCGCGTGCTGTATGCCATGCACGAACTGAACAACGACTGGAACCGGGCGTACAAGAAGTCGGCGCGTATCGTCGGCGACGTCATCGGTAAATACCACCCGCACGGCGACACGGCTGTCTACGACACCATCGTCCGCATGGCGCAGGACTTTTCACTGCGCTACATGCTGGTGGACGGTCAGGGCAATTTCGGTTCGGTCGACGGCGACAACGCCGCGGCCATGCGTTACACCGAAATCCGCATGGCGAAGATCGGTCACGAACTGCTGGCCGACATCGACAAGGAAACGGTCGACTTCACGCCCAACTACGACGGCAGCGAAAACGAACCGGCTATTCTGCCGGCGCGTATTCCCAATCTGCTGATCAATGGTTCGTCGGGCATCGCGGTCGGCATGGCAACCAACATCCCGCCGCACAACTTGAATGAGGTTGTCGACGCGTGCCAGCATCTGCTCAAGAACCCGGAAGCCTCGATCGACGAACTGATCGAAATCATTCCGGTGCCCGATTTTCCCACGGCCGGCATTATTTACGGCGTGGCCGGCGTGCGCGACGGTTATCGCACGGGCCGCGGCCGCGTGGTGATGCGCGCGCTTACGCACTTCGAAGAGATCGATCGCGGCCAGCGCATGGCGATCATCGTCGACGAACTGCCGTACCAGGTGAACAAGCGCTCGCTGCTTGAGCGTATTGCCGAACTGGTCAACGAGAAGAAGCTCGAAGGCATTTCCGACATCCGCGACGAGTCCGACAAGAGCGGCATGCGCGTCGTGATCGAGCTGAAGCGCGGCGAAGTGCCCGAAGTGGTGCTCAACAATCTGTATAAGGCGACCCAGCTCCAAGACACCTTCGGCATGAACATGGTCGCGCTCGTCGACGACGGCCAGCCGAAGCTGCTGAACCTGAAGGAAATGCTGTCGTGCTTCCTGTCGCATCGCCGGGAAGTGCTGACGCGGCGCACTGTATACGAACTGCGCAAGGCCCGCGAACGCGGCCACGTGCTCGAAGGTCTCGCAGTTGCGCTCGCCAACATCGACGAGTTCATCGCCATCATCAAGGCAGCGCCGACTCCGCCGATCGCGAAGCAGGAATTGATGGCGCGTCCGTGGGATTCTTCGCTCGTTCGCGAAATGCTGGCGCGGGCCGAGACGGAAAATGCCTTGGCGGGCGGTCGTGAAGCGTATCGCCCTGACGGATTGAATCCATCGTTCGGTATGCAAACTGACGGTCTCTACCGTCTGTCCGACTCTCAGGCTCAGGAAATTCTGCAGATGCGTCTGCAACGCCTGACCGGCCTGGAGCAGGACAAGATCATCGGCGAGTACCGCGAAGTCATAGCGCAGATCGCCGACCTGCTGGGCATTCTGGCTCGCCCGGAACGCATTACGGCGATCATCGTCGACGAACTGACGTCGATCAAGTCCGAATTCGGCGACGCGCGTCGCTCGAAGATCGAGATGAACGCCACCGAGCTGAACACCGAAGACCTGATCACGCCGCAGGAAATGGTCGTGACCATGTCGCACGCGGGTTACGTGAAGTCGCAGCCGTTGTCGGAATACAGCGCGCAGAAACGCGGCGGTCGCGGCAAGCAGGCCACCGCGATGAAGGAATACGACTGGATCGACACGCTGTTCATCGCGAACACGCACGATCACATTCTGTGCTTCTCGAACCGCGGCCGCGTCTACAGCGTGAAGGTCTATGAAGTGCCGCAAGGTTCGCGGAACTCGCGCGGCCGTCCGATTATCAATATCTTCCCGCTGCAGGAAGGTGAAAAGATCACGGTCGTGTTGCCGGTCAAGGAATTCTCGGCCGACAAGTTCGTGTTCATGGGCACCGCGTTAGGAACGGTAAAGAAGACGCCGCTGGAAGCCTTTGGCCGCGTGTTGCGCAAGGGTATTATTGCGGTCGGTCTGGATGACGGCGATTACCTGATCGGCGCTGCGATCACCGACGGCCAGCACGACGTCATGCTGTTCTCGGATTCGGGCAAGGCGGTTCGCTTCGACGAAAACGACGTGCGTCCGATGGGTCGTGAGGCGCGCGGCGTGCGCGGCATGCAGCTCGAAGAAGGTCAGAACGTGATCGCATTGCTGGTGGCCGGCGACGAGCAGCAGTCGGTGCTCACCGCAACCGAAAACGGCTTCGGCAAGCGCACCCCGATCACCGAGTACACGCGCCACGGGCGCGGCACGAAGGGAATGATCGCGATTCAGACGTCGGAGCGTAACGGCAAGGTGGTCACCGCCACGCTGGTCGATTCGGAAGCGCAGATCATGCTGATCACCAACACGGGCGTGCTGATCCGCACGCGCGTGTCGGAAATTCGGGAAAGGGGCCGCGCAACTCAAGGTGTTACACTCATCAGCCTTGACGAAGGGACCAAGCTTTCAGGTCTGCAACAGGTTGCCGAGGCTGAAGCGGAAGGCGACACCGAAGGTCCTGCCGGGAGCGGTAACAGCAGTAACACCTGAATGCACAGGTTGAAAGCTGCGTCGGAAGTCGTGGCGTGTCGGGCCGACACGCTTTCCGCGCAGCTCGCAGTTCAAGTTAATTTCCATTAGGGAGTAATGATGCAAAAACGATTCAAACAACTGGCGTTGCTGGCTGCCCTCGTGCCGACCTTTGCTATGGCTCAAGCGCTTCAGAGCCAGGCTCCGGCGGCTCCGGCTCCTGCCGCAGCACCGGTTGACCCGGCCAAGCAGGCTGCAATCAAAGACCTGCTGGACGCAATCGACGCACAGAAGCTCGTTGGCGCAATCGGCAACAGCGCACAGATGCAGGCCAAGCAACTGGTTCCGGCAATCCTGTCGGACGCACTGAGCGAAAACAAGACGATGACGGACAAGCAGAAGCAGGCTTCCGTCCCGACGCTGCAAAAGAATGCAGTGCCGAAGCTGGCTGACGGCGCGGGCCAGGTGTTCGCAACCGACGGTTTCCGTCAGGACGCGATGCAAGCTCAGTACGACGCCTACGCGAAGTACTACAGCACGTCGGAAATCAAGGATCTGACCACGTTCTACAAGAGCCCGACGGGCCGCAAGTTCATCCAGGTTCAAGACCAGGTGGGCCGCGACGTCGTGAACGGTTTGATGCAGAAGTACATGCCGCAATCGATCAAGGCAACGCGCGACCAGGCTGACAAGGAAGTCGCTTCGGTCAAGCCGGCCAAGTAAGTCCAAGCCGAAAGGCTACGCTAACGTTCCGTCGGCCGACCGGCCGGTAGGCTTTACTGCGGCGGGTTTGGCGGGTTGGCGGTGACAATGCGATGATGACCGTTTGCGCAAAGGCGCAAGCGGCCATTTTCTTTTGCGGCGCGCGAACGCTCAAAGGCGTGCCAAAAGCGCGCTCGAATGCTTGCAGGAAAGCGCCGCAGATAGCGCGTCTGAAAACGCATTCAGGTCAATGCAGTCGACCCGCTTGGGTTGCAGCAACGTTTTGGCTTTCAGCAACTTCACAGCTTCACGGCGGTTGCATCAGCGGCTGCCAACTTCGCCGATATTGCGCGATCTCTTCGTCGCGCTGCTTCCAGGATCTCACGATGCGCGTCTTTAATTTCTCCGCCGGCCCGGCAGCCATGCCAGAAGAAGTGCTGCGTCAGGCAGCCGACGAAATGCTCGACTGGCAAGGCCGCGGCATGAGCGTGATGGAAATGAGCCATCGCGGCAAAGAATTCATGTCGATCCACGAAGAAGCGCTCACCGACCTGCGCGATCTGCTCAACGTGCCGGCGAGCCATCGCATCCTGTTCCTGCAAGGTGGCGGTCTGGGCGAGAACGCCATCGTGCCGATGAATCTGATGGGAGCCAAGCCGCGTGCCGACTTCGTCGTTACCGGTTCCTGGTCGCAGAAGTCTTTCAAGGAAGCGCAGAAATACGGCGCCGTGCATCTGGCAGCAAGCGGGCAAACGGTCGAAGGCTTCACGCGCTCGCCGGCCCGCTCCGAATGGAATCTGTCGGACGATCCGGCCTATGTCCATCTGTGCACGAACGAAACCATCCACGGTGTGGAGACATTCGAGATTCCCGATCTGGGCGACATCCCGCTCGTGGCCGACGCGTCGTCGCACATCCTGTCGCGTTCCATGGACATCGCCAAGTACGGCGTGCTGTTCGGCGGCGCGCAGAAGAACATCGGCATGGCGGGCGTGACGGTCGTGATCGTGCGCGAAGATATGCTCGATCGCGCGCATTCGATCTGCCCGTCGGCGTTCGAATGGAAGACCGTCGCTGAGAACAATTCGATGTTCAACACGCCGCCCACGTATGCGATCTACATCGCCGGGCTCGTGTTCAAATGGTTGAAGAAGCAGGGCGGCCTTGCGGCAATGGAAGCGCGTAACCTCGAAAAATCGAAGCTCCTGTACGACGCGATCGACTCGAGCAGCTTCTATCTGAACAAGGTCGAACGCGGCTCGCGCTCGCGGATGAACGTACCGTTCTTCCTAGCCGACGGGTTGCGCAACGAAGATTTCTTGGCCGGCGCGAAAGCCCGGGGAATGGTGCAGCTAAAGGGCCACAAGTCCGTCGGCGGCATGCGGGCGTCGATTTATAACGCCGTCCCGCTCGAAGGCGTTAAAGCGCTTGTCGAATACATGAAGGAATTCGAACAGCGCAGCGCCTGAGTCATCGGGCCGCGCGCATTCTTCTTTCCAGCACGCATATTTGCAGCAGCTACCGGCAGGGCCGTTTTCACGCATGGACGACGAACTCAATACCCGACTCAAACCTCTTCGCGAACGCATCGACGCGCTCGACGCGCAATTGATCGCGCTCCTCAATCAGCGCGCCGCGGTGGCGCTCGAAGTAGGGGAAGTCAAGAAGCACTTCAACGCGCCGGTGTTTCGCCCGGAACGCGAACAGCAGGTGATCGCACGCCTGCAGGACATGAGCGAAGGGCCGCTCGCGAGCGAGCACATCAGTGCTATCTGGCGCGAGATCATGGCCGCGAGCCGTACGCTCGAAAAGACCATCAAGGCGGCTTATCTCGGGCCGGTCGGCACGTATAGCGAGCAGGCGATGCACGAGTACTTCGGTCAGTCGATCGAAGGGTTGCCGTGTCCGTCGATTGACGAAGTGTTCCGCACGGTCGAAGCCGGCACCGCTGAGTTCGGCGTCGTGCCGGTCGAGAATTCGACGGAAGGCGCGGTGTCGCGCACGCTCGATCTGCTACTGCAAACGCAACTCACCATCGGCGGCGAACTGGCTTTGCCGATTCACCACAATCTGTTGACGTTCAACGGCAGCCTAACCGGCTTGACGCGCGTGTGCGCGCATGCGCAGGCGCTTTCGCAGTGTCAGCGCTGGTTGTCGACGAACGCGCCGCACCTCGAGCGTCAGGCCGTGTCGAGCAATGCCGAGGCGGCGCGCATGGCGGCGGAAGATCCGACCGTCGCGGCCATCGCCGGCGATCGCGCGGCGACGCACTATGGTCTGCAGGTCGCCTACGCGCTCATTCAGGACGACCCGCACAACCGCACGCGCTTCGTGATAATCGGCAAGTAGCCGACCGGCGCGAGCGGTCACGACCAGACTCCGCTGATCGTGACCGTGCACAACGAGCCCGGCGCCGTGTTCAAACTGCTCGAACCGCTCGTGCGCCACAGCGTATCGATGACGCTTTTCGAGTCGCGCCCAGCGCGCGTCGGCACGTGGGAGTATTACTTTTATATCGACGTCGAAGGTCATCGCGACGATCAGGCGGTCCCTGGGGCGCTTGCCGAACTCGGCGACAAGGTGGCTTTCCTGAAGATTCTGGGCTCGTATCCGCGCGCGCCGGCCACTCACTTAATTATTCTTAGTCGTTCGGAGATTTCATGACAACGTCCTTCGGTCCTTCCTACGTGCGCGCGATTGTGCCTTACGTCGCCGGCAAGCCGATTTCGGAAGTGGTGCGCGAGTTCGGTCTCGACGAAGCGACGATCGTGAAGCTCGCGTCGAATGAAAATCCGCTCGGCATGCCCGAGTCGGCGCAGCGTGCGATGGTGCAAGCCGCGAGCGAACTGGGCCGCTATCCGGACGCGAATGCGTTCGAACTGAAGGCGGCGCTCGGCGAGCGTTATGGCGTGCCGTCGGACTGGATCACGCTCGGCAATGGCAGCAACGACATTCTCGAAATCGCCGCGCACGCGTTCGTGCAGAAGGGTGAGTCGAATCTTATGCGCAGTACTCGTTCGCGGTCTATGCCTTGGCCACGTAAGGTCTTGGCGCACGCGCGATCGTCGTGCCGGCCGTGAACTACGGCCACGATCTCGACGCGATGCTGGCCGCGATCACCGACGACACGCGCCTGATCTTCGTCGCGAATCCGAACAATCCGACCGGCACGTTCATCGAGGGCGCGAAGCTCGAAGCGTTCCTGGACAAGGTGCCGCGCAACGTCGTCGTGCTCGACGAGCGTACACGGAATATCTGCCGGCGGACAAGCGTTACGACTCCATCGCGTGGGTGCGCCGTTATCCGAACCTGCTCGTGTCGCGCACGTTCTCGAAGGTGTTCGGTCTCGCCGGTCTGCGCGTGGGTTTCGCGATTGCACAGCCTGAACTGACCGATCTGCTGAACCGTCTGCGTCAGCCGTTCAACGTGAACACGCTCGCGCAAGCCGCGGCGATCGCGGCGCTCCTCGAAAAGAGCGCTGCGCTGAACGCGCAAGGCTATCGCCGTCTGACCGAAGCGTTCGACAAGCTCGGCCTCGAATACGTGCCATCCGACGGCAACTTCGTGCTGGTACGAGTACGAGTCGGCAACGACGACGCGGCAGGCAATCGCGTCAACCTTGAACTGCTCAAGCAAGACGTGATCGTGCGTCCGGTCGGCAACTACGGGTTTGCCGCAATGGTTGCGCATCACGATCGGCCTGCCGGAAGAGAACGAAGCCTTTATCGCAGCGCTCGAAAAGACGCTCGCCACCGCGTAAGCGGAGATGTTAAACCTCTTGAACCGCGCGTTTCAGCTCTACTGGGCGCGCCTTTTGTGTGACCGACGTGGCCGCGTTTTCTTTTAACACGCTCGTTATTTTTGGTGTCGGCCTGATCGGCGAATCGCTCGCGCGCGCGTTGCGCGAGCGCGGCGAGACGGCCAGCGAGCGTTCGGTGATCGGCGTCGGGCGTTCGTCCGCGTCGAGCGCGCGCAGGAACTGGGCGTGATCGACCGTGCCGTTTCACTGAGCGACGACGCCGCGCTGCGCGAGGCGCTCGCGGGCGCCGACTTCGTGCTGTTCGCGGCACCCGTTGCGCAAACGCAATCGTTGCTCGAACGCATCGCGCCGTTTCTCGAAGCAGGCACGATCATCACGGACGCAGGCAGCACCAAGTCGGACGTCGTCGCGGCTGCGCGCGCCGCGCTCGGCGAGAGGATCGGCCAGTTCGTGCCCGGTCATCCAATTGCCGGCCGCGAAGCGAGAGGGCCGGATGCCGCGTTGCTCGACCTTTACGTGAACCGCAACGTCGTGCTGTGTCCGCTGTCTGAAAACCGGCCGGAGGCCGTCGAACGCGTCGCGGCGATGTGGCACACACCCGGCGCGTGCGTTCGCGGGATGGCGTCCGGTCAGCACGATCGCGTGCTGGCTTCGGTGAGCCACTTGCCGCATGTGCTGTCGTTCGCGCTCGTCGAACAGATTTTGAATTCGCCCGACGCCGCTCTGAAATTTTCCTTCGCCGCCGGCGGATTCCGCGACTTCACGCGCATCGCCGCGTCGAGCCCGGAATGTGGCGCGACATCTGCGTGGCGAATCGCACGGCGTTGCTTGCCGAACTCGACGACTAACACGGCCGTGCTGGCGCGTTTGCGTGCAGCCATCGAAGCCGGCGACGGCGCCGCGCTCGAAGCCGTGTTCGCGCGCTCGCGCGTGGCGCGCAGCGAATGGCAGGAGCACCGTAGCGCAGGCGACGCGTCGAAATAACCGGAACTGGACTCAATCATGGAATTCCTCGATCTCGGACCTTATTCCCGTGCGTCCGGCACGGTTCGTCTGCCGGGCTCCAAAAGCATTTCGAATCGCGTTCTGCTGCTCGCCGCGCTCGCCGAAGGCGAAACGACAATCACGAACCTGCTCGATTCCGACGACACCCGCGTCATGCTCGCCGCGCTCGAAACGCTCGGCGTGCGTCTGAAGCGTGAGGGCGACACGTGCGTCGTCACGGGTACGCGCGGCGCCTTCACGGCGCGCAAGGCCGACCTCTTTCTCGGCAACGCGGGCACGGCGGTGCGTCCGCTCACGGCGGCGCTCGCGGTGAACGGCGGCGACTACCGCATTCACGGCGTGCCGCGCATGCACGAGCGGCCGATCGGCGATCTCGTCGACGGCTTGCGGCCGATCGGCGCGAAGATCGACTATGAAGAGAACGAAGGCTACCCGCCGCTGCGCATCCGGCCTGGGCAAATCTCCGCCGAGGCGCCCATTCACGTGCGCGGCGACGTGTCGAGCCAGTTCCTCACGTCGCTGCTGATGACCCTGCCGCTCCTGCGCACCGCGAGCGGCGTGACGACCGTGCAGGTGGACGGCGAACTGATTTCGAAGCCGTACATCGAGATCACGATGAAGCTGATGGAGCGCTTCGGCATCAAGGTGGAGCGTCACGAGTGGCATCGCTTCGTCGTGCCGTCGGGGCAGCGTTATCAGTCGCCGGGCATGATCATGGTGGAAGGCGATGCGTCGTCGGCGTCGTATTTCCTCGCGGCCGGCGCGCTGGGCGGCGGCCCGCTGAAGGTCGAGTGCGTGGGCCGCGCGAGCATTCAGGGCGACGTGGGCTTTGCCGACGCGCTCATCAGAATGGGCGCGAACCTGCAGATGGGCGAGGACTGGATCGAAGTGCGCGGCGTCGGCAACGACAACGACAACGGCAAGCTCGATCCGATCGACATGGATTTCAACCTGATTCCGGACGCGGCGATGACGATCGCCATCGCCGCGCTGTTCGCCGACGGCACCACGACGCTGCGCAACATCGCGAGCTGGCGCGTGAAGGAAACCGACCGGATCGCTGCGATGGCCACCGAACTGTGCAAAGTGGGCGCGAAGATCGAGGAGGGCGAGGATTACCTCGTCGTCACGCCGCCGGAAAAGCTGATTCCGAACGCCGCGATCGACACCTACGACGACCATCGCATGGCCATGTGCTTCTCGCTCGTGAGCCTGGGCGGCGTGCCGATCCGCATTAACGATCCGAAATGCGTCGGCAAGACGTTTCCTGATTACTTCGAGCGCTTCACGGCGCTCGCCAAACCTTGATTCGCCCGCGAATCGACCGACGTGCGGCTTTTTTAGATGAAACCAACCCGTCCCTTTCACCAGACGCCCGTCATTACGATCGACGGCCCGAGTGCCTCCGGAAAAGGCACCGTGGCCGCGCTGGTTGCCGCAAGCCTTGGCTTCCACCTGCTCGACAGCGGCGCGCTGTACCGGCTCGCCGCCTTGGCGAGCATCCGCTATAATGTCGAGGCGCACGACGTGGAGGCGCTCGTCAAGCTGATCGACGACCTGCGCATCACCTTCCGTGAGGGTCTCGCGCAGCTCGACGGTACAGACGTTTCCGCCGACCTCCGCGCCGAGGAAGTGGGCAGCCGCGCGTCGGCGATTGCCGTGCACGCGCCCGTGAGAACCGCGCTGGTGGCGCGTCAGCGGGCATTTCGCAAGGAGCCGGGGCTGGTCGCGGACGGCCGCGACATGGGCACCGTCATCTTCCAAGACGCCATGCTGAAGGTGTTCATGACCGCGAGCGTCGAGGCCCGCGCGACGCGCCGGCATAAGCAACTGATCCAAAAAGGATTTTCTGCTAATATAGATGACTTGCTTCGGGATTTGCGTGAGCGCGACGAGCGTGACAGTCAGCGTGCAGCCGCACCACTCAAGCCCGCAGCGGATGCAAAGCTGCTCGATACCTCCGCATTGTCGGTCGACCAGGCGGTCGAACAGGTGGTGCAGTGGTACGGGCGCGTTAGTCCCGCAAGCCTGAGCAGCAATGTGAGCGCATAGGCGGCGGGTGCAGTAGATGTCCCGCTGTCGTAGGTACTTTGTGGTCCTTGGTGGGCCTCCTGAGCGTTGTTTTTAACTTTCCCCGCGTGGTAGTCACAATCTGCCATAGTAGCTGATCCTTCCGGCCAGCCGGCGCTGCGAAATCCATGCAAATTTTGATTTTTATGTCCGACCTGCAAACCTCTACCCCGAATACCGAATCTTTTGCGGCTCTGTTCGAAGAGTCGCTGACCAAGCAAGACATGCGCGCTGGCGAAGTGATCTCCGCCGAAGTCGTGCGTGTTGACCATAACTTCGTCGTGGTGAACGCTGGTCTCAAGTCCGAAGCCTACATCCCGCTCGAAGAGTTCCTGAACGACGCGGGCGAGGTAGAAGTGCAGGCGGGCGACTTCGTTTCCGTCGCGATCGACGCGCTGGAAAACGGCTATGGCGACACGATCCTGTCGCGCGACAAGGCGAAGCGTCTGGCTTCGTGGCTGTCGCTGGAAAAAGCGCTGGACAACAACGAACTCGTGACCGGCACGATCACGGGTAAGGTCAAGGGCGGCATGACCGTCATGGTCAACGGCATCCGCGCGTTCCTGCCGGGTTCGCTGGTCGACACGCGTCCGGTCAAGGACACGACCCCGTACGAAGGCAAGACCTTCGAATTCCGCGTCATCAAGCTCGATCGCAAGCGTAACAACGTCGTGCTGTCGCGCCGCGCTGTGATCGAAGCAACGCAAGGCGAAGAGCGCGCAAAGCTGCTCGAAACGCTGAAGGAAGGCGCGATCGTGGAAGGCGTGGTCAAGAACATCACCGACTACGGCGCGTTCGTGGACCTAGGCGGTATCGACGGCCTGTTGCACATCACCGACATCGCATGGCGTCGCGTGCGTCACCCGTTGGAAGTTCTGTCGGTTGGCCAGGAAGTCACCGCAAAGATCCTAAAGTTCGACCAGGAAAAGAACCGCGTTTCGCTCGGTATCAAGCAACTGGGCGACGATCCGTGGGAAGGCATCTCGCGCCGTTACCCGTCGGGCACGCGTCTGTTCGGTAAGGTCACTAACATCACCGACTACGGCGCATTCGTCGAAGTCGAATCGGGTATCGAAGGCTTGGTTCACGTGTCGGAAATGGACTGGACGAACAAGAACGTTGCACCGTCGAAGGTTGTGCAACTGGGCGACGAAGTCGAAGTCATGGTTCTCGAAATCGACGAAGACCGCCGCCGTATCAGCCTTGGCATGAAGCAGTGCAAGCCGAATCCGTGGGGCGACTTCAGCCGCAACTTCAAGAAGGGCGACAAGCTGCAAGGCGCAATCAGGTCAATCACCGACTTCGGTGTCTTCATCGGTCTGCCGGGCAGTATCGACGGTCTGGTTCACCTGTCGGACCTATCGTGGTCGGAAACGGGCGAAGAAGCTGTTCGCAAGTACAAGAAGGGCGACGAAGTGGAAGCGATCGTTCTCGGCATCGACGTCGAAAAGGAACGCATTTCGCTGGGTATCAAGCAACTGGAAGGCGATCCGTTCAGCAACTTCGTTGCAATGAACGACAGGGGTTCGGTTGTTGACGGCGTGGTTAAGACGGTAGACGCAAAGGGTGCAGTGGTTCAACTGTCGACCGAAGTCGAAGGCTACCTGCGCGCTTCGGAAATCGCGCAAGACCGCGTGGAAGATGCTCGCAACGTGCTGAAGGAAGGCGAAAAGGTCAACGCGATGATCATCAACATCGATCGCAAGTCGCGTGGCATCAACCTGTCGATCAAGGCCAAGGATTCGGCTGAGCAACAGGAAGCGATCCGCGGCCTAGCTTCGTCGGACTCGAGCTCGGCTGCTACCGGTACGACGAACCTCGGCGCGCTGCTGAAGGCCAAGCTCGACGGCCAGAACCAGTAAGCCTGAGAGGTCTGCTGCAGTATGACCAAATCGGAATTGGTCGCCCAGTTGGCTACGCGATTTCCGCAGCTTGTTCTTAAAGATGCGGATTTCGCGGTGAAGACGATGCTTGATGCGATGTCGGAGGCACTTGTCAACGGTCATCGCATCGAAATTCGCGGCTTCGGCAGCTTCGGCCTGAACCGCCGTCCTTCCCGCGTCGGGCGTAATCCGAAGTCGGGCGAGAAAGTGCTGGTACCAGAGAAGTACGTACCGCACTTCAAGCCGGGCAAGGAACTGCGCGAACGCGTGGATCGCCGCGCGGGCGAGCCGTTGAAGGCTGAAGAGCCGGATGATGATCTCTAATTGCTCCCGCTGTGCACTTTGCAGCGTGGCACGGTGAGCGTCAGCGGCCAAAGCCAGTCGGCAAAAGACCAGAAAAAGCGCCTTCGGGCGCTTTTTTTCGCCTACGTTTTTGTATGTACCGGCAGTCAAGAAGGGGCGGCCGGTCGCGTCCGGATCGAAGCGGCGCATAGCAGCGGCGCATAAATCCCACGTAAGTCCGCAATCGGGCAGTTCCTGCCCAGCCGCGGGGCCACCGTCCATTATACAATACGGGTCACTTCGGCGCGGGTAACACCGTGGCGCGACGCGTCATCAAGCCAGCGTCACCCCCGCAACTGCCGTCAAGAGACCTATCATGAAATTTATCGTCTGGCTGATCCGTATGCTGGTGTTCGTGCTGTTGCTGGTGCTGGCGCTCTCCAATACACAACCCGCTACGCTGAATTTCCTCGCTGGCTACGCATGGTCGGCACCGTTGATTCTGATCGGCCTCGCGTTCTTCGTGGTCGGGCTGCTGGCCGGGCTGGTGTCGTCGATGCCGGCCATGGTGCGCCTGCACATGGAGAATGGCCGGCTCAAGCGTGAACTGCGGGTAGCGCGCGAAACGCCGGTGGTGGTGGAGCAGCCGCCCATGCCGCCGCTAATCTGAATTTTCTTCGGCTACGCTTCTGCGCGCGCGGCCTTTCGTTCCCGCTTCCCGGCACGTTTGCATTAATCGCATGGATCTAGACTTCTGGTGGCTGCTGGTCATTCCCGTCGCGTTCGCGTTCGGCTGGATGGCTGCGCGCTACGACCTCAAGACGCTGTTGTCCGAAAGCGCCAACCTGCCGCGGTCGTATTTCCGTGGCCTGAATTTCCTGCTCAACGAACAGCCGGACCAGGCGATCGACGCGTTCATCGAAGTCGTCAAGCTTGACCCCGAGACGGTCGAGCTGCACTTTGCGCTGGGCAATCTGTTCCGCCGTCGCGGCGAAACGGACCGCGCGATCCGCGTGCATCAGAATCTGTTGAATCGGGCCGATCTGCCGGTCAGCGAGCGCGATCACGCGCTGTATGAGCTGGGCCAGGACTTCCTGAAGGCGGCTCTGCTCGACCGCGCGGAAGAAACGTTCCGTTCGCTCGAAACCGGCGATTACGCGCTCGGCGCACAGCGTGCGCTGCTCACCATCTACGAAATCGAGAAGGACTGGGTCAAGTCGATCGACACCGCCCGCCACCTCGAAACCATGGGCGCCGAGTCGCTCGACAAGGAGATCGCGCAGTTTCACTGCGAGCTCGCGCAGGAAGCGCTGCAGCAGAAGAATCCCGATGAAGCTCGCCGCCAGCTCGGTTTCGCACTGAAGGCGAACCCGACGAACGTGCGTGCCATGATCCTGTTCGGCGACGTCGACGCAGCCGGCGGCCAGCAGGAAGCCGCGATCGCGCAATGGCGGCGCGTCGAGGAGCAGAATTCGGCGTATCTGCCGCTCGTCGCTGAAAAGTTGATGAAAGCCTACGAGGCGCTTGGCCGTCCGCAGGAAGGCGTCGATCTGCTGACCACGTGGGTCGATCGCTATCCGTCGAACGATCTGTTCGACGTCGCGTACCAGCACGTCGCATCGTTGCGCGGCCCCGACGCCACTCATGCGCTCGCGCGCTCGCAGATGCAGAAGTCGCCGAATCTGGCTGGCATGACACGTCTTCTGGAAGCGCAGCAGGCCGTGGCCGAAGAACCGCGCCGCAGCGAACTCGAATTGATGCGTACGCTGATTCGCCAGCGTACGAAGAATCTGCCACGGTATAAGTGCCAGAATTGCGGTTTCAGGGCGCGCCTCTTTTATTGGCAGTGCCCCGGTTGCAGCGGCTGGGAAACCTACGCGCCGCGGCGCGTCGAACCCATCACTGCGTCAAACTGATTGCGAGCTCCAGTGTGAGACTGCGCGGCGGCGACGGCGGCCCGCCGGGCTAAGCAGAAAAGCCCCGCGGGACATAACGACTCAGTCCACTACGAGAAACCCTCACCGGAAAGCGTATGAAAATCACCATTATCGGCACGGGCTATGTCGGCCTCGTCACTGGCGCATGCCTTGCGGAAATCGGCCACGATGTCTTCTGTCTCGACGTGGATCCGCGCAAGATCGAGATCCTCAACAACGGCGGCGTGTCCATTCACGAGCCCGGTCTGCAGGAGATGATCAAACGCACGCGCGCCGCGCGCCGCATCCAGTTCTCGACGGACATCGCCGCGAGCGTCGCGCACGGCGACGTGCAGTTCATCGCGGTCGGTACGCCGCCGGATGAAGACGGTTCCGCCGACCTGCAATACGTGCTCGAATCGGCGCGCAACATCGGCCGCACGATGAACGGCTGCAAGGTGATCGTCGACAAATCGACGGTGCCGGTGGGCACCGCGCAGCGCGTGCGCGCAGTGATCGACGAAGAGCTGGCGAAGCGCGGTCTTACGCAAAGCGATCAGCATGGTTTCTCCGTCGTGTCGAACCCCGAGTTCCTGAAAGAGGGCGCGGCGGTGGACGACTTCATGCGTCCGGATCGCATCGTGCTCGGCGTCGACGAAGACGAAGCCGGTCAGCGCGCCTGCGAGCTGATGAAGCGTCTCTACGCGCCGTTCAACCGCAATCACGAACGCACGCTGTACATGGACGTGCGCTCGGCCGAATTCACGAAATACGCCGCCAATGCAATGCTGGCCACGCGCATATCGTTCATGAACGAAATGTCGAATCTGGCTGACCGCGTCGGCGCGGACATCGAGGCCGTGCGTCGCGGCATCGGCTCGGACCCGCGCATCGGCTATCACTTCCTGTATGCTGGTTGTGGCTACGGCGGCTCATGTTTCCCGAAGGACGTGCAGGCGCTGATCCGCACGGCGAGCAAGCAGGGCCAGAATCTGCGCATTCTCGAAGCTGTCGAAGAAGTGAACGACGACCAGAAGGACGTGCTCGTGCGCAAGATCACGAAGCGTCTCGGCGACGATCTGAGCGGTTACGCGTTCGCCGTCTGGGGCCTCGCGTTCAAACCGAATACCGACGACATGCGCGAAGCGCCGAGCCGTCGCGTGATCGCCGAACTGCTCGCACGCGGCGCGCAGGTGCGCGCGTACGATCCGGTCGCGCTCACCGAAGCGAAACGCGTTTTCGCGCTCGATCTGCACGACAAGCCCGAGCACCTCGCGCGTCTCACGTTCACCGGCACGCAGGGCGAAACGCTGACGGGCGCCGACGCGCTCGTCGTCGTGACCGAATGGAAGGAATTCAAGAGCCCGGACTTCGTCTATCTGAAATCCGTACTGAAATCGCCGCTGATTTTCGATGGCCGCAATCTGTACGAACCGGAGACGATGGCCGAACTCGGCATCGACTATCACTCGATTGGACGCCCTTATGCCTGACCCTCTGAACTTCCGGCCGATGTCTCCGGCAATGCCTGAGGGCCACGCGCCAAAGTCGGCACCCGCGCTCACGCGCGTGCCGCGTGAACAACTCGGCGCCGCGCGCGTGCTGGTGGTCGGCGACGTGATGCTCGACCGTTACTGGTTCGGCGACGCCAATCGCATCTCGCCTGAAGCGCCCGTGCCCGTGGTGCACGTGCAGCGTCAGGAAGACCGCCTCGGCGGCGCGGCGAACGTCGCGTGCAATGCCGTGGCGCTCGGCGCGAAGGTGGGTTTGCTGTGCGTGATCGGACACGACGAGCCGGGCGAGCGCATCGTGCAGTTGCTCGGCGAAAGCGGCGTCGCGCCGCATCTCGAACGCGATCCCGATCTGCTCACCACGATCAAGCTGCGCGTGCTGTCGCGTCAGCAGCAACTGCTGCGCGTCGATTTCGAAAACACGCCCGCGCACGAAGTGCTGCTCGCGGGTCTCGCGCGTTTCGACGAATTGCTGCCGTCGCACGACGTGATCCTGATGTCGGATTACGCAAAGGGCGGCCTCACGCACGTCACGCAAATGATTTCCCGTGCTCATGCGGCGGGCAAACCCGTGCTGGTCGATCCGAAAGGCGACGACTGGGAGCGTTATCGCGGCGCGACGCTCACCACGCCGAATCGCGCGGAGTTGCGCGAAGTGGTGGGGCAGTGGAAGTCGGAAGACGATCTGATCGCGCGCGTCACGAAGCTGCGCGCCAAACTCGAATTCAAGGCGCTGCTGCTCACGCGCTCCGAAGAAGGCATGACGCTCTTCTCGGACGAAGGCATCCTGCACGCTTCGGCGGTTGCACGCGAAGTGTATGATGTCTCGGGTGCGGGCGACGCCGTGATTGCCACGCTTGCCGCCATGCTCGGCGCGGGTCTCACGCTGGTCGAGGCCGTGGGGCTCGCGAATCGCGCGGCCGGCATCGTGGTCGGCAAACTCGGCACCGCCACCGTCGACTACGACGAGCTTTTCAATTGACGCGGCCCGCCGCTGCTTCGCTCGCTAACTGAAGCGCACGCAACGCAGCCGCGGGACTCCACAACGTCTACTATCGCAGGATCATCATGACCCTCATCGTCACCGGCGCAGCCGGTTTTATCGGCAGCAACATCGTGAAGGCGCTCAACGAGCGCGGCGAGCAACGCATCATCGCGGTCGACAACCTGACACGCGCGGACAAGTTCAAGAATCTGGTCGACTGCGGGATCGACGATTACCTCGACAAGACCGAGTTCGTCGAGCGCTTCAAGCGCGGCGAATTCGGCAAGGTGCGCGCGATTTTTCATGAAGGTGCCTGCTCGGACACGATGGAAACCGACGGCCACTACATGATGGACAACAACTTCCGCTACAGTCGCGACGTGCTCGACGTGTGCCTCGCGCAGAACATCCAGTTCCTGTATGCGTCGTCGGCGGCAACGTACGGCGGCTCGACGCGCTTCGTCGAAGAGCGCGAAGTCGAGCAGCCGCTGAACGTGTACAGC
Organism: uncultured Paraburkholderia sp.; assembly: GCA_940747215.1. Classification (GTDB taxonomy): domain Bacteria; phylum Pseudomonadota; class Gammaproteobacteria; order Burkholderiales; family Burkholderiaceae; genus Paraburkholderia. The sequence continues at coordinate 20,658 of CALNWS010000020.1, read as the reverse complement.
TATTCGAAATTCCTGTTCGACCAGGTGATTCGCCGCGTGCTGCCCACGGCGAGAAGCCAGATTGCAGGCTTTCGTTATTTCAACGTGTACGGTCCGCGTGAAACGCACAAGGCGCGCATGGCGTCGGTCGCGTTTCACAACTTCAACCATTTCCGCGCCGAGGGCAAGGTCAAGTTGTTCGGCGAGTACAACGGGTATGCCGCAGGCGAGCAGACGCGTGACTTCGTTTCGGTCGAAGACGTCGTGAAGGTCAACCTGTTCTTCTTCGACAATCCGGACAAGTCTGGCATCTTCAATCTGGGCAGCGGCCGCGCGCAGCCGTTCAACGACATCGCAAGCACCGTCGTCAACACGCTGCGCTCGCTGAACGACGAACCGGCGCTCTCGCTCGCAGACCTCGTGCAACGCGGCCTGATCGAATACATTCCGTTCCCCGACGCATTGCGCGGCAAGTACCAGTGCTTCACGCAGGCCGACCAGTCGAAGCTGCGCGCGGCCGGTTACGACGCGCCGTTCCTGAGCGTGCAGGAGGGTGTGGATTGCTACGTACGTTGGCTATCCGGCCAGGTGTAATTAGTCCGTCATCCTCTCTAAACTGAAATCTCCCGGTTGGTGATCACGCCAACCGGTTGTACGAGGGAGATTCCATATGTTTCGAAAAATTCTGGTTACCGCGGCCATGCTGGTCGCTTTCGGGCACGCGTATGCCGCGGTCGACGTCAACATGGCCAACGAAGACGCGCTGTGCGGCATCAAGGGCATCGGTCCGGCCAAACGAAAGCCATTCTCGACGAACGTGCCGCGCATGGTCCCTACAAGGATCCGGCGGACCTCGGCAAGCGCGTCAAGGGCATGAGCGGGCATACCGTCGAGCGCCTACAGGCGGAGGGTCTCGCTGTCGGTCCGGCTGGCGCGGCTGCTAACGCGCCAGGCTACGGTGTCTTCACAGACCAAAGGTGCGGCCGCTCCGGCCGCAGCCGCGAAAAGCGGCGCCACGGTTGCGGTCAAGAAATAGCCCGTGAAATAGTCTCGTGAAATAGCGCGATCCGGACCGTGCAGGCGGTGTGCGTTGCCCGCACGCACGGTTCGTCGCTGTCGTTGTCCCTTAATGGTCGGAGTGCAGAACGTTCCTTCAGCTGTCATGCAAATGACTGGCTCCCGAGGTATTCAGCCGCGGGCTTTTTGGCGTTCGCGCCGCTGGCTGCATGCAGCCAGAAGGGCTGCGCGGCAGGCGTGGGCACGGTGGGTTTAGAATCGATAAATTGAAGACTCCGCGCGTCGACAGCGCCCGAACCGAAATGACATACAAAACGATTGAAGACACGATCGGCAATACGCCGCTCGTGCAACTCGTCCGGCTCCCCGATGACGAGATCCGCGCCCGCAACAACGTGATCCTCGCGAAGCTCGAGGGTAACAACCCGGCAGGTTCGGTGAAGGATCGGCCGGCGCTGTCGATGATCAAGAAGGCTGAAGCACGCGGCCGCGTCAAGCCGGGCGACACGCTCATCGAATCCACCAGCGGCAACACGGGCATCGCGCTCGCCATGGCGGCGGCCGTTCGCGGCTACAAGATGGTGCTGATCATGCCGGAAGATCTGTCGGTGGAGCGCCGTCAGAGCATGGCCGCGTACGGCGCGCAGATCATTCTCACGCCCGTTACCGGTGGCATGGAATACGCGCGCAATCTCGCCGAGCAGATGCAGCGCGAAGGCAAGGGCATCACCCTCGACCAGTTCGCGAACCCGGACAACCCGGCGGCACACGTTGAAGGCACGGGCCCGGAAATCTGGCGCGATACCGAAGGCCGCATCACGCACTTCGTTTCGTCGATGGGCACCACGGGTACCATCATGGGCGTGTCCACGTATCTGAAGGAACAGAACCAGACGATCGAAATTATCGGTGCGCAGCCGGAAGAAGGATCGCGCATTTCCGGCATCCGCAAATGGCCGGAAGCATATCTGCCGAAGATTTTCGACCGCAGTCGTGTGGATCGCGTGGAGAACGTGAGCCAGGCCGCAGCGGAAGCAACGGCGCGGCGTCTCGCGTCGATGGAAGGCATTTTCGCCGGCATCTCGTCGGGCGGCGCCTGCGAAGTTGCGCTGCGCGTGGCGCGTCAGGTCGAGAACGCGACGATCGTGTTTATCGTCTGCGATCGCGGCGACCGCTATCTGTCGACAGGTGTTTTCCCGGCCTGATAGAAGCGCCGCTTCACAGCGTGCATAGTAAAAAGCGCCGGTTTAACCGGCGCCTTTTTTCATGTGCTATAATCGAATCGAGCTGAGCTTGCAGAATTTTTTTTACTGCGAAGCCGCATCAGGTGCAGCCGCGTTGCCGCCACCGTTAACACCACCATTAACACCTCCGTTGGCACTGCCGTTCCCACTCGCAGGCGCATTGATCGTATCGCTCGCCTGCAGTTGCGCCTTGACCAGCTGACCCAACTGATACACCACGAGCGCGTAGAAGAAGGTGCGGTTATAGTGCGTCAGCACATAGAAATTTTTCAGGCCCAGCATGAATTCGGTGCTGCGTCCCGGCGAAGGCAGATCGACCAACGTGACCGGTGTACCCGCTTCCGACGCCACGTCCACGTCCGGCTTGTTCAGCAGCAACCCGGCGCGCAGCAATTGCGACAACGGCCAGTGCGGTTCCGGCTGACCATCGGCGGCGGCCTGCGCGACGCCCAGGCTGCCGATGTCCGTGCCGATTTTCCACACGACCGGCCGGCCGTTTTCCCAGCCGTTCTGGTGCAGATAGTTCGCCACGCTGCCGATCGCGTCCGCCTGGCTCGTGCGCAGGTCGATCTGCTTGTTGCCGTCGTAGCTCACTGCGTACTGCACGATGCTGCTCGGCAGGAACTGCGGAATGCCGATCGCGCACGACGTGTACGAACCGAGCACCGTGGTCGGGTCGATCTGCGAATCGCGCGTCCACACCAGGTAGTCTTCGAGATTCTTGCGGAACGTCTTCTCGCGATCCGCGCGATTCGGCGTGTTCGGGTAGTCGAAGCTCAGCGTGGTAAGCGCATCCAGCACGTGGAAGTTGCCCATGAAGCGGCCGTAAATCGTCTCCACGCCGATAATGCCGACGATCACCTCCGGCGGCACGCCATATTGCTCATACGCGCGTTGCAGCGTGTCGCGGTTCGCGCGCCAGAAGCGCACGCCCGCGTTGATCCGCACCTGATCGAGGAAACGCGACTGATACACGCGCCAGTTCTTCACGGAGGGCGAAGGCGAGGGCGTGACGAGCTTTACCGCGGTGGCCGAATAGCTCACGCCGGCAAAAAGCGCGTGCAGCGAAGCTTCGTCGAAATCGTAGCGCGCGACCATGTCGTTGACGAACGCATCGACATCCGCATTGTGCGCATAGCGCTGCGGAATGATTTCTTCCTCGAAGGTCTGGCCTTGCGGCACCGCGGGTTGCGGATGGCTTTGCACGAGCAGCACGGGCGGCTTCTTGCCGACGCTGCCGGTACTCTGCGCGAGCGCCGGACTGGTTGTCATGAACATGCACGATGTAATGGAGAGTACGGTCGTTACGTGAGTGATGCGTAGCCGGTTTCGTGCAGACAGAGCAAGCTTGACGGTCATAGGGAGTCAGGGTGCGGTGCGAGAAGACGTGGGAAATCGGTTCGGGGCAGTATACCCGACGCACTTCGCAAATCTGTCGCGAAGGCGTCATCGTTGCATCGTGTGGTAACTTGGCAATGTTGGCGCGCCGAGGGCGCGCGCCCTTGGATGGAGACACGCCGCGCGCGTTTTAAGAACGCCGCGCGGCAGAAGAGAATCATGGCAACAGGCTTCTATTCCCACGCCGATTGTCTGCTGCACGATATGGGCGAATGGCATCCCGAATGCCCGGCCCGGCTGCAGGCAATCGAAGATCAACTGATCGCGAGCCGCATCGACTCGCTGATCGAACGCGAGTCGCCGCCGCTCGCCGAAGAGTCGTCGCTGTTGCGTGTGCACACGCAGGCGCACGTCGATTACATTCGTAGCCGCTCGCCGGAAGAAGGGCTTGCCGAGATCGACTCCGACACGTCGATGAATCCGCACACCTAGCAAGCTGCGTTGCTCGCCGCGGGCGCGGCGGTGGCCGCGACGGACGCGGTGATCGAAGGCCGTTACGACAACGCGTTCTGCAGCGTGCGCCCGCCCGGTCACCACGCCGAATCGGTGCGCGCGATGGGCTTCTGCTTCTTCAACAACGTCGCGATTGCCGCGCGTCACGCTCTCGACGTGCATCACGGCAACGGTACCGAGGCCGCTTTCTCGGGCGACCCGCGCGTGCTGATGTGCAGCATCTTCCAGCATCCGTTCTATCCGTTCACGGGCGTAGACAACTAGGCACCCAACATGTGCAATGTGCCGATGCCAGCGCGCTCGAAAGGCATTGCGGTGCGCGAGGCGGTCGACATGGTGTGGCTGCCGCGTCTGCACGAATTCAAGCCGGAAATGCTGTTCATCTCCGTCGGCTTCAACGCGCATCGCGAAGACGATCTCGGCAACATGGGACTCGTCGAGGACGACTACACGTGGATCACCGATCAGATGCGCGAAGTCGCAAAACGACATGCGCGCGGACGGATCGTGAGTTGTCTAGAAGGCGGCTATAACCTGTCCGCGCTCGGACGCAGCATGGTCGCGCACAGAGTTATTCGGCTGAAGCAGCCGCGTCGAACGAGCGCAGTCGATAGCGAGAAGCAGTAGCGAACCATGAGGAGTGAAGCATGAACGCCGACGTACGCAGCCTTTCCCTGGTCGAACTCGAAGACGGCGCGTACGGTGTGCCGGGCGTCGTGCGTTTCACGCTGAACCGGCCGGACGCCTTCAACGCGCTTTCCGAAGCGCTGCTCGACGAGTTGCAGACGGCGCTGAACGCAATCCGCAAATCGGACGCGCGCGTCGTGGTGATCGCCGGTGCGGGTCGTACGTTTTCTGCGCGGGTCACGATCTGAAGGAAATGCGCGCCGCGCCGTCTCTCGAGTATTACCAGTCGCTCTTCAACCGCTGCACGAAGCTGATGCTGACGATCCAGCGTTTGCCGCAACCGGTGATCGCGCGGGTACACGGCATCGCGACGGCTGCGGGTTGTCAACTGGTCGCGATGTGCGATCTCGCCGTAGCCGCCGACACCTCGCGCTTCGCCGTGTCCGGCGTGAATCTGGGTTTGTTCTGCGCGACGCCTTCCGTGCCGCTTTCGCGCAACCTGTCCCGCAAGGCCGCGCTCGAAATGCTGCTGACGGGCGATTTCATCGACGCCGCTCAGGCGAAGTAGTAGGGTTTCGTCAATCGCGTGGTTCCGGCAGACGCGCTCGACGCCGAAGTCGCGCGCCCCTCGCGAAGAGCATCTGCGCGAAACCGGTGCAAGCGGTGAGCGCCGGCAAGGGGCTTTTCTATCGCCAACTGGAAATTGGCATCGAAGCGGCATATCAGCTCGCCGGGCAGACCATGGCGTGCAACATGATGGACGACTCCGCTTTGGAGGGCGTGCAGGCTTTCATCGAAAAGCGGCCGCCCGGCTGGAAACGCTGAACTCCGTCTGCATCACTTCGCCCGCGTCTCGATCCACGCGATCAGTTCCGCGATCACCCGATCGCGGTCGATATCGTTCAACGTCTCGTGATAGTTGCCTTCGTGCAGCGTAAGCGTCCTGTCCGGTGAGCCGACGTGTTGTCCGAAATCGCAGCTGCCGCTGGGCTCGGTCAGCTTGTCCTCGGTGCCGTGAAATACGAGCGTCGGCATGCGCAGGCCGCCGCGCCCGCGTTCGATCCGCCCATCGCCCGTAGCAATTCCGCGCCGGTGCGAGCGGGAATCGCGCCGTGATGAACCAGCGGATCGTTGAGGTTGGCGTTCACAACGGGCTGAAGCCGCGACAGCAGCGTCGCGTCGATTTTCATTGCCGGGAAATTCGACCACACGCGGCTGATGATCTGGCTCATGCCGAGCATCCAGCGCGGCACGTCGCGGCCCGGCGCGAGCGCGGACTCGAAAGAATCAGCTCGTTGAGCCGACGTCCGCCCGCGCTCAACCGTTCGATTGCATAGAGCGCCGCGATGGCGCCGCCCATGCTGTGGCCCATCAGGAAAAGCGGCGCACAGCTCTGGACGGCGTCGTCGAGCAAAGCCTGTGTGTCGGAGCAGATAGTCGTCGAAACGGTTGACGTACGCGCGGTTGCCCGGCGCTTCGCCGTGGCTACGGAGATCGATCGCGACGAGTTCGATTCCCGCCGAATTCAGCCGGTCCGCGAGCGCGGCGTAGCGTCCCGCGTGTTCCGCGAGGCCGTGCACCAGCGCGACTGTGGCGCGCTGCGGCGCCTTTCCTCGCGCCGGAAATCGGCCGGACGTTGCTAGGTCGGATTGTCTCCATAAAGGCGTCGTCGTCCTGAAGTGGTTGCCGTTTATCTCGTTTTTTGTTCCGCCGAGCATAGCTGCCCGAGCAGGCACCGCCTTTCGGGTAATCCTATAATTCTATAAAGTTATTAAAATGTATAAAATGATTCTAAAATTGAATGTTGTGCCTGCGGTAGAATTACGGCCTCAAATCCCAATAAAAGTAACGGCGGCCGGCTGTCGGGGGCGCATGACGCTCGCCGGCGAACTCCGCCGTTTCGTTTTTTAATGATCGAAATACGCAACATTTCCCAGCGGTTTGCCGGACCCCGGGGCTGGGTCGAGGCGCTGCACAACGTCAATCTGTCGATTCCGGCAGGCGAGGTGTTCGGCATCATCGGCCGAAGCGGCGCGGGCAAGAGCACGCTCGTGATGGTGGGCATTTCCGGACTGGTCGGCGCGGCGATCGGTTTACCGCTGGGCGTCCTGCTGTACCTGACGGACCGCAATGGCGTGCTGCAGAACATCGCGGTGAATCGCGTGATGGGCGTGATCGTCAATGCCGTGCGTTCGACGCCGTTCATCATTCTGCTGGTCGCCGTGATTCCGTTCACGCGGCTCGTCATGGGTTCGTCGATCGGCACGGCCGCGGCCGTGGTGCCGCTCACGATCGCCGCCGCGCCGTTCATCGCGCGTCTCGTCGAAACGGCGTTGCGCGAAGTGGACCGCGGGCTGATCGAAGTCGCCCAGGCGATGGGCGCGACCACCGGCCAGATCGTCTTCAAGGTGCTGCTGCCGGAATCGCTGCCGGGCTGACGATCACGTTCGTCTCGCTGGTCGGCTATTCGGCGATGGCCGGCGCGATTGGCGGCGGCGGTCTAGGCGACCTTGGTATTCGCTACGGTTATCAGCGCTTCCTGCCGGAAGTGATGCTGACGGTCGTCGTCATTCTTATTGTGTTTGTGCAGTTGGTGCAGTCGTTCGGGGATTGGCTCGTGCGTCGTTTGAGCCATAAATAAAAACAGAAGTCGCTGAACCCAGCGGCAAGTATCCGGAACATTTCCGGATCGTCGCGCCCGCCATCGCAGGCCGGGCGCGAGGTGTCGATGGGCGCGCTTCGATCAGGTTCTGGAGAGCTTTACTATGCAACGTCGTTTTATTCTCAAGCTGGTGGCCGCGCTTGGCGCCGCGTCGCTGTTCGCCACGGCCGCTCAGGCCGAAGACACGATCAAGGTCGGTGTCACCGGCGGTCCGCACGCGCAGATCATGTGGAAGTGATGAAATCGGTCGCGGCGAAGAACGGTCTGAACATCAAGATCGTCGAATTTGCCGATTACGTGCAGCCGAACGCGGCGCTCGCGCGCGGCGATCTGGACGCGAACAGCTACCAGCATGACCCGTATCTGCAAGCGCAGGTGAAGACCGCGGCTACAAGCTGATCCGTATCGCCGACACGGTTACGTACCCGATGGGCATCTATTCGAAGAAAGTAAAGTCGCTCGCCGAACTGCAGCCGGGCGCGAAAATCGCCGTGCCGAACGATCCGACCAACGGCGGCCGGGCACTGTTGCTGCTGCAGAAGCAGGGTCTTCTGAAGCTGCGCGCCGACGCGGGCCTGAAGGCCACGCCGCTCGACATCACCGAGAACCCGAAGAAGCTGAAGATCGTGGAACTGGACGCGGCGCAGATTCCGCGTTCGCTGAATGACGTCTACGCCGCCGCGATCAACACGAACTTCGCGATGGAAGCTGGCCTGAAGCCGAAGCAGGACGCACGCGATCGCAGTCGAAGATCCGAAGGGTCCGTACGTGAACATCATCGCGATTCGCGAGGCCGACCGGAACAAGCCGTGGGTTGCCAAACTGGTTGCCGCGTACCATTCGCCGGAAGTAAAGCAGTCCATTTAGAGCAAGTTTGGCGGTTCCGTTATCACCGCGTGGTAATGCGCAAACGTGCTGAGCAGGTGACGGACGGCGTTAAGAGCACTTGTGAAAAGCGCCTGCCATGCAGCCCGAAACCGGCGAAGCTTGAAAGAATCACGACGGCAATGAAAAATTAGAGTCGAAAGTCGGAAACCCGGGGTTGTCGCCCGGGTTTTTTCGACGTTAAAATGGAACAATCGTTCGTTATTGCCGTCACGCCGCAGAGGGGCGCTATCCTCCTGCTAGAGCACCCGCGACAGGGCTGCCATGAGGGCAGTCGTTATAATGTTCGTCGGGTTGACGTATTCGTAACTTTGGAGCGTGTGCATGAAAATCCTAGTGCCAGTGAAGAGAGTGGTCGATTACAACGTGAAAGTCCGGGTCAAGTCGGACGGCACGGGCGTCGACATCGCGAACGTGAAGATGTCCATGAATCCGTTCGACGAAATCGCGGTTGAAGAAGCCGTGCGTCTGAAGGAAGCAGGCGTGGCGACGGAAGTGATCGCCGTGTCGGCAGGCGTTACGCAGTCGCAGGAAACGCTGCGCACGGCGCTCGCCATCGGCGCAGACCGCGCCATCCTGATCGAATCCGCTGAAGACCTGCAGCCGCTCGCAGTCGCCAAGCTGCTGAAGGCGCTGGTCGACAAGGAACGGCCGCAACTGGTCATTCTTGGTAAACAGGCTATCGACGACGATTCGAACCAGACCGGCCAGACGCTGGCTGCGCTGGCAGGCCTGCCGCAGGCAACGTTCGCGTCGAAGGTCGTGGTCGCCGACGGTAAAGCCACCGTGTCGCGCGAAGTGGACGGCGGTGCTGAGACGCTGTCTTTGAAGTTGCCTGCTGTCGTCACGACGGACCTGCGCCTGAACGAGCCGCGTTACGTCACGCTGCCGAACATCATGAAGGCCAAGAAAAAGCCGCTGGGAACGATCAAGCCTGAAGATCTGGGCGTCGACGTGAAGCCGCGTCTGAAAACGCTGAAAGTCGCCGAGCCGCCGAAGCGCTCCGCCGGTGTGAAGGTGCCGGACGTGAAGACGCTGGTCGAGAAGTTGAAGACCGAAGCCAAGGTGCTGTGATCACTAGGATGAGACCAGATAAGCGCTAAAGCGCTAACGCTGGTCGACAGGAGAATGAAGAAATGACGAATCTGGTAATTGCAGAACACGACAACGCGTCGATCAAGGCCGCGACGCTGAACACGATTGCAGCGGCGCAGAAAATTGGTGACGACGTGCACGTGCTGGTGGCAGGTCACAACGCACAGGTGGCAGCAGACGCAGCAGCGAAAATCGCGGGTGTGTCGAAGGTTCTGCTGGCCGACGCGCCGCAACTCGAAGCCGGTCTCGCCGAAAACGTCGAGGCAACGGTGCTGAACATTGCGAAGGACTATTCGCACATCCTCGCACCGGCAACGGCTTACGGCAAGAACATCACGCCGCGTATCGCCGCAAAGCTCGATGTCGCGCAGATCAGCGGCATCACGGCAGTGGATTCGCCCGACACGTTTGAGCGCCCGATCTACGCCGGCAACGCAATCGCAACCGTTCAATCGGCTGACCCGATCAAGGTCATCACGGTTCGTACGACGGGTTTCGACGCAGTTGCAGCCGAAGGCGGCAGTGCATCGGTCGAGAAAATCGAAGCAGCGGCCGACAGCGGCATCTCGCAGTTCGTGAACCGTGAAGTGACGAAGCTAGGCCGTCCGGAACTCACGTCGGCGAAGATCATCGTCTCGGGCGGCCGTGGTCTCGGCAACGGCGAGAACTACACGCAGGTGCTCGAACCGCTGGCGGACAAGCTGAACGCGGCGTTGGGCGCATCGCGTGCGGCGGTGGACGCGGGCTTCGTGCCGAACGACTATCAGGTCGGCCAGACCGGCAAGATCGTTGCGCCGCAACTGTATGTGGCGGTCGGCATCTCGGGTGCGATCCAGCATCTGGCCGGCATGAAGGACTCGAAGGTCATCGTCGCGATCAACAAGGACGAAGAGGCGCCGATTTTCAGCGTCGCTGATTATGGCCTCGTGGGCGATCTGTTCACGGTCGTGCCGGAGCTCGTCAAAGAGCTCGGCTAAGAGCTCTGGCGAGATCGTCGCGCCGTGTGAATGGCGCCTGGCAGCACATGAAGGGCGCAGGACCGATCAAGTCCGGCACCCTTTTTACATCAAGATATCGAGACAGGAGGAGAACCGAAATGAGCTATACGGCACCCATCAAGGACATGTTGTTCGTGATGAAAGAACTGGCCGGCCTCGACCATATCGCGACGCTGCTAGGCTTCGAAGACGCGAATCTCGACACGGCGCGGGCCGTGCTCGAAGGAGTCGGCGAAATTGTGCGGCGAAGTGCTGGCGCCGCTGAATGTCGAGGGCGACAAGAATCCGAGCACGTGGAAAGACGGCGTCGTGACCGCGACGCCCGGTTTCAAGGACGCGTTCCGTCAGTTCAGCGAAGGTTGCTGGCAAGGCGTGCAGCATCCGGTCGACTATGAAGGCTAGGCCTGCCGAAGCTGATCGGCACGCCGTGCGTGGAAATGCTGAACGCGTCGAATCTGTCGTTCGCTTTGTGCCCGCTCCTCACTGACGGCGCGATCGAGGCGCTGCTCACCGCGGGCAGCGAAGCGCAAAAGCAAACCTACGTGCCGAAGCTGATTTCCGGTGAATGGACCGGGACGATGAATCTTACCGAGCCGCAGGCCAGCTCCGATCTCGCGCTGGTGCGCACGCGCGCCGAGCCGCAGGGCGACGGTTCGTTCAAACTGTTCGGCACCAAAATTTTCATTACGTGGGGCGAGCACGACATGGCGAAGAACATCGCTCATCTCGTGCTGGCGCGCACGCCGAATGTTCCCGAAGGCGTGAAAGGCATTTCGCTTTTTTCATCGTGCCGAAATTTCTGATCAACGAAGACGGTTCGCTCGGCGAGCGTAACGACGTGCATTGCGTGTCGATCGAACACAAGCTTGGCATCAAGGCGAGCCCGACGGCCGTGCTGCAATTCGGCGATCACGGCGGCGCGATCGGTCATCTGATCGGCGAGGAGAATCGCGGCCTCGAATACATGTTCATCATGATGAACGCAGCGCGTTTTGCCGTGGGCATGCAGGGCGGCGCGTATCAGAAAGCCGTGGCGTACGCGAAAGACCGCGTGCAAAGCCGACCGGTCGATGGTTCGGTCAACCAGTCTGTCGCGATCATCCAGCATCCCGACGTGCGCCGCATGCTCGCAACCATGCGCGGCCTGACCGAGGTGGTCGATTTTGTCGTGGAGAATACGAAGAGCGACCCGAATGCGGTGTTCGCGGGCAGCGTGCCGTATCTGGAGCTCGCGGGCATCATGCTGGGCGGCCTGGCAAATGGCGCGCGCTGCTCGTGGCCAATGCCAAACGCGACGAAGATTCGTCGTTCTACGGCGCGAAGATTGCGGCCGCGCAGTTCTACGCGGAACATGTGCTGCCGCAGGCCGCGGCGCTGGAAGCGTCGATCGTCAAAGGGCGACGAAAGCGTGCTGGCGCTGTCGGAAGATCAGTTCTGACGCGATTGCGGGCTGCTTGCCCGACATCACGTTTGCCAGCAGTTGACCCGATCCACACGACATCGTCCAGCCGAGCGTGCCGTGATCCGTGTTCAGGTACAGATTGGCAATCGGCGTGCCGTCCGGCGTCATCGGGCGCAAGCCGGTCCAGAAGCTTGCCTTTGACGTATCGCCGTCGCCGGGGAACAAGTCGTTCACGCATAGTTCGAGCGTTTCGCGGCGCGCTTGCCGCAGCGATTTGTCGAAACCGACGATCTCCGCCATGCCGCCGACGCGAATCCGGTCGTCGAAACGGGTGATCGTAATCTTGTATGTCTCGTCGAGCACAGTGGAAACCGGCGCGGTTGCTTCGTTGACGATCGGCGCGGTGATCGAATAGCCCTTGAGCGGGTACACTGGAATCTTGACGAGGCCGGACAGGAAGTTCGTGGAATACGGAACCGAGTGCCACGACAAATGAATCCGCGCGCACCATTTCGCTGCCACATTGCACTGCACACCCACATTGCACTGCACACCGGCAATGCGGTCGCCGGCCACGGCGAGTGCGTCGATCGGCGTGTTGTAGCGGAATTTCACGCCGAGTTCTTCGGCCATCGCGGCGAGGCGCGTGGTGAACATCTGACAGTCGCCGGTTTCGTCGTCCGGCAGGCACAGGCCACCCGTCAGTCAGTTTGTGAGAAACAGCGGCGAGCGCCGGTTCGGCTTTCGCCAGTTCGGCAGGCGAGAGCAGTTCATACGGCACGTTCGCTCCCTGAAGCACGGCGATGTCTTTCACGGCACCGTCGAATTTGTTGTTGCGTGCGGAACACTTGCAACGTACCGCCCGTGCGGCCTTCGTATTGAATGCCGGTTTCAGCGCGCAGCACCTACAGACAATCTGCGACTGTATTCGGCGAGGCGCACCATGCGGCCCTTGTTCACCGCATAACGCGACGACGTGCAGTTTTGCGTCATCTGCCACATCCACTGGAGCTGAATTGTGTGCCGTCGAGGCGGATGGCGAGCGGCGCATGCTTCTGGAACATCCATTTGACAGCCTTCAACGGCACGCCCGGCGCGGCTTAGGGTGACGCATAGCTGGGAGAAATCTGTCCCGCGTTGGCAAAACTGGCCTCGAGCGCCGGGCCGGCCTCGCGACCGATCACGATCACTTCGTGACCTGCACGCGCCAGATAGTACGCACTCGTCACTCCGACGACGCCACCGCCCAAAACGCGACGACTCGCATGGCTGCTCCAGGGAGGAGGGGAGGCGACTCACACAATATTAAAGACTATAATATTAACAGTCAGGCAGGTTTTGTTATTGTATTTTCAGAAAATTCAGCAAAAACACCATGCGAACACAGCGCCAACCCGTTCGAGCCCTCGATAAGCTCGATCACAAGATCCTGCGCCTGCTTCAGGTAGACGGACGCATGGCCATGAAAGACCTAGCGGAACAGGTCGGGCTGTCGGTCACACCGTGCATCGAGCGGGTGAAACGCATGGAGCGTGACAGCATAATCACCGGTTATCACGCACGCGTGAATCCCGCCAAACTGGGTGCGGCGCTGCTGGTTTTCGTAGAGATCACGCTGGATCACAAGAGCGGCAATATGTTCGACCAGTTCCGCCGCGAGGTTCAGAAGATTCCCGAGGTGCTGGAATGCCACCTAGTCTCGGGCGATTTCGACTATCTGATCAAGGCACGGATCGGCGAAATGGCCGACTATCGCAAATTGCTCGGCGACATCCTGCTCCAGTTGCCCGGCGCGGCGCAGTCGAAGAGCTATGTCGTAATGGAAGAGATCAAGGAAACGCTGACGATCGCGGTGGGCTATTGAGCGTGTAATCCGCCCGGCTTGAGGCCTTGACGGCACGTAAAAACGGACTCGACAAACAACGTAAGCACTGTATAAATATACAGTGCTTACGTTGTTCTGTTCATTTGCCGTGGCTCACTCTCATTTCGACCCTGCCGAAGATTCAGTGCCCGAGTATTCCATCGCGCCGCCCGCGCCTCGCGAAGGGTGCGGCGCGGTAACCTCCAGGGGCCTACGAAGTCGACCAACGCGAAGCGGTGGACGACGGCTGGCTTTCGGTCTCCGAAGAAGAGGGCGACGAACCCAAGGTGCTGCGCACTCAGGTGTTCGAAGAGCGGGTCAAAAGCATTCTCACGTGCAATGCTTCGCCGGATATTCCATTTGGCGTCTCGTTGAACCCGTATCGTGGCTGTGAACACAGCTGCATTTATTGCTTCGCGCGGCCTACGCACAGCTAGCTATCTGGGCTTGTCGCCGGGGCTCGATTTCGAGAGTCGCATTTACGCGAAGATCAATGCGCCGGAGTTGCTGGAGCGAGAGTTGTCGAAGTGCTCTTACGTGCCGGAGCCCATCACGCTTGGTGTGAATATGGATGCGTGGCAACCCGTCGAGCGCGACATGCAACTTACCCGGCGGGTGGTCGAAATTCTCAGCAAGCGCAATCATCCGTTCGCGGCAATCACGAAGTCGTCGTTAATCGAACGCGATATCGACCTGTTGGCGCCCATGGCGGCGCGCGGGCAGTTCATGGTCGCCGTCATCACCATCACCACGCTGGATTCGGAAATCTCACGCACGCTCGAACCGCGTGCGGCTGCGCCGTCGCGTCGCTTGCGCACCATCAAGACGTTGAGCGAGGCAGGCATTCCGGTGGGCGTCAGCATCGCACCGGTTATTCCGTTCGTCACCGAGCCCGATATGGAACGCGTGCTGTAAGCGTGTGCGGGATATGCGTGGCGGGAAAGACTATGACTCGTCGTTCGCGAAACGTATGAAGGGCAAGGGTTTGTGGGCCGATCTGCTCAAGCAGCGCTTCCACAATGCTGTGCGGCGGTTAGGGTTCAATTAGCGCGATCGCGGCATTCTCGATATGTGACACTTCCGGCGGATCGAACCGTCGGCGGCGGCAACTGAAACGCCGGCGCAGGTCAATCCGCAGCTCAACCTGTTCTAGCGATACGCGCTGTGTTTATTGCGAGAGTTCTTTGGCAGCCTGCACCTGACTTTCGAAGTATGTCTGGAAGGAGATCGCGAGCGAGGTCATCAACAGGAAGGCGCCGATCAGCAACGAAAAAATCACGATAAAGATGACCGTCCAACCCGATTGGCTTTTGCGTTGCGAATGGGCATTGAATTGCGCGTCCCATTTTTCATCGGGGCGCAGACCATAAACGATGGCGGCGAGAAACGCGGCAAACAGTGAAACGGCGCCCGGGAATGCGAGCATCCAGCCGAGTGTCGACGTGCGCTCGCTCGCGACCACGAGCATGGTGCCGGGAATGCCGAGCAGAATGCCAACGATGTGAGCCCAGCCGTACATGTCGCGCTTGCCGTACAGGTAGAAGCGGTGCGCGCCGAGGTAGCCTAAAAAGAAGGCCAGCGCGGCGGTGATGGTCTTGGATCTGAAAGGCGTCGGAGTCGAAACAAGAGTGGACATGTAGTGGGCGAGATCAGGGTGACAGGCGGTCGAAAGGAGCGGCGCACCGAGGTGCGGACCTTCGCGCATTCTGCGCTTGTCGCGCTGTGGTGGACATGTGGTTCACGAGCGCATTATAGCGGGCGCTCGTGAATGGCTTGATGGGTGTGATCGCCGATTGGTGGCTTTTGCACTAGCGGTGAGTCGTTGCTAGCGCATGTTGGTCCGCCGAGCCACCGCTCGCGAGCTTCACGGCACCGAATAGGTCACGCGATAGACGGCGCCCGCGAAGTCGTCGCTAATGAGTAGAGTAGAGAGGAATGGAGAGCCATCGGGCAGCGGAAGTATGTCGGCCGGGCGGCCCCACTGGTCCCGGTCGGGCTGCAGCCAGTCTTCAGCGAAAACTTCCTGGCGCGCGTTGCTTCCGTCAGGGTTCGTCACCACGCGTACCACGCGGTAGCCAACCTTCTTGCTGCGGTTCCACGAACCGTGTTCGGCAATGAAGATGTTGTTCCGGTATTCGGCCGGAAACATGGACCCGGTATAGAGACGCATGCCGAGCACGGCCACGTGTGCGCCCAGTTTGACCGCGGGCGGCGTGAACTCGCTGCACGAATGGCCTTTGCCGAACTCGGGGTCGAGCGTGTCGCCGCCGTGGCAGAAGGGGAAGCCGAAGTCCATGCTGGCGCGCGGTTGAGCTTATCGCTCGGGACGTCGTCGCCGAGAAGGTCGCGGCCGTTGTCCGTGAACCACAAATCGTGCGTCGTCGGTTGCCAGGCGAAGCCGACGGAGTTGTGGATGCCGCGCACCACGACTTCATAGTGACTGCCGTCCGGGTCCATCCGGCCGATCAGTCCATAACGATTGCGGTTCTTCAGGCAGACGTTGCACGGCGCGCCTTGCGGCACGTACAGCTTGCCGTCCGGGCCGAACGCGATGAATTTCCAGCCGTGATGCGTCTCGGTCGGCAGTTTGTCGGTGACGACGACGGGTTGGGCGGATCGCTCAAATGGGTGTCGATCGCATCGAATCGCAGAATTTTTCGATACCGCCGACACATACAGCGCGCCGTCACGCCATGCGACGCCCGCCGGGCTTTCGAGTCCCGACGCAATCAAATGGCGCTCGTTGACGCGCCCGTTTTGCAGTTCGAGCGCATAGACGTGACCGTCAAAGCTGTCTATATTAGAAATAGAGAATGTTTTTCGGCGAAAGCGTCATGGCGCGCGCTCGGCACTTCATCGGACAACACTTCGATGTGAAAGCTGGGCGGCAATTTGATGCGATCGATTGGCGGAGCTGTGAGCGCCGGCATGGTGGCGCAGAACGCCCAGAGCGTCGCGAGAAAAGGCACGATAGAGGGCGCGATCCTGCGGACTGAGCACGTTAGCAAGCCCAGAAAGCGCGAGGCGCGAGCTGTCGAAGCGGAAAAGGACGCGGCAAAAAACGCAGTTGAAGTTGAGAGTTTCACAGGCGTTCCGTCAGGTAGTTCGGGCGTTCGGGCGTCACCACGGCGCGCCGTTTGTATGGCCGACGCAACCCAGTCACTCAGTTTATCGCGGTAAGTGTTTGTTATGGTGTCAGTTTCCCGCTATAATCGTATATTTAAGTTGTTCCGAACCCCCGACTTTCAAGGATTCTAGTATGGTCATCATCCGCTTGGCTCGTGACGGCTCCAAGAAGCGCCCGTTCTACAACATCGTCGCAACCGATTCGCGTAACCGTCGTGACGGCCGCTTCATTGAGCGCGTTGGCTTCTACAACCCGGTCGCTACGAAGGGCGAAGCACTCCGTATCGCTCAAGATCGCCTGACGTACTGGCAAGGTGTTGGCGCACAACTGTCGCCGACCGTTCAGCGTCTCGTGAAAGAAGCGCAAAAGGCGCAGCCGGCCGCTTAATGGTACCTAGCATGCGTATATATCGCGTCGTCGGTTTGGCCGGCGGCTCGCGTGGTATGAGTGAGCAGTCCGATGCGCGAGTAGTGTTGCTGAAACAGGCGTCGAAGTTGGCAGCGAGGTTCTCTTATGTCTGAGCGTGAATTCCAGTAGTTCAGGTCGCGTTAAGACGAAAGCGGTAGCCCCGCGCGCGAAGACGTCTGATCAGGCGCCATTCGGTGCATTCGTCCGCAAGCCGGTCGTAAAAGCCGAAGGCAAGGCGAAAGCCAATGTATCAGCCGCTGGTTCCGAGCCCGCAGAAATGCGCGGGGAAACGGCGGAAAGCTGGCCGGCCGATGCGGTCGAAGTCGGCAAAATCGTCGACGCTTACGGCCTCAAAGGCTGGGTCAAGGTGGCCGCCCACGCGGATGCCGGCCATGGCGGCGACGCGTTGCTAAGCGCGAAGCGGTGGTGGCTTCTCAGAGGTCAAGAGCGCAACTCGGCGCCTGCGTTGCAGGCGAAAACGCATAGCGACAGTGTGGTAGCCCATCTGGGCGGTGTGTCCGAGCGCGATATGGCGCATGCATTGCGCGGCACTCGCGTGTATATCAGCCGCAGCGAATTTCCAGCTCTCGGAGCCGACGAGTTCTATTGGGTCGACTTGCTCGGCTTGGATGTGGTGAACGTTGCCGGAGTCCATCTCGGCAAGGTTGCAGACATGATCGACAACGGTGCGCACTCGGTGTTGCGTATCGAATATCCGGCTAGCGACAAAAATGGCAAGCCGGTAACTGGCAAACGTTTGATCCCGTTCGTCGGTGTCCTTGTCAAAGCGGTCGACCAACTGGCGAAACAGATCATCGTCGAATGGGAAGCCGATTACTAAATTTTCGCTGACTGGAGAGAGCGATGCAGTTCGATGTCGTCACGCTCTTTCCTGAAATGTTCCGCGCGCTAACCGACTGGAGCATCACCAGCCGGGCGGCCAAGCAGGAGCGCTACGGTTTGCGGACGTGGAATCCGCGTGATTTCACGACCGACAACTACCGCACGATCGACGACCGTCCGTACGGCGGCGGCCCCGGCATGGTGATGCTGGCCAAGCCGCTGGAAGACACGATCGGCGCGGCGAAAGCAGCGCAGGCGGAGCAGGGCATTGCTTCACCGCGTGTCGTGATGATGTCGCCGCAAGGTGCTACGTTGAATCACGAACGCGTCATGCAGTTCGCGGCGCAGCCCGGTCTCATTCTGCTGTGCGGGCGCTACGAAGCGATCGACCAGCGTCTGCTCGATCGTGTCGTCGACGAAGAAGTCAGTCTCGGCGACTTCGTGCTGTCTGGCGGCGAATTGCCCGCCATGGCGTTGATGGATTCCGTCGTGCGTCAATTGCCGGGCGTTCTGAACGACTCGCAATCGGCGGTGCAGGACAGTTTTGTCGACGTTCTGCTGGATTGTCCGCATTACACGCGTCCGGAGAAATATAACGGCGTGCGTGTGCCCGATGTGCTGCTCGGCGGCCATCACGCGGAAATCGAGGCATGGCGTCGGCGGGAAGCTCTGCGCAACACGTTGAGCAAGCGGCCCGATCTGATCGTGAAGGCCAGAAGGCACAAGATGTTGAGCTGTGCCGACGAGGCATGGCTCGCAAGTCTCGCAAAAGAAGAGTCGAAGGCTTAACGCTCTCGGTCTTTCGAGCGGACACCAGGCGGTGTCGTACATGCGTGTGCGGCGCCAGATGTGAACCCATCCTCTATCGGGGCCGTAGCCGAGCGCAACAATCAAGCGCAAGGCAGGTACGAACACCGACAAGATGGATCTAGGAGTCAGTAATGAATCTGATTGCAAAACTCGAGCAGGAAGAAATCGCGCGCTCTCTCGGCGAGAAGACCATCCCTGAATTCGCTCCCGGCGATACGGTGATTGTCAGCGTGAACGTGGTTGAAGGTACGCGTAAGCGTGTTCAGGCTTACGAAGGCGTCGTGATCGCCAAGCGTAACCGTGGTCTGAATTCGTCGTTCATCGTCCGCAAGATTTCTTCGGGCGAAGGCGTCGAGCGTACGTTCCAGACGTACTCGCCGCTGCTGGCAAGCATCGTCGTGAAGCGTCGTGGCGATGTGCGTCGTGCGAAGCTGTACTACCTGCGCGACCGTTCGGGCAAGTCGGCTCGAATCAAGGAAAAGCTGGTCTCGAAAGGCCACGCTGCTTCCCAAGCGTAAATGCTGTAAGAAAAAGTACCCTCGCGGGTGCTCTTTTTTGTTTGCCAAGTCAAAATAGCAGTATGTTCCTAATACGCTCATTCGAGAGACCCGTTGATCCGCCCTGTCTTTGAGCCCGAAACTCTACCTGTCGAAGAGACAGGCGCCGATTTGCCGCCGGGCCGCCGCGCGCGTCTAATGCCAGACGCGCCTGCGTGCACGCTCGAGCAACGTCTCGCGTGGGCGCCCGAACCGATCGTCGAAGCGCCTTGGCGCGACAAGCACGTCGATCCGCGCGTTGCCGCCATACTCGTGCTACTCGTCGTGCGCGAACACGGCCTGACCGTGCTGCTGACTCAACGCGCCGACCATCTCAACGACCACGCCGGCTAGGTGAGTTTCCCCGGCGGCCGCCATGAACCATCCGATGCAAACGCCACCGCCTTGCGCGAAGCGCAGGAGGAGGTCGGCCTCGATCCGGCGCGAGTCGAAATTCTTGGCGCATTGCCCGACTATCTGACCGGCACCGGCTTTCGCGTGACACCCGTTATCGGTCTCGTACATCCGCCTTTCACGTTGACGGTCGATTCTGTCGAAGTGGCCGAAGCCTTCGAGGTGCCGCTCGCGTTTCTGATGAACCCCGCGCATCACGAAGTGCGGGTGTTCCGCTACTAGGGCGGCGCACGGATTCGATGCCGGCAAGCCCAAGCACGGTTTGCTCGCTTGGCTCGTCGTGGTGGTGCCGTGGACGCTGGTCGTCGAGCTCGTCTACTACGTGCTTTATCACATTCACTTCGCGCTCGCGTTCCTGTGGAACGTCGCGGTGCTGTACTTCACACTCGGCTTCCGCCAGTTCAGCCATTACACTTTACCGACATCCATCTCGCGCTGAATAACGACGACGTGCCGCGCGCGCGTGAAATCCTCAACGAATAGACGGGCCTCGACGCGCTCGCAACCGGCGACGGCGGTCCGATGCAGGAGGTCGGCGACGACTGCACGCCGCGCACGCTGCAATCGGCCGTGGGCCTCGTGTGGAGCGCCGGCGCGGCTGCGTGAATGTCGGCGACAGGATGACGTTCTGCGCGCCGCTCGTGTTCGCCACCGCGAGCACGGACATGATCCGCGTCGAACTGGACCAGCGACGACGAAGCCGGCAAGGTCTTCAAGCAGGGCAATTTCGATGCGGCGGTGGCTTCAGGCAAATGGGTTCATCGCTATCAGTGCGGATTTCGGTGATGGTGATCAGGCCGTTTTGGCGACCGTGATCAGTTTGGAAGGTGGCGTTGCGCGGGCAATGGATTATATGGTGAAGGTGATCATGATCAGGATGCGGAGGACTGCTTGGT
>CALNWS010000019.1 GCA_940747215.1 uncultured Paraburkholderia sp. | reverse complement strand
CAACCTGATGCGCGATGCGTTGTTCGATGCCGAGCTGATCTACTGCGACGAGACGACACTCCAGGTGCTGAAGGAAAAGGGCCGTCGACCGGAAACCAAGAGTTACCTCTGGGCGCAGATGACCGATCACGTTCAACCGGAACCCCTGATTACGTTAGCCGAAATCCGCAAGCAGGTCGAGCGCCCACATGCCGCGCGTGATCTTGCGCACCGTTGAGCCGGCGAAGCTGTTGGCGTGCCAGTCGGTCGAAAAACGCTGCGCGCGATAGAACGCGTTCGCGGCGATCTCGCTCATCATCTTCAGCGTCATGCGGATGATGTTGAAGTAGACGCCTTGCCGCAGCAGCGTCGCGCCGGGTCCTAGCACGGCCAGCACGACAAAGGCGGTGACCGCCGCATGCCACGCGAGCGCATCGCTTGCCGCGCCCGACGCGATAGCGTCGACGAGACGGCCCGCGAACATCGGCGTGAGCACATCGGCGAGCGCGGAGAGCAGCGCCAGCACGATGATGACGATGACGCGCCAAGGCTGCTCAGCCCAGTGCCGGAAAGTGAAGCCGAGGACGTCCTTGAAGGATTGCCCGCGAAAGTCGAGTTTTTCTGGTCATTTGCCATGACCCGGCGACGCATGCACGTACCGGGGTTCCAGTCAGAAGCGAGAGGAACAGACAATCGACGCAGTGCGACGAGCGCACTGACATGAAGAGCTGGGACTGCCTGAGATTTTGTGTGGAACGCCCCTGAAGGCGGGACCACTAGAGCGACGATTTTGCTGGGCGCTCATTCGCGCTACGGCGGTGACTAACGTTAGTACTGCGAAGTCAAGGTCGGAAAATCGATCGCGCGACCATACCAAGGTAAGCAATGTGCATGGTGAACATGTGACGCCTCCCTATAGGTCGAAAAAGTTGGAGAGAAAATGGACGGGGCGAATGCCCGAGCGCCCACTATATCAGCGGCGTATAGCCGCTGCAATTGTACGAAGTTTCGCAGTTGACGGCGATGTCGGTGTGCCTGCCTGAACGCGAGGCCGAAACAGCGTAGATCGAACAGCGCGGAACAGAAGAAGCCAAAATGGAAAAGGGCTCACGCATCACTGCGTGAGCCCTTTTGTCTTCGGTGATCGACACACCAAAATTCTGGTGGGCAGTACTGGGATCGAACCAGTGACCCCTGCCGTGTGAAGGCAGTGCTTTACCGCTGAGCTAACCACCCGAAGAGAGCCGAATTATGTCAGGGATTTTCGAGGCGTCCAGTACTTTTTAAGCGGTTTGCTCATCCGCGGCGGGCGCGGGTTCCGTGCGCCAGACACTCGTGCCTTTGATCGCCTTATCGAGACCGTCTAGCACCGCCTGATGCGCGGCGTTCTCTTCGTCGCTCACGGCAATCACGACGAGTTCGAGCGAACCGAGCGCGACGCGCGGCGCGTGCGCATCGCCGCCGCCATGCGATTCGCCGAGCATGGCGATGACGAGGCTTTCCTGGCCGCGCGTCATCGACAGATAAACCTCGGCGAGCAATTCCGAGTCGAGCAGCGCACCGTGCAGCGTACGGTGCGCGTTGCTGATGCCGAAGCGGTCGCACAGCGCGTCGAGCGAATTGCGCTTGCCGGGGAACATCTGCTTCGCGCGCGCGAGCGTGTCGATGATTTCGCCACAATAGTTACTTACCGGCGGCAAGCCGAGCAACGCGAACTCGGAGTCGAGAAAGCCGATGTCGAACGGCGCGTTGTGGATGATCAGGTCGGCGCCTTCGATGAAGTCGCGAAACTGGTCGGCGATCTCGGCGAACTTCGGCTTGTCGCTCAGAAATTCCGTGGTCAGGCCGTGAACGGCGAGCGCGCCCGGATCGCTGTCGCGCTCGGGGTTGATGTAGAAATGCAGGTTGTTGCCGGTAAGCCGGCGGTTCACCAGTTCGACGCAACCGAGTTCGAGAATGCGGTCGCCGGTGCGGGCATTCAGGCCGGTGGTTTCGGTGTCGAGAATCAGTTGACGCATGTCGGGGTACTCTGCTTCAGAAAATGACTGCGGAAGTGAAGGGTGCTTGCGTGTTCTGCTTGACGGGCATCACCACGCTCATGATTGCGACTGGCAGCGACGTCGCTCGCATCAGATTTCCGCGAGCGACGCGACGCCGCGATCGGCCAACTGGTCGGCCCGTTCGTTTTCCGGGTGGCCATTATGCCCGCGCACCCAGCGCCATTCGATCTGATGCTGGGCGACGAGCGCGTCGAGCCGCTTCCACAGATCGGCGTTCTTCACGGGCTGTTTGGCCGCCGTGATCCAGCCTTTTTTCTTCCAGCCGTGAATCCACTCGCTGATGCCTTTCTGGACGTATTGCGAGTCGGTGTGCACGACGGCCTTGCAGGGGCGCTTCAATGCTTCGAGCGCGGCGATCACGCCCATCAGTTCCATGCGGTTGTTGGTGGTGTTGGCTTCGCCGCCGAACAGTTCCTTTTCCTGGGCGCCGAAGCGCAGCAGCGCGCCCCAGCCGCCTAGGCCGGGATTGCCCTTGCAGGCGCCGTCGGTGTAAATGTCGATGGTGTCGGTGGTCATTGAGTGTGGTTGCGAGTATTCGGAGTGGCGGCGGGCGCGAGGCCCGCGGCGAGGACAGGTTTCTTCACTTTCAGCGGGCCGACGAGCCGCATGCTGCGCACGCGCTTGATCGCCTTGACCATGTAAGTCGCGCCGAAGGTCGGCCACCAGCGGTCGCCGGCGGCTTCCATGAAGCCGTAGCGCGAGAGCCACTGGTCGCTGCCGAGCGGCGGACGATAGCAGCCGAAGCGTCCGCGTTCAAGGTCGAAACCGAGCAGCTTGATCCAGTCTTTCAGACGCGTGAAGGCGATCAGATCGACGGCGGACGGCACGAACGGCCGCCCGGTCATCTTGCCGACCGACTGCCGCGCGCCCCACAGCGAGAGCGAATTGAAGCCGAGAATGATCAACTGACCTTCCGGCATCAGCATGCGTTCGGCTTCGCGCAGCAGACGGTGCGGGTCGCTCGTGAATTCGAGTGTGTGCGGCATCACGATCAGGTCGACGCTCTGCGCTTCGAACGGCAGGTCGAGCAGATCACACCAGACCGCGCTGCGTCCGGCCGGTGCGGGCGAACCGGAAACGGTAGCGGGCGACGAAGCGCCGTTGGCCGCACCGCCGTTGAGCGCGCGGCCAACGGCGGCGCTGCCGACGAGTCCGTTATCGTTTTCCCTTCCATTGCCGTTGCCAGCCTTACCGCCGGCGCGTGGAAAAGCGTAGGGCGCGCTCGCGCCGCTCGCCGCGTCGAGCACGAGGCCACGGCACGGCATGCGGTTTTCACGCAGGGCGTCGAGCTGAGGCAGGCCGAGCTGCAGCGCGTGGTAGCCGAACACGTCGGACACCACGCGGTCGAGCTGGGTCTGCTCCCACTCGAGCACGTATCGGCCGGGTGGCGAGTCGGTCCAGGTGGGCCAGTCTATAATCGCTCGGTCAGTCATACCAAAGAATGCGTCGCCTATGAATGCGCTCGAGTACGTACCAGTCCCGGCGTTTGATGACAATTACATCTGGGTCGTTTCCGACGGACACCACGTGGACGTGGTTGCCGTCGATCCGGGCGAGGCCGCCCCTGTGTGTGCGTATCTCGCGAAACGGGGTTGGCGGCTGAGCGCTATTTTACTCACGCACCACCATCAAGACCACGTCGGTGGGGTGGCCGATCTGCTAAAAGGCCAAGCCGTGCCCGTGTACGGCCCCGCCGGTGAGGCAATCGAGTATCTCACACAGCGTCTCGAAAATGGCGATCACGTGAAAATTGCTGCACCTGCTCTCGAGTTTAGCGTGCTCGACGTGCCCGGTCACACGAGCGGTCACATCGCCTATTTTCAGGCGGCCGACCCGCAAGGCACGCCCCACGTTTTTTGCGGCGACACGCTTTTCGCCTGCGGCTGCGGCCGGCTCTTCGAAGGCACGCCGAAGCAGATGCTGGCCTCGCTCGACGCGCTCGCCGCGCTGCCCGGCAACACCGAGGTGCACTGCGCGCACGAGTACACGCTCTCGAACATCCGCTTCGCGCTTGCCTGCGAGCCGGATAACGCGGAGTTGCAGGCATGGCGCGACAAGGCCACCGAACTGCGCGAGCGCAACGTGCCGACGCTGCCCACCACGATTGCTCACGAACGCGCGGTGAACCCGTTCCTGCGTGCGGACGAAGCCGCGGTTCAGGCCACGTTGCGCGAGCAATTGCACGAAGCGGTGCCTGACCGTTTAGCCGCCTTTACGCTCATGCGGGAATGGAAAAACCGCTTCCGTTAAGCGGAAAATGCTGCGGGCATTGCTCATCCAGTAAATCGGAAAAATTCGCCAATCCTAAGATTTGCTTGATTTTTTCGTTACTTTCCGATTGACGTAAACGTCGCCGTTTCGTACTATCGGCTGCAAATTCCAGCCCTTGTGGAAGCCGAGACGTTCATGAGATTTATCTTTAGTGCGTTGCTGGTCCTGACACTCGCCGCTTGCGCGAGCCAGGGACCGACAACGAATAGCCCCACCACCGCAACCAATCCCGCCAGTCAGCAAGCCGTCGCTGACGCCCTTCGCAAGACAGCCACCGCCAAGGAAACGATCAACGTCGACCAGGGTTCGGTCACGCAACTGACCAGTGCCGACGCCGATCTGTGGGGCCGTATTCGTCGTGATTTCCAGATGCCCGACCTGCAGACCGACCTCGTCGACATACAGGTGAACTGGTACGCGCAGCGTCCGGACTATGTCCAGCGCATGACCGAGCGCTCGCAGAAGTACCTGTACCACATCGTCGAGGAACTCGAGGCGCGCAACATGCCGACTGAGCTCGCGCTCCTGCCGTTCATCGAATCGGCGTACAGCCCGCAGGCGTTGTCCGTCTCGAAGGCTGCCGGCATGTGGCAGTTCATGCCGGGCACGGGCCGCACCTACAACCTCAAGCAGAACATGTGGCAGGATGAGCGCCGCGATGTGTTGGCTTCCACCAGTGCCGCGCTCGATTACCTCTTGCGTCTGCACGACATGTTCGGCGACTGGCAGCTCGCGCTCGCCGCATACAACTGGGGCGAGGGCAATGTGCAGCGCGCGATCGCGCGTAACGAAGCTGCCGGGCTGCCGACCGATTACCTCAGCCTGCGCATGCCGAACGAGACGCGCAACTACGTGCCGAAGCTGCAGGCGGTGAAGAACATCGTGATGAACCCGCAAATGTACGGGCTCACGCTGCCCACCATTCCGAATCACCCGTACTTCGTCACGGTCACCATGTCGCACGACATCGACGTGGACATGGCGACCAAGCTCGCGAACCTCTCGACCGAGGAGTTCCGTTCGCTGAACCCGTCGTTCCGCAAACCGGTGATTCTCGGCGCCACGCAGCCGCAGATCCTGCTTCCGTTCGACAACGCCAGCGCGTTCGAGCGCAACCTGAAGGCGTATTCGGGTTCGCTGTCGTCGTGGACCACGTACACGGTCGACCAGCGCGCCACGCCCGCGGCAATCGCGCAGAAAATCGGCGTGGACGCCGACACGCTGATGGAAGTGAACAAGATTCCGGTCGGCATGCTTCTGAAGCCGGGTTCCACGATCGTCGTGCCGCGCGGTTCGGACGACGACGAGGACATCAGCGCCGACGTCGCCGAAAGCGCGGTGCTGGCCATGGAGCCAGACGTCCCCGACACCCGCAAGATGCTGATTCGCGTGCGCCGCAATCAGTCCATGGCAGCGATCGCCGGGCGCTACGGCGTGTCGGTCGGTCAGTTGAAGGCCTGGAACCGTACGTGCCACGATCAGGTTTCGCGCGGTCAGGTGGTCGTGCTGCACGTGCCGGTCGGCAAAGCCATGCCGAGCGAGCCGGGTCCGGAGCGCCTCGCCACCGACGTGCAAGGCGGCGGCGTCCAGAAGATCGTCGGTACCCGCGTAGCGGACACGCGCAGCGAATCGCGCTACGATAAGAAAAAGGGTCGTGGCCACTCGCCGGTTGTCAAGGTAGCGGAACCGGTGGGCAAGATCAGCAAGCCGACTGCGTCGACTGCCAGCAAAGGCAAAGTGACGAAGGTGGTAGCATCCACGTCCGGCAAGGCGTTGAAGGCTGCGGCTGAAGGCCGCCCGAAGACCGCAGCCAACGCGAAGAAGGGTAAGTAGACCAAAAGCGACTTTCCACGGTAGTGACCCCATGCGCTGCGGGGGCAGCGCATGAATTGCGCTCCGGTCACGCACCGTGTTTCTTCAACGCCGTCACCTCAGGGTGACGGCGTTTTTCATTGGTGCGTTCGTTTTGTCTCGCAGCACCGTTGTTTGCGAGAAGGGTTCATGCGCAAGCCTAGTGCATTTCCTTTATCGTGTGGACCTTGGCCTTGACCTGAGCAGCTCTCCATCAGAAAGCGTATGTCGCCCACCCAACTGCGTGTATTCCTGCTGTTTTCGGCGTGCTATTTCGTCTCGTATCTCTTCCTTTAGAGGCGTGAATCTCGGCTTCGCGCCGTTCATCACGCACGACCTAGGTTTGTCGGCCGCCGATCTCGGTTTGCTGACGAGTCTCTATTTTCTCGGCTTCGCCGGCGCGCAGATTCCGGCGGGCGTTCTGCTCGACCACTACGGCCCGCGCCGTGTAACCGCGGCGATGTTGCTGTTCGCGGCGCTCGGCATCTGGGTGTTCGGCGCGGCGAATGGCGTCGGCGCGATGATGGTGGGGCGGCTCCTGATCGGCGTTGGTGTCTCCGTGTGTCTCGGCGGCGCGTTCAAGGCGCTGACGCAGCATTTTGCGGCGGCGCGCCTGCCGCTGATGAACGGTCTCGTCATGGCGATGGGCGGCTTCGGCGGCGTGGTGGTCGGCTCGTCGCTCACGTGGATGCTGGGCTTCGAAAGCTGGCGGACGGTGTGCGTTGGCCTCGGCATTTTCAAGGTGCTGGTAGCGTTTGCGCAGTGGACGATTGCGCCCGACGCAGACGACGTTCGCGACTAGGAGAGCATCGCGGCGCAGTTCAAGGGCACGCTGCAGATTCTGCGAAGCCTCGCGTTCTGGAAGATGGGGTCGTTCGCGGTGGTCACGCAAGGTGTCTTTTACGCGATGCAATCGCTGTGGGTCGGTGCCTAGCTGCGCGACGTGCAGGGCTTCGAGCCGCGCGAGGCCGCGGCGCTCGTGTCGATTCTCAGCTTTGCGATGTGACCACTTTTGTCAATAAACGGTGTGGCTGGCATTACACGCGCTCCATGCCGCAACCGTTGCGGACTCAGACGCTTGAATGTGCACGCGACATCTGCCTTTTTGTTGGTTCTTAAAATGATGATTGGATATGCCCGCGTCTCCACCGGAGATCAGAATGTCGACCTGCAGACTCAGGCCTTAACGCGAAGCGGTTGCGAGAAGATTTATACGGATCACGGCGTATCCGGCAGCGTCAGTTCACGGCCTGGTCTCGACCGCGCGCTGGCACGATTGAAAGCCGGAGACACACTTGTGGTCTGGCGGCTTGACCGTCTGGGTCGGTCACTGGTGCACCTGGTTCGTTTGATGGAGACACTTGGCCGCAGGCAGGTCGGCTTTCACTCGATTACTGAACATATCGATACGCACTCCTCAGGTGGGCGCCTCGTGTTCCATATGATGGGCGGCACTCGCGGAATTCGAACGGACTCTGATCAGCGAGCGCACGAAAAGCGAGCGCACGAAAGCCGGTATTGCGGCGGCCCGGGTGTCCGGGCGCCAGATAGAGGTCGTCAGCCGTTGCTCTCCATTGTCATTGTACAACTGCGCGACGCCGAGCATCGATTGACCAGTGGGACGGTGAGCGCCAGGGAGATTGCGGCAGAGTACGGCGTCCATCGACGAACGCTGCTTCGCGGATTGACCCGTCTGAATGAGCTCAAGCATGAAGCGCGGTCAACAACCAAGGACGTTCCGTGAATGCGGCGTTGACGAACGAGCGCGCGCTTCGACGACCCTAAAAGGTCAACCAGCGCGTGACATGAATGTTAGGCACGGGTGCTCTGACGAGCATCATCGTCGCACCGCCGTCCTCTAGTTAGATCCCGTCACGAGACGGGAGCCAGGCGGAACACAGGCGTCCGCCAACGCACACGATGTGTGCTATGCGACAACTATTCAATCTTAGCTGCGATACGAAAAAAATAAGCGAAAAGCGCACTGATCAGACCATCAGGCGAAGCAACGCGTCCGTTTTTTTAGAAGACGCAATTAAAATCACAGATTCATCGGTTATGCATGGGACCACTCGCCAGGTTGCGCGGGTCGCCGCTCCCATGCAAATCACCGGCCCTCTTGCCTTGAAAGTTGATGCAACCTTCTTGAAATAAGGAGTGTGCCTTGATCATCGGATACGCACCCGTTTCTACCGAAGAGCAGAGCCTAGCTTTACAGATAAATGCCCTCAAGCTTGCCGGATGTGTCCGGATTTATACCGATCATGGAGTCTCCAGCGCGCAGGCTTCCCGACCCGGCCTGGAACGAGCACTGCGCCGGCTCAAACCGGATGGAAAACTTGTGGTCTGGCGACTTGACCGTCTAGGTCGTTCGCTCGTTCATCTGGTCACATTGCTTGAGCAACTCGGCAGACGTGAAATTCGCTTTCAATCGCTCACTGAATGAAAACATCGACACGACGTCATCGGGCGGACGCTTGATTTTTCATCTGATGGCCGCGCTTGCCGAATTTGAGCGAACGTTGATCAGCGAACGCACACGCGCAGGCATGGCCGCAGCACGGTTTGGCGGGAAGCGACTCGGGCGTCAACCGTCGCTCACATCAATCCAGTGTCAGGAGGCGATGCAATTGCAGAACGACGGATGGAGCGCACGTAAAGTCGCCGCGAATTACGGCGTCCATCCAAGGACACTGTGTCGGCATCTCGCGGGTTTAGAACTAACCGTTGACGCGACTCCGTCCACCGACCTTTCCACTTAGCACGCCTCACTGTCGATGCCAGAGCGATCCGATTTCAATACTGCCACGAGAGCAATGAGCCAAGCGTCAGGCGCGTTTCTCATCGCTGACCAGAAAGCGTCGCCGTCAGCCTTGCATGACGGACCAAAATTTTTAATCGCATTTCTATCAAGCTTTTTTCTTCTTTGTCGAGACGACGCAAGGCTCGAGGAAGTACCCGCGCGAACCCTGTTGATCAGCTGAACCGCTCCTTTATTCAGCAAAGGTTGCGAGAGTCATCAATCTTTAGAAAAGTTTACCGGGGGATCACGAACTTCCTCACCGTGTCGCGTTGGGTGACGCAGAAGTGGTCGCGGGAATTTGGATAGCCGGATCAGTGGAGCGGCCGGGGCGATCATGCTGCCGATCTGATCGCAGGCAGCGTTGCGAAGTATGCCTCATCCGGCATCCGGTCTGCCAGGCTGGAATGGGGCCGTTTCCGGTTGTACAGTCCGATGTATTCGGCGATGGAGCGTCGGGCATGGCTGACAGAACCCGTAGGCCTTCAGGTAACACTCCTCGTACTTGATGCTGTGCCACACCCGCCCGACGAACACGTTGTCGCGCCAGCATCCCCTGCCATCCATCGAAAGACGGATGTCCCGGCGCAGCACAGCCTCGGTGAAAACGCCCGCCGTGAACTGGCGGCCTTGATCGGTGTTCACGATGTGGGGCAGCCCGTAAAGGGTGGCTTTACGAACCGGGGTCGCAGTCCAACGAAAACGGGAAATCGGGGATCGTGATCTGCGGCCCGCTCGGGCATGAAGCGTTGTGGCTTCATCAAACCATGCGCTCGCTCGCCGATCGCCTCGCAGACCAGGGCTTCGCGGTACTGAGATTCGACTACGCCGGCACCGGCGATTCCGTCGAAACGGGCAAGTTCCGTCGAGCCCGACAAGTGGGCAAGCGAAGCCGTGGAAGCCGTGAACTTCCTGCGCGAAAGCACGGGCGTCGAACGCGTGTCGATGATCGACATCCGCTTCGGCGCGATGGTCGCCGTACAGGCCGCGCAGACCGCTCGTGTCGATACGCTGGCACTGATCGCACCCGTCGTGGTGGGACGCCAGTTCGTGCGTGAGATGAGCGTTCTGCAACGCGCGTGGTTCGAAAAGACCAGCCGCCATATCATCAGCCATGGCGCGCCGGATCATGCATTCGACGTCATTGGCCACCACTTTTGCCGTCAATCGATCGACGTCGTGAACCGTTGCGATCTGCGCCGCGTCACGGTAGCGCCGGCCAACCAGTTCCTGATCGTGCACGCGCTCAATCAGGGGCCGAGCTACGAACTGGGCAATCTTTATACGACGCTCGGCGCACGCGTCGACTCGCTGCCGTTTCCCGAGTATCCCGAAGCGATGCAGCCTTCCTGGCAAGCGGTGTTGCCTGAAGCCACATTGCAATCGATCGAAAAATGGTTCGTGCAGGAAGTCGCGCAGCAGCCTTCCGTCGCGCCGCGCGGTAGGACTCGACGGCGTGGTCGAAACGCCGGTCGAACTCGCCGACGGCCGCCTCTTCGCGATGCTGTGCGAACCGGAGAATCATCCCGAGCGCTCGCCGATGGTGATGATCGCCAACACCGCCGCCACGCATCACGTCGGCGACGGCCGCTTCAACGTGGACCTCGCCCGCTCGCTCGCACGCGCGGGCATCGCTTCCATGCGCGTCGACGCACACGGCATCGGCGACAGCCGCGGCGCGGGCACGGTCGCGAATCCGTCGCTGCTCAGTTACGACCAGCTCGCCAAAGACACGTCGCTCGCGGTCGATTGGGCCGTCGAGCGTAGCCATCCGCACGTCACCGTGTTCGGCATCTGCTCGGGCGCATATCTCGACCTGCGCGCCGCCACCAAGAACCCCGCGGTCGCGGCCGCGCTCCTAGTAGTAAATCTGCAGAGTTTCGATTTCCCCGAAGGCTTTCGCATGTGTGACGCCGCAACCATCGGCGCGGGTTCGACAAGCGTCCATTTCCGCGCGATGTTCCGTGTGCGGAAATGGACGCAGGTGCTGCACGGCGAAGTGAGTCTGCGCCCCGTGCTGCGAACGCTGACACGTTATGCAGTCGACACGGTTGCGAGCAAGACCTCGTCGCTCTTCGGCGGTGCGAGTTCCAACTCTAGCAACAAGGGCGCGCGTGCACGCCGTCGTATGAAGGATCTCGACGCGCGCGGCATACGTGTGCGACTCCTGTTCAGTCCGCTCGATCACGGCCTCGACGAATTGCGCATGCACTTCGGACCCGGCGGAAAGCGGCTCAACAAGCTCTCGCATACAAGCGCGATGATCATTCCGAACATGGACCACGGGTGCTGAATCCCGCCGCGCGGCAGAGCGTGGTCGACCTGTGTGAGAGCTTCTTCAGGCAGGCATTTACATGCAAATGAGGCGGCCTTCAAGCCTCGTTTCGTGAACCCTGTGCGGCGGTTGTCAAAAGAAGTCACGAGAACGTGGCCGACCGCACAGACTCCTGCATTTGGCACTTTCGCGAGCGTTTCCGTCGGCTATCTTTTTGTTGGGGTTTCCAAAGGCAGTCGCATCTTCTTTTTACACGCGCGGATGCCATAAGCGAGCCGACGCAACCGACATAACAATCGTTCGCGTTGGCCACTGATTGACGAGCCAGAGCATTCCAGCCCACGTGGAGCTTCCGTTGGGACGCTCGTTAAATCGAATTTCGCACCGGCCGCGAGCCGATCCCGATCAGACGACAACATGCAAACGCGCCTGCCTTCCATCGAGCATCCGTCTGTTCGACAACGCGTTCGACGCGCCTTGCTGATCGGCATGGCGTCAGCGCAATTCGCCGCCATTTCGACACCCTCGTTCGCGCAACACGCGGGCATGGGGCCGGTCGATCCGCCCGTGCGGCTCGCGGACGCCCAGTTGATCGATCAGACCGGCAGAAAGCGCTTGTTGAGCGATCTGCTGAATCGTCGCGTGACTGCGCTTCAATCGATTTACACCGGATGCAGTTCGGTCTGTCCGCTGCAAGGCGCGCTTTTCAGTACGGTGCAGGAGCGTATGTCGGCCGTGCGTGCGCGCCATCCGGTTCAACAGCTTTCCATCGGCATCGATCCGTTGTCGGATTCACCTGCCGCGCTGCACGACTAGCTCAAAACGCTTTCAGGCCGGTCCCGCGTGGAATGCCGCGACGCCGGCGCTCGCCGGAAACAGTTTGCCGCTCGGAAACATTGCTAATCACTCAACCCAGATCTACTGCTTCGACGCAAACGGCATGTTGCGTTGGCGCAGTGCCGGTCTTCCCCGTGCCGACGAAGTTTGTGCCGTAACTCGACGCACTGGAACGCGTATAAGCCGGCACGCCTGGAGACCTGAACCATGTTGTCACGACTCTTATCCCGCGGGGCGCACTCCCGCACGTTCGACAGGTGCCTGCGCGCCCTGTTGCGGACCGCCCTCGCGTCGCCGTTCGCAGCGTTGCCGACGCACACAGGCACAGACATCGAGGCGCAGACATCGATTCCGAATCGCTCGATCCGGGCGCTTCCGCCATCACGTGGACCTGCACGGGCGGCGCGAACCAGGACTACACGCTGAAGGCGCAAGGCGCGGGCTACGCGATCGTCAACGCGAATAGCGGTCTGTGTCTGACAACGGGAAGCATGACGACGCCCGGCTCGCAGATCACGCAGCAGACCTGCAACGCGAGCACGGCGCAAACGTGGCAGGTGAACGGCATCAAGGCGGCGACCGCATTGCCGTCGAAGTGGACCGCGCCGATCAACCTGCCGATCATTCCGGTCACCGCCGCCAATTTGCCCGACGGCACGGTGCTCGTCTGGTCGGCGGATAGCCCGCTCAATTTCACGCCGGGCAAGACCTACACCGCCGTCTCCAATCCGACCACGCAAACCAGCAAACAGGTGATCGTGACCAACACCGGCCACGACATGTTCTGCCCGGGCATCGTCAATCTGCCGGACGGACGCATCTACGTTATGGGCGGCTCGAGCAGCGACAAGACGAGCATTTACACGCCGTCCACGTCGAAATGGACGTCGGGCGATCCGATGAGCTATCAACGCGCCTTCAAAAACAGCGTGGTGCTGCCGAACGGCCAGGTTGTCGTGGTGGGCGGCCAGACCTTCGCGCTGCCGTTCTCGGACGACACCGCCGTGCTCACGCCGGAAATCTGGGATCCGGTCAAGCGCACGTGCCGCGCGTGTATCACAGCTTCGCGCTGTTGCTGCCGGACGGACGCGTGCTAAGCGGCGGCGGCGGACTGTACGGCTCGACGTGCACGACGAATCACACCAACGTCGAAATTCTCACGCCGCCGTATCTGCTCACCGCAACCGGCGCAGCGGCCACGCGGCCAACGCTGAGCGCCGTGCCCACCACGGCGACGCTCGGCACGTCGATCGCGGTGACGGCGAGCAGCGGCATCAAGGCGTTCGTGCTGATGCGTCTGTCGTCGGTCACGCACTCGCTGAACAATGAGCAGCGGCGCATTCCGCTGACGTTCACGGTCGACACGGGCGGCGAATATCTGCTGAACATTCCGGCCGATCCGGGCACCGTGATTCTTGGTTACTACATGCTGTTCGCGCTGAACGCGAACGGCGTGCCGAGCGTGTCGCGCACGCTGCGTACCAGTGATGGCGGAGTGGTTCAAACGTATCGGCAAGCGTGCCGTTGCGCGCGCCACGACCGGCGTCATGCTAATCGTAATCGTGGCCGCGCACGCGGCGCACGCCGATCAGTCCTGCAATGCGTCGGATAGAGGCTGTCTGATCTTCAATGGAGAGCGCGCGATACCGGCTCATCTGCGCGACGACGACCGTACGTTGCCCGCGTGGACCACGCGCTGCGTCAACTGTCACACGGACGTGAAACCGGCCGGCGGCGAATTCGCGCCGGGGCGCTGATGGGCAACGCACTGCAGGGCACGGCGAGCCGGCGCGGCGGTCCGCCGAGCGCTTACGACGAAACGTCGTTCGGCCGCGCGATCCGCAAGAGCATCGACCCGGCCGAAATCCTGTTGCGCAAAGCGATGCCGCAATACGAAGCCACGAACGCGGACTGCGCCGCGCTATGGCGCTACATTGCTCAACGATAGCGGCGCGCCGACCCGCGCCTCAGTTGCGAATCACGCAGCGACCTGAAACACCAACACAGCGTCACGCAACGTCACCGCATGCTCGTCGAGCGAACCGCGCCGCAGCCGCGGCCTGCTCGACGAGCGCCGCGTTCTGTTGCGTGACTTCGTCGATCTGCGAAACGGCCTTGTTGACCTGTTCGATGCCGTCGCTCTGTTCGAGTGCCGAAGCCTCGATCTCGTGCATGACGCCCGTCACGCGCTGCACGGCACCGAGCGCTTCCTGAATGGTCTTCTGCGCGTCCGATACGAGCAACGCGCCCTCTTCCACCTTCGCCGCCGACGCGCCGATCAGCTCCTTGATCTCCTTGGCCGCCGCGCCGGAGTGCTGCGCGAGGCTGCGCACTTCCGAGGCCACCACCGCGAACCGCGCCCCTGTTCACCCGCGCGCCGCTTCCACCGCCGCATTCAACGCGAGAATGTTCGTCTGGAATGCGATGCCCTCGATCATGCCGATGATCTCCGCGACCTCGCGCGACGACTCGGTGATGCCGTCCATCGTCTGCGTGACGCGCGAGACGACGGTACCGCCGCGCGTCACGGTGTCGAGCGCGCCCTGCGCAAGACGGTTCGCCTGCTTCGCGTTGTCCGCGTTCTGCTTCACCGTGGCCGAGAGCTGCTCCATGCTGGCTGCGGTCTGCTGCAAGGCCGCCGCCTGCTGTTCGGTGCGAGACGAGAGGTCCGCCTTGCCCGAGGCGATTCCGTTCGCGCCTTGCGTGATCGCGCTCGTGCTGCCGCGCACTTTCGACACGGTTTCGACGAGGCCGTCGCGCATCGTCGCCAATGCGCCGAGCAACTGCCCCATCTCGTTGCGCGACTTGACGCGGATCGCCCCAGTCAGGTCGCCCGCGGCGATACGCTCGAAGTGCCTGACCGTCGCGTTTACCGGCTTGATCAGCGCCGCCGATAAACCGATGCGCGCCGCCACGCCAATCGCAATCGCGAGCGCGCCGATCGCGACGAACAGCAGCGTCGCCATCTGGAAGCGCGATGCGCCGGTCTCGGCCTGCCGATGCTGATTGGCGATCTGTACGCGCTCGAGCGAGTCGATCGCTTTCGAGTACGCCGCGTAGAGGCTATTGGCCGTATCGCCCTGAATATTGCGGAACGTGTTGAAGTCGAAATCCGCGAGCGCCTTGAATTCTGGCTCCATCGCCTTCTCGACGAGCGCCGTGCGCGCCTGCGCGACCGCCTGTGCGAGTGCCTTTTCCTCGTCGCTCACGAACGGACCGGACATGTAGTTAGTTGGCAAAGTCCTTGCTCGATTCCGCCAGCACCTTGTGCGCGGTGGGCAGCAGGTCGTCGGTCTGCTTGCCGATGCTGAAGAGCGTCTGATACGTGCCGAGCGCCAGTTGCACCTGCAACAGTTTTTCGGAGCTGGCCTTCAGATGCGACAGCGCGGCGGAACTGCGCTGCGTGTCGCCAAGACTACTGTTGGCGAGCTTGAGAGCGCCATAGCCGACGCCGATCACGATTAGCAGGAAAGCGACGAACACGCTGATAACCAGCGTCAGCCCACCACGAATGGTGATGTTTTTAGCATGGGGTCTCCGGAACGTGCGGTCGAACGGTGGCACGGCGTGATGCCGGGCCCTCGCGTGCCTTCCGATTCATCAGGTGCCATTCCTCGCCGGCGCTTTCTCTTGTTGCGCGTGACCTACACTTCGCCGCAACCAGGTTAACGGTCCGTAAAAGGCCGTGCTAGATAGGTGAAATCCATGACTGGCGGGCGTTTGCGGGCGATTTTCGCCACTATCTGGGATTCGCGGCGCATCGCGCAACAAGGCTGCTTTGCCGGGTGTCGGGCGTTCGTTTGTATAATTCGGCTTCTTCACTCAGGCCCACTTTCATGCTTAGTTTTGCGCTCGGCTTTCTCGTTTCACTGCTGATCACGCTGTTGATCGTGCGCTACGCGCATCTGCATGAAAAATTCGCTGACACCGATCTGGGCGGCGTACAGAAGTTTCACGCGCGTCCGGTGCCGCGCATCGGCGGCACGGGAATTCTGCTCGGGCTGATTGTCTCCGCCGTGCAACTGCATCACGCGTATCCGGCCGTGTCGGACGGCATTCTCGGGCTGATCGCGTGCGGCATGCCCGCGTTCGGTTCTGGCCTCATCGAAGATCTGACCAAGCGCGTGTCGCCACTCGTGCGGTTCGTCTGCACGATGGCCGCCGCCGCGCTCGCGTACTTCATGCTGAACATCGCCGTCACGCGCATCAGCGTGCCGCCGCTCGATTTCCTGCTCTCGTACGCGGTGATTTCGTGTGCGGTCACGGTGCTCGCGGTCACCGCGCTCGCCAACGCGATCAATATCATCGACGGCTTCAACGGCCTCGCGTCGATGGTCGCCTTCATGATGTTCGCCTCGCTCGCCTACGTGGCGTTCCAAGTGTCCGATCCGATCGTGCTGTCGGCGTCGTTCATGATGATGGGCGCGGTGCTCGGCTTCTTCATCTGGAATTTCCCGGCCGGTCTAATTTTTCTCGGTGACGGCGGTGCCTATTTCATCGGCTTCATGCTCGCCGAACTGTCGATCATGCTCGTGATGCGCAATCGCGACGTGTCGGCGTGGTATCCGATTCTGCTCTTAATGTATCCGATCTTCGAGACGTGTTTCTCGATCTACCGGAAAAAATTCATTCGCGGCATGTCGCCGGGTATTCCCGACGGCGTGCATCTGCACATGCTCGTCTACAAGCGTCTGATGCACTGGGCGGTTGGCACACGCACCGCGCGCGAACTGACGCGCCGCAACTCGCTCACGTCGCCGTATCTGTGGCTGCTGTGTCTGATCGCCGTGGTGCCCGCCACGCTGTTCTGGCGGCACACGCTGCATCTGTTCTGCTTCGTGATGGTGTTTGCCGCGACGTATGTCTGGCTTTACGTGAGCATCGTGCGGTTCAAGTCGCCTCGCTGGATGGTGGTGCGGAGGTCGCGTCGCTGAAGCCGTAACGGCATCAGGATCGCTGCGGCAGAAAAAAGAAAAGGCGCCCTCGGGCGCCTTTTCTTTTGCTCGCGACTGTCGTGCCCGTTACCTTCCGTAGGTCACACAGCAGTCTCAGGACGCCCGTGTCGTGACCACCGGCACGCTGCGCAACAACGTCGACGTACCCGGCTTATACTCCGGCACCCAGCGGCGCAGGTCGCGGCGCACTTCGTCGTCGGTCGGTACGCGATGCTGCATGAGCCACGGCAGCAGATTGTCAATCAGGCTGTCTGGCACCTCGCGCACACGCGCGATACGCAGCTTCGGATGCGGCGTGCGCGTAGTGATTTCGTCGTCGGCGAGCAGCTCCTCGTAGAGCTTTTCGCCGGGGCGCAGCCCCGTGAACACTACGCGGATCTGCTCTTCGCCAAAACCGTACAGACGGATCAGGTCGTGCGCGAGATCGGCGATCCGCACCGGCTTGCCCATGTCGAGAATGAAAATCTCGCCGCCGCGCCCCATGCTCGATGCCTGCAGCACGAGCTGCGACGCCTCGGGAATCGTCATGAAAAAGCGCGTGATTTCCGGGTGCGTGACGGTGACCGGACCGCCGCGCGCAATCTGTTCCTGGAACTTCGGAATAACGCTGCCCGCGCTGCCGAGCACGTTGCCGAAGCGCACGATCTCGAACTGCGTGCGCCGCGTGCCCTGCGCCTGCAATGCGGAGCACGCCATCTCGGCGAGCCGCTTGCTCGCGCCCATCACGTTGGTCGGGTTGACGGCCTTGTCGGTGGAAATCAGCACGAAGTGGGCGACGTCGTGGCGGATCGCCGCGCGCGCCACCCGATAAGTGCCGAGCACGTTGTTGCGCACCGCCTGCCACGTATTGACCTCTTCCATGAGCGGCACGTGCTTGTAGGCGGCCGCGTGGAAGACGATGTGTGGACAGTAGCGCGCCATCACCTGATCGAGCAGCAGCGAATCCTTCACGTCGCCGATGACCGGCACCACCGACACTTCCGGATACTTGTCGCGCAGCTCTTCGTTCAGACGGTAGATCGCGAACTCGGAGATGTCGAGCGCGAGCAGTTGCACGGGACCGAAGCGCAGAATCTGGCGGCACAGCTCGGAGCCAATCGAGCCGCCCGCGCCCATCACCATCACGACGCGGTTCTTGAGCAGCGCTTCGACGTGTTCGGTGTCGACCATCACCGGATCGCGGCCCAGCAGGTCCTCCAGATCGATCTGACGCACGCGCGACAGAAACGCCTGGTCTTGCGTGAGCGGCGTGAGCGCCGGCAGTGTCATGGCGCGCACACCGGCGCGCACGCACAGCGTGGCGATGCGGCGGTGCGCCTCCACGGAGGCCGACGGCACCGCGATGATCACGTGCTCGACTTTCAGGTCGGCGGTGATTTTCTGCAGATCGCTGATCGCGCCGAGCACGCGGTAGCCGTAGATTTCGCGGCCCTGCTTGACCGGATCGTCGTCGAGCAGACCGGCGAGACGCCATTCGCCCGAACGCTTCAGTTCGCGCACGAGATTCGCGCCGGCATTACCCGCGCCGAGCACGAGCACGGGCTTGCCTTGGCCTACGAGACCGCCGTAGCGATAGAACTCCTTGGCCGCGCGATAGAGCGCGCGCGAGCCGCCCATCGCCAGAAACAGCAGCATGGGCGAAACGATCAGAACGGAACGGGGTACGACCGGCGCGGGTTGCAGCAGCGCGGAGCCGATCATGACAACCAGCGCACCGACGCCGATCGCCTTTGCGATACGCACGAGATCGGGCAGGCTCGCGAAGACCCACATGCCGCGGTACAGACCGTAGCTGCGGAACATCACGGCGTAGATCAAAAGCACCCACACGAGTGCATACAGCCCGCTCCACCAGAATGGGTCGGGCACCGGTCCGTTGAAACGGATCACGTATGCCAGCATCCAAGCCAAAGCTACTGCGCACAGGTCGAACGCGAACGCATTGAACGAAAGCCATCGGGCTTTGAATCTTTTCATTGCGCTAAACCTCAGGATTGCCTGGAACGGGACAGATGGTGCCGCCAGCGGCGATCAATGCACAGCCCGGCGACGACGAGTACGACAGCCCACGCGACCACAACCAGCCATTGATACAGCACGGCAACTTCCATTGCCCACAAAGCAAGCATTATGCCCGCGACCATGACCAAATACCAAACCCAAGTGGTCGGGGCGTGTCCGAAGCCCGACTGCACCAGTCTTTGATAGTAGTGTTCGCGATGCGCCTGCCAGAACTTTTCTCCGCGAAGCAGACGTTTGAGCAGCGTCACCGAAGCATCGCCGATGAACGCCGAAAAGCACACTGCGGGAAACCAGACTGGCCAGATGCTCTCGCGCCAGCCCCAGTAACCCAGCGCGCCGGCGAGAAAGCCGAGCGGGATAGAACCGGCGTCGCCGAGAAAAATACGCGCCGGATGAAAATTGAACAGGAGGAAGCCCGCCGCCGCGCCCGCCACGATCGCGCAGGCAAGGGCGAGCGCAGGGTCGGGCCGGCTCGAAATCGACGCGGCGATCGCATACCCTGCGAAGCCGAAGAGCGCCATGCCGCCGGCGAGTCCGTCCGAGCCGTCCATGAAATTGTATAAATTGACCAGCCAGACGAGTAAAACCGCCATGCATGCGAGCGCCCACCACGGCACGTCCGCGGGATACACCGCCACCAGCAGCGCCACCGCCGCCGCATGGCCGCCGAAGCGCACGCGCGCCGGCAGGCC
This sequence comes from uncultured Paraburkholderia sp., assembly GCA_940747215.1. Lineage (GTDB taxonomy): Bacteria > Pseudomonadota > Gammaproteobacteria > Burkholderiales > Burkholderiaceae > Paraburkholderia. Next base: position 45,164 of record CALNWS010000019.1, on the reverse strand, counting down.
GCGTCGGTCGTCGATCTGCGAAAGCGCCGCGAGCAGCGCCGCCGCGAGCGCGGGAAGCCACAGCGCGGGCTCCGCGAGCCCGATCAGCAGCACCGCCACCGGCACGATGCCCCAGCCGCCGACGCGCGGCGTGGGCCGTGTGTGCAACGAGCGGTCATTGGGGATGTCGGTGGCGAGGCGCCAGGCGAGGCCGGTTCCGAGCAGCGCCCACAGAATCGCCGCGCAGGCACACAGCGCGACGGCACCCCACAGGAACAACGGGATAGCGGAATGAGCGGAAAGCAGGGCAAGCGGCACAATCGACATCGACGATAAGTTAAGACGGTTTGAATATCGGTTAAGCGCAGGTTAATCGTGAGCTAGCCGTACGAACAATGCTTATGAACAGCGCGAACGAACATCCTGTAAGAACAGCGTACGAAGCACGCGGACGCCGCGCGGCGAGTCAGTGCGCCGACCGGTACCACGCAGCGGTTTCGAGCAGACCATGCTCGACCGTATGCGGCGGATACCACCCAAGACACTCGCACAGGTGCGAGCTGTCGAGGCGCAACTCGCCGATCAGCCGGTCGATCTGCGCGGAGCGGCCGGTGAGCCGTCCCGCGAGCTTTAGCAGGCTGACCGGCACCGGCACGAGCCGCGCCGGCACGTGCAGCTGCGTGGCCAGTCCGCGCGCCAGTTCGGAGACGCTCAGGTCGCGCCCGTCGGTCACGTGAAACGTCTGCCACGCGGCGCGCGGGTCGGTGGTGCAATGCACGAGCGCGTCCGCGAGGTTGTCGACGAATACGAGGCTGCGACGCGCCGCGATCGCGCCGAGCGGTAGCGGCACGCCGCGGGCAATGGCGTTCATCAGCCGCAGGAAGTTCGCCCGCACGCCCGGGCCGTAGACCAGCGGCGGCCGCACGATCACCACTTCGAGTCCGGACTCGCGATCGTACTGCATCAGCGCGCGTTCGGCTTCGAGTTTGGAGATGCCGTAAGGATCGCTCGGCTGCGGCTCGTCCGTTTCCTTGATGGCGCGGCCTTGGCTGCCCTCGCCCACCGCCTTGATGCTGCTCACGAATACGAAGCGGCGCGCGCCCGCGCGGCGCGCCGCGGCGGCCACGCGCAACGCGCCCGTGACGTTGGTGGCGCGATAGGCCGCGAGCGGATCGGCCGTGGTCTCGCGCATCATGTGGACCCGGGCAGCGAGATGGATCACCGCATCGCAATGCATGCCGACCGGCCAGCGTCCGTAGATGCCCTCGAAATCGTTCGCGTCGAAGAGCCATTCCCGCACGCCCGGTGCCGCGCGCTGCGCGTGGCGTACCACGCCCACGACGCTGTCGCCGCGCTGCACCAGCGCCTTCGACACAGCCTTGCCGACGAAGCCGTCGGCGCCGGTGATTAGCACTCGCTGGGTCATGTCTTCATTCACTCTGGACGGACGAATCGACGCCTGCCGCTGTGGCGTCCCGACGGGCGGAGCGCACACCGCTCATGCCGCGCGTCCACGGGCACGGAACTGGCGATACGCCCACGGAGACGAGCGGGATGGCAGACGAAGCACGGTACAATATGGCATCTGTAGGGTAGAGGGCGGCATGCCGCCGTGTGTTGTGGCCGCATATTGTAAGCGCGTTATCTCCATGGCAAGCGTTGCCGGAAAGTTCGAGAGCTCGAGGATCCAAGCTCCCATACATGAAAGTGAAAGTGCTGTTTGCCACGTACCCCATGGCTTTCCACACACCCGGCGGCGGAGAGATTCAGTTGCTTGCGTATCGCAAACATCTTCCCGCGCACGGCGTCGAGGTCGATCTGTTCGACCCGTGGAATTCGCGCTTTCTCGAGCACGATGTCGTGCACTTCTTCTCGTGCGTCGGCGGCTCGGTCCACTTCTGCAACTTCGTCAAACAGCTCGGGCTGCCACTCGTCGTCTCGTCGAGCCTGTGGGTCACGGAGGACACGAAGCACCTTTATCCCATCGACGAAATCCGCCATCAGTTCTCGCTCGCCGACCGCGTGGTCGCGAACTCGGACATCGAATGCGACACGCTCGCGCAAGTGCTCGAGCTGCCGCGCGAGAAGTTCACCACGGTCTATAACGGTGTCGAAGAAATGTTTTACGAGCCGGTCTCGGCGGAACTGTTTCGCGAGTACTTCGATATTCGCGGACCGTTCCTGCTGAACATCGGCAACATCGAGCCGCGCAAGAACCAGCTTGCGCTCGTCGAGGCCATGAAGTCCATGCCGGAGTTGCCGCTCGTGCTGATCGGCCATCAGCGCGATCCGGCCTACGCGCGTGCATGCCTCGAAGCGTGCGGCAGCCAGGTCAAGTACCTCGGCCCGCTGCCGCACGAGTCGGAACTGCTGCGCTCGGCGTATGCCGCCTGCGAGGCGTTCTGCCTGCCGAGCATCCTCGAAACACCCGGTCTCGCCGCGCTCGAAGCCTACGCCGCCGGTGCACGCATTGCCGCGACCGAAGTCGGCTCCACGCGCGAATATTTCGCGGATCAGGTGGCCTATCTCAATCCGCAAGATCCCGCCAGCATCGCGCAGTCCATCCGCGAGGCGCTCACACTCGAGCGCGGCGGCGCTGAGCGTGAGCGCAACCTGTGCTGGGAAGCCGTACTTTCTCCGCTGAAAGAACTGTATACGTTTCTGTCGACGAGATGAATTCTGAAGTTGTCCCGCGCTTCGCGTCCGACAATGCCGTCCATTAAAGATATACAGCTAGAGCCGCACAATCCAACATGAAACTTGAACTGCGACCCATCATCAATGTTGAAGCACAGCCGGATTCCGGCTACCAATGGAACGCGACGACGAACGACCCGCAGTTCGCCATCGCGGACTGGGAGCAGATGCGTGGTCGCACCGTCCATCTGTCGTTCACGCTAACCACCGGCGAGATGCCGAAAACGCCGTGCATGCTGTACGTCGACAAGGGCGAAGGCATGTCGGAACAAGACGCCGTGTGGCTGCGCCCCGACGCGAACGGCAAGGTCGATCAGATCATCTCGTTTCCGTGGACGCTGCGCGGCGTGCGCTTCGATCCGATCGCGTTTCCGGGTCCGTTCTCGCTGAACGATTTCTCGCTGACGGTCGACGAAAACTCGCGTCCATTCGGCGAAGCCAGCGAAGCGGCACTCGCCGCGGCCGAGGCTGCTGCGAATCCGGACGCCGAACTTGCCGTCACGTACGAGAACTGGATCACGGTCAACGAAGTGCCGGCCGACGAATACGCGAGCCTCGCCGAAGCCGCGAAAAACTGGAGCAACGCGCCGCTCATCAGCCTCGTCATGCCGACGTACAACTCGCCGGAAGAGTATCTGCGCAAGGCACTGGATTCCGTCATCGCCCAAGTGTATCCGAACTGGGAACTGTGCATCGCCGACGACAAGTCCACGCAGCCGCAGGTGAAGGCCACGCTCGACGAATACATGGTGCGCGATCCGCGCATCAAGGTCGTGTATCGCGAGGCGAACGGCCACATCAGCGCGGCGAGCAACAGCGCGCTGGAACTGGCCACGGGCAAATTCACGGGCCTGCTCGATCACGACGACGAACTGTATCCGCTCGCGCTCTACTATGTGGCGGAACTGCTGCAGCAAAACCCGGACGTCGCGGTGATCTATAGCGACGAAGACAAGATCACGGTCGAAGGCACGCGCTACGAGCCGTATTTCAAGTGCGATTTCAACTACGACCTGTTCCTCGGTCAGAACATGGTTTCGCACTTCGGCGTGTACCGCACCGCCGTGCTGCGGCAGATCGGCGGTTTCCGCATCGGCATGGAAGGCTCGCAGGACTACGATCTCGCGTTGCGCATAATGGAAGCGGCCGGCCCGCAATCGATCCGCCACATTCCGCGCGTGCTGTATCACTGGCGCGTCCTGCCGGAAAGCACGGCGTCGAGCGCGGACGCAAAGCCGTACGCCGTGATCGCCGCGGCGCGCGCGGTGCAGGAACACCTGGACCGCAGCCACATCGCCGCGCACGTGTGGTCCGCCGACGGCGCCGCGATATACCAGCGCGTCGTCTACGATCTACCGGAGCAGGAGCCGAGCGTCGAGATCATCATTCCGACACGCGACGGCGCGGGTCTCGTCAAACAGTGCGTCGATTCGATCAGGGAACGCAGCACGTATCAGAACTACCTGATCACGATCATCGACAACGGTTCGGTGAAGCAGGAAATCTTCGAGCTCTTCAAGAGCTATGAAGGCGACGAACGCATTCGTGTGGTGCGCGACGATTCGCCGTTCAACTATCCCGCGCTGAATAATCGCATCGCGCTCGCGAGCAAGGCCGAATTCGTTTGCCTGCTCAACAACGACATCGAGGTAATTACGCCGGAATGGCTGACCGAACTCGTTTCGATCGCGTTGCAGGACAACGTCGGCGCAGTGGGCGCCAAGCTGCTCTATCCCGACGACACCATTCAGCACGCGGGCGTCTATCTCGGCATGGGCGGCCTTGCCGGTCACGGTCACAAATTCCTGCCGCGCTACGCGCCGGGCTATTTCTGCCGCGCGGCATTGCGCAGCGCGGTGAGCGCCGTGACGGCCGCCTGCCTCGTGATTCGCACGAGTATCTATCGTGAAGTGAACGGGCTCGACGAAGATCTCGTGATCGCGTTCAACGACGTTGACTTCTGCCTGCGCGTGCGCGAAGCGGGCTATCGCAACGTGTGGACGCCGTTCGCCGAGCTGTACCATCACGAATCCGCGTCGCGCGGCTATGAAGACACGCCCGAAAAAATGGCTCGCTTCGTCAACGAAATCGACTTCGTGAAGAAGCGCTGGGGCGATGCTCTGTGGAACGACCCGTTCTACTCACCGAATCTTTCTATCGACTCGACCGAGTTCGTCATCACGATGAAGCCGCGTCTGTCGAAAGCTCAATAACACCATGCCTTTGACACAAGAATGGGCGACGGAAGCTCGTCATCCGTCTCCCACTGCATTATTTGCACTTCCGAACGCAATCTATTTCCTGCTCAAGTTCAGGCTGGACCTTGCTGCCTTCGAACATCAGAGCATCGAAGGCCGCGTCACGCTCTACTTCTGGTGGAAGGCGTACGGCAAGCGCGACTATCCGGATTTCGAATGGGTGCTGCGCGACGCCGACATCGAATATGTCGCGCAACTGGATGCACAAACGCTGATCGAACGGTTCCCGCGCGCCATCAGTTTCTGGCTCGCCGGCACCACGCCCGACATCCTGAACGAAACGCAGATGCTCGACGCGCTAGTCAAGGGCGATCTCGCGATCGAGCCGACCCGTGCGCAACTGCCGCGCTTCCTGTCGCTGCTGGTAAGTTCACGCGCCGATCTGCGCGCACATATCGATCTCTCGCTGTTCTCGGGCCAACTGGGCGCACTCAGCTGGTGGGAAATGCATGGCCAGTTCGAGTATCCGCGCATCACGTGGTCACCGAATTCGGTATGGGACAACCTGAACGAACTAGGCAGTGCGGAGAACGACGAATCGATCGGCATTCCGGCCTTTCTGAATCTGCTCGTGACGAGCCGCCCCGATCTGCGCGCGAGCCTCGACATGACGACGTTCTCGGGCTCGTTCGGCGCACTCGTCTGGTGGGCCGAACACGGCAAGTTCGAATACCCGCGCCTGATCTGGCGCACCTCCACCGCGATCCAGCACCTGAACGAACTCGTGCACGACGAAGGCGGCGCGCTGATCAGCATTCCGCACTTCCTCACGCCGCTCGTCGACAGCCGGCCCGACCTGAAGTGCAATATCGACCTGAACAGCGCCACCGGCCGCTTCTCGATCCTGCTCTGGTGGGACGGGCACGGCCGGCGGGAATATCCGCGGCTCGAATGGGCGACCGCCGAGACCTTCACGTGGCTCAACCAGCTCGACGACGGCGACGAGCGCGGCCTGTTCGCGGCGCCGAATTTCCTGCCGCTTCTCCTGCAAAGCCGGCCTGATCTGCAGGCGCTCTTCGACCTCGACACGTTCCGCGGCCGTCTCAATGCAATGCAATGGTGGATGGGCCCCGGCCGCCAGGAGTACCGCCGGCTCGACTGGCAGACCACCGGCATTCTCGACCGCCTCAACAGGCTCGACGACGGCGACAGGCGCGGCACGTTCCGCGTCCCGGAATTTCTGCCGCGGCTGGTGCAAAGCCGCGCCGATCTGCAATCGCTCTTCGACCTCGACACGTTTCGTGGCCGCCTGAACGCGATGCAATGGTGGATGGGCGCGGGCCAGCAGGAATACTCGAGCCTGAAGTGGAAACTCCACGAAAGCCTGAGCGATCTGCTGCACACCGAAGTCCTGCCCAACGTCGCGATGCCGCTCCCGCGCCTGCTGCTCCAGCTACGCGAAAGCCGCCCCGACCTCGTGAGCGCCTTCGACATCGGCACCGAACGCGGTGCGCTGACGTTCATCGAGTGGTGGCACACCACCGGGCGCAACGAGTATTCGGAGTTCCGGCATCTGCGCGTCGTACCGTCTGCGTTGATGGAGCGTGCGATCACCAAAATCCGCAACGAACCGGCGACGATCGAGGCGCATCCGTTCGGCGTGAACATCGTCGGTTTCCCGCAAGGCGTGCTGGGTCTCGGCGAAGACGCGCGCATGGCGGCGTACGCCATGCAGCACGCAGGCTTCGACATCGCGCTCATCAACGCGCCGATGAGCGGACCGCCGCGCATCGACACGTCGGTCAATCATCTGCTGTGCAACGACCTTGTGTATCAGGTCAGCGTGTTCTGCCTGCCGCCGCCGGAAATGGTGCGGCTCGCGCTCGAAGGCGGCCGCCGCATGATCGACGCGCCCACGCACAAGATCGGCGCGTGGCCGTGGGAACTACCTCACTGGCCCAGTGCGTTCGGCAAGATCTACGAAATAGTCGACGAGATCTGGGCGCAGAGCAAATTCGTGCAGAGCGTCTATAGCCGTCTCGGCGACACGCCCGTCCATCATATGCCGATGACCGTCGACGTGCCGCAGCCGGTCGATCCGCGCCGCGAGCGCTTCGGCCTGCCGTCGAACGAGTTCCTATTCTATCTGATGTTCGACAACAACTCTTGGCTGAGTCGGAAGAATCCGCTTGCGGGCGTGCAGGCGTTCAAGCAGGCGTTCGGCGAGCATTCGCCGGGTGTTGGCCTCGTCATCAAGGCGATGAACGTGCGCGACGACGATCCGGTGTGGCGCGCGGTGCGCGAACTGGCGACCGGTGACAGCCGCATCCATATCGTGTCCGAGCGGCTGAGCCGCCAGGATTCGATCGACTTCATGGCCTGCTGCGACGCCTACATTTCGCTGCATCGTAGCGAAGGCTTCGGCCGCGTGATCGCGGAAGCGATGGCGCTCGGCCAGCCGGTGGTCGCCACGAACTTCTCCGGCAACGTCGACTTCTGCGATCCGGACACGGCGTTCCTCGTCGACGGCGAGCTGGTGCCGCTGCGTGCGGGCGACTATCTGTTCTCCGAAAGCCAGTACTGGTGCGACCCGGACGTATCCATCGCGGCCGAGCAACTCAAGCGCATGATCGAGGACGCGCCATTGCGCGAACGGATCGCGCAGGCAGGCAAGGCGCGCATCGTGCGCGATTATTCGATCGAAGCGGTGTCACGCGCCTACAAGCGGTGCCTGACGGCCATAGCCGAGGCAAGAGCGAAATGATCCTCCATGTGTGTGCTCTGGATATCTTTGCAGGCGACGCAGTGGGCAACCACTGCCTCGGCATCGCCCGCGCGGCTGAACGCCTCGGCATCCAGACCGAGGTGTACGCTAAAAGCTACGACTTCAGTACGCCGGGCGTTCGTCCGCTCGAAGAGGTGTTCACGAGCACGCACAAAGACGACATTGTTCTTCTGAGCTACTCGATTTACGACGCGAATCTCGAACGCTTTCTCGCGTTGCCGTGCAAAAAGGTCTGCTATTTCCACGGCGTGACCGATCCGCATCTGCTGCGCGAGTTCGAGCCGCGAATCGCGGACCTGTGCGAGGCGGCGCTCAGGCAGTTGCCGCTGCTCGCGGGCTTCGACGCCGTGATCGCGAATTCGCAGCAAACCGCGCAGAGTCTCGCGGACGTCGCGAACATGCCGGAAGTCAAGGTAATTCCGCCGATCTTCGCCGACATGGTGGCGTTCGTGCTCGCGCCCGCGCAAAAGCACGCGCCGCTGCGCGAACCGAATCTGCTGATAGTCGGCCGCGTGGTGCCGCACAAGCGTATCGACGACGCCATCGACCTGCTTGCGCTGCTGAAGCAGCACGACATCGACGCAACGCTCACCATCGTCGGCAGCGCGCCGAACTACGACTATCTGAAGTTCCTGATCAACCGTGCGCGTGCGCTCGGCGTGCTCGAACAGGTCGACTTCAAAGGCATGCTCGACGACGCCGATCTGTTCGACTGCTACGACGGCGCGAGCGCCCTGCTCGCGATGAGCCGTCACGAGGGTTTCTGCGTGCCGGTTCTCGAAGCCATGCACTTCGGCAAGCCGGTGTTCGTGCGCGGCGGCACGGCGGCTCAGGAAATATGCCCCGCCGACTGTGTATTCGATACGGCGGCGGACCTCACCGTATGGGCGGAGAACATCGCCGCGCGCCTCGACAAGGCAACGAGCCTGAACGCCGTGAATCCGGCATACGTGAGCCACGCGGAAAGCGTCCTGCAACGCGCGAGCGACGCAGAGTGGCGGCACATCCTCGCGGCCTGACGGCCTGGCAACGCCACGGCGGCGGATAAACGCATCTGCACTCTGGGTACTATCGATCAACGTTTGCTTGATGACGAGGAGCCTTATGCAAGATCTGCGCACACACGACGGCAACGCACACGAATCATCGCCGTCGCTGGAGTCCATCACCCGACTGAGTTTCTGCGAGCGCGCCTATCTCGCCACCAACGCCGATGTCGCCGAAGCCGTACGCGCCGGGTCGATCGCATCGGGCCACATGCATTTCGATCTGTTCGGCCACAAGGAAGCGCATCGCAAACAGGCCGTGGACATCGCGCGTGAGGAACGGCAAAAGTGCCGCGCCCGCATCGAAGCGCTGCTGGACAAGTCCCTTCCCTATGCCGACTACGGACGTCTGTTCGACTTTCTCAGCCCGGAACTGAAGGCAAAGTTCGACATCCACGATTCCGAGCTGATCGTTGAGAATCTGTACGACGGCGACGCGCTCGCCGTGATCGAGCATCACCGCGACGATCTGATTCTCGACTGCGGCGCGGGAAGCCACCCGCTCATATTCGACAACGTGGTCAACTTCAAGATCAGCGCGTATCCGTCCACTGACGTTCGCGGCGTGGGCGAAGTGCTGCCCTTCGTCGACAACTCGTTCGACGCCGTGCTGTCGCTCAAAGTGCTGGAGCATGTGAAAGACCCGTTCACGGCCGCTAGAGAATTGCTGCGTGTGCTGAAGCCGGGCGGCGATCTCGTCGTCGTGGTGCCGCTCACGCAACCCACGCACGGCTTCCGCACCACTACTACAACATGACGGCCAAGGGCATTCTGAATCTGTTAACGCCGTCGATCGACGTGAGCAAAGTGTACGTGCCGATCTCTACGTCGCCGGTCTGGACGCTGGTGTGGATTGCAAACGACTGGGCGGAAGGACTCGACGAAGAAGCGCTCGCCGACTTCAAGACGCTGACGGTTGCGGACCTGCTGAACGGTGCGCCCGCGCTGCTCGACCGCCCGTTCGTCAAGAATCTGAGCCCGGAGAAAAACCTGGCGCTCGCCAGTTCCACTACGCTCATCGCCACGAAAAAGTAGCCAATCGCGCCGGCGGCGGGTTGCTGCCGGGGCGATGTGGCCTAGGTGCCTTTCCTGTCGAAATCGATCGGCTGGCCGGTGTGCGGATGCGGGTTGATCGAGAAATGCGAGCGCACGTATTTCTGCGAAAGCTGGCACAGCAGGTTCATCAAGCCGATCTGATCCGCGGCGAACGAACCTGCCTTGTCCGCGGCTTCAACCGGTTTGCGCATATACCTGACGATGTCTTTTTCGAAATCGCTCACGCAGTAGTCGAGCACGTCGTCGCCTTCGATCGGATAGGCGGCGATCTTAAGCTCGGGCGTGAGCGACAGAAACGTGCTGAACAGGCGCTCGGCGATGAACGGCAGAAATGGCGCGTCGTCGGAATGCACGGTGAGTTCGAGCACCGCGCGCGCGGCTTCCGTGCTGCTTTGCGTTTCGAGAAACGTCGAGATAGGCTCCAGCACCTTGCCCACATACTCTTCCCAGAACCGTTCCGTGCCCACCCAGAAATTGCAGTAGCACAGCATAGCCGGACCCTGGCGCGGCGCATCGCGCAGCGTCCACGGAATCGCGCAGGCATCGAGCAGCAACTGGCTTCGCTCGACGAGCCCCGGATGCGCATGCTCGCCCTGCATCCACGCATTGTATGAGAAGTACGCGAGTTGCGGGAGCGGGTTGATCAGGCAGACGTCGGCATCCATGTCGGCCTGCACGTAATCGAGAAAACGCTTGCCGTCGATCCGCGCCTTCAGCGAAAACTTCGGTGAGAACAGCCCTGTAAATTGCTGCTGACGATGCAGGCCCTTCCGGTACATGTCGACCAGAATGTAGAACTCGCGCCACGCGGCGTGCGCGTTGTCCTTGAGCACGAGCGCATGGAAGGACTTCTCCGATAGAACCTGTCCCTGAGCGTAGATCGGTTCGTAAATCCTGATTGATTCGCTCATGACAGCCCTGCGATGTGGAGATAGAAATTCTTCGTGTGCGCGTTCCAGCGAAACACCGTGAGCGACGCATTCGGCACGAGCACGTTCGGGAATCTCGACAACGGCACGTTCAGCAGATATTGCGAAATCACCGAAATCGGCCCTGCGTGGCACACGGCCGCGAGCAGGCCCGGCGTCTCGGCGTGAGGAAGAAATTCTTCTTCGAGCCAGTTGATGGAACGCGCCGCCAGTTCGAGATGCGATTCACCGCCCTCGTAGCGATCCGACAGATGCTTGCCGAACTCGAGATAGGTTTCACGGAACGTGTCGTAGCGCCATGTGGCGAAGCGGCCTGCATTGGTCTCGCCGAGACGCGCGTCGACGGTCCAGTCGCCTTTGTCGTGAAAGAGCACTTCGGTGGTTTGCAACGCGCGCAGCCACGGGCTCGAAAACACCTTGTCCGGCGCCATGCCGCGGCTTTCCATCAGCGCGCGAAGTTTCGCGGTCTGTTCGAGGCCGTGTTCCGTCAGACCGTCCTGCTCGGTGGAATTGAGCAATCCTGCGACGTTGCCGTGCGACTGGCCGTGGCGAATCAGAAGTAAATCCATATCAGGTCTGGCTGCTTGGTGACGTAGGATCGGGCAACGCGTTCATGAACATGTCGGCGATACGGCGCACGCCAAAACGCTCGGTCACGTCCGCATATGCGTTCACGCGAATCGACTGCCGCAGCGCATGATTGCGGAACATCTCTTCGAGCGCGTGCTCCCAGCTTTCGGCGTTATTCGCCGCGATGTAGCCGGTGTCGAGATGCTTCACGTTCTCGCGATACGCCGGGCAATCCGAGTAGATTGCGGGAATACCGAGACTGCCGTAGTCCGCGTACTTGATCGGCGATTTGCACGAGTTGAAGAAGAGCGTATCGGGGTCTTCTTCCGCGCCGAGCGGCACGATCGCGAACAGATAGCCTTCGTCGCGGATCGCCTTCTTGTACTCGATGTTGCCGCGGCTGCCGCGGTGCGTCACGCGCGGAATGGAATTCAGCTCGGGAAACGGGTCGCCCCAGAAGTCGATCGACACCGATTCGTGTTTCGTGAGAAACGCACGCAACGTAGCAAAGAACGCCTTGCGGAAATGAATCAGCTTGATGCCGTCGAGATTCGAAAAGATGATTTTCGGCGGCTGCTGTTCGTGCCAGAGTTCGGGTGAAATGTCGAACGCGTGGTCGTCGAAACCATTGGGGATGGTCAGCACCTCGGAGCGGCGCACCTTGTGCATACGCTCCTGCAGCAAGTGGTTCGACGCCGTGGCGGCGCTCGCTTCACGAATCATGGCGAGCACGTTGTACAGCACGTCCTCGTTCATTTCGAGGACGCTCCACGAAGGCAGGTCGAGCAGCCAGTCGTCGAGATCGTAAATGGTGTGCAGGCCGAGTTCGTTGGCCATGCGCATGATTTTCAGCGAACCGTTCGAGACGTGCTTGTTGAAAAGCACCACATCGAAACGATGCAGGTAGCTGATGCCCACCTCTTCCTCGGAAATCTGCTCCCATTCGATCAGCTGATGCCGCTGCATGTACGAAAGCAATGGTGCGAACCGGGCACCGATGGTGCGGGATTTCATTCGCCCATCGGTCATGGAGCGCCGCTGAACCACCAACAGACGGAAAACCTTAGTAGTTTGTGAGGCCGGCATCGATCAGGTATTTGATAAGATCAGTTGCTACCGTGCTCGACGAGTGCCGTGCATAGACGCATTCGTAGTTGCTTTCGATCTTCTCGTCCCGGCTCGCGTCGGCAAGTGCCGCGCGGATGGCGGGAACGATGTCCGATGCGCTAGTAGACGCCGTGTACCAGACATTGTCATCGAAGTGTTCGCGTTGCCAATCCCCATCTACCATGACAAGCGGCTTCTTCATGTACGCGCCCTCGAGGCACGAACGCCCCGGCGGATCGAAGCTCGGCTCGGCCACCACCAGCGCGTTGGCGAACGCCGAGCGCAGAAGCGCGCTGCACGGCTGGATGAACGGCAGAAAATGGATGCCGCGATGCGCCTCGGCCACGCACCGCCGGTAATACGCCTCATCTCTGAAGCCGCCCATCATCAGGCCGTTCAGTTCGAGGCTGTTGAGCGCGCGAATGAGTTCGAGCTGGTTTTTCATCGGCTCGATAAGGCCGAGACACAGCACGTAATCGGAGACGTCGCAGACCGTGGGCAGTAAATCTTTATCGGCCGGCGCGAGGAACCGGTCAGATATGCCGGTGCCGACCACCGAGCACTTGGCGGGCTCGACCGCGATGTACGTGAGGAAGTGATCGCGCTCGGTGACCGACTTGAAGAAGAGCCGGTCCGCGCGCCGCGCGATGCTCTCGATCCGCGCGATTTCGGCGGCGTCGGGCGGCGTGAGCCACCACACGTTCGGCCACAGCAGCAACGTTTTGCCGTACTGCACGATCTCGCGGATCATCGCCTCGCCGTCGGCATTCACGGAGAAATGCATGACCGCGTCGTAAAAGCGCAGCGGCCTGCTGCGGATACCGTAGATGTCCGCCTGCACGCCGGCGTCGTTGAGCAACTCGGCAACCTGCACGAGTTCTGACTCACCCCCGCCGCTCGTCATGAACGCGGTGCTGTGAGTGGTCAGAAGAATCCTGAAATGCATTAAGGTGCGGGCTCCGTCCCGGTTCGTCCAGTAAGGTGAGCGCTTGGCACCGCCCGCTCGTACAGCGCAATCGCGCTGACGCGGCGGCCCGCGAAAATCGCTCCAACCCCCCTATCGGCGGGCTTCTGATTTTACGCCAAATCATCGTGCAAACGGCCCGTCATGGCGTCAAAGCGCTACCAGACGTAACGGGCGCGAGGACGACGTGGCCCATGCAAAACGGCTCGGCAGCCGGCAATTTGTAAGTATGCGTAACACCGATCTCTTACAGCTTTGCAATTTCGCTCGCGTCCTAAGCAAAGCGCAGCGCAATGGCCCAAACGACTTTCTGAAGTAAGCAAAGGTAAGTTAGACTGCCTGTGACTTACCGATTCAAACGGCTTGAATTTCGCGCCTGAGTGCCGCAACCGCGCATTGTCCTCACGACACCCATCCGGTTGGAGATCCTAGATGTCCTTGTCGAACGATCGCCTGAACTCCTTAGCATCGCAATATCCCGAAGTAGCCAGTCTCATCGCCGAGCGCGACAAATACCGCGACGAATTGTGGGCGAATGTTCCGTACTTCGAGAATCTCGGCAACGTGCCTCCCGGGCATTACTATTCGCCAATCCCTTCGATCCCCGAGGTAAAAAGGCCGAGGCACGGTTTTTCAATAGCGTTTTGCGAACACTGCCTGCAATCGATTTCAACGAAGAGAAGCAACTCGCGCTGGTCGAGGAATTCGCCGAAAAATATTATGGCGACATGCCCTTCGGTCAGCACAAGCAGGAAGGACTGCGTTTCTATTTCGAAAACGTGATGTTTTCGTGTGGCGATGCCACTTCGCTCTACTGCATGATCCGTCATCTGAGGCCACGCCGTATCGTCGAAATCGGCTCCGGCTTTTCGTCCGCGGTTTCGCTCGACACGAACGATCTTTTCTTCGATCGGCAAGATTCAATGCACGTTCGTCGAGCCGAACAACGAACGGCTGCTGTCGGTCTTCACGGAGCTCGAAGCGAACGACATTCTGTTCGTCGATTCGTCGCACGTCAGCAAGCTCGATAGCGACGTGAACCGCATCGTCTTCGAAATCCTGCCGATGCTCGCGTCCGACGTCCATATCCATTTCCACGACGTGTTCCTGCCGCTCGAATATCCCGCGCAATGGATCTACAAAGGCCGCGCGTAGAACGAAGCGTATCTGCTGCGTGCATTCCTTCAGTACAACAGCACGTTTGAAATCGTGCTCATGAATACGTTCATGGGCCATTTCCACGGCGACTCCATGCGCGGGAAATTGCCTTGTTTCATGAACAATCCCGGCGCGAGTTTCTGGATCAGAAAGACCCGCTAAAGGCTCCCCGAAGCGCACTTTCAAAAACCAACGCTGTATCCAGTTCGAAGAAACATTAGGAAGGAGACTTGCAGATGACGTCGACAAGCGAACTGCAACACGGCGAGCAAGGCACCATGTGCGCGGGGTTGCAGACCGGGCTGCGCACCATGGCCGTATCCAGATGCCGATACCGGAAGCGTTGCCCGGCACGGTGGTCGTCAAGGTGGCCAATGCGGGCATTTGCGGCAGCGACCTGCACGCTTATCGAACCGAAGCGCAGCAGCATTTTCCCGGCGGCCACGAACTGAGCGGCACGGCGGCGCAAACCGGCGTCGGCGCGACGATGTTCCGGGTGGGCCAACGCGTCACCATCGACATGGTGCTCGGCGCCGCATGCGGCGTCTGCGAATACTGCAAGCTCGGCACGCCGATTCATTACCGCGCGAGAGAGTTTCCGTTCGGCGGCGGCTTTGCCGAATTCGTGCGCACGAAGGAAGCCGGCGTTTTCCCGCTGCCCGATGCAGTGGACGATCACCTCGGCGCGATCGTCGAGCCCGTTGCGGTAGACGTGCATACGTGCCGCAAGATGTGTATCGAGCCGGGCATGGTCGGCATGGTGATCGGCGCAGGCTCGATTGGCCTCGCCGCGCTCGCGATGGGCGCGGAAGCGATTATGCCCGCCGATCGTGCCGAAGCGCTCGGCATGGTGCAGACGGCAACCAGCGGCCTCGGCGCGCACTTCGCGATGGAAGCCGTAGGCGGCACGGCAGATACGCTCGACTACGCATGCCAGTTCGTGCGGCCGCTCGGCATGGTGAGCATGCTCGGCGCTTTCGACCACGGTTTCAGAGGCGTCGAAATCATCGCGCCGCACATCAAGGAACTCACAATCCATCTGCCGAACTGCTACGGCTGCATCGACGGCGAACACGACTTCGCGCGCGCCATCGACCTGCTTGCCCGCAAAGGCGACGCCTTGCGTCACATGATCACGCACGAACTGAGTCTGAACGACATTCACGAAGCATTCCGCCTCGCGGCGGACAAGAGCAGCGATTCCATTAAGGTCCAGGTTAAAACTTAAAGGACGTACAAGCAGGCCGGAATCTCGCCCCGTAACGAACCAGCGGGCTTCGCCCCGCCCTCAAGGCAGGAACGACATGAATGCTGCGCAGCGTGCCCCGTTCACCCGGAAAGAAAAACTGCTTGCTGGACTGGTCAGAAGGATTGCGTCGGTCTGGAAATCGGCGCGCTATGCAGGCCGTTTCTGCTGAAAGAAGACGGCCCGGTGCTCTACGTCGATCATGCGGACACCGCCACGCTGCAGGAAAAATATAAGGACGATCCCAAGGTGGATGTCGCGCGCATCGTTCACGTGGATGCCGTGTGGGGCGCGAGCACGTTGCAGGAAGCGCTCGGCGGACGGCGCGTGGATTACATCGTGGCGTCGCATGTCATCGAGCATGTGCCCGATCTCGTGGCGTGGTTACACGAGTTGCGCTCCGTGCTGAATCCGGGCGGCGAAGTGCGGCTCATCGTGCGGACAAGCGCTACACGTTCGACTACTTCCGCAACGAAACGCGTATGGCCGGCGTGCTGCATTGCAATCTCGTGCATGCGCGCGTGCCTCAATCCGAAATCCTGATCGACTTCTGTCTGAATGCCGCGAAGGTGGACTGCGGTCTTGCGTGGAAAGGACCGCTCGACCCCGTAACCACCGAGCGCCATCCCACGTTCGACACGGCAATGGGCGTGGCGCGCGACAGCCTCGAAAACGGTGCCTATCACGACGTGCACTGCTGGGTGTTCACGCCGGCTCCTTTGCGCGCCTGTTCCGCGAGATGGCGAAGCTCGATCTGATCGACTTCGCCTGCGGCAACTTCTTCTACACCGAGCGCAACGACATGGAGTTTTTCGTCGCGCTGCAGCCGTCCACGGACAAGTCGCACATCGTGAACAGCTGGCGGCACATGGAAGCAAGCGCCGCCAACGAAGGGCCCGGCCTGCCGTTCTAGAAAACGAGGCGCGCGTTGCGCTTCGCTCGCGAGCGCGCTGTTTAGGACTGGCCGTTCGCGTCTTTGCGGACCACCTTGAAACGCGACCACACGGCCGAGAGCGGTGTCATTTTCTGCAACGAAGGATTCGACTCGAGCGCGGCCGCGATGTCCGCGCGCACCAGCACGTAGGCAATTGGCAACTGCACGAAGTCGAAGCCTTTGGGGTCGAGTGTCATGCGAACCACGTCGCTTTGCGGCGTCATGATCTGCGCGGCCGGCGAGCCGTGCAGATCGCCCACGTCGACGAGCAGATGCATATAGCGGTTGTAGACCTGGCTTTGCTGTCCGCCCGGATCCAGCTTGTGCCACAGCGACATCTGCGGATAGTAGGACACGCCATCGAGCACCTCGCAGCCGGAGGCCATCAAGGTCATGGCCGGCACGTGCGAACCGAGCACCAGCGTGCGCCCATCGCCCATCGCGCAACTGCCCACGGCGGGCTTCGGCTGGGCGGACGCCGTGATGACCGTCCACGGATTGAAGGCGGCGGTCGTGAAAAGCAGCAGCGCAAGCAGCGACGCGAGGAACGCGCCGGACCAGCGCGACGCGAGCGCATACGAACACCAGCCGATCACGACGAGCATCAGCACCATGCGCGGCCGGTCCATCAAACCGGCGATCGGGCCAGGCATTTCCCGCATGCTCCAGTAGAGAATCGCGACCCACACCGCCGCCGCGATGCACGCGCCGATGCGCTCCAAAGGCAGCGGATGCGATTCGCGCGCTTCTCCGCCCTCTTTCGCGAGCGCGAGTCCGAGCAGCGCGAACGACGCCACGCCGAGCGCGATATCGGCACGCGTCGGGAACGAGCGGCCCCATTGCGTCAGCTTGGCCAGCGCGACGGGAAAGCCGATGTACTGATACCAGAACGTCAGCGCCATGAAGGCGAGGATCGCGTAGAACACCGGCTTGTTGCGGCCGGAGTGCGCGCGATTGAACACCGCGCCTACGAGCGCCGGCACGAAGAAATACAGGAACGACGACACCTCGCTCTGATTCGTGAAGCCTTGCAGGTCCGAATACAGCGTCCTGAAATTGGTGAAGCCGCGCGCCATGTACCACGGCTCGATGCCGCCGCCCGGCACCGCTGTACGCTGTCCCGGATAGATCGTCACGACCATCGCCGCCACCGCGTCGCGCGCATGGAGCCACCACGATCCGACGATGACACCCGCCAGCACGAGCCCGAGCACGAGCCACGCGATGTTACCGACGGAGAACCTGAGCGAGCGCCAGTCGCGCACCGCCACGCCCACCAGCAGCAGCGCGAACAGATAAGCGAGCGGCACCTGCCACGCGGGATAGAGCGTCAGCGCGAAGCCGCCCGCGCTAATGCCCACCACCGCCGCCAGCAACGGCTTCAACAGCCGGTTGCCGTCCTTGAGCAAGGTAACGACCGCCACAAATGCGGTGGCGGCGAACAGGGTGACGTACGCGGGCCAGTACGACCACGCGACGACATACGGCGACAGCACGAAACATAACGACAGCACGAGCGTCGTGCGCCAGCGTCCGGGAAGCAGCAGCGACAGGCATGCCCACAATCCAAGTACGCACGCGAACGCAGGGAACCACCAGTGCCACGCCATCGCCTGAGGCAGCGGCAGGAAGAAGTAGCCCCACGTGGCGGGGCGCCCCAACGCGGAAACGTCGAGCACCGGCACCGACGTCATGCCGACTACCAGCATGTTCTGGCCGTCGGGGCCGACGTCTTTGTTCACGACCGGAAATGCGGGATCGGCGCGCACCTGTCCGATCGCCATTGTCGACAACACGAGCCATTCATCGCTGCGGATCGGCCGGCTCTCGCCCGCAATCACCGTCGTGCGGATGCCCTGAATGGGCAGCGACGCACCTTCCGTTTCGTGAACCGACGTGCCCGACACGCCGAAGCCGACGAAAAGCGCAAAGCAGATCAGAAGACCGAGCACGGGCGACGCCTGCGGCGCGACCGCGCGGCCCGTGACGCGCGACAGCGTACGGCTTAACAAAGGCGCGAAGAAGTAGCTGCCGAGCACGACGGCGAAACTCAATAGCACGCCCCAGATCTCTCGCGTGAACGACTTCGGCTCGGGAATGCTGATCGACGCGTTTTGCGGCGACGACGGGCGGCTGTCCATACAGACGTAAGCGCCGAACT
This sequence comes from uncultured Paraburkholderia sp., assembly GCA_940747215.1. Lineage (GTDB taxonomy): Bacteria > Pseudomonadota > Gammaproteobacteria > Burkholderiales > Burkholderiaceae > Paraburkholderia. Next base: position 26,334 of record CALNWS010000019.1, on the reverse strand, counting down.
GAACGCGCACGAGCAGGCTGTCCGTACCCGGACCGACGCTGGCCGGCAACGGCACGCTCGCCACCCAGCCCGCGTTGGCCCACTCGGCGTGGCCGGTTGCCTTGGCGACGTCCGGCCGAACCTGCTGCTGTGCGGTGCCCACATACACTTCCTGCTGATCGACGAACACATGCAGCGTCGGCACGCCCACCTTGCCGCCCGGCACCACGGCCCAAACCACGAGCTGCATCGTGTGCGTGGTGGAAGCGACGGCAACCGCATCGAGAAACGCGCGGCCCGCGGCAGGCGCTTCGGCTTCGGCTGCGAATGCGTTGGTCAGATGCAGGCACGTGAGAAGCGTGCAGAGTGTGATCAGAAGCTTGCGCATGTTCCGTAGTCTTGAGAGCTGCCCATGCTTGAGAGCTGCCCATGTCGACGCCGGGCCGGTAAATCTGCTTTAGCCGAAGCGCGTCGCGACGAAAAGACCGAGCACGACGAGCGCCGTGCCGATCGCGTATCCCGGCGTGATGTGTTCCTTGAACACGAAATGGCTCGCAAGCGGCACGATGATGAAGCACAGCGTCATGAACGAATACGCGCGGTTCAGATTGACGAAGCGCAGCAGGTTGATCCACAGCAGCGTGGCGACCGCGTAAATGGCGAGCGCGAAGCAGATCGTGATCATCGCGCGCGGCGAGAACCACGTCCCGGCGCTTTGCACTTCCATGCCGGCTTTCTTGAAGGCGATCTGTCCGATGGCGATGATGCAGGCGCAGGCAATAGCGTAGAGGGTTTGAAGTGGAGTCATGCTCTGTACGGTCAGTAAAGCAGAATGAATGGCGCTTGCGCGTGGGGTGCTCCGAACGCAATCGGAGCACCCGCCACGGCAAGCAGACTTATTCGATGGGATCGAGCTGCGCCTCGTTTTCGGCCTTCAACGGTTCGCGTGCGGCTCGTGGCCGTAACGGCAGGAACGGGCTGATGGGCCGCGAGGGCACGTTGGCGACGTCGAAATTGAGGAACCCCAGCAGGAATTGCAAGCCGATCAGCACGGGCAACGCCGAGAGCATGATCGTGCCGAGCGGCGTAGGCGTGGCGGTGGCCAGCGCGCTGATCCAGTGCACAATGCCGAAGCACACGCCGAACACGAACAGCACGACGCCGACGATCAGCTCGAAGGTCGCCGCCGTCATGTCGCGCAGGAAGTAGTTGTAGAAGATGCGCTTCGCGAGGTTCTTCGCGTGCTTGCCCATGAATTCGAACAGCACCTGGCCGATCTTCAGGTTCGACTTTTCGTCGCCGTACACGGCGTCCATCGGAATATCGGCCACCACGGCGCGCAGCGTATTCAGGCGGAACAGCATGTCCGTTTCGAAGAAATAGCGCTTGCTGATGCGATCGAACGGCAGATGCGCCGCCGTGCGCGCATTGATCGCCGTGTAGCCGTTGGTCGGATCGAAGATCGTCCAGTAGCCCGTGGAAATCTTCGTCATGATCGACAGACCCGCGTTGCCGATCAGACGCATGGCCGGCATGTGGGTGATGTGCGTCAGATCGTAGAAGCGGTTGCCCTTCGTGTAATCGGCCCAGCCTTCGACGATCGGCAGAATGAATTGCGGCAGCAGAGCCGGGTCCATCTGGCCGTCGCCGTCCACTTTCACGATGACGTCTGCACCGTCGGCAATCGCCGCCTCATAACCCGTCATCACCGCGCCGCCGACACCCTGATTCACCGTATGCAGGACCACACGCACGCGCGCGTCGTCGCAATGACTTTCGACGAACGTGCCGCTGCTGTCGGGACAGCAGTCGTCGACCACGTAAATCCTCTCCACTTCCGGGGCGATCTTCGCGATCACGCCGAGAATGTGCGCGCGCACCTTATAGCTCGGAATGACGACGGCAATTGAGTGAGGTTTGCTGGGGGTACTTGATGTCATGTTTGTCATGCCGATGCGTCACGATGAAGAGCGCGGCGAAGGGAACGGCAAAAAGGCAGGCGTCGCGCCGACTGCACGAAACGCCCCATTGCATTGTATACGGTTCGTCCGGCGAGCCGTGGCCGGGCGGGAATGCGCTAGCGCCGCGTGCGCCCGCCATCAGCGCGCGACTTCGCTGTACAGCGCGCTATACGCCCGCCCGAGCACCTCGCCCGAAAAGTGCGTCTCATAACGCGCCCGCGCCGCCTCACTCATGCGCGCGGCGAGTTCGTCGTCGGCGAGCAGCGCGTTCATTGCGCGCGCCAGTTCGTGCGGCGCTTCCGGCTTCACGACGAAACCCGTCACGCCGTCTTCGTTCATATACGACGTGCCCGAGCCCACTTCGCAGCAGATCATCGGCTTGCCGAACATTTCCGCTTCGACGAGCACCATGCCGAACGCTTCCGAACGCAGATGCGAAGGCAACACCATCGCGCAGCAGCCCTTCAGCAACGCGACTTTCTCTTCGTGCGTGACCTGTCCGGCGAACACCACGTTCGTTGCGCCGGCTTCTTTCGCCTGTTCGGCAAGACGTTCGCGCTCTGGACCCGAGCCCGCGATCACGACTTTCGCATTCACCTGACGCGCGGCCTCGACGAGCGTATGCAGACCCTTGTAATAGCGCAGCACGCCGAGCGCGAGAAAGTACGGCTTTCCCGGCGCAATGCCGAGCCGCTGCTCGATGTCGCGCTGCACGTTCGCAGGATGCGGCGCATCGCGGTAGTCGATGATGCCGAGCGGTATCGTCTTGAGCCGCTCTTTCGTCACAGAGCCGCGCAGCGTCTCGCTGGTTTGCGCGTAGGCCGGCGACGTCGCGACGACCACCGACATGCTGCGCAGCATGCGCCGCATCAGCGGTCCGTACACGGCGCCGAGCGCCTTCTGACGCACGATGTCGGAGTGATACGTCATCACCGTCGGCTTTTTCGTGCGGCCGAGCAGATGTAGCACATCCGCGAACGGCCACGGAAAATGAAAATGCACGACGTCGGCCCAAGCGGCCATCTCGCGGTATTTCAACAGCGAAGCAGGCCCGCCGAGATCGCACGAAGCGGGCGCGGCCCACGACTTCGAACGGATCACGTCACCCTCGGGAAACGACACGACAACCGGCTCGGGCGTGGGCGAAAGCGTCAGGATGCGCGGCTCGACGCCGCATGCGCGCGTGGACAGCGCAATCTGCCGGATCGCTTCCTGCAGGCCGCCCGGCGGGTCGGGAAAATACGTGCGATACACATGAACCACCCTCACGTGCGCACCTCCGCGCCGCCCGCGTGCTTCGAGCCGTCGTGCGTGTTGCTGAATGTGCCGCCGTTTGCTTCGTCCTGTCTGAAGATGATGGCGAGCATCTTGTCCAGTCGCCGCTCCCACGTGTTCTCGCCCACCGCCGCGCGCGCCTCGTCCGTGCTCAGCTTGCCGCGCGCGAGCTGCTTTTCGATGGCGGCCACGAAGGCGTCGAAATCGCTGCCCACTTCGAGACCGGCGCGCGGCTCCTTCGCGAAGTCGAGCGGCGTGGAGGCGACCGGCAAACCGGCCGCGAGGTATTCGTAGAACTTCATCGGAAACATGGAGCGCGTGTAGTCGTTCAGCAAAGTGGGCAGCACGCCCACCTGCATGCCGCGCAGGTACGCGGGCAGATTCTGATACGGACGATAGCCGAGCAGATGCACGTTCGGCAGGCGTGCGAGCTGCGCGAGCAGCTCGCTGCGCTGCCCTTCCCGCTCTTCGCCGATGATGACCCAATGCCAGTCAGGCCGCGCCTTCGCCGTCTGGATCAGCAACGGAAAGTCGACCTTGAAGTCGGACAACACGCCGTGATACACGAGGCGCGGCTCGGGAATGGCGGCCAGTTCCGACGGCACCAGACCCGGCGCGCGGGCCATACCGAAGTGCGTGTCGTCCACCACGTTGCCGAAGAAGTGCGTGTTGCGATTGAACGGCTCGCAGGTCTCCTTCAGCGACATCGCGGTGGTGAAGACGACCTCGCAGCGCCAGAGCAGCGCCTGCTGCGCACTGCGGAACGCCTGCATGTCGACGCCCGGAATCTTGGCGATATCGTCGACGCAGTGATAGACGAGCGGCCCGCGCGGCAGTGTCGCGATGGCGTCGAGCATGTACGGGTGATAGGTCCACACGACAGGCTTGTTAAAGCGCCGCGACTTCGTGAAACGGCTGACCGAAAAGCACAGCAGCGCCTGGTTCAGCGGGCGCACGAACGGCAGATGGTGCCCCGCCGGCACCATGAGCGGCGACAGCACCCAGATGTTGTCCGCGCGTTGCGGCGGCCCGAGCACGAGCGACTGCACGCCGCGCCACAGGCGCCGCCACAGACGCTTCCAGTCGCGCCCGCTGCCTACTTTCGGCGAGCGAAAACCCACGCTTTCCACGTACAGGATGCGCCAGCCACGCGCGGCCAGAATGCTCGCGGTGTGCTGCTTGTTGGTCCAGTAGGGTTCGTCCCAGTCGGCGGTGGAAAAAAGCACGCAGTCTTGCGCGTCGCGGTCTTGCACGTGAAACACGGCGCCCTTGCCTTCAACCACTGAACACCTCGACCGGTCGGCCCAAAAGACTCTCGACGATACGTTGCGACGCGCGGCCGTCGCCATAAGGATTGGCGCGATTGCGCAGCGACGCACGCCGTGCCGGGTCGTCGAGCCAGCCGACCACCGCGTTCTCGATACTTTCCGGCGCCTGGCCCGCGAGCGTGGCAAAGCCCGCATCGACAACCTCGCGCCGCTCCGTGTGATTGCGCATGACGACCACCGGCACGCCGAACGTCGGCGCTTCCTCCTGAATGCCGCCGGAGTCGCTCACCACGACGGCGCTGCCGCTGATCAGATAGAGGCTCGTCGGATAATCCACCGGTTCGATCAACGCGAAATTCGCGATGCCGTCCAGTTCGCGCAACACGGGCGCGCGCACAGCCGGATTCAGATGCACCGGAAACACCCAGCGGTAATCGCTGTAGCGTTGACACAGATCGCGCAACACGCGGCAGATGTCCTGCAGCACGTCGCCAAAATTCTCGCGACGATGGCACGTGACGAGAACGTGTTGCTGCTGCGTGCCGTGCCATGCGGGCAACGGGCTCTGCGGCGGCGTGGCTTGCCAGTTCGCGCGCACGGCTTCGATGGCGTCCACCACCGTATTGCCCGTCACGGCGATTTTTTCCGCAGCAATACCTTCGTCCAGCAGATGCCGGCGCGCGCGTTCGGTCGGCGCGAAATGCAGCGTGGCAATGCGGCTCAACAGCGAACGGTTCGCTTCTTCGGGAAACGGGCTCTCCAGATCGCCGGTACGCAAACCGGCTTCGACGTGTCCGACCTTGACGCCGCGATGGAACGCCGCGAGGCCCGCGCAGAACGCGGTCGTCGTGTCGCCCTGCACGATCACCCAATCCGGTTTGACCTGTTCGAGCGCGTGATCGAGCGCGGCGAACAGCCGCGCGGACAACGTATTGAGCGATTGCCCGGCGCTCATCGTGTCGAGCGTGAAGTCGGGCTCGATGCCGAAGAACTCGAGCGCCTGCGCGGCCATGTCCTTGTGCTGGCCGCTCGCGCAGACAACCGTTTCGGCCGCCCCGCGCAGCGCGTTCACGACCGGCGCGAGTTTGATGACTTCGGGCCGCGTGCCCATGACCACCATGACTTTCATTGCAGCGGCTTCCCGGCCTCGACCGGTGTGAGTTCGCCGCGATATTCGACGCCGAGCGTGAGCGGCGTGATGTCGCCGGCAGACGTGATGATCTCGAAGTCTCCGTTCGCGCCGACCACCTGTGTGAGCGAGCGGGCGCGCAGGAAGTCGAGCGCCGCGTCCTCGTGCAGGAACAGTAGTCTGCGCGCCTTGCCGCGCATGTAAGCGATGAAGTCTTCGTGTGCCTTGATGCGCTCTGCTTCGTCGGTCCAGCCGTACGAGTAACGCTCGGAGAAAGGATGATCGAGATAGCCGAAGAGCGTGTTTGTGGCGTACGCGTAGTCGAAAGCCTGCTTGAACACCGCGAGCGGATCGTCTTTGCCGAGCATGCATTCGCCGTGCAACATGCACTGCTGGCTGTGCGCGACGAAACCTTCGGGCATGTCGGCCAGTGTGCCCGCGCGTGCGCTCAGAAACTCGGGATCGTTGCGGATGATGCCGCCCACGCAGCCTTCGAAACCGGCGTCGGCAAGACCGCGCATGGCATACGGCGGCGACTGGTGAAACGGCGAGACGCCGTAGCGCACCGGCACGCCCGTCACGGCTTCGAGCAGACTCGCCGACTGCGCGGCTTCCGCGAGCGCGTTTTCATACGAGCCGCCCCAATTCGGCACGTGCGTTGCGGTGTGCGACAGCACGGCGCCCCGTTCACGGTTGGCGAGAAGCTCGCGTAGAATGGCGTGATGCTCCGGGCGGCTCAGATTCTGCGTGTGAACCGCGAGCGAGAACGGCACGCCGAGACGCTGATAGGCCTGCCACAGCGGGCGCGACGCCTCGACGCTTTCGTCGCAATCGAGCCGCGACGTGATCGCCGCGTCGTAGCCCCACGGCAGCTCGCTCAGCACGGGCTGACAGGGCAGCCTGTCTGCGTGATAACTGGACAGGAAATTTTCGACGAGGCGCCATTCGAACGAATCGCACGGACCCACCGCGCGGTTGAACCACAGCACGCTAGAGCCACCCACGTTTGAGAGCGCGGCATACGAAAAGCGCCGCTCGCCGTCGATGCACACCGCCGCGAGTTCGGCGTCGGCGGGCACGTTCATGGGCTGACCCACGGCCCAGATCGAGCCGTCGCCGCGAATGGCGCCGTAGCCTAGGTTGTTCCACTCGTCGGTGAAATCGAAACGTTCGAACGGACGATCCCATGCGTCGCCACCGAGCGTTTTCGCAAGCGCGCCGTAGCGCACCGCCGCCGCGCTTTCACGCGACTCACGCGAAAGCGCCGGCGCGCTGTGGCTTGCCGCCTCCAGCTCCGCGAACGCGTTCGCAGCGCGATAGCCGAGATATTCGGCGAGCGCGATCGGCATATGGCCGAACACTACCAGCTTGCGCGGACGCGCGCGCACCCACGCGATCAAGTCGGCGCTCCAGCCGTCCGGCGCGTCGACGGCCACCACGACGTCCGCCGCGCTCTGGCGCAGCATGCCGCGCGAGACGGCTTGCGCCTGCGTAGCGCTGACCGAACGGCGCAGCGCCGCCAGCACGAGCTGGCCGGCTTGCGTCGAAGCATGCTGGTAGGCAACGCCAATCATGCAGTCACCACGTGACGGAACTTCGCGCGGCTGCCCATGCGCACCAGATCGTCGTGACCGATGTAGGCAATCGTGAACGCGTCCTGCCAGAAGTGGCGCAGCTTGGCCGTCGTTTCGTCGGCATTCGCGTGCGGTTCGAGCACGATGCGCAGCGTGGGCGGCGACGTGCGCAAATCGATCTGGAACTCCTGAATCCCGCCGACGCGGTGATCCAGCATGTCCTGAATGTGGTGCGTGGGATGCGCGACGCCGTTGATCGGCACGATGTCATGAATGCGGCCCACCACGTCGGTCAGATAAAAGCCCTTGCTGGTTTCCTGCACGCGCGCGAGGTCGCCGGTCGCGTAACGCACGAGCGGCATCAGCCTGTTGCGGAAGCCGGTGAACACGAGTTCGTGCGCGCCTTCGGGATTACCCTCGGACACGCGGCTTTCCGGCCAGCCTTCCGATTCGAGAATCTGGAAGCCGCCTTCGTGACCGTCAAGTTCGTAGGCCATCACGCCGAGTTCGGCGAGACCGTAACGGTCGATCACGCGGCAGCACAGCGCTTTCGCGATTATTTCGCGTGCGTGCGGTTCGAGCAGTTCGCCGCTCGATTCGAATACCTGGAATGCCTTGCCGCCGCCGTACTTGCGCTGCACGTAGCAGGCGAGCGCGTACATGGTGGACGGATGCGAGTGCGCGAGATACGGCTTGCGGCGCTTGAGCGTTTGCCACATTTCTTCGAGGCCCTGATCGTCGATCCGGTCGAAGAAAATGTTGCTGCGGTTCATCGCAAAGCATTTGAAGTCTTCGCGCGACGGCCACTCCGGAATCACTTGATCCGGAAAGCGGCATGCGAAGTGAAGCTCCGAGCGATGACGCAGCTTGCCGATGCGCTCACGTGCGTACGACGTGACGGCCGACGAATAGTCCGCGCCTTCCTGGTCGTAGTAGATAACGGTGGACAGGCCCGTCGAGCCGCCCGTCTTGCAGACGTGATGACGGCCAGCTTCGAGCGGTGCCGACAACATGCGCGCGCCCTGCTCGCGAATGATGTCCTTGGTCAGATACGGCAGCTCTTCCAGATAGCGCGGATCGTCCTTGACCTTGGCCGGATCGAACTGCTTTGCCTGGAACAGATCGCGGTAGTACGGCACCTTGGCGCCGGCGAATTCGAGCATGGCGGCAAGCCGCTCCAGCGCGATGCGCTTGCGGTGCGGCATCGGCAAGATGTAGTGCTGACGCAATTCCTCGATCTTCGGACGCACGCTGCGTTTTTCGCGGCTCTCGGCGATCGGATAGGCGATATAGCCGCCCGCGAAACCCTTGAGCGTGCGGAACAGCTGGCGAACCAGCACGGATTCGGAATACCGCAGAAACGGATGATTAGCTCGCATGACTTTCGAACCTTGTTGCGCCTGTTATCCTGTTATTATTGGGCCGCTCTTTATGCGGCTCGCCGCTCGCGCGGTCTTTAATGCGGCAAATGCGCAGACTGGCTGACGAGCTGACCTTCGCTTTCAACTGGCGGTAACACAGGCTCGTCGGAAATCATCTTGCCCTGTTCCATCAGGATCTTGCGGTTGCACACCCGCGCCACCAGCGCCGGATCGTGCGACGCCACCACCAGCACCGATGCCTTGCCCACCAGACTCTCGAGGCGTTGCGCGGCCTTCAGGCTGAACTCCGCGTCGCCCACGCTCAGCCACTCGTCCATGATGAGGATGTCGGCTTCGACACTCGTGGAAATGGCGAACGCGAGGCGCAGCATCATCCCGCTCGAATACGTGCGTACCGGCAGATTCAGGTAATCGCCCAGTTCGCTGAAGTCGGCGATCTCGTCGATCTTGCTGCGGATACGCGCCGGCTTCAGGCCGTCGAGAATGCCGCGCAGATAGATGTTCTCGAAGCCGGTTGCGTCCGGATCGAGGCCCATGGAGACGTCGAGGAGCGAGGCAATCTTGCCTTGCACCTTGAGTTCGCCGCGCACCGGCGCATAGACACCCGAGAGCGTGCGCAGCAGCGTGGTCTTGCCCGAGCCGTTATGGCCGACGAGACCTACGCGCGTACCTTCGGTGAAGCTGAAGCTCAGGTCGTCGATCGCGCGGACGATCGCATGGCGGCCGGCGTCCTGGCCGATGCGGCCACCCGTCGTGAGATTGAGCACCGCTTTTTTCAGTGAGCGATGGGAGTTCTCGTAAATCGGAAATTCGACCGAGATGTTACGAGCAATAATCGATGAAGAACTCACAATATCAAAGCCAGTAAGGAACGCGATTACGGAAACGTTTCATCAGCAGTTGCGCGAACACAAAGCCGACCACTAACAGACCAATCGACCACGCCCACGACTCCCAGTGAGTCGGACGGCCGGCGAGCGGTGCGCGCACCGTTTCGATCAGATGGTAGAGCGGGTTGTATTCGGCGACCCACGCGCGGTCTTTCAGAATTTCCGGCGACCACATGACGGGCGTGAAAAAGAACACGACCTGGATCAGGTTGGTGACGATAGGCGGAATGTCGCGAAAGCGCGCGCACAGCACGCCGAGCCACACGCCGAGCCACACGCCGTGCAGCAGCAGCATGAAGAGCGCGAACGGCACGAGCAGGAATTCCCAGCCGGGCCAGCGCCCGAATGCGAGTAGCAGCACCACGACCACCGGCAGGCTGTGCAGCAGGATCACGAAATTGCGCCACGCGATGCGGCACACGTGAATGGTGAGCGGCAGCCTGATCTGCTTGATCAGATACGCCGCGCCGATGAACGCGAGACAGCCTTCGTTCGCCACTGCCGCGAGATATGCCCACACCACAAGGCCCACGGCGAGGTACGGCAGGTAATTCGAAATCTTCTGATGCAGCAGCGTGGAGTACAACGCCCCAAGCACCACCACCATGATGATCGTGCTGAGCGTGAACCAGAACGGCCCGAGCACCGAACGGCGATAACGCTGCCGAATGTCGTGCCAGCCGAGCGTGCCCCACACGCGCACCGATTTCATGCCGACGAGCAGGTCGTCGGTTTCGGTGTGCTGCGTCAGATTTTCGGTCTCGTTGCTAAAACTGATATCCATCTCAAGTACGTCCGTAAATGTCTTCAAAGCGGACGATGTCGTCTTCGCCCAAATACTCGCCGCTTTGCACTTCGATCATCACGAGCTCGACGACGCCCGGATTTTCGAGGCAATGCTTATGTCCCGCGGGGATGTAGGTCGATCCGTTGGTCGACACGAAGAATTCCCGCTCTCCGTTGACGACCTTGGCCATGCCGCTCACTACCACCCAATGTTCGTTGCGGTGATGATGCATCTGCAAACTGAGACTCGCGCCCGGCTTGACCTCGATGCGTTTGATCTTGAAACGCGGTCCTTCTTCGAGCACCGAATACGTGCCCCACGGCCGGTGCACCTTACGATGCACCTTGTAGGTTTCGTGGCCGCGCGATTTGAGTTCGGCGAAAATCTGCTTCACGTCCTGCGCGCGGTCGCGCTTCGCCACCAGTAGTGCGTCGGGCGTGTCGATCACGATCAGGTTGTTGATTCCCACCGCGCCGATCAGCCGCTCGCCGCCACGCACGTAGCAGTTGTTCACGTCGACGAGTAATGCCTCGCCTTCCACGCGATTGCCGCTGCTGTCGGCCGGCGACAGGTCGCTCAGCGCCGTCCACGAACCCACGTCCGTCCAGCCGATGTTGCAGCGGACCACGGCCGCCTGCCGGCACTTCTCCATCACGGCGTAATCGAACGAGAGCTCCGGTACCGCGCCGAACGAAGCCGGTTCGAGCCGCACCTGCGCGCCGTCCTTGCCCGCCGCCGATGGCGACTTCTCCATGCAGTCCGCCGCCGCCGCGAGAATGTCCGGACAGTGCTGCTGCATCTCCTTCAGGATCGTGCCCGCCGCGAAGCAGAACATGCCCGAATTCCAGACGAAGCGGCCCGAGGCCAGATACTCGCGCGCCTTGTCGAGCGACGGCTTCTCGATGAACGCGACCACCTTGTCGCCGTCCGCCTCGATGTAGCCGTAGCCGGTTTCGGGCGTTTCCGGATGTACGCCGAACGTGACCACCTTGCCCGCCTGCGCGAGCTTCGTGGCTTCCGCCACCGCCAACGCGAACGCGGTCTGGTCGGCGATCAGATGGTCGGCGGCGAGCACCAGCATGACCGTCTGGTCGCCGTGCACCCTGGCCGCGTGCAACGCGGCCGTAGCAACTGCCGCTGCGGTATTGTGTCCGAACGGTTCCAGAATGAACGAGGTGGCGCAGCCTTTCGCGTTCACTTCGCGAAAATCGTCTTCGGTCTTGAAGAACAGATCGCGGTTCGTTACCGTCAGCACTTCCTTCACGCCGGGCAAACCGACTGCACGCAAAAACGCCTTTTGCAGCAGGCTTTCGCCGTCTGCGAGACGAATGAACGGCTTCGGGTGCGACTCGCGCGAAACCGGCCAGAGCCGCGATCCCACACCGCCACACAGAATGATCGGTAACAAACTCACAGAGCCCTCTCAGTACCGTATTAATTACGGGATCGACTGACCACAGTTAGTTAGTCAGCACAACCCATAAAACCGGCTATTCGCGCGATCTTGCGTGCTTTTGCGTCTAAATTGCCGTACGCGCTTGCAAAGCCGCGCCCTATGACACCTCCCTCCGGACCCGGAATTATTCTACCTCCGCGCCCTTTCACGATCGTCAGGATAGCGAAGGCGCAGAGCGTACCGCAGGTGAAGGCGTGCGCCATTTCAGGCGCGTGCAGCAGGCGAACGCGGGAACGCGTCCATCAGACACAGCTTCAAGGCGTCGCGCCAGTGCGGTGCCGCGAGTCCGAATACCTGCGCGAGCTTCTCATTGGACATCCTCGAATTCGAAGGACGTTTTGCCGGCGTCGGATAATCGGAAGCGGGAATGGGTAGCGTGCGCGGCTGCGTGGCGATCAGACCGGACTCGTGCGCGAGTTCGAAGATGGCCGAAGCGAAACCGCGCCACGAAGTCGAGTCGCCGGCGCACAGGTGGTAGACACCCGAACGCTCGCTCCACCACGCGGCGCTGTCCTGCGTGGCAAACGACTGCGCAGCGAGATGCGCACTGAGCGTGGCGATGGTGTTGCACCACGTGGGCGCGCCGAACTGGTCCGCCACCACCTTCAATTCCGGACGGTCCGCGCCCAAACGCAGCATGGTGAGCAGAAAATTCTTGCCGCGGGTACCGTACACCCAGCTCGTACGCAGCACGAGATGATTCGCGCCGGTAGCGGCGATCGCTTCTTCGCCCGCGAGCTTGGAGCGGCCATACACGTTCTGCGGATCGGTGGGATCGTCCTCGACGTACGCGCCTTCCTTCTCGCCGTTGAAGATGTAGTCGGTCGAATAATGGATCAGCGCCGCGTCGAGTTTCTTCGCTTCTTCGGCGAGCACACCCGGCGTTTCGCCGTTGATGCGCATAGCGAGTTCGACTTCCTCTTCCGCCTTATCCACCACCGTGTAGGCAGCCGGATTGACGATCAGCGCGGGACGCACTTCGCGAACCACCGCGCGAACCTGATCCAGATTCGAGAGGTCGAGCCGCGAGCGATCCACCGCCACGACATGGCCGAGCCCTTGCAGCGTGCGCGCGAGCTCGTAGCCGACTTGGCCGTTCACACCGGTGACGAGAATCGTCCGCGTGGCATCCTGTGCGCTCATGCAGCGGCCCCTTATGCGTAAACTTCGGCGTCGGCGAGACGCTTGCCGGCCGCGTCTTTCGCAGCGAGCAGCGGCTCGAAATCGATCGGCCATTCGATGCCGATGTCCGGATCGTTCCAGACGATGCTGCGCTCGTGCTCGGGAAACCAGTAGTCGGTGGTCTTGTAGAGGAACTGCGCAGATTCGGACAGCACGACGAAACCGTGCGCGAAACCCGGCGGCACCCACAGTTGCCGATGGTTATCTACCGAGAGCGTCACGCCCACCCACTTGCCGAAGTTCGGCGAGCTTTTGCGGATGTCCACGGCGACGTCGAACACCTCGCCTTCCACCACATGCACTAGCTTGCCCTGCGCATTCTGGATCTGATAGTGCAGGCCGCGCAGCACACCCTTTGCCGAACGCGAGTGATTGTCCTGCACGAATTCGGCGGCCGTTCCAACCTGCTCGGCAAACTCTTTCGCGTTGAAGCTTTCGAAGAAAAAGCCGCGCGCGTCGCCGAACACCTTGGGTTCGATGCTCTTGACTTCAGGCAGCGCGGTAGCGGTTACTTGGATGGCCATGCAACTTGATCCGTAAGAAGGTTTTGCAGATATTGCCCGTAGGCGTTCTTCGCAAGCGGCTTGGCGAGCGAAAGCAGTTTCTCGGCGTCGATCCACTGACGGCGGAACGCGATCTCTTCGGGACACGCCACCACCAAACCCTGACGCTTCTGCAGCGTGGCGATGAAGGTGGCGGCTTCGATCAGCGAATCGTGCGTGCCGGTGTCGAGCCAGGCATAACCGCGGCCCATGATCTCGACGTTCAGCGCGCCCTTGGACAGATAGCGCGAATTCACGTCGGTGATTTCGAGTTCACCGCGCGGTGACGGTTTGATGTCCGCGGCAATGTCGCACACTTCCTTGTCGTAGAAGTAGAGGCCCGTGACCGCGTAATTCGAGCGCGGCTTGAGCGGCTTTTCTTCGATCGACAACGCGCGGAACTGCTTGTCGAATTCCACCACGCCGTAGCGCTCCGGATCGTGCAGGTGATAGGCGAAGACGGTTGCGCCATCTTCCTGCTGGTTCGCGCGATCGAGCTGCTTCGCGAGGTCGTGACCGTAGAAGATGTTGTCGCCGAGAATCAGCGTCGAAGGATCGTTAGCCACGAAGTCCCGGCCGAGGATGAACGCCTGTGCGAGCCCGTCCGGCGAAGGCTGAACCGCGTACTGGATATTCATGCCCCACTGGCTGCCGTCGCCGAGCATGGCTTCGAAACGCGGCGTGTCCTGTGGCGTGGAGATGATCAGCACGTCGCAGATACCCGCCACCATCAGCGTGGACAGCGGGTAGTAGATCATGGGCTTGTCGTAGACCGGCAGCAACTGCTTCGATACAACGTGCGTGATCGGATACAGGCGAGTGCCCGAGCCGCCCGCGAGAATAATGCCTTTGCGTGCCATTGCCGTGCCTTTACGCGCGCTGCGCGTAGTTCGTCTCAACCCATTTCCGGTAGTCGCCGGAAGCGACTTCGTCGGACCATGCCTGATTGTCCAGATACCACTGAACCGTTTTGGCGAGGCCCGTTTCGAACGTTTCCGCCGGCTTCCAGCCGATTTCGCGTTCGAGCTTGCGGGCGTCGATCGCGTAACGGCGGTCGTGGCCCGGACGGTCCTTCACGTAGGTGATCTGATCGCGGTACGACGCGCCCGCCTTCGGGCGCAACTGGTCGAGCAGGTCGCACAGCGTATGCACGACTTCCAGATTCTTATTCTCGTTCCAGCCGCCGACGTTGTACGTTTCGCCCGGCGTGCCGCGCGCGAGCACTTCGCGGATCGCGCTGCAATGGTCGCCGACGTAAAGCCAGTCGCGCACGTTCTGACCGTCGCCGTACACCGGCAGCGGCTTGCCGCCGAGCGCGTTAGCGATCATCAGCGGAATGAGCTTTTCGGAGAACTGGTACGGACCGTAGTTGTTCGAGCAGTTCGTAGTGAGCACCGGCAGACCATACGTGTGATGGTAGGCGCGCACGAGGTGATCGGAACCCGCCTTGGTAGCCGAGTAAGGGCTGTTCGGCGCGTACGGCGTGGTTTCGGAGAACTGCGGATCGGTAGCGGAGAGCGAGCCGAATACTTCGTCGGTCGAAACATGCAGGAAACGGAAGGCGGCCTTATCGGCGTCGCCCAACGTGTTCCAGTACTGGCGAGTAGCTTCGAGCAGCGTGAAAGTGCCGACGACGTTGGTTTGCACGAAATCGGCCGGGCCGTGGATCGAGCGGTCGACGTGGCTTTCCGCTGCGAAGTGCAGCACCGCGCGCGGCTTGTGTTCGGCAAAGAGTGCGTCGAGCGCGGCGCGGTCGCATATGTCGGCGCGCGCGAATACGTGACGGGGATCGCCTTGCAGGGACTTGAGCGTGCCCAGATTGCCCGCGTAGGTCAGCTTGTCTACATTCAGCACCGCTTCGTCCGACGCATTCAGCCAGTCGAGCACGAAATTGGCGCCGATAAAGCCGGCACCGCCCGTTACCAGAATCATGAAAATCCCTTCTCCTTCTAGATGTTAGCGGCGGATCGTGGCGCCTCGCCGATCCGCTCTCACTGCTTGTGGTGTCCGATTGTTCTCGACGTACCCGACGTTTGCCTTTGCACACTCGATGCGGACTTGCTGCACGCAGCCGGCAGACGCTTGGACAACAATCTTATGAAACCCCAATTATAAGGCGGCACGAGGCAAAAACTAGAACCCTAACAACTTGAAACAGCTTGACAAGTTTGGTTTCCATTGGCGCGAGAAAGTACATCGAGCGCGCGCTCACAGGCTCTGCATCAAGCCGTTTTACGAGCGCAAATTGAGGCTCTGTGCGAGTCGCGGGCCAGTTTCGTCAGCGGAATGGGAAGGCTGCGCCGCGATGCCGGTGCAGACGTGTAGACGTGAGACGCCGACTCGGAAGCGGCCCGTCAGGCCGCAAGCATCCAGTGCAACGTGTCCATGAACGCGGAATGGACTCGATCTGCGGCACGAGCGAGCGCAACTTGGCGGGCGAACCGGCGAGCATCTTCACGTCGGTTTTACGCACGAACGCTGGGTTGATCTGGATTTTCAGTTCGTGGCCGGTCAGCTCGCTTGCGGCCGAGAGAATTTCGCGCAGCGTGTACGGCTTGCCTGTGCATACGTTAACAGTTTCCGCCGCGACGTCGAAATCGAGCAGCGCTTCGTAGGCGTTCGCCACGTAGCGCACGTCGGAGAAATCGCGCGCGACGTCGATGTTGCCCAGTTCAATGGACGACTCGCGGCGTGCGAAATGCTCGCCGATCTTCGGCACGAGGAAGTTCGGCACTTAGCCACGGCCCGTGTAGTTAAACGGCCGCACGATCAGGATCGGCAGACGGTCGAACCACGTGCGCACCATGGTTTCCATGGCCGCCTTGCTCGCCGCGTAGTGATTGACGGGTGTGACCGGGAAGGTTTCGTCGATGGCGTCGCTCGTCACGTTGCCGTAGACGTTCGCGCTGCTCGCGATCAGCAGCTTGCGCGGCGTATGGCCGACGGCGCCGCACGCTTCGAGCAGATTCAGCGTGCCCATAACGTTCACGCGATAGAAGTCGAGCGGATCGCTATGACCCACGAAGCTGATTGCAGCCAGATGCACGATGTAATCGGGCCACGTGGCGTCGATCACGCGCCGGCATGCGTCCGGCGACGTGATGTCGAGGCGCACGCGCGTCGGCGTTTCGGCCTCTTCGCGGCCGGCAAAAGTTTCGCTCACGGTATGACCGCGACCGAGCAGCTTTTCGACCAGATAACGGCCCGTGAAACCGCTCGCACCGGTAACGAGCGCACGGACTGTTTGTTGCGCATGGGCAAAAGACGACATGCTTTCTCCGTTCACCAGAGCCATCCTGTTGTATTGCAATATCGCGGAACGCATTGCCTGTAGCGCGTGCCGGTAGCCCCCGAAGCCACTCGACGCGATCACTGCACTTCAAATAAGCTATTATGCCACGCTAACATGTTGCACTGCCGAACGCGGCACGCAATATACGTAACACCTGTATCAAACTGCCCTCACTTCCTTGATGACACCCGCCGCCACGCCTTCCAACCTTTCCCATCCGCGCCCGGCACCGCTTGCCTTCGGCGATCTGCAAGGCTGCCGCAAGCCGTTCCAGCAACTGCTGGCCAAGGCCGCGCCGCTGGCGAGCACGCCGTTGTGGTTCGCGGGCGATCTGATCAACCGTGGCTCCGAGTCGCTTGCCACGCTGCGCGACATCATCGCGCTCGGCGATCTCGCGGTGCCGGTGCTGGGCAATCACGATCTGCATCTGCTGTCGGTGTCGGCGGGCATTCGCAAATCGAAGAGAGGCGACACGATCGACGAAATTCTCGCCGCGCCCGACGCGGACGATCTGCTCGACTGGGTGCGTCACCGGCCGCTCACGCATTTCGAGAACGGCATGCTGATGGTGCACGCGGGCGTGCTGCCGCAGTGGGACGCGGCGTTGACGATGGAACTCGCGGAAGAACTGCAGAAGGCATTGCGCGCGCCAGACTGGAAGGAAACACTCGCGGGTCTTTATGGCAACAAGCCGAATCGCTGGACGCCGAACCTCAAGGGCATCAACCGCCTGCGTCTCACGTGCAGCGCGCTCACGCGCGTGCGCTTTTGCGATGCCGAAGGCACGATGGATTTCACGAGCAGCGGCGGCCTGAATACCGCGCCTGCCGGCTGCATGCCATGGTTCGACGTGCCGTCGCGCAAAACGGCGGACGTCACCGTGGTGTTCGGCCACTGGGCCGCGCTGGGTCTGACCTTGCGCGACAACCTGATCGGGCTCGACTCGGGTTGTGTGTGGGGAGAAAAACTGTCGGCCGTGCGTCTCACGCAGGATCCGGCGGAACGCACGCTCACGCAGGTGGATTGCGAATCGTGTCGCGCGCCTAGCGGCGGCAACTAGCGCGCGGTTATTTCAGGAAAGCGTGGCTCACGCTCCTTGAGGCGACGAGCGAACTACGCCGAATGCCCCGGCGGTTAATCCACCGGCGGCTCCACCATTGCGCCGGGCGCCGATAGCGTCTCCGGCCGCTCCACGAATACCGTGCCAGCACGCGCCGCGCCGACCTGCATCTTGCGCAACGCGGCGGCAATTACCCCTTCCGCTTCTGCCGCCAGCGTGCGCCGGTCCGCGCCCGGCGCAAGCGGCGCGCCGACATACACGTGCGCCGTCAACGGACCGCTGCCCAGCAGCAGGTTCAGCGAATCGGCGAGCGAGAGATCGTCGATATAGGCAGGCGCCGTGGACTGCCGGCCCTGCGCGTCTTCGTACATGATGTAAAGCGGCTGCACCGGCACGGATGCCGACACCGCCGCCTGGAACATGTTCGCGCGAAACGGCAGCACGGCGAGTCCGTTCGACGTCGTGCCTGCCAGCCGACGATCGGCCACTGGCGGATCTCCGCCTTTGAGACGAACGGCGTAGGCCGCCACGTGTTGATCACGTAGATGTCGATCCACGAGATGTGATTGGCGACTACCAGTGTGAGTGTGCCGCGATCGAGCCGCGCGCTGTCATTGTGTACGACAAGACGCATGCCGCACAGGCGCAGCATTTTCAGCGACCATTCGCGGTTGAGCGTGCGACGAACGTCCGCGCCTGCCTTCGGGAAGCGCATGGCAACGATCCACATGCCGTGCAGCAGATGAAGTACGAGACGAGCCTTGCGTAACGCGAGCTTCATGGTTGGAGCTTTCCGTAACTAGCCAATGCCGCGCGACGATCAGCGCTGCTCAAACGCGACGTGACCGGACACAATGGTCACCCGCACGCGTGCCAGCAATTCGTAGCCGAGGAACGGCGTGTTGTGCCCTGGCTCTTCAGCGCACGCGGCTCGACGCGCCAGTGCGTGTTGCGGTCGAACACGCACAGGTCGGCCACGCCGCCCACGGCGACGCGCCCCGCCGCTTCCAGCTCGAGCACTTCGGCCGGCGACGCGGTGATGCGGTTCAGCGCCTTGGCGAACGGCACGCCGGCTTCGTCGGCCCATTTCACGGTGAGCGACAGGAACAGCTCGAGGCCGGTTGCGCCCGGTGTAGCTTCGGCGAATGGCAGCAGCTTTTCGTCGTCGACGGACGTGTGGTCGGAGCAGATTGCGTCGATCGTGCTGTCCACGAGACCTGCGAGGATCGCTTCGCGATCGCGCTGTTGACGCAGCGGCGGATCGAGGCGGAATTGCGCGTCGAAATAGCCGATGTCGAGATCGATCAGATGCACGTGATTGACGGTGACGTCGCACGACACCGGCAAGCCCTCGGCCTTGGCCGCGCGCATCAGCGCGATGCCCGCCGCCGACGACACGTGCGACAGGTGCACGCGGGCGCCCGTCACGCGCACCAGGTTCGAAAATGGTGTGCAACGCGATGGTTTCCGCCGACACCGGCACGCCCGACAAGCCGAGCCGCGACGCCAGCGCGCCGCTTGCCGCCCTTGCCGAGATAGGCGTCCACAGGACGGAGCTACACCGTGAAGCCGTACGTCTTCGCGTACTGCAACGCGCGCAGCAGAACCTGCGTGTCGACCACCGACACGTCGGCCTGCGAGAAGCCGATACAACCGGCTTCGGTCAACTCGACCATCTCGGTGATGATCTGCCCTTTCAGCCCGACGGTCAGCGTGCCGATCGGATACACGTGCGCCTGGTTCAGATTGCGCGCGCGGAACTTGAGCATTTCGACGAGACCGGGTTCGTCGAGCGTCGGGTCGGTGTCCGGCGGACACACGAGGCTCGTCACGCCGCCCGCGAGCGCCGCCGCCATTTCCGATTCGAGCGTGACCTTATGTTCGTAGCCCGGTTCGCGCAGACGTGCAGAAAGATCGACGAGACCGGGCGCGACGTACAAGCCGCGCGCGTCGATGGTCTTCGCCATGTGAAACTCGGCCGGTGCCTCGCCGATGGCGACGATCTTGCCCGCCGCGATAAAAACGTCCTGCTGCTGTTTGGTGCCCGCTGCCGGATCGATCAGCGTGCCACCTTGAATATGAATCTTCATACGCTGCCTTAAGTAAGTGTCAACCGCTATGTCAACGCGGTGTTCAACTAGTGTGTTCTGCCGGGTGCCGCGTGCTATCCTGCGGCTTCGTTCCATGTGTCTGGTGTTCGGTGCGATCAGTCGTGATTGCCGACGCCGATGCCCATCACCGCCATGCGCACCGCGATGCCGAACGTCACCTGATTCAGGATCACCGACTGCGGACCGTCGGCCACCTGCGAGTCGATTTCGACACCGCGATTCATCGGACCGGGGTGCATCACGATCGCGTCGGGTTTCGCGAGCGCGAGCCGCTCTGGCGTCAAACCCCAGCTCTTGAAGTATTTCTGCACCGAAGGCAGCAATGCGCCGCTCATCCACTCGTTCTGCAGACGCAGCTGATGATCACGTCGACGTCCTTCAGGCCTTCGTCGAGATTGTGCACGCGCACGCCCATCTGTTCGAAACCGCCTAGCAGCAAGCGTGCGCGGACCGACCGTGCGCACTTCCGGCACGCCGAGCGTGGTGAGCGCGTGAATGTCGGAACGTGCGACGCGCGAATGCAGAATGTCGCCGACGATCGCCACGCGCAGATTCGTGAAATCTTTCTTGTAGTGGCGGATCGTGTACACGTCGAGCAGCCCCTGCGTGGGGTGCGCGTGACGCCCGTCGCCCGCATTGATCACGTGCACGTGCGGCGCACAATACTGGGCGATCAGATACGGCGCGCCGCTCGACGCATGGCGCACGACGAAAAGGTCCGCGTGCATCGCCGACAGATTATTGATCGTGTCGAGCAGCGACTCGCCCTTGCTCGTGGAAGAAGCGTTGATGTTCAGGTTCAGCACGTCCGCCGACAGACGCGTCGCCGCGATTTCGAACGTGGTGCGCGTACGCGTGGAGTTCTCGAAGAAGAGGTTGAACACCGACTTGCCGCGCAGCAGCGACACCTTCTTCACTTCACGATCGATCACGCTGACGAACTGCTCAGCGGTATCGATAATGTGATTGACGATCGACTTAGGCAACCCTTCGATCGACAACAGATGTTTGAGCTCGCCATTCTTCGTGAACTGCGGGTTGCCCTTTAGGAAGCCATAACGGAAGCGCTCGGTGGCGCTGTCGGCGGAATCCTAGGGGCCTGCTGGGTGGCGGTGTTCATGATTTACCTGCTTCAGAAACGGGCTTCAACGTAATCGGTGTCGATGCGCACTGCGTGTGACGGACTTCGGTATTGCGGATCGCGGCGGCTCGTACGCAGTTGCACGCGCGGCGCGACCCGATGCTGACGGCTCACGATCGTGCAGACCGGAGCGCGTCTTCAATCGACGCGTGCCCCGGTATGAAAGGTGAAACGCGGGGCGCCTTTTGCGTCGCCTTGCGCGCTGTCGTCCTGGCGGGCAAGCACAAGCGTTGAATCGGCGGGAACCTCTACCACACCGCCTACGAAGCGCGCCGCCACCGGCAACTCGCGGCCGCCGCGATCGGCGAGCACGGCGAGTTCGACCGAAGCCGGCCGGCCATAGTCTTACAGTTCGTTCAGCGCCGCGCGGATCGTGCGGCCGGTGTACAGCACGTCGTCCACCAGCACGATGCGGCGCTTGTCCACGGAAAACGGCAGCGAGGTCGAGCTCGCCTGCGAATGCAGGCCTTTTTTCGCGTAGTCGTCGCGATGCAGCGCCACGTTCACCACACCGAAGCTCGGCAGGTTCAGGTCATGGGCGAGACCGCTCGGCGAGCCACGCGCCGCTGCTGTAAATGCCGGCGAGCACCGCGCCTTCGGCACCGTTCGGCCCGGCACCGAGCTGGTCGCCGTACACCGCGCGAATCTGGTCGAGCAACGCGCGATAAAGCGCTTCGGCGTCAATGGAGCTCATGATCGTCGGAAAGTCCGTCTAGATATTGCTGGAGGATTATGCTGGCGGCTTCGGCGTCGAGCATGTCGGCGCGGCCGTTGCCGGCGCGGATTTCCGCTTTCGCCTCGACCGACGAATAGCGTTCGTCGATCCACGTAACGGGCAGATTGAAGCGGC
The DNA here is from genome assembly GCA_940747215.1 of uncultured Paraburkholderia sp. GTDB lineage: Bacteria > Pseudomonadota > Gammaproteobacteria > Burkholderiales > Burkholderiaceae > Paraburkholderia. The sequence continues at coordinate 4,455 of CALNWS010000019.1, read as the reverse complement.
CATTCAGCTGATTGCCGAAGCGTTTCGCAAGCTGGGTCATTTCGTGCGGCGTGCCATCGGGATGCATGGGCAAGCCGACGATCAACGCATTCGGCTTCCACTCGGCGATCAGCTTGCCGACCGCCTCGAAGCGATATTCGCGACTGCGGTTCTGCACGATGACGAGCGGCCGCGCGCTGCGCGTGAGCGAATTGCCGACCGCCACGCCGATGCGTTTTTCTCCGTAGTCGAACGTAAGCAGCGTCGCCTCACGTCCGGCCGCGAGATTCATGCGTGGCCCGCCTCGCCCGACAGCATCGAGAGATTGATGCCAAGCAGTGCGAGCGCTGCCTCGAGGCGTTCCTCGGCGGGCACGTCGAAGACGATTTTCGGGTCGGCTTCCACCGTGAGCCAGCCGTTCTTCGAGATTTCCTCTTCGAGCTGACCCGCGCCCCAGCCGGCATGGCCAAGCGTGAGCAGGAAACGTTCGGGACCGTTGCCGCTGGCCACCGCTTCGAGCACGTCTTTCGACGTGGTCATTTCGAGGCCGCCCGGCACCGACATGGAAGACGTGTAGCCGCCGCCTTTCGGATCGTGCAGCACGAAGCCGCACTCGGTTTGCACCGGACCGCCGAAATAAACGGGAACGTGGAGAAGGGGTTCGATCTCGAGCGTGAGGTCGATGCGACTGAAGAGCGCTTCCAGATCGATATCGGTCGGCCGGTTGATGACGAGGCCGAGCGCACCGCGCTCGCTGTGATCGCAAAGGTAAACCACCGTTCCCGAAAACGTCGGATCGGCCATGTTCGGCATGGCGATCAGGAACTGGTTGGTCAGATTAATGCGATCGGTACTCTTGGACATAGTTCGGATTTTAGCAAAGACGATGCAGGATGGCGGGCTTCGAGCGTGGGAGCGCGACGTGTTCTGCAGGGCGTTCCCCGATGCGTGTCGCGTGCCACCGACGGCGGATCAGGTTGCACTCTATCACGCACGCGCGCCCTGCCTAGGGTGCAGCGTTCGGGGCCACGAGGCGCACGCGGCGCGCCTCGCCCGGTGCGCTCGTTGCCTTCAATTTTCAACGCGCCCGTGCTTGCGGGCAGCGCGGTGGAAATGGCGGTCAAATGCATCGGGGATATATGCGGCGGGCATCTGGCGGACTCATGCATAGGACCCTTTCGGCGGATACATCAGACAGACGTGTGCAGCGCGCTCAGGCGCCGCCCTGTTCGATGGCGCGCGTGAGTGAGGCCAGAACGTCGCTGCTCACGGGCTGCGCGACGCCGGCCGCAACTTTGTGCAACGTCGCCCGCAACGCTTCGGCGGACTGCTCCAGCGTGCGCTCGGCGACGCCACGCGAGACCCAGCGCATCCGCGAGCAGCGCGACGTGGCCGAGGCCGAGCGCGCAGGCTGCCGCGCCGAGATGATAGGCAGCGTCGCCGGCCTGCAGCGCCTCGCCCGGATCGGCCTTTTCCGGCTGATCCGCGGCACGTGCGTGCCGGTGAGCGCGGCGATCGACGCATCGGCAGTTTGCAGAAAGTCTTCGTATGCGTGCGCGTTGACCGCCAACACGCCCAATTCGCGCGTGAGCGAGCTATGCGTCGCGCTGACCGACTGCGCCTGAGCGGTGTGCCCGCCTCCCACAGCACTTCCGACGCCTGCGTGCCCGCCACGTGCCAGTCGACCGTCAGGCCGTAGTCGCGCAGCACGTCGACCTGATTGGCGTCTTCCGCTGCGACGCCGAACAGCGCGTAATCGTGCCACAGCAGTGCCAGCGTGGCGCGCACGAGCGGGCGCGGCGCGAGCTGGATGCCGCGCGTGTGGTCGCCGAGCGCCAGATTGCAGCGCGCATAGAAACGCCGGCCGTCGACGCCGCCCATTGCGCGTCCGCTCACGCGCAGCGCCTTCGCGCACGCTTTCGCGAGACGCCAGAAGTCGTACGGATCGGGACCGGCGAGGTCGGCAAGGACAGCGTCGAGTTCGTCGAGCGCCGCATTGGTTGCCGCGCGCACGGCTGCGCTGCCGCTATCGGGCTGCGAGCGCAGCGCCGGCAGCAGCGCGCGCTCGTACGCGCCCGCAAATGAGCCTACTGATCGGCGCTGCGCGCCGGCGGACACCCGGCGGCACGGGACGCGCCGCCAGCGCGAGATCTTCGAATGCGACCGTATTGCCCGGCGTGTGCTCCGACAGATGCGTGCACACCGCGCGGTAGTGGTCGAAGAGGATGGGCGAACAGGACAGTTCGCGCAGATTGTGCCGTTCGAGCGCCGCGCGGAAATCACACAACGCAGCACCGAATACCGGCCGTGCCGTGCCTGCGTTCGCCGGATCGCCCGAGGCAAGCGGCGACAGACGGACGAGCGCGTCGGCGAAACGCTGCGCGCTCAGCCAGCCGGTGGCACGCAGCGCGTGCGACGCGCGCAGCAGCGCAGCGGAGCTCTCGCCACGCTGCTCGAACGCCAGCAGCGCTTCGGCTAATGCGAGTTCCGCAGGACGCACAGCGCCGCCGCGCGCATTGGGCAAGGCATCGAAGGGATCGGGGGCGGAAGGTAGAAGGTTCATGTGCGGGCGACAGGTGACGACGGGCCGTCGCCTCGCGCCACATGAAGACTACTCGGCTAACGCGAACCGGCGACAGTACAAGAACAGACTACCTTTGCGACACGGCGAAATCGAGGATGTTCCGCCGCAATGTGTTGGGGGCAGCGTTTCTGGCGGTGCTCATGCGCCCAGTGCGCCAGCTGCCGGCGCTTCGGGCGGTGCGCCGCGCCCTGTGCCAGCAGCTATGCGCAGCGGCGCCGCGCCGCCCGTTCCGACTTCAGATCTGAACCATCTCGAAGTCTTCTTTACGCGCACCGCACTCGGGACACGCCCAATTAATGGGAACGTCTTCCCAGCGCGTGCCCGGTGCAATGCCTTCGTCCGGCAAACCGGTTTCTTCGTCGTAAATCCAGCCGCAAATGAGGCACATCCAGCTTTGATATTCCATTCTTGTGTCGCGTCGTAGTGTCCGTGGAAACGGGAGCCATGATGGTACCGTGTTGCCGCCCCAATGCCTAGCAATCAGAAAGGCGCACGGCGGGCATCGGGCTGGCCCGGCATCGTCCAGCTTGCCCGGCATTGCTCGGGCGTGCAATTGCCTGCGCGTTCGGACGAGCGTATCCGATTCCTGTCACATGACCGTGACACCGCGCGGCCAGCACCGCCGCCGGCCCTTCGCATGCGAACGCGAAAAAACGCCCTGCTTGCGGTTTAAGACGCATAATTGAGCCGATTGCGTACTCACTGCGCCAGATAACGCACTTTTTCGACAATTTTCATGCCCAGCGACACGTCCCCGATCGTCCTTACCTTCGGCCTTTCCGATCCCACCAGCGGTTCCGGCCTGCAAGCCGACCTGATGACCCTTGCGAGCATGGGTCACGGCGTTTCCGTGTTGACCGGCTACACGGTGCGTGACTCGGCCACCTGCGACTAAGTCAACGGACTCGATCCCGAAATGGTGGCCACGCAGGCGCGCATGCTGCTCGAAGATATGCCCATCGCCGCGTTCAAGGTGGGCGCGTGCACGCGCGCGGAAGTCGTGAGCGCGATTGCCGAAGTGGTCGCGGATTACGACGACATCCCGCTCATCCTCGCGCCCGACTTCACGCTCGACGACGAACACGTACTCGCCGCCGACGAACTGCGCGAAGCGGATCGCCGACCTGCTCGCGCCGCAAACCACGTTGCTGGTCGCCGACTCGGCCACGCTGCTCGCGATCGCGCAGCCCGATGGCGACGCAGAAGCGCCCAGCCTCGACGCGGCTATCTCGCATCTGCTGTCGCAGGGTTGCGAATACATTCTGTCGACGGAAACGGGTTCGCACCGGCTCGTCAATACGCTTTTCAGCGAAGATGGCCAGTTGCGCCAGGACATGTGGGACCGTGGCAACCACCGCATGATGGGCATCACCGACACGCTCGGCGCCGCAGTTGCCGCCGCTGCTCGCGAACGGTCAGGAACCGGTGGAAGCGGTGCGCAGCGCATTCCGGCCCGGCATGGGCGCGTAATGCTCGACCGCTTCTTCTGGGCACGCAGCAGCGACGACGACACGCTACCCACTACCGGCAAGGGCCCGGCAGCAGACGAAGCGCGTCACTGAACAACGCGAGGGCTGCCGCTCGTGCGGCACCCCAACCATTTCGTTACATTACTTTCGTAATTTTCTGTTACTGTTTTGTAGGCGCGCCGCTTGTAGGATCGGAATACCGAAGCTTCCGGTTTCCATTCCATGCGACCGCCGATCTTCTTCATTCATCCGCCTAAAAGCGGCGGATGCACGGTTATCTCGTTCTTCGACCTGCTTGCGTATTTTGGCGAACGTGATCAGGGGATTCGGGTTGAACGTGACGGGTCCTTTCGGTTGAAGGTGATCGCTGATCAGCGGTTTTCGAAGCGAGCGAGCATCTTGCCGAAATGGGTGATCACGTTC
>CALNWS010000018.1 GCA_940747215.1 uncultured Paraburkholderia sp. | reverse complement strand
CATCGCGTTTCGGTCGCATGATCAGCTGTTTCGGTTCGCTGATCACCCATTCCGGGAACGTGATCACCCATTTCGGCAAGATGCTCGCTCGCTTCGAAAACCGCTGATCAGCGATCACCTTCAACCGGAATCCGCAGCGATCCCCAGATACCGCCCGCCAGCGTCCCGATCAACTGCTGCCAGATGTTGTTCGTTGTCGGATTGAATTTGCCCATCGAGTCGCGATCGACCACATAGATGAGGTTGTCCTTCCTCGCGGCCACGGCGAGATGTTTCACCACGCCGCTGCTCGTCGTCTGATCCGGCAATACCATCGCGCCGCCGGAGCCGAAACCGTTGTCCGCGCTTGCTTCTGAAACCACGTTGGACATCGCGAAATAATCGGTGACCTACAAATTGCCCAGCGACAGCTTCATCATCGGGTTGCCGAAGTCGTCGTCCACCGGAAACCCTTGCGTGTTTAACATCGTGCCGAAGGTACTGTTGCCGTCCACCACGTAGAGCAATGTGCCGTCCGACACCATGCCCGACCCGGCCATCCAGATTGATCCTTGGCTGCCGTTCGGTGTGATGTTCAGGACGCTTGTCTGCTTGAGCGTGTCGGCGCTGTACGCCATCAGCCAGCCAGTGTACGCGCCCGACATGCAGTGCGCGGTCCATCCCATGTAGATGCCCCCACGAGCGTCAACGCCGCGCGTTCCTTATGCAGCGAAGGATTGAACGTGATCACGCCGTTCGCGCCCCGGTTGCGGTCGATCACCGGCGTCGACGTAATGCCGATCTGAGGCGTGATGTCCTGACCGCCGCGATCATCGCTCGGCGATTCGCCGCTGCCCACCAGCGAGACCTTCCAAAGCTGTGCGAACGTCGTCGCATCGTATGCATAGACGCTATCGTTTTCCGTCGCCACGTAAACCACGTCGTGTGCGACGCCGGCAATCGGGAGGTTCGTCACGAATAGCGGTTGCGCGTCGACCTTGCCGTCGGCGGCGAGAAATGCAACTTTGCCGAAACTCGTCGAGTTGAGATTCGCGAGTGTGAGCGTCGTCTCCGCAAGCATCTGTCCCGTGCGCCCGAGATCGTTGTGATGCGTCAGGACATCGGTGGCATAGGCAATGGTGGCGCGTACCCGATCCGTTGGAGCCCGTGCTGCCGGGCGTCGTGCTCCCGCTCCCGGTGGAAGACCCCGATCCGTGCCGCCCGATGATGATTCGCCACCGGTTGTGCCCGACGCTGTCGTGGATGATCCACCGCCACCGCCGCCACAGGAGACGAAGCAAAAAACAACAAAAACAGCTGCCGCCCACGCCCCCGCTCGCGCGCCAAGGGTCGGCCCGGGTGCCCGCCCGTCACTGTGCAATGTCCGCATATTCGCCTCGTCTTTCGAACGATGCGACGCCCAGAGTCGTGCAACGAATGATGTTCGCATTGACGCGTCGCTTGCCGCTAGTGACCGCAAATCAGGGAATCCACGAGACTCTTTGCAGCTCATTCAAAACGAGCCACATTATTACGGTCAAGTTAACGGTACGCGGTTTGGCGCTGTATTTGCCGCCATCGTGTCGCATCGCGCCGCCATACAACGGCGTACGACACCCTATAAAACGTGCATGCAGAAAAAAGCGCGATGAATTCATCGCGCCTCGCGTTCCACTGAAAATTTTTCGATCAGTAGTACTGATAGGGTGCGTACATAACCGGAGCCGGCCCGTAGTAGCGCGGTGGCGGCACAACATACCGGTTGCGGCGCGTACACCGGTTGAGGCCCATAAACCGGCGCTTGCGGTTGCTAAATCGTGTTCCCCTTCGAAGTCATGCACTGCGCGTAAGCTGCATCGTATTGAGCCTGCAAACCGTTCGCGGAATATTGCGCGCCATTGGCATCCGCCGCGCCGCCGAGCAGCAGGCCACTACCCGCATCGATCGCCGCACCGCCCGCGTTACCGGCCGCGGCGTCCAACAATGCGCCCACGGCCGCACCGCCGAGCGTGCCGACTGCCGCACTGTTCACTCTGTTATTCGTCGATGCTTGTGCTGCGCCCGAGAGGCATTCGTCGATCGATAAGCGTAATCGCGGCAACTATAGTCGTCCTGCTGGAACTGATTGAGCGGCTCGCCGGTACGCGGCAATGTAACTACGGAAGGATCGCTCGGCGGCACCACTGTACAGCCGCCGAGAAGCGCCAAAGCAACCACACCGGCAGGCAGTGCAACACGCGTTGCATTAAGTCTTGAAATCATGATGGCGCAAAACTTGGAATAGGAAATTCAACGTTAGCCTAACTGGGAAAACGGTGGTTACGAGATCGTTACCGTTTCTTCTTGCGCTTACATTTCATTGTGCATAAGCAGCATTCATCGCATGTGCCCGATAAGGCGGTTACGAACTGTGACAAAGATTCCAAAGCGCACGCATGAGTCGTGAGAAGCAATCCTATGTTTCGACGCTGCGCCTCCATCACGATGACGAGCCCCAAATAAAAAAGCCCTCGAAATTCGAGGGCTTTCTTGCAGCAGCACGGCGTTTCGCAACGGCACGTCGGCAATCTATGCCGCAAACGCTATCAACACGTCACGTTGCAGAAACTCATACCGATACTGCGTTGACCCAGAAAACTTACGCGAAGCTTTTCGCAGCGAAGTCCCAGTTCACGATGTTCCAGTACGCTTCGACGAACTTCGGACGAACGTTACGGTAGTCGATGTAGTAAGCGTGTTCCCACACGTCGATCGTGAGCAGTGCTTTCGCGTCGGTAGTGAGCGGCGTAGCGGCGTTGCTCGTCGACACGAGGTCGAGCGAACCGTCGGCCTTCTTCACGAGCCATGCCCAGCCAGAACCGAACGTGCCGATTACGGTCTTGGCGAACTCTTCCTTGAACTTGTCGAACGAACCCCACTTGGCGTTGATCGCGTCAGCCAGTGCGCCGGTCGGTGCACCGCCACCTTGCGGCGACAGGCTGTTCCAGAAAAACGTGTGATTCCACACTTGAGCTGAGTTATTGAAGATACCGCCCGACGACTTCTTGACGATTTCTTCAAGCGTCAGGTTCTCGAACTCCGTACCCTTGATCAGATTGTTCAGGTTAGTCACATAGGTCTGATGATGCTTGCCGTAGTGATATTCGAGCGTCTCTTCCGACATGTTCGGAGCGAGTGCGTTTTTAGCGAACGGCAGCGGCGGGAGCGTATGTTCCATGGTCATGGTGCTTTGCTTTCCTTCTTTCTGAATCTGTTGTGGGGAGTTTGCGGATAACGCTTTAGAGCACTCGATTGTAGGCGAGTTGGAATAATCCCGCAAACCAACGGACTTTATGCCCGGCATCGCGGAACGTGCCGCGCAGGAAGTGTCTTTCCTGCTTGTGCACACCGCGTCTCCGGGCTAAGAGACCTTCACAAGTACACGCCGCCCATGTGTCGGGCAAGTGTCAGAAACCGTCTGTCAGGCGTGGCTGCACGTCGGCGAGCGTGATGTCCGCGGCGCCTTCCGCAACGTGCATCGTGAGACGGCGCCCCGGTTTCAGCGATGACGGCGCACGCACCGCGCGCCCGCTTTGTGCATCGAGCACGGCCGTATAGCCACGCTCGAGCGTGCGCTGCGGGCTCAAAACTTCGAGCCGCGCAGCAAGCGTCGCAATGCGCGCAGTCTGCCGTTCATGTTGACGTAAGAGTGTGGCATCGAGACGTTGCGCAAGATTGCCGAGCTTCGCTTCGTGCGCGGCGAGATCGGGACGCCAGCGTTGCCAGCGCATCTGTAGCAACGAAAAGCGCGCTCGTGCGTCACGCACAGGTCGCGCTCCCGCTGATGCGAGCCGCACGCTCAACTGATGCAAGTGCATGCGTTGCCGCGCGAGACGCTCGACCGGCGACACGAGCCGTCGTGCAAGCCAGTCGAGTTGTTGCGCGCGCCACTCCATCATTCGACCGAAACCGCGCGCGAGCGCCGCATGCCGCTGATCGAGTTCGCGCAGCAGCAACACGCGCTGCGGACTGACGAGTTCGGCCGCGCCGGTCGGCGTCGGCGCACGGACATCGGCGGCGAAATCGGCGATCGTAAAGTCGGTTTCGTGACCGACGCCGCTCACGACCGGAATCGCACTTTCCGCAATTGCACGGGCGAGCACCTCTTCGTTGAACGCCCACAAGTCTTCGATCGATCCACCGCCGCGGCACACGATCAGCACGTCCACTTCGCGCCGCGTGTTGGCCGCCTCGACCTGTGCGGCAAGCTTCGCGCTCACGCCCGCGCCCTGCACGGGCGTGGGATAGACGATCACCGGAATATGCGGTGCACGACGCAACAGCGTGGTCAGCACGTCGCGCAACGCGGCCGCCTGCAGCGAAGTAACGATGCCAATGGAACGAGGATGCAGCGGCAACGCGCGTTTGCGTTCGGCGGCGAAAAGCTCTTCCGCTTCGAGCTGCGCTTTCAGCTTGAGAAACGCTTCGTATAGACGGCCTTGTCCCGTGCGCCGCATCGCTTCCACGTTGAGCTGCAATTCGCCGCGCGGTTCGTACATCGTGACGAGCGCGCGCACTTCGATACGGTCGCCTTCGCGTGGAGTGAACTCGGCGTATTGCGCGCGACCTCGGAACATCACGCAGCGCATTTGCGCCTGCGCGTCCTTAATCGAGAAATACCAGTGTCCGCTCGCCGCACGCGTGAAGTTGGACACTTCGCCGGCGACCCAGACGAGCGGAAACGAGCGTTCGAGCATCGTGCCGATCGCTCGGTTGAGCGCGGAAACGGAAACGACGACTTCACCACCGGGCGCGGCCGGCGAAGCAAAAGGGCTATCGGAATTCATGCGATGTATGATTGTGATTGGCCGGACAGACGATAGACCGTGCGGCCAGCGGCGTCCAGCGTAGTCGCCGAATTGTTAAAAGTGTCCACATGGGGGGACCAGCAAGGCCAAGCCTGCCAAAGGGCTCGCCAGATCACACAAATTCGATGTATCCGATTGATTTATATGGATTTTTACTCGTACTAACGAGAATCGTTGCCGATACAGAGCGCGCGGAATGGCCCTTTCGGGCCGATCGGCGGCAGGTTCTCCACAAAGTTATCCACAGGCTGTACATCGCACGATATCGCGTTGCAGCACGCCGCGCGGGCGTTTGGCGACTTGCCGGGCGCGGCGCACGCGCGCTAGAGTGGCGGGTTCGTCGGTATGCCGTTTCCGCCAGCAGGCTCGCATTGCGCTGCTTCGCGCGGCACACTGTCAGTGCTGAGCCTGTTGCTACTTACTGATTGTTTCGCTCGACCTGCCGAACCTGCCGCGAACCTGTTGCAAACCTATTTCGAACCTCAGGAGAACAGCGTTGATGCTTGCCCCGCGTACCGCGCCTAGCGCTTCCACGCCACCGTCTCGATTCCTCGCCGCCCGCGCTGCCCTCTTCACCCCGCATTCCCTGCTGTCCGGCTGATGAGCGATCTCAACGACCGTCTCGAAGTACGCCTTGCACGCGAGTGGCAGCAACGCGGCCCGCTCGCGTGGGCATTGACGCCGTTCGCCTGCGTGTTCGGCGCCATTGCCGCCGCGCGCCGCGCCGCCTTTTCGCTCGGCTGGCTGAAGTCGGTGCGCGTCAAGGTGCCGGTGATCGTGGTCGGCAACGTGACAGTCGGCGGCACTGGCAAAACGCCGACGGTGATCGCGCTCGTCGCTGCCCTGCGCGAGGCCAGCTTCACGCCGGGCGTCGTGTCGCGCGGCTATGGCGCGCGCGTCAAGTCGCCCACGCTGGTGAATCCTTCGTCGTTGGCAAGTGTCGGCGGCGACGAACCGTTGCTGATCGCGCGCCGCGCCAGCGTGCCCGTGTGGGTCTGTCCGGACCGCGTCGCGGCGGCGCAGGTGCTCTGCGCCGCGCATCCCGAAGTCGACGTGATCGTGAGCGACGACGGCCTCCAGCACTATCGCCTCGTGCGCGATGCCGAGATCGTCGTGTTCGATCACCGGCTCGGCGGCAACGGCTTCCTGCTGCCGGCGGGACCGCTGCGCGAATCGCTGTCGCGTCACCGTGACGCCACGCTCATTAACGATCCGTATGCGCGCACGCTGCCGCCGTGGCCGAACACGTTCGCGCTGCAACTCGCTCCCGCCGACGCGTGGCATCTCGAGAATCCGACGCTACGCCGTCCGCTCGCGCAGTTCGGCGGCGATCGCGTCATGGCGGCGGCGGGCATCGGCGCGCCGGAGCGTTTCTTCGCGACGTTGCGCGCCGCCGGCCTCAAACCGGTCACGCGCGCGTTGCCCGACCACTATGCGTTCGAACGCAATCCTTTTACGGATGTGGACGCCGACACGATCCTGATAACCGAAAAGGATGCGGTAAAATTAGAATCTTGGCACGATTCACGCATCTGGGTTGTTCCCGTCGAAGCCGCGCTCGATCATCGCCTCATTGCTTTAGTTGTGGAGAAAGTCCGTGGACGCTCGCCTGCTTGAAATCCTCGTTTGCCCGATCTGCAAGGGCCCGCTCAGCTACGACCGCGCCGCGCAGGAACTGATCTGCAACGCGGACAAGCTCGCCTACCCCATTCGCGACGGCATTCCCGTCATGCTCGTCGATGAAGCGCGTCAAACGGTGGAAGGCACGCCAGTCGATCTGAATCCGGGTTCGGTTGCATAAACGCCTTCGGCGTGTGCGCGAAGGGGTCGCTTGCCGTCACGCGCCTTTTCGTGTGATGTGGTTGTTTTGACCGACCCCTGAACGTTCGAGCCGTTGAATCATCCGCGTGTCGGGAGTGTCGTGTGCGCCGATCCGCAATTCCTATTGTGCCGTGCCTGTCTTGTCGTGTCTCGTTCGTGTCTCGTCGTTGCAGCCGCCTTGTTCCGGTTCCGTCACCGTCCGCCTTTCCCATGATCCAAGCTAACGCCGCCACTCCCCCGTTCATCGCCGTCGTGCCCGCCCGGCTCGCTTCGACGCGTCTGCCCAACAAGCCGCTCGTCGACATCGGCGGCAAGCCGATGGTGGTGCGCGTCGCCGAGAGCGCGCGCGAATCTGGCGCACAGCAGGTGCTGGTGGCGTCGGACGCACAAGTGGTACTCGACGTCGCGCGCGAGCATGGCTTCGAGGCAGTCCTGACGCGAGCTGATCATCCGTCTGGCACGGATCGCCTCGCGGAAGTGGCCGCGCATTTCGGCTGGAGCGATGACACGATCGTGGTGAACGTGCAGGGCGACGAGCCGCTGATCGACCCGTCGCTCGTGTGCAGCGTTGCGTCGCACCTCGCGTCGAACAGCGGCTGCGCGATCGCCACGGCCGCTTATCCGATCACGGATGCGGCCGAAATCTTCAACCCGAACGCCGTGAAAGTCGTCCTCGACGCGCGTGGCGTCGCTCTTTACTTCTCGCGCGCGCCGATTCCGTGGGCGCGCGACGCGTACCAGCCGCACTGGCCGAATGTCGCGTCCATGCCCGCTCCGCCTGCGCCAGCCGAAGTTTATCGGCACATCGGCCTCTACGCCTACCGCGCGCAATTCCTGCGCACTTATCCCGCGCTCGCCATCTCGCCGATCGAGCAGATCGAAGCGCTCGAACAGTTGCGCGCAATGTGGCACGGCGAGCGCATTGCCGCCCTCGTCACGCACGAAGCGCCGCTGCCGGGCGTCGACACGCCTGCGGATCTCGCGCGCGTGCAGGCTTTATTTGGGTCTTGAGCGTAAAAACCCATGGCATAATTGAATGGTTATGCGCGCCTCCTTTACAGGCGGGAGCCAAGGTTTGCCCCGGTCATGTTGTCGCCCTCTTGCAGCGCCGTCCTCGTGACGAGCAGCGCGAGACGTGATAACGACGATGCGGGTCCTCCGGTTCATCGCGGGACGGCTATAGCGCCACCCAAGAATTCACATAGATCTGGAGATATCTCACATGCGTTTGATCCTTTTGGGTGCACCTAGCGCGGGCAAGGGCACTCAGGCAAACTTCATCAAGGAAAAGTTCGGCATTCCGCAAATTTCCACCGGTGACATGTTGCGTGCGGCAGTGAAGGCCGGCACGCCGCTCGGCCTCGAAGCCAAGCGTTTCATGGACGCGGGTGAACTGGTCACGGACGAGCTGATCATCAACCTCGTGAAGGAACGCCTGCAGCAATCCGACTGCGCGAACGGCTATCTGTTCGACGGTTTTCCGCGCACCATCCCGCAAGCCGAAGCAATGAAGCAGGCGGGCGTCGCAATCGATTACGTGCTGGAAATCGACATCCCTTTCGACGAGATCATCGTGCGCATGAGTGGCCGCCGCTCGCACGCAGCGTCGGGCCGCACGTACCACGTCAAGTTCAATCCGCCAAAGGTGGAAGGTGTGGACGACGTGACCGGCGAGCCGCTGATCCAGCGCGACGACGACAAGGAAGAAACGGTCAAGAAGCGCCTGACGGTGTACGAAGCGCAAACCAAGCCGCTCATCGACTACTACAACAACTGGGCAAAGAATGGCGACGCGTCTTCGTCGCTGAACGCGCCGCAGTATCGCCGCATTTCGGGCCTCGGCTCGGTCGACGAAATTCGCGAACGTGCATTCGAAGCGCTCAAGTAAGCCCGGTCTTATCGAACCGCGCATAAAAAACCCCGCCCTGCTTTGGCAGGTTTTTTATGCGCGGCGTCTGGGCGTTTTCTGTACACGTTGCCAACTCGAATTGATTAGCCATCCGTAACGGTTTCCGCATTTTCGGTGAGCTAAAGCAGGTACAGTGCCGCTCATTCGCCTCGCTTTCCGCATTGCAACATAGCCGCTACAATCGACTATCGAAAAGATATTCGATCGAGACACTACTGAACCGTAGCAAAGGAGAAGACATGGAGATTCGTGACAACGTATTCCTGATCACCGGCGGTGCATCGGGACTAGGCGCGGCAACTGCGCGCCTGTTCGTCGAAAACGGCAGCAGGGTTGTGCTGGCCGACCTGAATCAGGAAGCCGGCGAAGTGCTCGCCAAAGAACTCGGCGGCGTGTAAGACGCCACGCAAGCAGTGGAAGCGGCCACGAAACTGGGCACGCTGCGCGGCCTCGTGAATTGCGCGGGCATCGCGCCTGCGGTCAAGACGGTCGGCAAAGACGGCCCGCACCCTCTCGAATCGTTTTCGCGCACCATCTCCATAAATCTGATCGGCACGTTCAACATAATCCGCCTCGCTGCGGCGGCCATGTCGAAGAACGAACCGAACGGTTTCGGCAAGCGCGGCGTGATCGTCAACACGGTGTCGGTGGCGGCTTACGACGGCCAGATCGGTCAGGCAGCGTACGCAGCCTCCAAGGGTGGCATGGTCGGCATGACACGCTGCCCATCGCTCGCGACCCTGTCGCGCAACGCGATTCGCGTGATGACCATTGCGCCGGACATCTTCGAAACGCCCATGCTGCTCGGCATGCCTCAGGAAGTGCAAGACGCGCTCGGAGCGATGGTGCCGTTTCCGCCGCGCCTCGGCAAACCGGTCGAATACGCGATGCTCGCCAAGCAGATTTTCGATAATCCGATGCTCAATGGCGAAGTGATCCGTCTGGACGGCGCGATCCGCATGCAGCCGAAGTAAGCCGCGGAGCTTTCCAACGAAAAACGCCTGCATACGGTTGATATGCAGGCGTTTTTATTTATGCGCAACGTTGCGCGGCACGGCGTCCGTTAGCGCGCTTCAAATGCTCACTCGCGGTCATCGTGTTGCGCGCGCTGTCGCAGTTCATGTAATTGCGACTCCACGACGGTCGCGTCTTCCGCGTCCGGACGGTCGCTCAGATAGCGTTCGAGATCTTCCAGCGCAGGACGCAGATAATCGAGACGCGCATACGCGAAGCCGCGATCGCGCACCTCTTCGAGGCTCTCCGGCAGCAAAATCACGAGCCGCTGCTGCACGGCCAGCAGACGTTGCCAGCGTTCCGTCTGAAGATACGTCGACTTCAGATTGCGCAGCATGCGCGCGATGATTTCGCGCCGCGTGGCCGGTTGCAGCAGCATGCGCAATGCGCGGCTCACCGACTCGCCCGCCGAAGCGACGTACGGCTCCAGCATTTCCACCATCTCCGATTCGGACAGCGAATGCCCGCTGGTCGGATCGAGCATGACGTCGCCTTCGGGCGTCGTGACTCGCAACAGGAAATGACCGGGAAACGACACGCCGCGCGCCGGCACGCCGATCTGCTCCGCCATCTCCAGATACAACACGGCGAGCGAAATCGGAATGCCGCGGCGCCGCTTGAGCACCGCGTTCAGATGAGTGTTGTCGGGATCGTAGTAATCGTTGAGATTGCTCGCGAAGCCGAGTTCACGGAAGAAGAAACGGTTGAGAACCGTGACCTTCTGTTTGATGTCGGCGTCGTCGGGAATGCGGCGCTGCAAGCGCACTACGAGTTCGTCGATCTCCACGAGCGTGCCTTGGAGATCGAGACCCGGGCAAGCATCCTGCGCGAGCGAGAGCGCCGCTTCAGTGAGCGGAAGACTTTCGTCTTCGGCTACGAGCGTGCTGAAATAGTCGAGAACTCGCGTCATCGTGATCACTTCGCTTGCCTTTTGAAATACGCGTATTTGAAGCCCATCAGCCACAGCATACCGAAATATAGCGCGGCGAACAGCACGAGGCACGCACCGAGCAGCACGATCCGGTCGAGCGGACGGTTATGCATGCCCATCCAGTCGAAGTTGATCGCGAGCCAGTGCATCGTGCCCGCCAGCACGAGGCAGGCGCCGAGCAACTGCACGAAGAATTTGAGCCAGCCGCTCGACGGCATGTAGATGCCGCGCTTACGCAATCCGAGAAACAGCAGCAGCGCATTACCGCAAGCGCCGAGCCCGACGCTCAACGTGAGGCCGGCGTGCGAGAAGATCGGCACGAAAATGTAGTTGCTGATCTGCGTGAGAATCAGCACGCCGACGCCGATCTTCACCGGCGTCTTGATGACCTGCTTCGCGTAGAAACCGGGCGCGAGAATCTTGATCAGAATCAGCCCGATCAGGCCGACGCCGTACGCGGCGAGCGCGCGCCCCACCATGACAACCGAGTTGCCGTCGAACTTGCCGTAGTGAAAGAGCGTCGCCGTGAGCGGCTCGGCGAAGAAGAAGAGCGCCACCGCGCTCGGCACAGCCAGCAGGAACGTGACGCGCAAGCCCCAGTCGAGCAGCGACGAGTATTCGTGCGGATCGGCGTCCACATGCGCTTTCGAGAGGCTCGGTAAAAGGATTGTGCCGAGCGCGACGCCAAGCAGCGCCGTGGGGAATTCCATCAGCCGGTCGGCGTAGTTGATCCACGACACGGCACCCGGCCCGATGCGCGACGCAATGTTCGTGTTGATGATCAGGCTGACCTGCGCAACGGAGACGGCGAACATGGCCGGCACCATCTTGGACAGCACGCGTTTCACACCGCGATGCGCGAGCGCCTTCAGCGGATTGAGCCCGATGCGCGGGATCATGTCGATCTTCTTCAGACCCGGCAGCTGCACTATGAATTGCAGCACGCTGCCGGCGATCACCGCCCACGCGAGCGCGTAGACCGGCGTATGCAGACGCGGCGCAACGAACACGGCTGCGAAGATGAACGCCACGTTCAGCAACATGGGCGCGAAAGCCGGCAGCGAGAAATTCTTGTACGTGTTCAGCACGCCGGACGCGAGCGACGTCAGCGAAATGAAGATGATGTACGGGAACATGATGCGCGTCATCGTGACGGCAAGCGCGTAGGCCTCGCCCTCGTGTGCGAGACCCGACGCGACGACGAACACCACGCCCGACGCGCCTACTACGCCGATCAGCGACAGAATCGCGAGCGCCCAAGCAAGCACCGTCGACGTGGCGTCGATCAGCGCCTTGGTGGCATCGTGGCCCTGCTGGTTCTTGAACTCGGCGAGGATCGGCACGAAAGCCTGCGAGAACGCGCCTTCGGCGGAAATACGGCGCAGCAAATTGGGAATTCGGAAGGCGACGTAAAATGCGTCAGTAAATTGACTGGCGCCGAACGCGCGAGCGATCAGCGTTTCGCGGGCCAGTCCGGTCACGCGCGACAGCAGCGTGAAGCCGCTGACCGTCAGCAGGGCTCGGAATAGATTCATGGGGCGTTGATTATACGGGTGCCGCAAGTGCGGACGACGAGCCGGGAAGCGAATCGGACCGTTTTGGCGCGAAGACGTTCGCACCTGCACGATGTTCGGCGCCATTTTCGCCGGATCCGGCCGGTTTGCCCGTTGGCTGGCGCACAGGCGGCGGCGCGTACGGAGCTGCCGCGCCCAACCTGCGCTCGCAGCGATTCCACGCATTTTCCGTTGCCACGCGCTTGATTTTGTTGCTATAATTTATTGATTTAGAAGCTCGCTCAGGTTTGTTTCTTTTCGGACCGAGGCTAAATCGAGGTTTCAAGCCGAGCCCGCCTTCGCGTAGTCCGATCGATTCATTCGACTCTTTGGCGCTCTTGGGCAATCGCTTCAAGAGTTCGATCTAAAAACAGAACAGCGCCTCACCACACTCACTCTTTCAGGTCAGGCACTGGAAACAGGGAACAGGATAAGGGAACCCCGTCATGGCTAACTCCGCACAAGCACGCAAGCGCGCCCGCCAAGCCACCAAGGCTAACTTGCACAACTCGGCACTGCGCTCGAAGTTCCGCACGGCTATCAAGGCTGTTCGCAAGGCAATCGACGCAGGCGACAAGGCTAAGGCCGCCGAGATTTTCCAGGCATCGTCGAAGACCATCGACATCATTGCCGACAAGAAAATCGTTCACAGGAACAAAGCAGCTCGTCATAAGAGCCGCCTCGCTGCGGCCATCAAGGGTCTGCAAGCGCCGCCGGCAGCGCAGTAAGTAATTCCGGTCAGCCAGCTTCGGCGGGCTACCTCCTGTTTCCGCTGCACAAGGAAGCTCGCTTTGGCAGGCTTTTTTTGGCGCAGCGAATCGCTGTACTGTGCCCGCAACTGAAGCAGTCAGAACGCTTACCGGATCGCAAACGCCGGACATAAAAAAACCCGCTTCCTGCGGGTTTTTGCTTTTTTACTTACACTTTGCCTGAGCTGGTGTGCGCTCACATTAAATGATGTGGCGCTTTTCCCGCGGTGTTGCGTGCTCGAGTTGCAACTCGCACGCTTCGGTGACCACGAGGTCGTTGTCTTTGGCAAAATTCAGCACGAAGTCGAAAGCCATGGGTTCGATGTCGCGCAACCGTGAATCCAGAATAACACACTTGAGGTCGCCGATCATGGTGGGCCGGACATACAACGAGTACTGCATATAGGCGTTAGGCCCTTTTCTCGCGCCTGGCCCAAAACATGCCATGACGCCCGCGAGCCGCTCCGACCAGTCGCTCGGTCGAAACTTTTTTCCCGTCGACGTGATGCCCTGAATGAAGTATTCGGTTGGAGCTGCTTCGGCCATGTAGAGTACCTGTGTGACTTGACTGCCCAGCGAGATGACGGCAAGCGGTGCTGCTGGATTGTCGGAACACGTGGCGCACCGCTTGCCACGCCCGCCCTGCAACCCTCGCCGTTGCTGCTGCGCAGGCCGTGACGCCACCACGCGGCGCTCATCTTGACGGCAGACGCAGACCGCGTGCAACGTTGAAGCCACCGCGCGAGCCGTGTCCCGCAAATACCCGCCTGCTGGGCTTAGGGATAACCGATGGATTGTAGCGCAGCGAGCCTTTTTCCGCAGCGCACACAAGCTCGGTCTGATGGCCGCAAGCGCCTTCTAGACAGCTTGCCCGGCCTTTTGGCCGACTCGTCAAACGGGGCGAAATCCTTTATGCTGCATTGAGTTACCACAAACAACGAACGGCGGCGCCGTCCGGCAATCCTGCCGGGTGAGACCGCCGATTTTGTTTCATGACCGCCAAGAAAATTCGCCACTATCTGCAGTTCAAGGATTTCTCGCTGGAAGACTACGAGTACATGCTGGAACGCGCACGCATTCTCAAACGCAAGTTCAAGAACTACGAGACTTACCACCCGCTGCACGATCGCACGCTGGCGATGATTTTCGAAAAGAATTCAACGCGCACGCGCCTTTCGTTCGAAGCCGGCATTTTCCAGCTCGGCGGCCACGCCGTCTTCATGAGCACGCGCGACACGCAGCTCGGCCGCGGCGAGCCGATCGAAGACGCAGCGCAGGTCATCTCGCGCATGGTCGACATTATCATGATCCGCACGTTCGGCCAGGACATCATTCAGCGTTTCGCGGAAAACTCGCGCGTGCCGGTCATTAACGGGCTGACCAACGAATATCACCCGTGCCAAGTGCTGGCGGACATTTTCACGTACTTCGAGCATCGCGGCCCGATTCGCGGCAAGACGGTTGCATGGGTCGGCGACGCCAACAACATGCTGTATACTTGGATCGAAGCCGCGCAGATTCTCGGCTTCAAGCTGCGTCTGTCCACGCCGCCGGGCTACAAGCTCGACCGCGCCATGGTCGCCGCCGAAAGCGCGCCGCTCTACGAGGAATTCGACGACCCGAACGAAGCCTGTGCAGGCACCGATCTGGTCACGACAGACGTCTGGACCAGCATGGGCTTCGAAGCTGAAAACGAAGCCCGCAAGAAAGCCTTCGCCGACTGGTGCGTCGACGCCGACATGATAGCGCGCGCCAATCCGGACGTGCTGTTCATGCACTGCCTGCCTGCCCATCGCGGCGAGGAAGTCAGCGCGGAAGTGATCGACGGCCCGCAAAGCGTCGTGTGGGACGAAGCGGAAAACCGTCTGCATGTGCAAAAAGCTTTGATGGAATACCTGCTGCTCGGCAAGCTCAATCACTGAGCGAGCCGCCACGCAGCACCTGCGTGTAGCGCGACGGGGCCTTGAATACGAGGCAAGGCATCCACGTTCAGCGCCACGTATTGTGCCGGCACCCAAAGCCGCAGTTGGGGCCGGCCGCCGCGCCACCTGATCCCAAAATCAAGGGTAAGTGACGTTTTAGTGTCAGAATAGTGATTTTCCTCGCTCCGGAACCGCCGGCGCGTCTGTTTTTGCCGCTTTCTTCAGCTACGAGTTCACCATGAGCGATATTAAGAAAGTCGTGCTTGCCTATTCGGGCGGCCTCGACACCTCCGTCATCCTGAAATGGTTGCAAGACAACTACGACGCCGAAGTCGTTACGTTCACGGCCAACATCGGCCAGGGCGAAGAGCTGGAACCGGCGCGCAAGAAGGCCTTGCAACTCGGCATCAAGCAGGAAAACATCTTCATCGAAGACCTGCGCGAGGAATTCGTGCGCGACTTCGTGTTCCCGATGTTCCGCGCCAACACGATCTATGAAGGCGAGTATTTGCTGGGCACGTCGATCGCGCGTCCGCTGATCGCGAAGCGTCAGATCGAAATCGCCCGCGCAACCGGCGCGCAAGCGGTGTCGCACGGCGCAACCGGCAAGGGCAACGACCAGGTTCGCTTCGAACTCGGCTACTACGCGCTGGAACCGGGCATCAAGGTGATCGCACCGTGGCGTGAATGGGATCTGCTGTCGCGCGAAAAGCTGCTCACGTACGCCGAGAAGGCTGGCATTCCGATCGAAATGAAGCACAAGCAAGGCGGCGCGCCGTACTCGATGGACGCGAACCTGCTGCACATCTCATTCGAAGGCCGTCACCTGGAAGACCCGAAGGCCGAGGCCGAAGCCGATATGTGGCGTTGGACGGTTTCGCCGGAAGCGGCGCCGGACCAGCCGGAATACCTCGACATCGAATACGAACACGGCGATCCGGTGGCGATCAGTGGCAAGCGCCTGTCGCCGGCCGACATGCTGACCGAACTGAACCGCTTGGGCGGCAAGCGAGGTATCGGCCGTCTGGACTTGGTGGAAAACCGTTATGTCGGCATGAAGTCGCGCGGCTGCTATGAAACGCCGGGCGGCACGATCATGCTGAAGGCGCACCGCGGCATCGAGTCGATCACGCTCGACCGTGAAGTGGCGCACCTGAAGGACGACCTGATGGCCCGCTACGCGTCGCTAATTTATAACGGCTACTGGTGGAGCCCGGAGCGCCGTGCAATCCAAGTGCTGATCGACCACACGCAGGAAAAGGTCAACGGCTGGGTGCGCGTGAAGCTGTACAAGGGCAGCGTTTCGGTGGTCGCACGCGATTCGAAGGAAACGCTGTTCGACAAGACCATCGCTACGTTCGACGACGACGACGGCGCCTACAACCAAGCCGACGCCGGCGGTTTCATCAAGCTGAACGCCCTGCGCATGCGGATTGCGGAAAACGCACGCCGTCAGCGCGACTAAGCAGGTCGTCCGCTTCACGGCGGACACTGCTGAAGATGTAAAAAAGTGCCGGGAGGCAACTCCCGGCACTTTTTCATTTCAACCGGTTTGCCGCGCAATTCACAGGCAGACCGGCTCGGCTTCCAGTTCCACGCCAAAGCGCGCCAGCACGTCGGCCTGGATCGCTTTCGCGAGCGCCAGCATTTCTGCGCCGCTCGCGCCGCCGCGATTCACGAGCACCAGTGCCTGACGTTCGTGCACCGCCGCCGCGCCCATCGCGCGGCCCTTCCAGTCGCTCCGATCGATCAGCCAACCCGCCGCGAGCTTCATGCGTCCATCGGACTGCGCATAGGAAACCACCTCGGGCTCGCGCTCCTTCAGCGCCGCGAATTGCGCCGCGTCGATCACAGGGTTCTTAAAAAAACTGCCGGCATTGCCCAGTTCCAGCGGATCGGGCAACTTTGCGCGCCGAACGGCAACCACGGCGTCGAAAATCGCCTGAGCGGTTGGTTCGTTAGTTGGCTCGTTAGTCGGCTCATCGATCGACTCAGCGCGCACCGCCAGCTCACGCGCCAGATCCGCATACCCCGCGCGCGGCTGCCAACGTTTCGGCAGACGGAACGTCACCGACGTAATCACGAACCGGTCGCGCCCTTCCCGCTTGAACACGCTGTCGCGATAGCCGAAGCGGCAAGCGTCGGCGTCGAATTCATGCACATCGCCCGTGGCCAATTCCACCGCATGTAGCGACGCGAAGTGCTCGCACATTTCCACCCCGTACGCGCCGATGTTCTGGATGGGCGCCGCGCCGACCGTGCCCGGAATCAGCGCTAGGTTTTCGAGCCCGGATATGCCCTGCGACAGCGTCCACGCGACGAACTCATGCCACGGCTCGCCGCCCGCTGCTTCGACGTACCACGCGTCGGCGTCCTCGCGCACGACGCGGCGGCCGCGCAGCGCCACCAGCAACACGAGCCCGGCGAAATCTCCGGTCAGCACCACGTTGCTACCGCCGCCCAGCACGAGGCACGGCAAACCGGCTGCACGCGCGTCGCGCACGGCCGTCATCAACTGTGATTCGTGCTCGATGCGGCACGCGAGCTGCGCGCGGACGTCGAAGCCAAAAGTGTTATGCGCCTTGAGCGGGTAGCCGGCGATGAACGCGGCTGAATCGGATTGGGACATCGGAACGAGACCAGTGAAGCGAGCAAGAAACGGAAAAGAAGCGGCCCGGCGGCCTTGGGCAAAAGCGAGTGGCGTCGGTAAAATGACGTCCGGTCCGTGATTATAGCGAGTGCCCCGCGAGCGGTCGCCCGGCCAGTTTCGCGCACCGCAGCACTATTGGGAGAACACACATGCCATCGTTTAACGTGGTTTGCGAAGCAAACATGATCGAAGTGAAGAACGCGATCGAACAGTCCAACAAGGAAATCTCAATCCGCTTCGATTTCAAAGGGTCGGACGCGCGCGTCGAGCACAAGGAAAATGAAATCACGGCCTACGCGGACGACGACTTCAAGCTCGGTCAGGTGAGAGACGTGCTGCTGTCGAAAATGGCCAAGCGCAACGTGGACGTGCGCTTTCTCGACTACGGTAAGATTAGAAAGATCGGCGGCGACAAGGTCAAGCAGGTCATCAAGATCAAGAAAGGCGTATCGGGTGATCTGTCGAAAAAAATCGTGCGCCTTGTGAAGGACAGCAAAATCAAGGTGCAGACGAGCATTCAGGGCGACGCGATGCGCGTGACCGGCGGCAAGCGCGACGATCTGCAAAGCGTAATCGCGTTGCTGCGCAAGGACGTGACGGACACGCCGCTCGACTTCAACAACTTCCGCGACTGACGGCAACTTGAGCCACGATCAGCGTCGCGAGCGCGCCGCAGCGGGCCGTGACTCGAACGCATCTGAACGCGAACAGGCACCCAACCGGCGCAACCGAACCGGGCGCACACCAGCGCCCCGCTCACCACATGTCAGCGATCATTGCCCGTTGCGCCCGCAGCCGCATCGGCCTTCTTATTCCCGCTGATACGGCTTTCCTCGCCGCGCATCAGCTTGCGGATATTGGCGCGGTGTCGCCAGATGAGCAGCGAGCTCATCACGACGATCGCTAGCGCAATCATGTGCGGCCCGAACAGAAAGCCGTCGAAGATCGGCGCGAACACCGCAGCAGCGAGCGCCGCCAGCGACGAGTAGCGCGTGAAGAACGCCACGATCAGCCAGGTGAGCAGCGTGGCAATACCGAGAATCGGGTTGATGGCGAGCAGCACGCCCACCGCCGTTGCCACGCCCTTACCGCCCTTGAAGCGGAAGAAAACGGGATACAGGTGACCGAGAAACACGGCGATCGACGCAACCGCTACCGACGTGCCGTCGAGTCCGTACAGCCCGCCATACGTCACGACGAACCACACGGGCAGCCAGCCTTTGAACGCGTCGCCGAGCAGCGTGAGAATCGCTGCCTTCTTGCTGCCGCTGCGCAGCACGTTGGTGGCGCCAGGGTTGCCCGAGCCGTACGAGCGCGGGTCGTCGAGACCCATCGCGGCGCTCACGACCACGGCGAACGATATCGAACCGATCAGGTAGGCAACGACAGCAACGATCAGGTTTTGCATCAGGGACTCTTATAAGGATCGGCGGTCTGAAACTCTATACTCGAACCGCACTAGGTTACACAGCGGGCCTGCGCCCGCCAACGAAGCGGCGCACATTCTACCGAACCCGCAGGCCCGGAAAACATTCAGGCAAACGTCAATCGACGCTCGCGCATTGCACCGCCTTCGCCGCCAGCATCTCGGTCAGCACTTTCGGCTCGATGCTGACGAGGAAACCGCGCCGGCCGCCGATCAGCCAGATTCTTCCATGCCCAGAATGGTCGACTTCACGTACACCGGCATCTGTTTGCGCGTGCCGAACGGCGACGTGCCGCCGATCAGATACCCTGAATGCCGGTTCGCCACCTCGGGTTTGCACGGTTCGACGCGTTTCGCGCCGATCTGCCGCGCGAGATTTTTGGTGCTGACCGTGCGGTCGCCGTTCATCAGCACGATGAGCGGTTTGGCGTGTTCGTCTTCCATCACGAGCGTCTTCACGACATGACTTTCGTCCACGCCGAGTTGTCGTGCCGACTCGCCCGTTCCACCATGCTCCACATAGTCGTAAGGATGCTCGCCGAACGCAACGCCGTGGCGGCACAGGAACTGTGTGGCGGGCGTTTCGGAGACGTGTCTGGATTTGCTCATCGGCGCATTGTAATAGCGAGATTGCGCAACGGCTATTTGCCGAACGGCCAATTGTCCGGGTTGGGCGATTGTGGCACGATCGCTCGTAAATTACCCGGCGCGTTGCACGCCGGCCGCCGGATTGTTTACTGGAGACCTGGAGACCTGGAGACAGCGTTGAGCTCCGATTTCGCAGCCCGTTCCTCGATCGATATTCCTGCGCTGTTGCGCACGCTGCCGGCGCGCACGACGCCAACCACATCGCGCTGATCAAAGACGCGCACAGGTTGACCGCGGGCCAGTTGCGCGAGGCCGTCGACGCTGCCGCCAACCTGCTGCGCAACTGGGGCGTGCGCGGCGGCGACCGCGTGATGATCGTCGCCGAGAACAGCATCGCGCAGATCGTGCTGCTCTTCGCCACCGCGAAACTCGACGCCTAGGCCCTGGTGTCGAACGCGCGCTTGTCGGCCGCCGAACTCGATTCGATCCGCGCGCATACGCAGCCGCGCGTAGTCGCGTATGTAACCGAAAGCTCGGCCGACGCCTCGCAACACGCCGCGCGCCACAGCGCCCAACCCACGCCGGCCTTCGGGCAGAACATCGCGCCGGACATCGGCGCGTGGTCCTACACGGTCGATGAGCGTGTAGAAGCGGAACCGGTCGAAGCCGAAAATCATGCCTTTCGTCTTGAACGAGCCCGACGAAATGGCTGCGCCGATGTCGCCGGGCGAATACCAGCGCGACGCCAGCGCGCGCAGATCGGTGGCGCGGATGTCGGTTTCGTAGGTCATCGTCAGTTCGGCGGCCTTGCTGATCACGAGGTGCGTTTCGATGCCCGCCTCGGCGAGCAGTTCGAGCGCGCGAATACCGTAGACCACGCCTGACGCGCCGGTAATGCCGACGATGATGCGTTTCGGAGTGCTGTTAGTCGTTTCCACGATTGCTCTCGACGATGCGCACCGGCGAGTTCGGCTCGACGCTGTTTTGACGGCGCACATGATACGACGCGTCGCGCTGCATACAGTCGCCGCGAGTGGCCTGTTCCGCGTTGCGGTCCCATTCGTCGGTCCAGTCGCCGAGCGAGTAGTCGTACCACAGCACCTTCGCGTTCTCCATGTACTCTTTCTTCGGCAGCGCGAGCGGCGGCATCGGCGCCTTCATCGTCGCGTCGATCAGCATTGCCGAATCGAGACCCGTGTCGTGATCGGAGCGCGGGCCGTGACCGTGCTCGCGGTACGAAATCAGTTTCACGTCCTCGACCGGATTGCAGTGGTAGCCCATCGCCCAGAACACGGTGTCGGGTTGTTCGGATCGATGTCGTCGTCGATCGCAATCACGAACTTGCCGATCGCGGCCTGCAGCGACATCGTGCCGTACAGCGTGCGCCAGATTTCGGTCTTCTTCTTCGAACCGCGCTCGAACTGCAGGAATACGAAGCGGCGCAGATTCGTGAGCGGTTCGTGCAGCGATACCTTCTTGATGCCGCGAATGCCGAGATGATCGCGCAGATGGCGCAGGAACATCGGCTCGTACGCGAGACGTTTGATGACGCTCGATTCCGACGGCGTGACCTGCGAGATGATCGACGTCAGCACCGCGTCCTTGCGGCGCGTAATCGCCGTGACTTCGATGGAGAGGTTGTAGTCTTCGAGCGCGACGTAGCCGTGGCTCTCGCCGAACGGACCTTCCGGTTCCAGATACTGCAGATCGACATAACCTTCGACCACGACTTCCGCTTCGGCCGGCACCAGCAGATCGACCGTGCGGCCCTTCACGACGCGAATCGGCGCACCGGCGAGACCGCCAGCCACACTCAGTTCGTCGGTATTCGGACGCAACTTCTGCGGACCCTGGAACGCGACGACGGGTGGCGCGCCGAGCACGATTGCGACCGGCATCTTCTTGCCCTTCGCGGCGTATTTGCACCAGTGATCGAGACCGCCCGCGCGCAGATTCACAAGCATTATCATGCCGAGGCGCGTGGCCGATTTCAGATGGCCGCGATACGTGCCCATGTTCTGCACGCCGGTATCCGGATCGCGCGAGATCACGCCGGTCATCGTCATGTACGGCGCGGCGTCGAAACCCGGCGTCGAGATCGGCAGCGGCAGCGATTCGAGGCCGTTGCCCGGACCTTCGAGATCCTTGCCTTCGATCACGATGTCGTGCACGGGGCCGCTTTCCACGACGACGGGAGGCACCGGATTGTCGATCGCGCGATTCCACGCGTCGCCGATGTCGTCGAGCGACGGCACGTTCATGCCGATGCGATAGATCCCGGGATTCGCCGCGATGCCGCCGACAATTACCGGAATGTCGTATTTGCGGCCCATGCTGTCGACGATGTTCGTGAAGAGAAACGCCTTGCGCTCCGCTTCGGGAATGCCGCCGCGAAACTGCCAGCGCACGAGCGTATGCATTTCGGTGTCTTTGTTGACCGGCTCGTCGATGCGGTACAACAAACCTGCCGCTTCGAGGCGCGCGATGTGGTCGTGCAAATCCGCGTAACCGGCGTTCGCGGAAGACTTGGAAGAAGAGTCTTGATCTGCCATGGCTGGATGTACCGTAAAGCGCCGCGTTGCGCGGCGCCCATATTGCTTGAAGTGTTGCCCGGCGCGCCGGGCATGGTACAGCGTGTTCTGAAGATAAATTAGCGGCGCATCGACGTCATCGCGTTGGCGAGCGACGCGCCCGCCATTTCGCTCGTGAGCGAGAAGTCGGGAATCGTGATCTCGCGGAAATATGTCTTCAGCGTGGCGATCGCGATGCGGTCGCGCGTGCAGATCGAAGCGACCATCGCGTCCGCGCGTTCGGCGAGCGTCGCGGCCGGCACGACTTCGGCAACGATGTCCCATTCGCGCGCGTTCGCGGCGTCGATCGTTTCCGTAAGATAGACCATGTGCGCGGACGCTTTCGGCGGCACCTTGTGGCGCAACACGGAGAGCACGAGCGTCGGCGGCAGGTTCTTCTGCAACTCGGGCAGATTGAAGCGCGCGGGTGTCCGCGGCGACGGCCAGGTCGCATGCGGTGACGAGCGCGCAGCCGAAGCCTTCCGCGTCGCCTTGCACTTCGGCGATATAACGGTTATCCGCAACGACGAAGGCGACCGCTTCGCCCGCGAACGTCACTTCGGTGGACGCGAGCAGTTCCTGCGTGCGCTCGAAACGGATCGCCGGATTCGGCAGCATCGACGGCGTGCGCCCTCGGGCGCGGCCGCTCAGATCGGCGTGCGTGTAGACGGTGTGCACGCCCTTCAGTCCGTGCGCGGCCGTGCAGTCAATCGAGACGATTTTCGCGTGTGCATGCGGGCTGCGCAGCACGGCGGCTTGCAGCATGTTCGGCAGATGCACGTCGTCCACGTAGGAACCTTGGCCCTGCAGCAGCTTCTTGTCTTCGGTGCGCGTGACGCGCTTGCCGATGTAGCGCTGGTCGGTAGGCGCACCCTTCAGATCAGAAATTTCCATCGTGTTACTCCGTAGCGTTTGCCGCAGGAGCGCCGGCACGCTGATCGCGGAGATGCGTTGGGCGGCGAGCAGGGCGGCGGCCACGATCGGCTGATAGCCCGTATAGCGGCACAGATTGCCCGTGATCGCTTCGCGGATCTCGGCTTCGCCCGGCGAATCCGTTTCGTTCAGCAGTTCGGTCAACGTCATCAGCATGCCGGGCGTGCAGAAGCCGCATTGCAGCGCGTGCGTTTCGGTGAAGGCTTTCTGCAGTTCGTTGAGCGTGCCGTCCGCGTGGGCGAGGCCTTCGACAGTGGTCATCGAACGGTCGTTCACTTGCGCGGCGAGCGTCAGGCAGGCGCGCGCGGTGCGGCCTTCGTGCGCAATGCGCTCTCCACGTTGTGTATCCGCACGGGACCTGGCGCGACGCCGCAGATAGTGAGCGAGACGCGCTCGAGATTGCCTTTCGCATCGGCGGTGCAGAGTGCCGCGACGCCGACGATCGCGTAATCGCATGGCGCCGCGCGAATTCCTCGAAGGCATAGCCGTGGCCTTCGGGCCAGATCTCGAGCGAGATGCCGGCGAGCAGTTCGCCTTCTTCGAGCACGGGCGTCATGTACATCACGGCCCAGTCGGACATCGGCAATTCGCGATGCGTGACCGTGCCGTCTTCGTAGCGGGCGATGGTTAGCACACCGTCGAGCGCGGCGGTGAAGCACGGCTGTTCCGACGACGGATCGAGCTGGCACAGACTGCCGCCGAGCGTGCCGCGATTGCGGATCTGCTGTGGCTCACGAGCTGATACGCTTCGCGGATCAGCGGCGCGCGCTGCGTGACGAGCGGCGACAGTTCGACGTCGCGCTACCGCGTCATCGAGTCGATGTGAAGACGGCCGTCGCGCTCCTCGATACGGGTCAATGCCTCGACGCCGTTCAGGTCGATCTGATGACTCGTCATCAGATACCGGAAGTTAATCATCGGCATCAGCGACTGGCCGCCCGCGAGCACTCGCGCGTTCTCGAGCGTGCCGAGCAGCTGCGCGGCTTCGTCGACGGTGGTCGGCGCGTGATACAGGAATTCACTGGGCTTCATGCGTGCTCCGATAGTGCAGCGGTGGCTTCTTCAATGTTGCTGTTTGGCGCCGAAGAGCCGCGCGAAGAAATTGCGCACCGATTGCCACATGGCCTTGCGCATCAGCGCGCCTGCGTCGAGCGGGACGACATGCGCCGGTGCGGGCGGCGGGCGGTGCGTTTCGGCGGCCGGGCGGGGCGCATCCGTCGCCGTACTTTGAGTTGCCTAGCCGGCTTGATTGGTCTGATTGCCTTGGGCGGATTCGGTACCAGCGGGCATCGCTTCGGGCGCCGGCGCGGCGGTTTCAGCGGCATGCGCCGCGTCGGATTCGATCAGCGCGGTCAGGTTCTTCGCGAACTGGTTCAGCAACTGCTGCGAGAGCGCTTCGATCATCCCGGCGCCGCGTCCATATTGCGCGACCGTGCCCGACAAATTCACCTCCGAGACGACGTCGACTTTCGTCTTGCCGCTGCCTGCGTCGGTCACGACCGCGTTGATCTGCGCGTCTGCGCCGCCGCGGCCTTTGGTGTCGGTGCCGCTTGCGGACACGACGACGGTGCGGTCCGCGTCGTTCTGCTCGGCGATCTTGAACTTGCCCGCGAATTTCAGCGTGAGCGGGCCGAGCTTGACGGTGAAGCCGTCCTTTTAACTGCCGTCGGGCTGCTGTTCCTTGAGTTCCGCGCCCGAAAAGCACGGTGCGGACCGTTCGATGTCGATCATGGTCTTCCAGACGTCTGACGGCGGTGCGTCGACGGTGAAAGACGAACGGATTGTGATTGTCATACTGCCTCCTTGGGACGATCGGCCGTGGCGGCCGTCGCTCCACGGCCGTCGCTCCACTTATTCGGTCACTGCCGAACCGCGCGACGCGCGAAGCGGTGTTCGCGCGCACACGGGCCGGGCGTTTCATTTTATCGAGCTTGGTTCGACAGAAAATCGTCGAACACCGTTGCGAAGACATCGCGCATGTCGAATGCGCCGAAATGCGCGGCGCCCGGCACCACGACGAAGCGGCTATCCGGCAATGCGTCAGCGATCTTCTGCGATACCACCGGCGGAATGCTCGCGTCCGCCTCGCCCGCGACGAGGAGCGCCGGCGCTTTCACGCCGGGCAGCTCGCCTAGGTTGTCCAACTGCGAGATGGCCTGCCAGTTCGCGCTCCAGCTATACCAGTCGTCGGCGGCAAGGCGCGCGCGGCATTTCTCGACAAGGTCGGGACGCGGCGTGTTCGGGGTGAACCAGCGCGCGATCGTGTCGTCGATCACTTCATACATCGAACCCTGACGGCTCATGTCGCCGCGCGCGAGGATGCGCGGGCGCACGTCGTCGGGGAAGCCACCCGCCGTACCGCACAGAATCAATGCGCCGGCGAGTTCCGGAAACTGGATCGCGACGCGCTGCGCGATCATGCCGCCCATCGAGACGCCGATCAGCGTGGCGCCGCTCGTGCGTTCGTGACGCAGCACGGCGGCGACATCGGCCGCGTGGTCGGCGAGCGTGACGGTCGACGTGACGACGCTGGATTCGCCGTGGCCGCGCAGGTCGATAGCGATAACGTCATACGACGCTGTCCACTGCTCGACATATTTGTCCCATCAGCTCCGGTCAACGCCGATCGGATGAAGCAACACCAGCGGCCGGCCTGTCCCGCGACTGGAGTAGGCGATGCGGCTTGCCGGGATTTCGCAGAAAGTTGACTGAGACATGACTTATACGGGTAATGCACGGGGTGACGTGTTTCGCGCCCGGCTGCCAGATCGGCAAGCCGCGGCGCGCAACGCCTGCAGTCCTCAGGACTGCTAGGCGGATGTGCCTGGAATGAAATGCGGCGACGACGGATCGGGACGTGCCTTGGCCTTGACGGATCGCGCGCCGGATTCAGGCCGTTGCCGCGGCTTTCGCTTTCAGATCGAGTACGACGGATTTGGCCCAGCGCAATCCTTCGGCCGCGACGGGAATGCCTGCGTAGACGCCTGCCTGCAGCACGACTTCGGCGATTTCCTCCTCCGTCACACCGTTGTTGACCGCGCCGCGCGTATGCACTTCGAATTCGTGCCAGCGGCCGAGCGACGCCAGCATCGCGAGGTTCAGCATGCTGCGCGTGGCGCGCGTCAAGCCCTGGCGGTTCCACACGTTGCCCCAGCACACGTCTTCCGTGTACTCGAGGAATACGGTGTCGAACAGATGGGGATTCGCGTTGCTCTGCGTGTGGTTCGCGCCCAGCACTTCCTTACGGATCTTTGCGCCGATGGCACGACGTTCGGATAACGTGATGTCTTCCATGAGTATCCTTCGGGTTTATCCAGCTGTTGTAGGATTGTATAATGATAGGCAGTATCGGAACTTCGCTATCGAATGTCAATATGATTGTATTACCAAATATAGCGACTCCTATTTTTCTACGGCAGAGGGAAGGAATGAATACCAACAGACTGGTAGTGCGGCCGGTGGCAACGCTGCGGCAGCAGGTGATCGACGGTTTGCGCGCGTGTATTAGCGATCTCACCTTCAAACCGGGCGACCGGCTGATCGAGCGCGAACTCTGCGAAATGCTCGGCGTGAGCCGCACGCTCGTGCGCGAGGCGCTGAGTCAACTGGTGGCCGAAGGGCTCGTGCAGATCATTCCGCACAAAGGTCCGATTGTGTCCGTCATGATGGGCGATGAAGCGCGTGGTCTATATGAGGTGCGCGCCGTGCTCGAGGCACTCGCGGGCCGCCAGTTCACCGAGCGCGCCACCGACGAACAACGCGTCGCGCTGAAAGAAGCGTTGAGCGAACTCGCGTCGATGCGTGACATGCAAGGCCAGGACGGCACGATGCGCTTTCTCAAACAGAAGGCGCAGTTCTATGACGTGATTTTCGAAGGCGCGGGCAATCCGGTGCTCACCGAGATGCTGCGCCTCGTTCACACGCGTGTGATGATGCTGCGCGCCACCACGCTCTCCCAAGAAGGGCACCTCGTGCAGAGCTACGACGAGATCGCGGCGATCGTCGACGCCGTGATGCGCAACGACGCCGATGCGGCCGCGGCCGCATGCAAGCACCATGTCGAGCAGGCGGAAAGGCTGGCGGTCTAGGTGCTGGCTGTCGCGGCTAATAACTAGAAACTAGAAGCTGGAGCGATCCGGACGGCCCGGCCGGAAATGCCCCATCAGCCGGTCGAAGGGTGCCATATGCGTGCGACGCGTCTCATGCCCTATGGATAAGGGCGTGAGACAGACGTCGCTCGTTGCGTGGCACGTCATCTATCTACAGCGTGAGTAATAATATAATAATGCATAATGCAATATAATTAAATTACGCTATACTGCGCCCAACAATGACGAAAAGCGGGCCGACGACCCGTACCAATCACATCGCTTGCCATCGCGGCAAAGGTCAGGAGACGGGAACAATGGGCACATCGCAGGGCGCCGAGGCGGCGTCGGTGGCTTCGGCCGATGCGCAGGGATACAGGTTGTCGCGTTACCAGTGGCTGGCACTGATCTCGGCGTTCCTCGGCTGGATGTTCGACTCGATGGACCTGAATCTCTTCACGCTCGTGCTCGTGCCCAGCGTGAGCCAACTGCTGCATAGCACCGACGCAACCGAAATCAGCAAGATCGGCAGCTACATCATTGCGGTCAAACTGCTCACGTGGGGCATCGGCGGCGTGCTGTTCGGCGTCGCGGCGGACCGCTTCGGCCGTTCGCGTGTCATGGGCCTCACCATCCTTATCTATGCAGCCTTCACGCTCTTGAGCGCCTTCGCGAAAACGTGGCCGCAGCTTGCTGTCGCACAGGCGATGGCCGGGTTCGGCATCGGCGGCGAATGGGCGGCGGGCGCTGCGCCCGCGCTCGTCGCCGTGTTTCTGCTCATGCTGATTCCGGCCGGCATGGGTTCGATGGCGCTTTATCAGGCCGTCGCCGAATGGAGCGAAGAGATGTTGAGCCCCGGTCACATGTCGGAAGGCCTCTTCGGCGTCGCGCTCGGCTCGGTGGTCGCGGCGGTGTGGGGCGGTTTCAGCACCATCGCATATCTGGACAACATCGGCATTCTACGCGCGACGCGCGTGGGCTCGCGCTTCGTGACACTTGCGGCCGGCATTCTGCTGATCGTGCTGGTCGGTTGCGTCAAGTTCGACATGCTGATCGTCGTCGTGCCGATTCCGGTGATCTCGGCTGCAGCAACGCTGCTGTTCGGCCTCGTCTTCATGCACGGCGTGCACATTCTCGCGCAGGTGGAGTGGGACGACCGCAGGTTGATCACCTCTGGACTCGCGTTTCTCGTTGGACTTGGCGGTCTCTTCATCTCGCCGGAAGTGATCCACGCCATGCCGTTGATGCTTCAACTCGTGCTTCAGCAGCCGGTGATTTCGGGCGGTTTGACGCTCGTCATTCTGCACTCGCTGCTTTGCTCCAGACAGGAGGCGGCGAACGCGCCGTCTGCCGCACCGTCGCGCACACAGAACCAGAAACCAGACATAGGCTAGGGCGGCTGCAGCGCACATTCGCACAACCGGTTTCCTGCTTGTGCGAGGCGTTAAAAAATAAGCATTACAGATTTGATAGTTGGTACTACGTATCAGAGAAAGCAGGCGTTCAGCACGTGATCCGGCACATTCGAACATGCCAGGTCGCGCGTTAGCGCGCAGCCGCAAATCCAGGTTTGGGAGACGCAGGAGACACTGATGAAAATAAAACTGGGGGGGGGGTAACGGCGCTCATTTGGTCGCTGCGCTGTTCGCCGAAACCGCTTACGCGCAATCGAGCGTGCAGCTTTACGGACTGCTCGATGCATTCGTCGGCTACAAGAAGCCGATGAACGGCAAGTCGACCGTGATCGCCGGTAACGGCGGCATGACCGCGCCATACTTCGGCCTGCGCGGCACGGAAAACATAGGTGGCGGCACGAAGTTCATTTTCGATCTCGAAGGCTATTTCAACATCCAGACCGGCACGATGGGTCGTACGGGCTTTCCGCAGGACGGCCTGTTCTCGCGTAACGCGTACGTCGGTTTGACCGGCCGCTACGGCACGGTCACGGCGGGTCTGATTCCGCTGTTGCTGTGGTTTTCGACGATTACCTTCAACCCATTTTTCAACTCGTTCGTGTTCTCGCCGATCGTGCTGCAGAGCTACGTCGGCGTGAATGGACAGGGCGTGTTCGGCAATGTGGGCGAATGGTGGAACTCCGTGTACTACTCGTACTCGTCGCTGTCGTACAACAGACTCGTCGGCCGCACGATGTACTCGTTCGGCAACCAAGGCGGGCCATCTCGGGCAGAACAAGTGGAGCGGCCAGGTTTCGTACAACAACGGCGGATTCGCGATATCGGTCGTGTATCAGCAGATCAAGTACAGCCTGAATGCCGGCGACCTCGGCACGCTGATTCCGGGGCTGACGACACAATCGGTGGTGAACCTCGGCGTGTCGTACGACATGAATTTCCTGAAGCTGTACGGCCAGTATCAGCACGTATGGGATTCGATTTCGAACGGCGACGTCGGTATCGACACCGGCCAGATCGGCTTCACGATTCCCGTCGGCGTCGGCCGCATTCTTGGTTCGGATGCCTATTCGAAGAGCTCGGGCCACAGCTCGGTACATCGCAACACGTGGGCGCTCTCGTACGACTCCGCTGTCGAAGCGCACTGACATTTACGCAGCGGTGCTGTCCGATCGCGCGAGCAGGATGTCGACCGGCACCACGGTCGGCGGCGGTCTGCGCTCGCAGTTCTAATCGATTGCCCGCCAGGGCGGGCGCGCAAGTTTCTCGCGCAACCCATGAATGAACGCGAAGGACATGCAGCGCATTCGCATGTCCTCTCGCCCACAAATTAACGATTTCAATGGAGGAGATATGTTTGAGACTGGAGGAACAGGCCGCGGCACGCGCAGGATCGGTTTGCAGCGTTCGCTGGCCGCAATGACCCTCGTGAGGCTGTCGAGCGGTGCCGCGCATGCGCAAAACAGCGTTACGTTATACGGTTCGCTGGACGGCGGCCTGCGTAATCTCGTGAACGGTACGAAGGCGGGCGGCGCGGCGTTGACGATGGTGTCGAACGGCGTCTACCAATCGAATCGCTGGGGCTTTCTGGGCATCGAGGATCTCGGCGGCGGCTACTATGTCCGTTTCAACTATGTCCGTTTCAATCTGGAAGCGGGCTACGTTCTCTCGATGGGCACGAACAGCAGCATGACCAACCAGTTGTTCCAGCGTACGTCGACGGTTGGCATCGGCGGGCCGTTCGGTCAGTTCAACATTGGCCACCAGTTCACGCTGCAGCACAGGCTGATCCAGGACTTCGAACCGTTCGACCTGCACTACCTAGGCATCACGGAAGCCGCCGCGATTTCGGGCGGCACGAGCGGCCGCGACGACAACGCGATTCACTATTACGGCGACTTCGGTCCGTGGACGGCGCGCGCCGTCTATGCGCCTGGCGGCGTGGCGGGCAGTCTCGCGAGCGGTACGATGGTCGCGGGCGGCGTGAATTACCACACGAAAGTGTTCAAGTTCGGCGCAGGCTATCGCATCGCTCGAACCCGTTCTCGGCCACGTCGAACACGTATTTCGCCAACGACCAGTACCCCGCGGGCGGCGCCGTCATACTCGGCCCGGTCGAGGTGATGGGCGGCTACTCGCTTGCGATGCAGTCCGTGCCCTCAACCGTGCACGGTGCGACGAGCAACCAGTACATGTGGGGCGGCTTCCGCTATAAGGCGTCGGCGGCATTCAACGTAACGGGTGCGTACTACGATAACGACAACACGACCGCCGGCAAGAACGGCAGAAAGGACATCGCGATTCTCGGTATCAGCTACTCGCTCTCCAAGAGCACCGAGCTTTACGCCGATATCGACTACACGCATTTCACCGGCGGCTACGTGACCAATGCGACGCTGAACCCGTCATTGCATAGCAAGCAGACGGGCTTCTCCTTCGGCATGAGTCACTTCTTCTAGAAACGGAAAACGCGAGCCGTGTGAGGCTCGCGTGCCGTTGCATCAAAAGCATTACATCAAAGCGCTGCTTGAAAACGTCACATTAAACCGGCGCGACCACCGAAGTCGGATAGAGCAGCGTATCCGTCACGCACACGCGGCTCTCGAACAGGAATTGCTCGCCGTCGCTCACGATGCGGTCGATATAGTGCCCCGACATGACGACTTCCTTCATACGGTCGAGCATGGTCTGGAGGATCAGAAAAATCCGCGCCCACGCGATAACCTTCGCTATACGAACGAATCGACATGCCGCTCACAATATGCCGCAATGCGCGCGGCTGCGCGATGGTCGTTTCCGCCGTCGTGAATGCGCGGTCTTCGATCATGCCTTTCCCGTCGCAGTAGATGATGCCGATCGGCAATCCGCGCTCGTGGTTTTCCTTCGTCGTAAGCCGGTATTCCGCGTTGGTGGTGAAACAGTCGGCCCAGTCGCGGTAGCGGCCTTCGTCGAGCGCCGCCGTGTACGCGGCGTACAGATCCATGATGCCAAAGCGTACGTCTGCCGGAATGGACTGCACGCGTGCTTGCGTCAACGTACTCATAATCCCATCACCTTGCGATAGTGTTGATACAGGCCGGGTACGGCCACTTCGGTAATCGTATGGTCGTGATCCTCGACCGTGCGCCCGGCCATTTCGGCCACGTCCGCGCCATCGTTATAGGGCGTCACGCCTTCCCGCGACATCACCATGACCTCGCTGTCGTCCACCGACACGAAACCTGCCGGTCCCATTAGATTGGCCTGGCGAACACGGTTCGCGCGCATTTCGGGCGTGTCGTCCGCATAACCGAAGAAGGTCCAGTGAAGATCGTTGCTGTCCGGTCCGCGCGGCACGATGTGGCGCATCGCGAGCGTATTCGATTGCTGCTGGATGATCAGATTCGGCCAGAACGTGCATATCACCGCCGTCACGTCGCCCGGATATTCGCGGATCAGATCGAGCACACGCGTGTCTTTCAGTTGCATATCGCTGCGCAGCGTCTGGCGCATTTCATATGCGGCCACTTCGTCGAGCTTGCTGCCGCGCCGGTTGATCATTGCGCCGTGACGTCCGGTCTCATCCATTTCGATGGCCGATTCGGCATCCATGCGGAACAGGCCGAATGTGACGAAGAACACGTGCAGAAGACTCGCGTGATACGGGTCCTTCAGGTTCTCGAACATGAACTTCCAGTTGACGTCGATACGCTGACGCATGTAGCCGAACAACTCGAGCTTGCGTCCATCGAATACGCGATCGAAATACGACAGCATGCGGGGGCCGAGATAGTCTTCAAACGGTTCGGCGGTCGGATCGAATGACGCGAAAATCGCGCCGTTGCGCACATTCACGGCAAGCGGCTGCGCGCGGTGCTGCTTCACGTCGAAATCCGCCGGCATGCCACCCTTGCCCTTGTAGCCGCGACGAAAGGGCAGGCCGGTGACGTTGCCCTTCAGGTCATAGCTCCAGTGGTGATATGGGCACGTGAACGACTTTGCATTGCCGTGCTCGCTCTGGAAGAATACTACGCCGCGATGCGCGCAGCTATTGCTGAACGCGTTGACGCTGCCGTCAGTATGCGAACCACGACGATCGGCAGATCGCCGACGAAACTGTGCTTGAAGTCGCCCGGATTCGGAATCTCGCATTCGAGCGCGACGTAGGCCCAGTTCGGTCCGCGGAAAATCTTTTCCTGCTCGCGGCGATAGATTTCTTCGTCCGTGTAGACCCAGAACGGAATGCGCGAGCAGCCACCTTCGGGCCATACGTAGTCGTGTGTGGGGCTCCCGCCGGCTTCAGCCGCGGCGCGTTTGGCCCATCTGATTTCTGTCTCCATGTTTCATCTCCGCAAAATTGAAATGTGATGCGATTCATTTGCCTCGGGTCGCGCTAGAGGCCGGCGAGCGGCTGCGCCGCGTCGCCGAGTTTCATGCCGTCGATGCGCTGCCGCGTGTCGATTAGGCGTTTGACGTTGCGGCGCTCGCGTCCCGCGTTTATCAATACCGCACCGCGTATCTACGCGGCCGCCGAGCATCTGGATGTTGCAATCGTATTGATCGGTCCAGAACCACGGTGCAACGGCGATGGCAGGCGTCGCGCCCGCAATCGCGTTCGCGGCTGCCTGCGCCTGCAATTCGGCGTTTTCCCACGATTCGACACGTACCGAATCGCCCAGCCAGTGCGTACGCTGCCGCGCGACGTCGCCGACGGCATAGACCGACGGCAGAGATGTGCGCGCTTCGTGCGTCGACCAGCACGCCGTCTGCGCATTCCGCGCTTGCGGTGCGCGCGAGTTCGTCGTTCACAACCGCACCGACAGCCCCACCACGACGACGTCCGCTGCGAGCAGCGTGCCGTCGCTAAGTTTCACCACTTCGACGAAGGTGTGTCCTTCGAGTGCCGCAACGCTCACGCCGGTCCGCACATCGACCTCATGCGTGCGATGCAGGTCGTGCAGGTACTGGCCGAGAAAGCCACGAAAAATGCGCGGCAACAGGGTGCTGTCGCTTTCGAGCACGGTCGGTCACGGCACACTTTCGCGCGACGGCCGTGGACGCACGCCGGTGGCGAGCACGAGATCGTCGTAGGCGAGCGGTTCGCCTTACACGAGCAAAACCTGCTTTGCGCGCCAGTCGAATCCGGTGACATGCATGCCCGCGTGCAGCGCGATGCGGCGCTCCTCGTATCACGTGCATGGAAAGAGCGTGACCTTCGACGGCGAGTCGCCGTTCAGCACTTCTTTCGACAGAGGCGGCCGCTCGTACGGCAGTTCGTCTTCGTTGCCGAGCAGAACAATCTCGGCGGCGTCGTTCAGCTTGCGCAGCGCGATGGCGGTTCGTGCGCCGGCCTGTCCCGCACCGACGATAACCGTGCGCCCGCTCATGATGTCACCCGTTGTGCACAATCATTCGACATCGACGAGCACCTCATCGCCTTCGACGCACACGGCGAAGGTCCGTAAATCCTCGTCCACCCGGCCCGACTCGGCCTTGCCCGTGCGCACGTCGAAAAGCCTATGATGCAACGGACATTCGATCTTGCCGTCCTCGAGATAACCGTCCGACAGGCAGGCATGAGCGTGGGTGCAGATATCGTGCGTGGCGAGGAATTCGCCGTCGAGGTTATACAGCGCAAGCGGAATGTTCTCGACGCGGCATGCCTTCACCGTGCCGGGCGGCACGTCGGCAACATAAGCCATCGGTTTCCATGTCATCAGAAACGTCTCCTTATCGTGGGTACGCGTGGGTGCGTCGTTCAATGTATAGAGAAATGCATAGCGGGTTATGCCTCCCGTTGACAATTTGCATTCTGCGGGAAGGATTCGCGGTCCGCGGCGCTATTTCTTTGACTGAGCGTTCGCCGTTCGCGTACGCAGGCGCTTTGCCCCGCCCAGCAAGGGTTCCAGCGATATGTGGTAACGTCGCGGCGTATAGTGGAGTGTGTTTTGAGCCTCGCGCGGCGCTCGCGATACGACGGGACAACATGCGGTTCGACCTGACCGATTTGCGCCTGTTCGCGGCCGTGGCCGCGTGCGGAAATATTACGAAGGCAGCGGAGAGCCTGCCGATCGCCGTTGCCGCGGCGAGTGCGCGCATTCGCGCACTGGAAGAATCCGTCGCGGCGACAATGTTATCGCGCCACAGCCGCGGCGTGGAATTGACGCCTGCGGGCGAAGTATTTCTGCAACACACGATCACGATGCTGCGGGAAACCACGAAGCTGCGTCACGATCTCTCGCAGTTCGGCGAGGGCGTGCTCGGCAACGTCCGAGGGTTTAACGCCTGAGAGCTTTGAAGCAGCAGAAAAGTTTGCGCCCTCGCCGGCACAACCGCCGGCGAGGGCGTTTGCCTTTCTGTTTCCTTACGTGTCCTCGTGCGTCCGCTCCCAGTCCGTCATTCGCTCTTCATCCGCCTCCACCGATCGGGCCGCTCAAGAATCCCGTCCGCCCGCCGATATGCGACTTATGGTGCCGCTTGACCACTCGATCCGTCTTGCGCCGAATATAACTCTTTGGAAACGACTATGAACCGTTTGACATTGAAACAGAAGTTGCGGGTACCCTTGCTGCTCTGCTGGGCAGCACTGCTGATCGTGACCGTTGTGAACGCGTTGGATGCAGGTAATGCGCAGATGGACGCACGTCGCGCGGATCTCGCCGACGTGACCGACATGGCGGCCTCGATCGTCGCCGATTACGCGAAGCAGGTGGACGCCGGCAAACTGACCATCGACGCAGCGAGGCAGCAGGCGATTGCCCGCGTCGTCGCACAGCGGTACGGCACTTCCGGCTACGTCACGATCGTGGGTAGCGATTCCGTCATGGTCGCGCATCCAATCAGCCCGCAACTGAACGGCAAGGAAATGAGCGGGTTTCGCGATGCGAAGGGCAACGCGCTTTATCACGACATTGCCGCGGCGGGCAGTTCGGCCGCTGGTTCCGGCTACCTCACCTACTGGTGGCCGAAACCCGG
Organism: uncultured Paraburkholderia sp.; assembly: GCA_940747215.1. Taxonomy (GTDB): domain Bacteria; phylum Pseudomonadota; class Gammaproteobacteria; order Burkholderiales; family Burkholderiaceae; genus Paraburkholderia. The sequence goes on along the minus strand of CALNWS010000018.1, from coordinate 29,727 downwards.
CGAAACAAAACCGAGCTAGAAAATCGGTTACGTGAAGCGTTTCGCACCCTGGAACGGGGACTTCATCGCCGGTGCCTACATGGATGACATAGAGGCGCAGTTCTAGGCGACGCTTCTGCGCTCCGGCGGCATGCTGCTCGTGCTGGGCGTCGTGGTTTCGTTCGTCGCGTCGCGCGTGGTGCGCAGCGTGTCGCGTTCGATCGGCGGCGAGCCTTCAGCGGCAGCGGAAATCGCTGCGCGCATCGCACACGGCGATCTTGCAACGCATATCGAGCTTGAGCGCGACGATACATCGAGCCTGCTCCATTCGCAGCGAGAAATGCGCAACCAGCTTGCTGCCGCCGTCGGCCGTATCAAGCATTCCGCGGACACGATCACCGTCGCGTCGAAGGAGATCGCGGCGGGCAATCTGGACCTGTCGAGCCGTACCGAAGAACAGGCTGCGTCGCTTCAGCAAACCGCGGCCAGCATGGACGAACTCACTAAACGGTCACGCAGAACGCGGACAACGCGGCGAGCGCGTCCGAACTGGCGCGAGATGCGTCGAGCCTCACGGCGCGCGGTGGCGAAGTAGTGAACGACATCGTCGAGAAAATGGCCGGCATTACCGATAGTTCGCGCAAGATCGGCGAGATCATCAACGTGATCGAGGGCATCGCCTTCCAGACCAATATTCTCGCGCTCAATGTGGCCATGGAAGCGGCCCGCACCGGCGAAGAAGGCCGTGGCTTCGCCGTGGTCGCTGGTGAAGTCCGCAATCTCGCTCAGCGCAGTGCGACGGCGGCCAAAGAGATCAAGGTGCTGATCGATCAGTCGGTCGAACAGGTCGGCGAAGGTTCGACACTCGTCGCGAAGGCGGGCAGCACGATCAGCGATGTCGTCGAGGCTGTTCGCCGCGTGACGTCGATCATGAACGAGATTTCGGTGGCGTCGAAGGAGCAGAGTTCGGACATCGGCGAGGTCAATCTCACGATCCGTCTAGATGGACGAAGTCACGCAGCGCAACGCGGCGCTCGTGGAGCAGGCAGCGGCAACCGCCGGTTCACTCGATGAGCAGACGGAGCACCTGCGGGTGGCGGTCGCGCTCTTCAAGGTCGCGTAACGTATGCGGCGCGCCCTTCGCCGCAAGACGGCCTCACGTTTGCCTGCTGTTTTACCTGCGAAGGTCTTGGCTGCAAAGGTTTTGACCACATAACCGGTGGCGGCAGGCGCATAGGTCCGGCCTCGGCCGGCAGCGCCGAGCGCCGCCGGATGCGCAACCACGCCGAATGAAAATCGCGCGATCCACTCGCTGTAACCCCGCACCAGAAAGCCTCCTGAACGTGCGATGTATTGTTCGCGCGACGCTTCATACACGGTGCGCAGCGCAAACCACGGCACGTGCGGCAGATCGTGATGCACGAGACGGTAGTTGTTGTTCAGAAATAGGAGCCACCAGAACCACGCCGCTTCGTTGATTACCGTGCGATGCGCGGGATCGTGCGCTGTGCGATGTTCCTGAAACGAGCGGATCGACCCGAGCGAGAGCGCGCCGTAACCCACGCCGATCACGAATAGCCACGCGGGCATCCCGCACGCGTGATGCAGCCATGCAGTGAGCGCGGCGAAGTGCGCGAGCCACGCCGGCACATCGCGCCAGTCGCCTTGAACGATCTTGCCGAGCGCCTGCGCACCGGTCGCAGCAATTGCGAAGGCAGGGCCGATCAGCAGACGGCCGAAGAAAGTGTTGCGCACCATCAGCTCAGCAGCGTGCGAATCGGCAAACCCGCACGCAACCACGCATAGCCACTGTTGAAATAGCTTTTCGGATCGCGCTCGGGATGCGTGAGATGCGCGTCGTCATGATGCTGAAGATGCGAGTCGCGATGATCGCATACGGAAACCACACGGCGAGCGGCACGAACCCTAGCATCGCGTTGACGAACGGCGAACGTGTGGGATGCCCGTGCATTAGTTCGTGTTGCAGCGACATATACCACGCGCCGGCCACGGCGAGCAGCAGCGTCGTGAGCGGCAGCCCTAGTTCGCGCGCGTGCAGCGCGATGCTGAACCAGTTGCCGTAAATGGTGACGATCAACACCCACGTCGACCATTGCAAGCGCCACGTGAAGCGGCTCGCGTGTTCAGCGAGAGAGCGGCGTTGTGCGTCGTCGAGGTAAATCGCCATGCGAAAGCGGTCCGAATGCAGGTTCCAGACCAATGCTACGGACGCGCCTTTCTCCTGAGAACGAATTTCTTCAGCAATGCATCTGCGCAATCGTGCTTAGGCACGCCGCATGCGGCTGCCAGCGATCGCGCGTGCATGCTTCAGGAGAGAAAGGCGGGCGAAAACCCAGCGAAAAAATCAGCGCTCGTCGACAACCTTGCATGCGTGATCGAGTAAACCCTCGGCCATGCCGCTGCCTTTGTCCTCGTCCAGATTGCTGTTCACCACGAGCCAGCCGTCTTTTTCCGCCGACGGCCCAGCGCCGGTAATCAGAATGGTTTGCACGGCCATGTCCGTGTTGTTGCGAGCGACGAGGCGAAACGGATTGCCCGCTTTCGCGAGCGATATGACGCGCATCACACGATAACGGTCGCCGTCGAATGTTTCGTCATGCCATTGATCCGGCACATCGTTCGCGTGACTCGCCAGCGCGTCGCTCACGTCGCCGCGCATGCAGTCGATATGCAAATGCAACTGGTTCTGCGAGCGCCGGAATTGCGAGTTGATCTCCACACCGAGCAGATTGTCGGGCAGCGTGCGCTTCACCGATTTCTCGACATACGTGCGCGAGTCCCATGCGTCGACCCAGTAGTCGCGCGCACCCGGCGCGAGCAGCAGCGGACTTTCGATGCCGGTAATGCGGTCGGTTGGAATGAGCAGATGCTGCGAACGCCTGACGATATCCTTCAGGATCGCGTAATGTTTGTCGAGGTTGACCTCGCTGCATTGGCCCGGCGTGCCGGTGGCCTGTTGCGACGGCACGCAACGCAGATCGACGATTTTCCATAGCGCGTTGGAGTCGATCGCGGCAAGGCGCGCGCAGGCCGAGGCCGTGAACGCGATCGCAAGCGCCGCGGCCCAGCGTGCGCGGCGGCGCAAAAAAACCCGCCGTTGCGCGGCGAGCATCAGTGTTGTCATGGGCAATTGGGCAGAGAAGGTGGGTTGGCGGTTCAGATGACAGGCGCGGGCAGCAGTCCAATCACCTGTTCGATGGCCACGCCGATGGCGAGCAGGCACCGGTCGCTGCCGAGCGGGCCATCCAGTTCGATGCCGGCCGGCAGGCCGCTTCCGTCATGCCGCCCGCGAGCGAAAGCCCGGGAATGCCCGACGTGCTCGCCGGGTCCGTGTTGCGCAGGAAGGCTTCCATCGCGTCGATGGCCGCGCTGCCGTCGATCTCAACGGTCGACGAACCGTTGAGATCGTCGAGCACGGCAGCTGCGAGGCGTGTGGTGGGAAAGAGCAGCGCGTCGAGGCGTTCTTGCGCGAAGGTGTTGGCGAGATACTGCTGCAGGCGCGGACACCACAGGTTCAACGCTTCGTCGTAACGGTCGCCCAGCGAATCGGCGAGCACTTCGTCGTAAATCGCGCGCACGTTCGGGCTCGCGATGCGCGCCGCGAGTTCCGCCACGGTTTTTACGGGCGCGTCGTTCGCGACGAGCCAGTCGCGCACGTCGCCGAGCGCTTCGTGCACGGCGATCGGACCGCCCACCATGCTGTTCAGGTATTCGAGCTGATCCATCTCGAGCGCGACGAACACGACACCCGCGGCTTCGAGTTGCGTCAGAATGCCACGCATGACGTCGTCAACCTGTTGTTCGATGCCTTCCCAGAGCGGCGCGGGCAGGCCGATTCGCAAACCGCGTACGACACCTGCGGCAGGTCACCTGCGCCGGTGATCACGCGGTCGAGCAAGGCGAGATCGGCGACGGTGCGCGCCATCGGGCCGACGGTGTCGCGTGTGTGGCTGATCGGCACGACGGCGTCCGGATCGTGATAGCGGCGCTCGGCGCCGCCGTTGCTTACCGACGGTCTGAAGCCCGCCGTGCCCGTGAGCGCGGCGGGAATGCGGGTGGAGCCGCCGGTGTTGGTGCCGAGACCCGCGGGAACGATGCGAGCGGCGATTGCAGCCGCCGTGCCGCCCGACGAGCCGCCCGGAATCAGCGATGGATCGTACGGATTGCGCACGGGATCCGCGTGGGTCGCGAGATTCGTGCTGGTAATGCCGAACGCGAGCTCGTGCATATTCGACTTGCCGATGATCACCGCGCCCGCGTCGACGAGGCGCTGCACGGACGGCGCCGTGGTCTTCGTCACGAAGCCTTCCAACGCGGGCGTGCCGCCCGACGTGGGCAGGCTCACGGTATTGATGTTGTCCTTCACGACAATCGGCAGGCCCGCGAGCGGCAACTGCGCTCTCGCGGCGGGCGTCAACGCGTCGATGCGTCTTGCGGCGGCGAGCGCGCCGTCAAGGTCAAGCTTGGTGAACGCGTTCAGGCTCGATAGTGCGGCAGCGCGCGCGAGCAGGGTGGCCACGTAGTCGGCGGCGTTCAGGCGACCCGACTGGATGGCGGCGACGGCTTCGGTCGCGGTGAGCGCGAGGTGTTCATCGACGGTCCAGGTCATGGCCGTGTCCTCCTTACGTTGGTTTTCCGTCCGGGGTTCCGTTGCGGCGCATGGGCTTCATGAAGCGCAGCGCGAAACGCGCGAGCGTGGGCACGAGGCACGGACGCAGCAGCCTTGCGTCGTAGCCGGCCATGCGCCGCTCGTTTTCGGCGAGACACAGTTCGAACAGATCGCGCGGATTCAGCGACTCGCTGAGCACGCCGCTGCTCGCGGGCAGGAAGTTCGAATCGTGCGCGACACCGTCGGCGTCGATACCTTTGGCGATCGCGACGCGCTGCCAGACGAACAGGATTCAGATCGCGAACACGCGCACCGAATGCCACGGCCTTCGCCACCACGGCATATTGCGCCGATACCACGCCACCCAGTTGATGAAAAACAGAATGTGGCGCGCTTCTTCCTGAATCACGGGCTCGAAGGTTTCGACGAGCGCTTCCGGAAAATAGCCCGACTGATGCGCGGAGCGAAAGAGCCCGAACGCAAAGAAGCTGTCGATGCATTCGCTGTAGCCCGTGCGCATCCATTCCCATTCGAGGTCTTTTGGCGGCAGATATTCGGGCTCGGGGCGAGTGCGATGCCGTAGGCGGCGACCAGTTTCGAGAGCACATGCTTGTGGCGCGCTTCTTCCTCGCCGTCCATCGTAATGGCTTCGCGCAGCAGCGGATCCGTGAGCCGTGCGGCGAAGTGTGAACGGCGATGAAGGCGCGGCCTTCAGCCTGCACCGCGATGTTCCAGATGGGCAGCGAGCACAGGCGCGCCAGCGCGTCCGGCGGCAGCGGCGGCCAGTCGATCACGGCCGGTTTGTACGGGTTGTGGGTTTCAGGCAGCATGTGACAGAACATCTGCTTGTGCACTTCTGAACCGATCTTCACGCGGGCCGGGCCGCGGAATTTCGAGTGGCGAAGGGTATGGTCTTCGGCTACATCTGTCACATCTGTCAGCGTGTCGGACATAAGGGCGTGAATAGGGCGTATTCGATGTGTCGCCTATTCTGTCACAACCCTCCGATTTTCGACGCCATACTCGACAAAGCGCGCGTTACGCGGACGACATGGCTATTGCTGGTGGTTGTCGATCCACATGCGACCCCAGCGGAACGCGTAGGCGAGCGCGTGCTCCTCGTCGAAGAAATAGCCGAGTGCGTCGAACGAATACGCTTGGCTGTGGTTGGTGGCTTTCTCGATCGTGAGGTTGGCGGCGAAGAGCCCATTGGGCAATTTCTGTGCAGCCGGTGCTACCTCGTAGCCCTTGTAGCGGATATGTGAATTCATGGTCGTGGCAGTGAGTATGCCCGCATGGTTTGTGAGAAATCCGACCAAGGTCATGCATTCCCGTAGCGTCTGGCGGCCGGTGAGTCGGGCGGGCAGGGACTAGCGTAGGGCGCCGCCCTGCACAGCGCGTGAATCAATCTTTCTTCGTAAGCTAAATCAGCGGCTTCGGGAACGGTCTTCAGAAGGCCGGATCGGTTCATATTCGCTGTCTACGAACACACTATCAGACCGTGCGCGCGGGGGGTCTGTCATGTTGCGCATATGCGCCACATGGTTCGGGACGAACGACAACGCCGGCGCAAACCGTGTGACTTGCGTCGGCGTTGTCGGTATTGTTGAGCGCTTGTGGCGTGAACGGCGCGCCTAGAATGCTGGAACAGGGCACCTGTGCGCCGGCGGGCCGTCACACGGTGACGGTGCCCGAGGCCTCAGATCGCGTACAGAAGCCGCGTGGGCTGCGTATCTCTCGCGACTGCGGCGGAGTTACTGCTTTGCGCCTGCGCCGGTAAATTTGGCGTGCGATGCGTTGCGAAGGCAAGCGCGAATTGTGCGGCTTGTTGACCGACCGTCGCGAGCTGATCGACCACCTTGGCGTCCGAGCAGGTGTCGACAGAATCGAAGCGCGTTTCCAGCGTGTTGATGCCCGCACCGAACGGCGTCGGCCAGCCGCGCAGCGCGTGCACGATCGAGCGCAGCGACGTCAGCACGGAACCGGCGGCCTGCCAGCCATACGCCGTGACGATGCACCCGACGGCGCGGCCGTCCAGATACGGGCGGTCGTCGGCGCGCAGTTCCTCGAGTGTGTCGAGTGCGTTCTTCACGAGGCCCGACACGCCGCCGTGATAGCCGGGCGTGGCGATGATGAGCGCATCTGCATGACGCACGGCTTCGATCAGTTCGAGCTGTTCGTCCGTGCGTTCAGTGTGTTCCGGCGCGTAATGCGGCAGGCTGTGCAGGAAGGTGCTGCCAAACAGACGGGTGGTCGCGCCGGCCGCTTCTGCGCCGCGCAGCGCTAAGCCGAGCGCGCGTTCGGTCGACGAAGCGGCGCGCGTGGTGCCGCCGATACCAACCACGAGCGGCCGGCGATGATGATCGAAACTGGTCACGCAATACTCCTTCGGTAGCGGCTCACGGCGCCCGTGGCGCGGGGCTGCGCGGAGGGGCCGGGGCGAACCGGACTTTAAAGTGCCATCTTAAAGACCGGAACGGGCGTCACGAAGAGACTTTTTGTTCTAACGATATAACCGTGACGGGCGAATGCCCTGCTGCCGGTGTGGCCAATCGATACGCACACGTTCAGGTGAGACGGCCTGCGAAGCACCTGACGCGGCTGCGGATAAGCATATGGCGAACGATTGTTTGGGCGCGCGTGCCTGCGCGGCTATGATCGGTTTGTCTCCTCCATGAAAACTCCTTCACATGGGATTGAGCCTCGCCACGCAAGCGGCGAGGCTTTTTCGCGTGCGTTAATGCCGCGCGATGCCACGCTTGGCCGCCGCTTCAATCCACTTCATGCCGCCGCTTCAATTCGTTCCATGCCGTTACTTCGCCGCGGTTCACGATAGCGCCGTTTTGTGCGCGTGCTACGATGAACCGCATCGGGCGTCGTCACGACGCGTCACAGCACGATTCAAGGTCAGGAGGATTCGAAGCGAGGTCGAGCAAGGCAATGGCAACCCTTTATGACACGCTCGGCGTGCACGCGCACGCCACGGAAGACGAGATCAAGCGCGCCTACAGGAAGGCGGCGATGAAATGGCATCCCGACCGCAACAGCGGTGCCGAAGAAGTGGCGCGTGCAACGTTCCAGGAGATCAAGGACGCCTACGCGATTCTCTCGGATGCGGAGCAGCGCAAGGTGTACGACTCGGTCTATGCCGAGCAGATGCGTCAGTGGGAAAGCGTGCATGCGCGTCATCAAAAAGCGCAGGCGGAGCACGAACGGCAGCGCGCGCCGCGGACGAAGCGGCGTATGCGAAGATGGTCTCGCTCGCCATGCGTTTCGCCGATGAAGGCCACAATCGCGACGTGCTGTTCGGTGTGCTCCTCGGCCGTCAGTGCGAAGCGCGCCGCGCCGCGCAGATTGCCGACAGCAATCGGCTTTGCAGGCTTCATGTCGCGAAGCGGCGGCGAAGGCTGAAGCCGCCGATGTCGAGCGCGATGCGGAACACGATATCGAACGTGATAGCGATGCAGCGGACCACGCACGGCGACCGCCACGAAGGCGAGCACTCATGCCGCGCAATCTGCACGTAACGCGCAAAGCAGGCGTGAGGAAGCGGCGGGCGCCGAGCATCCCGTGGGCGCACTCAGCGGATTGTGGTTTCAGTTTCTGACGGCTTGCGCTTCTAAGATTTTTAAACCCGAAGCATCCGACGCATCACGCGGCCTCTTTCGTCACGCGCGTGAGTTCGTCGGCGAGTTCGTCGATATAGGCATCGTTCAGGCCGCAGTCCGTGAGGGCGGCCTGAAGTTTGTACACGTACTCGGCATTCGTGCCGAAGAGTCCCGAGGCGACGGCCATCAACGGTGCAATGACGGCGGGTTCGGTGTCACCTTCGTATTGCGCGTTCGCTGGCTCGGAAACGAAGGCGATCGCATCGATTTCGGTGCCGTCTTCGAGCGTGACGGGTGTCCAGACCGGGCGATACGCGCCCGTCACCATTTCGCGTATCCACAGAATCCGCAACTCTTCTTCGAGCGTCGTGCCGCACAACCGCAACGCGACGCCTTGCATGCTGCCGCTCATTTCCAGCGACAGCATGCGGCCCGGCTGCTCGAGTGTCGCGCGACCGGCGATCAGCCGGATACAGAAACTGCGATGCCAGCCATGCAACGTCGCAATGCGGCGGCTATCGAAATCCGAAATCGGATTCCACATGAGCGAGCCGTACGCGAACACCCACACGTCGCTGCTTGTGCCGGGGCGCGCAGCGAGCGTCTGCGCGAGCGATGCATCGATCTGCTGCTGCGTCCACAGAAGTTCTTTCGGCAGCGAATCGAAACTTTCAAGGTACGCGCCAGAGCTAATGGCATTTCTGTTCAGCATTCGATGTATCCCAGACATGGGTCGCGCATTCGCATGCAACATGTGGAAGCAACGCTTCAACTCACAGTATGTGACCCGACGAATCGCGTGGATAAATCCATCAGACCGAAACACTGCATCGTCTCGAACGCGATAATCGAATTCGTGGGAAGCAGCGCATGGGACCGATGCCGTGTGATGAAAACGCCCGTTGGCCGCCAGACGATAGAGGTCAACCGAATTGATATGGAAGGGATCTAGAAGGCGGCCTTCGGTGTTCCGGACCGCACTTCTAGAATCGACTATACGCGTCGCGTTTTCGCGAGCGATTGCGCAATTCACAACGAGAGGCGCGTCAGTCATGTTCACTTTCATCGTCGTAGCCGCGGTGGCGGCATTCATCCCCTACGTCGCTGCCGCTAGGCATTGCTAATGGAGTGAAGGCCGTGACGCAGCCACCCGCCGCCATGTTGTACGAACAACCATCGGCGCTTTCCAATGTTCCAGCCAGTAGCGACGCCGCCAATCGTATCGTGGCAAGTCCGGTCGACGCCGATACGTCGGTTTAGCGAAGACCGACTGCGCGACGCCCTCGCGGACAACGTAAAACCGATACTTTGGATGACTCACGTCACGCCGGCGACAGGAAATTGAAAGACTGCAATATTGTGCTGCTACACTTCGGCCCCTAGTGCAATTCCGGTGGCGCGGCGATTTTAGACATCGTAGGGTCACGAGTGCGCACGACTCGATCGGCAGAATGGCGAACATAAACAAAAAACATGAGTACGGGGTAAGGGTGACCAGAAAATATAAAGTGCTGTTTCTCTGTCGCGAGAATGCAGCGCGCAGCATCATGGCCGAAGCTCTTTTGCGCGAACTGGCGGGACACCGATTCGAAGCGTTCAGTGCGGGACCCGAACCCGCCGCGCGGATTCATCCGCTGACGGTCGCGCAATTGCGGCCGGGCATTTCCGATCTCGCCGCGCTCAGCCCGAAAAGCTGGCTGGAATTCACCGGCGAGTGGGCGCCGCGCATGGACATGGTCATTTCGATCGACGACGCCGTCGCCGGCGATCACGCTCCCGCGTTTCCGGGCGAGCCGCAGTACATCCACTGGCATTTTGCCTATCCGCTCGCCGAAAGCGCGTCGGAAACGGGGCGCGTGCGTCTTTTTGAAAAAACGTTCTGGCAGATCGTGCGGCAGGTCAGCGGGTTTATCGAACTGCCGCGATTCGCCGTGCCGAATGCGGCACGCTCCGCTATCGACGCGACCGGCGTACAAAGCGTGACGATCAAGGCTTAGCTCTGCGCGGCGCCACGCTTCTGCGATAAGAAGCGCGGCGCTGACGCCGCGCCGGTCACTGTGTCGCGCCGGACGGGTTCATCGTATCGGGTGTTGACACCGGACGCATCGTGCCGTTGCCGGAGTCCATCTGTTTTGATTTGCTGCCCGGCGCGTCGAGCGGACTCGGCGCGGGATCGCCGTGATAGGTCATGCCCGCTGTCGCGGCGCTGTGCGCGTTGCCGCCGCCCGAGCCGCCCTGACCATTGCCGCCGCCTTGCTGCGCGTAAGCCGCGCTGCCTGTGAACGCGACGATTGCGGCAACGGTAGCCGCGATTCTGGCCGCGGCTATAACCGAATCACCCAGCCCGATTTCAAGGATAAATTGACGCATGGCATTTCTCCTCACGACGCAGCGTGCAATCACGCTGCTCTGACCGGATATACGATGCGCTTCCGTCTCCGGATGCAAAAACGCGCGAGAACGATGCGAACGTTCGAGTGCAAGCCCCGGCGGTCGGGCCGGAAACCGGGGTGTCCCGTCGGTTCTGGAGGGGGAGTGGTAGTTCTCGTCGGCAGACCGGAAGCGGTCTATTCAGCGTGTTCTATGAACCGGCTTTTAGGCTTTTAAAGTCGCCTTAATGGTGGCACATTGCCATTCGCCTCAAAGCAGGCTCTAAAAGCAATAGACGCGCAATTGACATTCATGCGTCGCTAACGCCCGGGTCGCGCAAAAGCTGTCTATCGATTCGAGCGCGCCAGTGGACTTCCCGCGAATGGGTCGTTACTCCAGTCAACGTGCTTTTTCGGTTGCGGCATCGGTGCAGGCTTGGTCGACAATTCGAAGTGGTCAATCGATTGACCGGCGCTGATTGCCTGCTTGAGCCATTGAGGCATTTCGCCCTGACCGTCCCAGCTGTCCCCGGTGGCACTGCGGTAGCGCTCGGCCTTTTGCGCGGCAGGCTCCGACGCGAGCACTGCAGCCAGATCTTCTGGTTTGATGCCAAACTCTTCCATGCGATGGCGGAGATACGCAATGATGCTATCTCGCTTCCGTTCGTCCATAAGATATTCGCCCTTCTAAAGCGTCCAGCTTTCTGTCAATTACAGATTGCAAGGGTGTGCCGCGGAGCTTCGAGCCCAGTTCAACGGGATCAGCACGCGGTCAAGTTTCAAGTCGAGGAAATCGTCACGGGCAGCGTAAAAACGTCGCTCCATATTTGCTATACAGCGTATTCAGGCCGTTTGCCAGGCGGGACGCACCAACCAATCCAGTGTATTCAAGCCATGCGGCGAAGAAGGCCGGATAAGCCTCGGGCATGCATTTGAAAAAGTGGTATTGAGTTTGCACTGATTGCGAACAGCCACTTCGATTCCGCGCTCCGTCTCTCGCCAGTTCTTCGCGCGGGCCGATTTTCTTATACTAGAGCATACTAGTGAAATGCGCGCCTGAAACATCTCCTATAGCGGATTTTATTACGGCAAGCGGTCTTCCGCACTTTCGCCAATCATCTTCTACGGGGATTCCCGGACATTGCATTCTCCCGGCGCGCGTCTATAATGAAAGCATGGAGTTAATCTCCGCGTTTCCAGCCCTTTACGACCGATTCCGGTTCGCCGTATATCGCCTCGACATCGCGCAATCGACATGGGTTGCAGGTTTGGCACAGGCACATCTTCACACTGAATTCGTAACTCGCCGCAGCGGTTGCGCGCCGCACGATGCACCTGTCGTCATCGCCATATCACCTATAAGGGAGGACGAAGGCTGCTGCACCGGATTGCAGGAATCTCACCATGAAACTTCATCTATTGACGGCGCTTGCCTCGGCCGTTCTGCTTCTCACACTGGGAACCGCCCGCGCGCAGGAAAGCGGCATGGCGCCGGCCGCAAAAACACCGGGCCACGCGATGATATAGCGAAATGCCAACGAGTCGGCGCAGGCCACGACCGACATGTCGTACGGCGAGTCCGTCGGCGAAGTGCAAAACGTCTCGTACGGTGGCGTAGCCGAGGGGCAGTCGGAAATGGGACACGGGATACGCGCCGTGTTCCGGTGGCCCGCAATGCTGGGTTTATTTCGGGCGTTAATCGGATCGGCTATCGAACTTAAAAAGGCGGACCGCTAAAAAAGATCGCTGGAAAGTAGTGCACCGTAGTGCCAGGAATGCTCGCATGGAAGTGTGAGTTCAGGCACCGCCGCCCGCCGCTTACGCGGCCGCGAGTTGCGACGCGGTTTGCGCGGGTTGTACCTACTTCGGCTTGCGCGCACAGAGATCGCCGATCATCGCATCGAAAGTCGGCAATGCGCAGCACACCGTTGTCCGGGTAAAACCGTGACCGTCAACGGCATGCCGTCGATTACGCAGGTGGGGAAGTGCAGGGGCGGGCGCTGAGCATGTTTTGGAGGTCCTTTTATAAGCCGGTTGATGTGGCGCCTGACTGTGCCTGATGGCTGTTTGAGGCTGCCGGCAGTTTTAGCAAGCCTCGTGCCCGGGGTCGACGGTTATGTATTGTATTACGAGTCCACTACAAGTCTGCTATGAGCGCGCCAAGGATCCGCTAAGGTTCCACGACGAAATTGCGCGCGAATAACCTCACTGCGAACTGCATTTCGTACTCTTCAGCGAGCGATTTAATTGAATGCTAAAGTGTCTCCCGCTCTGGTTTCACCCACTTATTTTTTTGCGGAAATCACGCTAGGCGGAAGCATTTTTACTTGCTTCTCGCGATCGAATCTGCTTCCTAGGTTTTTGCGCTTCTGATTAGTGCGGTGGGGCCGCTCTAATGCACCCGTTGTTAAGTCACTCGCGAACAATACTATGTTGATTGAAGATAATCTGCCGGCGAGCGCCGTTTCGCCGGACGATGGCACGCCATCGTCCCTGCGTTCCTGGCTCGCCGTCGTCGCCGTCGCCATTGGCGCTTTTGCTTTTGCCACGACGGAGTTTCTGCCCGTCGGCCTGTTGCCGAAAATCGCCGCCGAACTAGGCGTATTACCCGGCACGGCCGGTTTGGTGGTCACCGTGCCCGGCGTGATCGCCGCGATTTCGGTGCCGGGTTTGATGCTGGTGGCGGGCCGCATGGATCGCCGGCGCGTGTTTCTGCTGCTCACCGCGCTGCTGCTCGCGTCGAATCTGATTTCGGCGTTTGCGCCCAGCTTCGCCGTGATGCTGATCGGCCGCGCGTTGCTCGGCGCGGCGCTCGGCGGCTTCTGGACGCTCGCAACCGCCGCGTCTGGCCGGCTCGTCAAGCCGAAAGATTTGGCGCGCGCGATGGCCACGATCCTCACGGGTGTGACCTGCGCCACCGTGATCGGCGTGCCGCTCGGCACGTTCATCGCGAGCTTCGCGTCTTGGCGCGCGTCGTTCATGGTGACGGGCGTTCTCGTTGCCTTCGCACTCGTCGCACAGTTTTTCTTCGTGCCGTCGCTGCCGTCGAACGTGGCGTTGCGTCTGCGCGATCTGACCGAACTGCTGCGCCGCGCGCATCCGCGTAAAAGCATGATGATGGTCGGCCTCGTGTTCGGCGCGCATTTTTCGTCGTACACGTACATCACGCCGTTCCTGTTGCACAATGCCGAATTTACGATGGCCAACATCACGTGGCTGCTGCTCGGCTTCGGCATCGTCGGTTTCTTTTCGAACTTCACCGTTTCGTCGACGGTCACACCTAATCTGAAGACCTCGATGGGTGCGATGGTTTCGCTGCTGTTGCTCGTGCTGATTGCGTTGCCGCCGCTGCAGCATTCGTCGACTGGCGTCGCAGCGCTCGTGCTTGCATGGGGCGTGGCATTCGGCGCATTGCCGTTGTGCTTCAGCGTCTGGATTCAGCGTGCCACGCCGGATGCGCCCGAAGCGGGCTCGGCGCTTTTCGTCAGTATCATTCAGGTGGCGATCGCGGTGGGTTCGCTGGTGGGCGGCGTAGTGGTCGATCAGATCGGCATTCGCGCCGACTTCCTGTTCGGCAGCGTGCTCGCCGTGCTGGGGCTCGCTATGCTCGCGAGTTTCGGCGTGACCAGAAAAACCGTCCCCGCCGAAGCGGTAGCGTGTTCGGCCTGCACCGACTGAACGCGCGCAGCGTAGTCCACGTGACAGGGTGACGTAAATGGTGACGTGCATGCGGGCGCGTTTAGAATGGACAGATTTCACGCCATTGATTCGTGCCCTCACGTCCCCATGTGTTGGGTTTGTTTAACCGTTGCGCGCAGGCTACGAGCATGACCGATTCCACACCACGTCAAAAGCTGGAACCCGAATTCAACGAGCCGGACAGCGCGCGTCCGGAGTTGTTGTGTTTTCTCGTGGCGATCGCCGCCGCGTCTTATGCCTTGAGCAAGGAGTGGCGCGTGGACCATGTGGTCCAATGTTGCCGCCAGTGGCTGGAAAAGAATTCGCTGGAAATGAACTGGCTCGACCGCGTACGCATCGGTCAGCTGGCGCTGAAAATCGCCAGCAAAGACCTGCTCAAAGTGGGCGTGGCGGTGCGCCTTTCCAGCGTGCAGGCGCTTTTCACGAGCGAAATGGAACTCAATGAAGCGAACACGATGGTGCAGCGCATGCTTGTGTTGTGTTACGAGGCGCTTTGAATCGCTGCAATGGCGCTTGCGTCGCGAGTTTCTGAGTCTCTCCATCAGTCACGCTCGGGCCACGGCCAGCCTCTTTTTTCTTCGCCTGTCACGGGCTTGGTTTGCGATTCAGCCGCAGGCCACTACGCTTGCATTTTCCGACGCCCTGTCCGCCAGATTCATGCCAAACCATTTCACCTGACGCTGCATTTGTTCGATCTACGCGCGCCAGCCTTGTGGGTTCCTGTCGAATAAGGCGCGTTGAACGGTTAACGCCAATGCATCGCGATCCAGTTTTTCCGCGAGCAGTTCTTTCGGCTATGTTGCGAATGCGTCGGCGGTGCGTGCGGCAAAATCGGCCGCCATCATGCCGGGTGCAAGTGGCTGCAGAAACGTGAGCGGCTGCAGCGAGGCGTCGTCGCGGGCGACTCGCGCAATCGGCGCGACGGGGCTGCCCGCAGCCGTCAAACGATGCGCGGCATCGAGCATGTCGCCTAGGTGAAGCAGTAATTCGCGGCGGTCAAATCGGCCGTCCATTGCGTATGATCCATTCGGTTGGCTTGGGTAGGCGCGAAAGGGCGTCGAGAGTTCGGGAAGTTTTGTCGAATCGCACGCACAGTGATAGTCGCGCGGGCGATGTTGCATGTACTTCGTGAAGCGCGGCACGCAATGCCACGGCGAATTTCCAGAACGACTTCACAAATAACAGGGGCTCATGACTTTGCATTACGCGGTAGCCGGAATCGATATTGGCGGCGACAAAAAGGGATCGTCGCGGACCATGTCCAATCGCTGATCGGACGCGCGCCCAAGCGACTTGCAGCCTATCTGGAAGAGGCGAAGGCGGCGTACGCAGGCTGATCGCGCGGAACGACGCGGTCGTATTGCAACATGACTACGCGATCACGGCCGCGTTTTGCGCGTCTTCGACGCCGAGTCGGCGAACAGTCGATTACCTGTTCGCGCAGCCAGCGGTTGCCTTCGTCCTGATTGACCCGCGAATGCCAGAACAGATGTATCGGCGCGGAGGGCATCGGGACGGGCAACGTGCTGATGCGCAATGAAAACGGCGTGACGAGTTGTTCCGCGAGCGTTTCCGGCACGGTGGCGACGAGCTCGGTGCGTTGCAGG
This sequence comes from uncultured Paraburkholderia sp., assembly GCA_940747215.1. Lineage (GTDB taxonomy): Bacteria > Pseudomonadota > Gammaproteobacteria > Burkholderiales > Burkholderiaceae > Paraburkholderia. The sequence continues at coordinate 13,835 of CALNWS010000018.1, read as the reverse complement.
ATGTGGCCCACGCTCATGAAGTGCGGAACGGTCAGGCGAACCTAGTGGCGCACGCCGCGCTTGCGCAGCCAGTCGTCCACCTGGCCGTGACCGGTTCCCGCCGAGAGCACGACGAGATGCTGCGCATCGCGCCACGCAGCGAGCGTGAGCGGGGCGCTTTCGAGCGGATGCCCGCGCCTGAACAGGCACACGTAACGCTGACCGAAGAGCCGCCGCTGATAAAAGCCGCCCTTCAGTTGCGGCAGGAGGCCAATGGCGAGGTCGACACTGCCATTCGCCATTTCCTCGCTCAGAGATTGATGCTCGTATTGCGCACGGTGTTGAGCACGATGCCGGGAGCCGCGCGAGAGCCGCTCAACGAGCGCCGGCAGAAACACCACTTCGCCGATGTCCGTCATGCCGTTCGTCACCGTACGTGCGGTGCGCAGCGGGTCGAAATCCGCGCGGGGATTGAGCGCTGCCTGCAGCGTTGCCAGCGCGCTGCGACAGGCTCGGCCAGTCGCAGCGCGAACGGTGTCGGCACGACGCCGCCGGGGCCGCGCACGAACAGCGGATCGTCCGGCCGTCGACGCAGTTTGGCGAGCGCATTGCTCACGCCCGGCTGACTCACGTTCATTTTCTCGGCGACGCTCGAGACGTGCTGCTCCTCCATGAGCCGCTGAAACAGCACGAGCAGATTGAGGTCGATCTCCGTCAGTTCCATCGCGCACGGTTTCCTTCATTCAAACTGGTTATGTAGTTCATTCCGTTCATTTTATTGTGCAATGAACTCGTGGTGCTGAAAATGTGTGCACATCCAGTCGAATACAGGAGACACACATGAAACGAGAGGACCTGAACATTGCGATCGTCGGTGCCGGCATCGGAGAATTGACGCCCGCACTCGCGCTGCGCGAGCGAGGCATCGACGCCACGCTCTACGAGCAGACGGACGAGCTGCGCGAAGTCGGCGCGGCGGTGGCGCTGTCGGCCAACGCGACACGTTTTTACGAGCGCATGGGGCTTCGTTCGGCCTTCGACAAAGTCTGTGCGGAAGTGCCGGGCCTCATTTATCGCGACGGCCGCAACGGCCGGGTGATCGGCGAGCATCGCGCCGTGCCGAGCTATCGCGAACGATTCGGCGGTTCGTACTGGGGCGTTCACCGTGCGAACCTTCAGGCGCTGCTGTCGCAAGCCGTGGGTCTCGCGAACATCAAACTCAGCCATCGGCTCGTCAATCTCGAACAGACGCCCGAGCGCGCGAGCCTGACGTTCAACAACGGGCAGGTTGCCGAAGCGGATCTGGTCATCTGCGCGGACGGCGCGCGTTCGCTGACGCGCCGCTGGATGCTCGGCTACGACGACGTTCTGTATTCGGGGTGCTCCAGTTTTCGCGGCGTGGTGCCCGCGGAGCGTATGGATCAGCTGCCGGACCCGGACACGTCCAGTACTGGGTCGGCGCGGGCGGCCATCTGTTGCATTACCCGATCGGCGACAAGGGCGACCAGAATTTCTTGCTGGTCGAACGCCATCCGTCGCCGTGGCCGTCGCGCGATTGGGTCATGCCGGCGAGCGAGGGCGAGCAGTTGCGGCTGTTCAAGGACTGGCACCCGGCCGTCGTGCAGATGATTACGGCCGTGCCGATCAGCCAGCGTTGGGGACTGTTTCATCAGCCGCCGCTCGGACGGTGGAGCAAGGGACGTGTGACGCTGATCGGCGACACCGCGCACGTACTCGTGCCGCATCACGGACAGGGCGCCAATCAGTCGATCGAAGACGCCGTGGTGCTCACGCCGAACTGGCCAAAGCGGGGCCCGGCAACTGGCGTGAGGCGCAGGAAGCGTACGAGCGTTTGCGTCACGGCCGCACGCGCAAGGTGCAATACGCGTCCATTTCAACCGCTGACGTTTTGCATCTGCCCGATGGACCCGCCGCCGACAAACGCAACAAACGTCTCGGCTCGAGCGACCGGTTGATGCGTCATCTGGACTGGATACACGATTTCGATGCGCTCGCCGAAGAGCCGGGCGAGCGTCAGGGCGGAACGTGGCTATGAAGCGGTAAGCGTGTCGCCGGGCGTCACGCGATCATGCCACCGTCGATGAGCAACTCCGCGCCGGTGATATACGAGCTTTCCGACGACGCGAGAAACAGCGCCGCATTGGCGACTTCTTCCGGCGGGCCGAGCCGGTTCATCGGAATGAGGCTCGTGAGATGACGGCACGCGTCGTCGGAGGCTTCGGCGAACAAAGGCGTATCGGTCGGGCCGGGGTTGAGCGTGTTCACACGAATGCCCCGGCCCGCCAGTTCCTTCGACCACGTTCTTGCATAGGAGCGTACGGCTGCCTTGCTGGCCGAGTAAGTACCATAACCCGCGTTGCCTACCGAGCCTGCAATCGAGCCGATCAGCACGATCGAACTGCCCGCGTTCATCAACTGGAGCGCGCTGCACGGTGAACACCAGACCGCGTACGTTCAGATCGAACAGCTTGTCGAAGTGCTCTTCGGTGATCGAGCCGAGCAGCGCATATTCGCTGGTGCCGGACGATGCGACCAGAGCGTCGAGCGCGCTGGCCTTCGCTTTAACCGTGTCGAAGAGTTGTTCGAGTTCAGTGGCCACAGTCACGTCGCACTGAATCGCTTCGACGCTCTCGTTGATGCTCGCGGCCGCGGCCTCGAGTTCCGTCTTTCTCCGGCCGACGATGAAGACGCGCGCACCTTCCTGCGCTAAACATCGTGCGATCGCGAGTCCAATTCCGCTGCTGCCGCCCGTGATGACGGCGACTTTTCCTTCGAGTTTCAGCATGTCGTTTCCGGTGTGTGATATGTCCGGGACAAGATACACTGCGTATATCTAGTGTCAATTACGCACCGGTCGTAGCGCAGATTTACTCGCGGATATCTACATGCCTGATAACGAAGTCACTTTCGCCGCTTTCAACGCGGCTCGCCCTGTGCTTGAGCAGATCGCCAACAAGTGGTCGGTGCTCATCCTGACAGTGTTATGCGAGCAACCGGCGCGCTTCAATGTACTGAAACGGCGGCTCGAACGTAACGGGCTCGTGCATCGGCGTGTGATTACGTCTTCGCCGGTTGCGGTCGAGTACTCCATCACGCCGCTCGGGCGCACGCTGAAGGATCCGTTTTCCGCTTTGGTCACGTGGGCCGCGAAGCACGGTGCCAAATTCGAAAAGGCGCAGCTTGCTTACGATAGGCAGAATGTGGGTTCCTGAAGGATCAAACGCAGACAGGTGTACAGGTAGTTCTTCTACTGCAATGCTTCGAAAATCTGAACGATGAAAAATAGACTCAGCGAACTTGGCGTCCATCCAGTTTGAAAGCACGTGTTTCACTGCTTGCCTGTTTCGTCGGCTCGATGTGTCTGGTGTTTTTCGTGTCGGCGCTTTTTCCGTGGCTTCGTCTCGATAATCACGGCGTCGTGCCGCGCACGTTCAGCGGCCTGCAAGGCATTCTTCGCGCCGTGGCTGCACGCGAATCTCGGTCATATTCTCGCGAATACGCCGGGTTTTATCGTGCTCGGCTGGTTATGCACGTGGCCGCGCGTGTCGAACTTTTGGGATGCCACGATCGGCTCGATGCTGGGTGCGGGCTTGTGCGCGTGGCTGCTGGGCGCGCCTTATACGGTTTACATCGGCGCAAGGTGGACTCGTGTTCGGCTACGCGGCTTATCTGGTGGCGCGCGGCGTGTATATCCGCGACGTACTTCGTCGTTGCGCTCGTCGTGGCCGGCGCTTATGGCTTCACGATGCTGATCGGCGCTCTGCCATTCACGCCGGGCGTGTCGTGGCAGAGTCATGGGGAGGCACCATCGGCGGGTTTCTGGCCGCGCGCGGCGCGGGCATCCCTCGTGCGGTGATGGCCGTGGCGACGCGCGCGTCTAATCGAGGACTGCGCCAGCGCGACAAGGAACGTTAGCCGTTGAACGTTTCGGGATCGGGGCCGAGGCGCTCGTCGCGATTGAGTGCGGCGATGGCTTTCATGTCATCCGCATCCAGCCTGAAATCGAACACGTCGAAATTGCTGCGAATCCGCGCCGGCGTCACCGATTTCGGAATCACGACATGGTTGCTGTCGAGATGCCAGCGAATGATGACTTGCGCGGGCGTCTTGCCATGCTTCTTTGCAATGCGTTCGATCGTAGCGTCGTCGAGCGCGCGGTTCTGTGCCAGCGGACTCCACGCTTCGGTCAGAATGCCGAGCCGCTCGTGGACTTTCCGCATTTCGAGCTGCTGCATGTAGGGATGCGTTTCGATCTGGTTGATGACCGGCGTTACGCCCGTTTCATTGACGAGACGCTGCAAATGCGCCGCCGTAAAGTTGGATACGCCGATCGAGCGAACAAGGCCTTTGTCGCGCAACGCGATCATGGTTTTCCATGTATCGACGAAGCGGTCGCGCTGCGGTGTCGGCCAGTGGATGAGCAGCAGATCGACGCTGCTCAGTTTCAGCCGCTGCAGGCTCTCGTGCAGCGCTTTGCGCGTGCTGTCTTTGCCTTGAGCGTCGTTCCAGATCTTGGTGGTGACGAAGACCTCTTCGCGCGGCACGCCGCTCTCACGCAGGCCTTGGCCAACGCCTTCTTCGTTACCGTAGATGGCCGCGGTGTCGACGTGACGATATCCCGCCTGCAAGGCTTCGCGGACTGCGATGACGGTTTCGTCGGGTTTAGCCTGCCAGACGCCAAGTCCTACCTGCGGGATCGAGTTACCGTCGTTGAGTTTGAGTTGGGGTTCGGAGGATGGATTCACGATGATTGTCCTTGCTGAAGTGTCTAGAAGACTTGTTGGGGAAGCACGTGGGGTGCCAGCACGATCGAGATTAACGCGTTTTCCCCATGTTGGCAGCCCAACCCCCCCAGTGGTAACATCTGTTGCCGTTCTCATCGACCGCTCGCACGGTTTATCTCATGCCAGACAGTTTCGACCAGCTCGCCGCTCTGATCCGGGCGCGCTTTTCAGAACTGAGCCCGCAGTTCCAGATGGGCGCGGGTTTTCTGCTCGATCATCCCGACGAAGTCGCCGTATCGTCCATGCGCAAGGTGGCGAGCGCGCAGGTGCAACCGGCTTCGCTCGTGCGTCTATCGCAGCAACTCGGTTTTCCCGGCTGGAACGAATTGCGCAATCTGTTCGTCGCGCGCGTGCGGACGCGGCCCGAGCCGCTGACGAGCTGCGCGCGTTCGCTCGTCAAATCGAAAGATGCGCTCGCGAACGATCTGCTCGTCGCGCAACAGCACAATCTGGACGTCACCGCCGCGCATAACGGCCGCACGATCGTGGAAGCGGCGCGGCTTTTGCGGCGTGCGCCGCATGTGCATGTGGCCGGTTTCCGCTCATGCTACGCGGTCGCGTTCGGTCTTGTGTATGGCTACCGGCTCTTCCGGTCGTCGGTGTCGCTGCTCAACGGCGAAGCCGGCACGCTCGAAATACAATTGCGTACGGTCGAGCGCGATAGCGCCACCGTCGTCATCAGCTTCGCGCCGTACTCGGTCGAAGCGGCGCGCGTCGCCGAGGCCGCTCTGGAGAAGGGCAGCAAGCTCATCGCGATCACCGACAGCGCCGTATCGCCCATCGCACTCAATGCCGAGAAAGTGCTGATTTTCTCGCATGAAAGCCCGTCGTTTTTCCCTTCGCTCGTCGCGGCCACGGCGATCACCGAGTCGCTCGCCGCCGACCAATTGACGGCCGAGCTGGCGCGCGCAGTGTCCTACGGTCTGGTCGACAACGCGTCGTCGTTGCCGGCCAAGCCAATGTACGCAATGCCGGCCATGCCGGTACCGAGGCTTCCCAAGCCTCGGTACCGGATACGACGGTTGGATTCGATTAACCGGCAAAACCGCAGTCAATACGGCATTTTTTGGCGTAACCAGTAAGAAATAGGACGTACGCAGCAAGACGCTTCAGGAAGCGCAGGCGCATTATACCGGGATCCGGCGAGAATTTTCCGAGCTTTGTATAATCGCGGCACCCATTTCCCATCCACCGGTCAATGCGTCCGATAGCGCGCGAAAGTGTTCGATGAAAAAAGTGTCTATCTGCTTCGTGTGCCTGGGGAACATCTGCCGTTCCCCGACTGAGGAAGGCGTCATGCGCCGTCTGGTCGACGAGGCGAAGTTGACGGACCGCATCCTTATCGACTCGGCCGGCACGGCTGACTGGTACATCGGCTCGGCGCCGGACGATCGCGTGCAACTGGCCGCGAGCCACCGCGGCTAAGAACTGGGTGAATTGCCGTGGCCGCCAGATCGGGCGGACGGATTTCGAGCGTTTTGATCTGCTGATCGCGATGGACGACAAAAAGTCGCCGCGCTGCGCGCCGTCTGTCCGGCCGACCAGCACGACAAGATCCGTCTGCTGATGGAATTCGTGCCCGAGTCGAACAACCGTTGGAGCGGCATGCGCGAAGTCGTCGATCCTTATTTCGGCGGCGAAGAAGGGTTCGAGGCAGTGCTGGGTCAATGCGAAGCGGCGTGCCGCGGTCTGATCGTCGCATTGCATCCCCAATTCATTGCGTGAGCAGGCGGAAAGACGCTGCTGCGGCCTGAAACCCCGGCTGCACAGGGCTTCCGCAATTAAGCAAATGACCCAAATTGCGATAGGGATACTTGACTAAATCTCTCATGTATTTATACTTGACAAAACTTATCGAGAATTGCGGTTCCCACATCATATGAGACTCACCACGAAAGGCCGTTTCGCCGTCACGGCGATGATTGACTTAGCACTGCGCCAGGAGCAGGGTCCGGTGGCGCTTGCAGGTATCAGCCAGCGCCAGCACATCTCCCTGTCCTATCTCGAGCAGCTGTTTGGCAAGCTGCGTCGCCACGAAATCGTCGAGTCCGTCCGCGGGCCGGGCGGCGGCTACAATCTTGCCCGCCGCGCCGAAGAAGTCACGGTGGCCGACATTATCATTGCGGTCGACGAGCCGCTCGACGCCACCCAATGCGGCGGCAAGGGCTCGTGCGAGGGCACCAAGCAGCACAACGGTCACTGCATGACCCACGAACTGTGGTCTACGTTGAACCAGAAAATGGTCGAGTACTTGGATTCGGTCTCCCTGAAAGATCTGGTCGATCAGCAGCGCTCGCGCGAAGGCGCGCCGGCCGTGCTGCGCGATAGCCGTAGCGAGGCGCCGGCCGTCGAGCCGGTTCGCGTGGCGCCGAAAGGGCCTAATTCCGTTTTCAATATGGCCGGTTCCTAGGCACGGTATCGAGAGCAGTCGCCGCAGCAAGGAAACCCAGCAGCCAGAGCACATGATGTCCCCGGAGCGATAGATGAATAACGACATTCCCCACCTGCCCATTTACATGGACTACAGCGCCACGACTCCGATCGATCCACGCGTGGTGGACAAGATGATCCCGTATCTGCGCGAGCAGTTCGGCAACCCCGCATCGCGCAGCCACTCGTATGGTTGGGACGCCGAGCGCGTGGTCGAAGAAGCGCGCGAGAACGTCGCGAAGCTGGTCAACGCCGACCCGCGCGAAATCATCTGGACTTCGGGCGCAACGGAATCGGACAACTTGGCGATCAAGGGTGCTGCGCACTTCTACAAGAGCAAGGGCAAGCACATCATCACGGTGAAGACCGAGCACAAGGCCGTGCTCGACACGTGCCGTGAGCTCGAGCGCGAAGGCTTCGAAGTCACGTATCTGGACGTCAAGGACGACGGCCTGATCGACCTCGAAAAATTCAAGGCCGCGCTGCGTCCGGACACGATTTTCGTGTCGATCATGTCGGTGAACAACGAAATCGGCGTGATTCAGGACATTGAGGCGATCGGCGAGATCACGCGTGAGAAGAGCATCATTTTCCACGTCGACGCTGCGCAGGCTACCGGCAAGATCGAAATCGACCTGCAGAAGCTGAAGGTCGACCTGATGTCTTTCTCGGCGCACAAGACGTACGGCCCGAAGGGCATCGGCGCGCTCTACGTGCGCCGCAAGCCGCGCATCCGTATCGAAGCGCAGATGCACGGCGGCGGTCACGAGCGCGGCATGCGTTCGGGCACGCTGGCTACGCACCAGATCGTCGGCATGGGCGAGGCGTTCCGCATCGCGCGTGAAGAAATGGCAACGGAAAACGATCGCGCGCGCATGCTGCGCGATCGTCTGCTGCACGGTCTGTCGGAAATGGAAGAAGTGTATGTGAACGGCGACATGGAAAAGCGTGTGCCGCACAACCTGAACATCAGCTTCAATTTCGTCGAAGGCGAATCGCTGATCATGGCCGTGAAAGACGTGGCCGTGTCGTCGGGTTCGGCATGTACGTCGGCTTCGCTGGAACCGTCGTACGTTCTGCGCGCGCTCGGCCGTAACGACGAGCTGGCGCACAGCTCGATCCGCTTTACGGTGGGCCGCTTTACTACCGAGCAGGATGTCGATTACGTGATCAACCTGCTGAAGACCAAGATTTCCAAGTTGCGCGACCTGTCACCGCTGTGGGAAATGCACAAGGACGGTATCGATATTTCGACCATCCAGTGGGCAGCGCACTGACGCGCCGTCTGGACGACGTCGAATTCATCGAATTGCAAATTGCAGGTTGAAACGGATCAAGGAGTGTAATCATGGCTTATAGCGACAAGGTTCTGGACCACTACGAAAACCCGCGCAACGTCGGTTCGTTTGCGAAAGACGATGACGCGGTCGGTACCGGCATGGTCGGCGCACCGGCTTGCGGCGACGTGATGAAGTTGCAGATCCGCGTGGGCGCGGACGGCGTGATCGAAGATGCGAAGTTCAAGACGTACGGCTGCGGCTCGGCTATCGCTTCGAGCTCGCTCGTCACCGAATGGGTGAAGGGCAAGACGCTCGACGAAGCCATGTGGATCAAGAACACGCAGATCGCCGAAGAACTGGCGCTGCCGCCGGTGAAGATCCACTGCTCGATTCTTGCGGAAGACGCGATCAAGGCAGCGGTCGCGGACTATAAGCAACGTCACGGCGAAGCGGCTGCGGTCGAAGGCGACAAGCAGCACGCTTAACGCATGAGTTGAGCAGGCATGTGAACACCGCGCGAAATCGCACGGTGTTCACATTTCGAAGCGGATGCCGGTGATCACAACATTCCGGCATCCAGCATGAGCGATATTTGAAGCAGGCAGGGCAGCAGCGTGCAATCAGCTACACGGTTTTGCATCACGTGAGCCACGCGCGCGACGCAATGAGAAATGCTATGGCAATTACGTTGACCGAAAAGGCAGCACAGCATGTTCAGAAGTATCTGACCCGTCGCGGTAAAGGCGTCGGACTGCGCGTCGGCGTGCGCACCACCGGTTGCTCCGGCTTGGCATACAAGCTGGAGTATGTGGATGAACTCGCGCCCGAAGATCAGGTGTTCGATTGCAACGGCGTGAAGATCATTGTCGACCCGAAGAGCCTCGCGTACATCGACGGCACCGAACTCGACTTCGCGCGCGAAGGGTTGAACGAAGGCTTCAAGTTCAACAACCCGAACGTGAAGGACGAATGCGGCTGCGGCGAGTCGTTCCGCGTGTAGCGGATCAAAGGCGGCCCACGCCGCCTTTGATCCGCGAAACTGTTGCATGAGCCTGCTGCACGCATATGTCCCGCTACTTTTTCTGCCCCTCTGAACGGACCTGATTATCTGATGGCCTCGCTGAACGACAGCCACTTCGACCTGTTTGGCCTGCCGGCGCAATTCACACTCGACGCCGCCGCGCTCGACCACGCTTACCGCACGGTGCAGGCGCAAGTCCACCCCGACCGCTTCGCGGCCGCCGGCGACGCGCAAAAGCGCGTGGCGATGCAATGGGCCACACGCGCGAACGAGGCGTATCAGACGCTGCGGGATCCGTTGAAGCGCGCCACGTATCTGCTGCATCTGCGCAGCATCGACGTGGGCGCGGAGAACAACATGGCGATGGAGCCGGCGTTCCTGATGCAGCAGATGGAATGGCGCGAAGGCATCGAGGACGCGGCTGCCGCGAAGAACGTCGACGCGCTCGATTCACTGCTAGGCGAATTGCGCGACGAAGAGCGCGTGCGCTTCGACAAGCTCGGCGCGCTGCTCGACAGCGGCGCGAATCAGGCGGCGGGCGAGGCGGTGCGTCAGCTCATGTTCATCGAGCGGGTGGCATCGGAAATCGGCGTGCAGATCGAACGGCTCGACAACTAGCGCGGCTGTCAGCGCAAACGCGCCAGCGCCAGCGCGGCTTCATGTTGTGTCGTCGCACGTCGCCGCGGCATCACTTATCCAGCACGCGAAAATTTCAGGACGGGGCGAAGCGGCCCCGACAAGATCCAGATGGCCCTACTGCAAATCTCCGAACCCGGCATGGCACCGGTGCCCCATCAGCGGCGTCTCGCGGTCGGCATCGATCTCGGCACCACCAACTCCCTTGTGGCCGCAGTGCGCAGCGGCGTCGCCGACGTGCTGCCCAATGAAGACGGCCATGTGCTGCTGCCGTCGGTCGTGCGTTACCTCGAAAAGGGCGGCCGTCGCATCGGCCGCACGGCGAAGGCCGAAGCGGCGACCGATCCGCGCAATACGATCGTCTCCGTCAAACGTTTCATGGGACGCGGCAAAGCCGAGGTGGAAGGTGCCGAGAACGCGCCGTACGATTTCGTCAACGCACCCGGCATGGTACAGATCCGTACCGTCGGTGGCGTGAAAAGTCCGGTGGAAGTGTCGGCGGAAATTCTCGCCACGCTGCGCCAGCGCGCGGAAGATTCGCTCGGCGACGAACTCGTCGGCGCCGTGATTACCGTGCCCGCCTATTTCGACGAAGCGCAGCGCCAGGCCACGAAAGACGCCGCGCGTCTCGCCGGTCTGAACGTGCTGCGTCTGCTCAACGAGCCGACCGCAGCGGCGATCGCTTACGGTCTCGACAACGGTTCCGAAGGCCTTTACGCCGTGTACGACCTAGGCGGCGGCACGTTCGACCTGTCGATCCTCAAGCTCACCAAAGGTGTGTTCGAAGTGCTGGCTGCGGGCGGCGACTCGGCGCTCGGCGGCGACGATTTCGACCACGCGCTCTATCGCTACGTGCTGGAGCAATCCGGTATCGCCGCGCAAGCGCTTGCGCCGGAAGACGTGCGTCTGCTGCTCGACAGCGTGCGCGCCACCAAGGAAGCGCTTTCCGACGCGCCGAACGCGAAGGTTCAGGCCACGCTCTCCACGGGCACGAAAATCGATCTGACGGTCGACGAAAGCGCCTTCGAAGCGATCACGCAGGCGCTCGTGCAGCGCACGCTCGGCCCGACGAAGAAAGCGCTGCGCGACGCGAAGGTCGCGACGAAAGACATCAAGGGCGTGGTGCTGGTCGGCGGCGTGACGCGCATGCCGGTGATCCGCCGCGCAGTCGAAGCATTCTTCGGCCAGCCGCCGCTTACCAATCTCGATCCGGATCAGGTCGTCGCGCTTGGTGCCGCGATCCAGGCCGATCTGCTCGCGGGCAACCGCGGCGCGGACGGCGACGAATGGCTGCTGCTCGACGTTATCCCGCTGTCTTTGGGCGTCGAAACGATGGGCGGCCTGACCGAAAAGATCATCCCGCGCAATTCGACCATTCCGGTCACCCGCGCGCAGGATTTCACGACGTTCAAGGATGGCCAGACAGCCATGGCGATCCACGTCGTGCAAGGCGAACGCGAACTGGTGAGCGACTGCCGCTCGCTCGCGCGCTGCGAATTGCGCGGTATTCCGCCGATGGCGGCAGGTGCCGCGCGTATCCGCGTCACGTATCAGGTGGATGCGGACGGCCTGCTGTCTGTGTTCGCGCGCGAACAGGGCTCGGGCGTGGAGGCGTCAGTGGTCGTGAAGCCGTCCTACGGGCTCGCCGACGACGACATCGCGAAGATGCTCGGAGACAGTTTCTCGACCGCCGAAGTCGACATGCGCGCGCGCGTGTTGCGCGAAGCGCAGGTGGAAGCATGGCGTCTCGTCGAAGCGACCGAGGCTGCGCTCGCCGCCGATGCGGAACTGCTCGACGACAGTGAACGTGCCGACCTCGACAAGCTGCTCGTCGCATTGCGCAACGTAGCGCAATGCGACGACGTCGCCGCGATCGAATCGGCCACGAAAACGCTCGCCGAAGGTACCGACGAATTCGCTGCCCGGCGCATGAACAAGGGCATTCGCCGCGCGCTCGCCGGCCGCAAACTCGACGAAATCTGAGCGGCGCGCTGCCTCGGCCGGTCGACTGAAGGTGCGGAGCGCGGCGCGAAAACGCGTGACGCAGACTTAAAAAGTGCGCGTCACGCCAGTAAAATGGCACGGAGCTTGGTTGAGGCTGCCGTGCCTCAGACCCAAACGGAAAATGTATGCCTGAAATCGTCGTGCTGCCCCACGTCGAACTGTGCCCGGAAGGCGCGGTGATCGACGCCGTGCCCAGCAAGAGCATTTGCGACAACCTGCTCGATAACGGTATCGAGATCGAACACGCGTGCGAGAAGTCGTGCGCTTGCACCACGTGTCACGTGATCGTGCGTGAGGGTTTCGCCGCCTTGACGCCGTCCGAGGAAGACGAGAACGATCTGCTGGACAAGGCGTGGGGTCTCGAACCCGCTTCGCGCCTGTCGTGTCAGGCGATGGTGCCGGCCGAGCAGGACTTGGTCGTCGAAATCCCGCGCTACTCGATCAATCACGCAAAGGAAAACCACTAACAGGAGGTTGCAGCCATGAAGTGGACCGATACCCAAGACATCGCGATGGCCCTGACGGATAAACACCAAGACATCGATCCGCAGCAGGTGCGTTTCACCGATTTGCACCGCTGGGTAACGAAGCTCGAAGGTTTCGACGACGATCCTAACCGGTCGAGCGAAAAAATCCTCGAGGCGATTCAGGCTGCATGGATCGAAGACGCGGATTACTGATCCGGCTGCCGGGCGTTTGCAATAGCGAGCGTCGGCGGCTTGAAGGAAAAGGCGATTCCCACTTTGGGAATCGCCTTTTTTATTGCGGTATCACAGACGCTGTCTCAGCAAAGCCGCGGCAAGTGCGATTGAGCGCTTAGCTCGCCACGAGCGTGCCGTTCTCGATACGCACGCGCTGACCTTGCTGGAACGGCGGCGCTTCGTGGTACGTGAAGTAGCGCGTCTTGCCGTTTTCCATATGCACGCGCACCGAGTACGACGTCGTGCTAAGGATGTGCTTCTCAACCGAGTTGCCCGCGAGACTTCCGCCGAGCGCGCCGAGAATCGTCATCGCCGTACGGCCGCCACCGCCGCCGAACTGATTACCGACGAAACCCCAGCCACGGTGCCGCCCACTGCCCCAATCCCGGTGCCGTGATCTTCCTGACACACCGCCGAAATCGCGACCACCGTGTCGCAGGTCGAGCAATAAGCCGGTTGCGGCGCAGGTTGCTGCGCGTATTGCGGTTGTGCCGGTGCCTGCTGAGGCGCACGTTGCTGGTGGGCTTCCTGCTGCGCTTGCTGTTGAGCTTGTTGCCGGGCGGCTTGCTGTTGCGCAGCCTGCTGAGCGGTTCGCCGCCGCAGGCGCGGCGGAATCGACCACGCCCGGCTGCTGCGCCGTCACCTGAGCGGTCTGCGACGTATCGGTTTGTGCGCCGTTGCTCGACGCTCGCGGGAACACGCCCGTCACCGCGGCCGTGGCAACCAGGCTGGCGATGATGACCGCACCTGCCGCAGTGGCGACAAGCGGATGAAGACGACGTTGTTGCGTATGCGATCCACGAACGACGTTCCCCAGAGTAAGGTAGCGGAGCGCGTGAGGTGTGGTAGTGAAGCGGATCAGCTTCGGCCACTGCGTGCGCAGATAGGTCAGTCCTTTGCCGAGCAAGCTTTTTGGTACGACGCCGGGCGATGTTGTTGTAGGGCTCGTAGCCGTCGGTCATCATGACCGCGCCCTCGC
>CALNWS010000017.1 GCA_940747215.1 uncultured Paraburkholderia sp. | reverse complement strand
CACCAAGCAGTCCTCCGCATCCTGATCATGATCACCTTCACCATATAATCCATTGCCCGCGCAACGCCACCTTCCAAACTGATCACGGTCGCCAAAACGGCCTGATCACCATCACCGAAATCCGCAATCGACCGACAATCGAAGACCCGGCCGCGTTGCAGCAGGTGCGCGATGCGTTGGGGGAAACGGCTGGGAGTTAGGTGTCTTTCGCGTGAGGGACGACGACTGCAGAACAGGAACAACGCGGCGGCATTCCGGAGCGCGCATTTCAGATGGCGGCGTGCGCGTGACTCGAATGGCCGCGCCACGGCCGTCGCCCATCAGAGCGGATTCAACTCACGCGCCGCGCCGCCAGAAAGCGCGTCAGGATCGCATTCGAATACGCGCCCGCGATGTCCGTGAGGAACGAGACGAACGATGCCGGGGCGTGGTCGTCGGCGGTATCGGAAATCGTGCGGACGACCGCGCACGGCACGCCGTACTCGTGACACACCTGCGCGATGGCCGCGCCTTCTTTCGACTGCAAGCGCATCCGGCAAGGCTTCGCGCAACGTCTGCACGCCGACGGCGCTCGCCACGAACTGATCGCCGCTGATGATCAGGCCGCGATGCACGCTCGGCGCGCGCGTGCCGAAACGCGCTGACGTCTGCGCGCCCTCTTCCTCGACGAAACGCTCGCACGCTGCGGCCAACGCGTCGGCGAGCGCCGCGTTCGCGGCAAATCTCGACATACCGAGCAGCGGCACCTCGAAGCGCGGAAAGAGCGGTGACGCATCCAGATCGTGCTGAAGCAGCTCGTTTGCCACGACGATGTCGCCGACATGCACGTGCGCGCCCACGCCACCCGCGACACCGGTGAAGACGATCGCCTTGACGTCGAATGCGTGGATTCAGCGCGCTGACGGTCGCCGCCGCGACCTTGCCGACGCGCGCAAGCGTCACGACGCACGGCGCGCCATGCACGGTGCCGAGATTATAGTCGCGCCGGCCGTGCATGACCGTGCGCACGCCCAACTCCGCGCGCATGGCTTCGATCAGATCGCCGAGTTCCTGCGGTAGTGTGGCCATGATGCCGAGCGGCCGCACAGGCGCTTGCGCGTTCGCTGCATTCGTCATGGCGCTCATTCCACGGCCTGCAGTTTGGCGACTGCGAGCGCGAGCCATTTCTCGCCGTGACGCTTGAACTTGACCTGCGCCTTAGCGTCCGTGCCGCCGCCTTCGAGCGCGGTGATCGTGCCTTCGCCGAACTTCGTGTGGAACACCTGCTGCCCGACGCGGAAACCCGCTTCGGCCGCACGCTGCTCGTTCGCGAAAGCTGGCAACTGCGCAGGCGTAGTGGACGCCGCGCCCGTATAACCCGGCCGCGCGAACCAGTCGCGCCCATAACCCGCGTTATCCGAACGGCCACCCCAGCGCGCGCCCGCTTCCACTTTCGGCGTGAGCCATTTGAGCGTTTCCTGCGGCAATTCGTCGAAGAAACGCGAGCGGATGTTGTAGCGCGTCTGGCCATGCAAAATGCGGCTTTGCGCGAACGACAGATACAGCCGCTCCTTCGCCCGCGTGATCGCCACGTACATCAGGCGGCGCTCTTCTTCGAGGCCGTCCGATTCCATCGCGCTGTTCTCGTGCGGGAACAGTCCCTCTTCCAGACCGGTGATGAACACCGCCGTGAATTCCAGACCCTTCGCCGCGTGGACCGTCATGAGTTGCACGGCTTCCTGGCCGGCCTGCGCCTGGTTGTCGCCGGCTTCGAGCGATGCGTGCGACAGGAAACCGGCGAGCGGCGTCATCGTGTCGGGATTCTGCGTGGGGTCGGCGATGCCGGGCGCGTCGAGCACGACCGTATTCGGGGCGTCGGTGGCGACGGCCAGTTCCGGTGTGGACGTGGCACCCGGGCGCAGCGGAATGGAACGCGCGGGCGTGTCCATGCCGTAGCCTTCTTCGCTGACGAACGCCGCCGCCGCGTTGACCAGTTCCTGCAAGTTCTCGAGCCGGTCCTGACCTTCTCGCTCGTTCTGATAGAACTCGGAGAGACCGCTCGTGCGCACGACGTATTCGACCGTTTCCGGCAGGCTCATCTGCTGCGTTTCGGCGCGCATCTTGCCGATCAGGTTCGCAAATGCCGCGAGGCTCGAACCGGCCTTGCCCGCAATGTACGGAATGGCGGCGGCCATCGAGCAATTGTACAGACGCGCGGCGTCCGCGAGTTGCTCGATCGAGCGCGCGCCGATCCCGCGCGTGGGGAAATTGACGACGCGCGCGAACGCGGTGTCGTCGTTCGGGTTGTCGATGAGACGCAGATACGCGAGCGCGTGCTTCACTTCCTGACGCTCGAAAAAGCGCAGGCCGCCGTACACGCGATACACGATGCCCGCGTTCACGAGTGCGTGCTCGATCGTGCGCGACTGCGCGTTGCTGCGATACAGGATCGCGATTTCGCTGCGCGACGTGCCGGTGCTGATGAGCGCCTTGATTTCCTCGACGATCCAGCCGGCTTCCTGCGAATCGGTGGTGGATTCGTACACGCGCACCGGTTCGCCGTGGCCCGCGTCGGTGCGCAGATTCTTGCCGAGACGGCGCGAGTTGTTGGCGATCAGTTGATTCGCGGCGTCGAGAATATGGCCGTGCGAGCGGTAGTTCTGCTCCAGCTTGATGAGATTGCGCACGCTGAACTCATGCTCGAAGTCGCGCATGTTGCCGACGTTCGCGCCGCGGAACGCGTAGATCGACTGGTCGTCGTCGCCGACCGCGAAAATCGTGTTGTTCTGACCCGCGATCAGCTTGAGCCACGCGTACTGCAGTTTGTTGGTGTCCTGAAACTCGTCGACCAAGGTATGGCAGAAGCGCGCCTGATAGTGCGCGCGCAACGGCGGATTGTGCGCGAGCAGTTCATAGCAGCGCAGCAGCAGTTCCGAAAAGTCGACGACGCCTTCGCGCTGGCATTGCTGGTCGTAGACTTCGTAGAGTTCGACAAACTTGCGGTTGAAGTTTTCGGTGGCGTCCATGTCTTCCGGGCGCAGACCCTGTTCCTTCGCGTTGTTGATGAAGTACTGGATGTTTTTCGCCGGGTACTTCTCGTCGTCGATGTTAAGGCCCTTCATCAGACGCTTGATCGCGGAAAGCTGGTCGGCGGTGTCGAGAATCTGAAAGGTGGCGGGCAGACCGGCGTCACGGTGATGTGCGCGCAGCATGCGGTTGCACAGGCCGTGGAACGTGCCGATCCACATGCCGCGCGTGTCGATGGGCAGAAGCGCCGAGAGGCGCGACATCATTTCGCGGGCGGCCTTGTTCGTGAAGGTGACGGCGAGCACCGTGGCCGGCGACGCGAGACCTTGCTGGATGAGCCACGCGATACGCGTGATGATCACACGGGTTTTGCCGCTACCCGCGCCGGCGAGAATGAGCGCCGGCTCGTTCAGGAGCGTGACTGCGGCGTGTTGTTCGGGGTTCAGGTTGGATAGAAGGTCGGGCATTTTTCTGGAGGGACAGCGGAGTGTGGGACATTATATGCCCTGCGGGGCTGGCTTTTTTTGTGGGTTCTCTTGCCTTCCTCTGTTCTTTGTTTTTTCGTTTTCTGTTCTTCTTGGCCTTTCCTTGATTTGTTAGTGGTCTATTGGCGTCGCCCCGCACAGGGGCGACGCCAATAGACCACTAACAAATCAAGGAAAGGCCAAGAAGAACAGAAAACGAAAAAACCCCAAACCCCAAAAAAGCCCGCGCCGCCAAGCGCCGCTTATAATCGAATATTCCTAGCATTTACCAGCCGATCAGCACAATGAGCGAGACCCCGAGCGACACCACCTCCACGCTTGCCAAAAGCTTCGAGCCACAAACCATCGAAGCACATTGGGGCCCCAAATGGGAAAAGCGCGCCTACGCGACACCCGTCATCGACGAAAACCGCAAGGACTTTTCGATCCAGTTGCCGCCACCGAACATCACCGGCACGCTACACATGGGCCACGCGTTCAACCAGACGATCATGGATAGCCTCACCCGCTATCACCGCATGCTCGGCGAAAACACGCTGTGGGTGCCGGGCACGGACCACGCGGGTATCGCCACGCAGATCGTCGTCGAACGTCAGCTGGACGCAAAAGGCGCCTCGCGCCACAATCTCGGCCGCGAGAAGTTCGTCGAGCGCGTGTGGGAATGGAAACAGCAATCGGGCTCCACGATCACGAATCAGGTGCGCCGCCTCGGCGCGTCAATCGACTGGTCGCGCGAATACTTCACGATGGACAACAAGATGTCCGCCGCCGTGCGCGACGTTTTCGTCCGTCTGTATGAACAGGGCCTGATCTATCGCGGCAAACGCCTCGTGAACTGGGATCCGGTACTGCTCACGGCCGTGTCCGACCTCGAAGTGATCAGCGAGGAAGAAAACGGCTCGCTCTGGCACATCCAGTACCCGCTTACCGATGGCTCGGGCCAGCTCACGATCGCCACCACGCGCCCGGAAACCATGCTCGGCGACACCGCCGTCATGGTGCACCCCGAAGACGAACGCTATTCACACCTGATCGGCAAGACCGTCACGCTACCGCTCTCCGGCCGTGAAGTGCCGATCATCGCCGACGACTACGTCGACCGCGAATTCGGCACCGGCGTCGTGAAAGTCACGCCCGCGCACGATTTCAATGACTATCAGGTCGGCCTGCGTCACAAGCTGCCGATGATCGAGATCCTCACGCTCGACGCAAAGATCAACGAGAACGCGCCCGAAAAATATCGCGGTCTCGACCGTTTCGAGGCCCGCAAGCAGGTCGTGGCCAACCTCGAAGCACTCGACGTGCTCGAATCGGTCAAGCCGCACAAGCTGATGGTGCCGCGCGGCGACCGCACGGGCGTCGTCATCGAGCCGATGCTCACGGACCAATGGTTCGTCGCGGTGAGCAAGCCGGCGCCGGAAAGCACGTTCAATCCGGGCAAATCGATCACAGAAACCGCGCTCGACGTGGTTCGCAGCGGCGAAATCAAGTTCGTGCCGGAAAACTGGACGACCACCTATTACCAGTGGCTCGAGAACATCCAGGACTGGTGCATTTCGCGTCAGTTGTGGTGGGGTCATCAGATTCCTGCGTGGTACGGCGAGAACGGCGAACTGTTCGTCGCGAAGAGCGAGGAAGAGGCGCGCGCCAAAGCTGCCGCAGCCGGCTACACGGGCGCGCTCAAGCGCGATGAGGACATGCTCGACACGTGGTTCTCGTCCGCGCTCGTGCCGTTCTCGTCGCTCGGCTGGCCCAATGAGACGCCGGAACTGAAGCACTTCCTGCCCTCTTCGGTGCTCGTCAGCGGCTTCGACATTATCTTCTTCTGGGTCGCGCGCATGGTCATGATGACCACGCACTTCACCGGCCAGGTACCCTTCCACACGGTGTACATGCACGGCCTCGTGCGCGACGCCGAGGGTCAGAAGATGTCGAAAAGTAAGGGCAATACGCTCGACCCGATCGACATCGTCGACGGCATCGACCTCGACTCGCTCGTTGCCAAGCGCACCACGGGGCTCATGAACCCGAAGCAGGCGACGTCGATCGAGAAAAAGACCCGCAAGGAGTATCCGGACGGGATTGCCGCATTCGGCACCGACGCGCTGCGCTTCACGATGGCGTCGATAGCCACGCTCGGCCGCAACATCAACTTCGATTTGGCACGCTGCGAAGGCTATCGCAACTTCTGCAACAAGCTGTGGAATGCCACGCGTTTCGTGCTGATGAACTGCGAAGGCCACGATTGCGGTTTCGGCAAGCCGGAGCAATGCGGCGAGTGCGGCTCCGAAGGCCACCTGCACTTCTCTACCGCCGACCACTGGATCGTCTCGCATCTGCAGCGCGTGGAAGCCGAAATCGCGAAGAGCTTCGCCGACTATCGTTTTGACAATGTGGCCAACGCCCTATATAAGTTCGTATGGGACGAATACTGTGACTGGTATCTTGAACTCGCCAAAGTGCAGATTCAGACGGGTCAGCCGAACCAGCAGCGCGCCACACGCCGTACGCTGCTGCGCGTGCTCGAGACGGTGCTGCGCCTCGCGCATCCGGTGATTCCGTTCATCACCGAAGCGCTGTGGCAGAAAGTGGCGCGGTTGGCCGGACGTTACCCCGCGGGCAAGAACGAGGGCGAAGCGTCCATCATGATGCAACCTTACCCTGTTGCCGAGCCTTCGAAGATCGACGAAGAGGCAGAGCAATGGGCGGCCGACCTGAAAGCCGTGATCAACGCGTGCCGGAATCTGCGTGGCGAAATGAATCTCTCGCCCGCGACGAAGGTGCCGCTGCTCGCCACCGGCAACGCGGAGTGCCTGCGCACGTTCGCTCCGTACGCCCAAGCGCTGGCCCGTTTGTCGGAAGTGCATATCATTGCTGACGAAGCAACGCTCAACGCGCAGGCAGATGGCGCGCCGATTGCTATCGTCGGGAATGAAAAGCTCGTGCTGAAGGTGGAAATCGACGTTGCAGTGGAGCGTGAGCGTCTGTCGAAAGAAATTGCACGCATCAGCAACGAAATCACGAAGTGCAACTCGAAGTTGCAGAACGAGAGTTTCGTCGCAAAGGCACCGCCTGCTGTCGTTGAGCAGGAGCGGAAAAGACTGGCAGAATTCGGAGCAACCGTTGGCAAGCTGAAGGCGCAATTGGCGCGTTTGCCGGTCTGATCGAGACTTCGTACCCGCCACGTCATCCACGCGGCGGGCAAGGACCAATAGCTCAATCCGAGGATTCAGGGTAATCACATGCTAAAAGTTACAAAGGCGGTATTTCCGGTAGCAGGTCTTGGTACCCGGTTCCTCCCTGCCACGAAGGCGAGCCCGAAGGAAATGCTCCCTATCGTCGACAAGCCGCTGATCCAGTACGCGGTGGAAGAGGCAATGGCGGCTGGCATCACCGAAATGATCTTCGTGACGGGCCGCAGCAAGCGCGCGATCGAAGATCACTTCGATAAGTCATACGAAATCGAAGCCGAACTGGAAGCGCGCGGTAAGGACAAGCTGCTCGAGCTCGTGCGCAGCATCAAGCCGAGCCACGTCGACTGCTTCTATGTGCGTCAACCGGAAGCGCTCGGTCTCGGTCACGCCGTGCTGTGCGCGGAAAAGCTGGTGGGCGACAACCCGTTCGCCGTGATTCTCGCGGACGACTTGCTGTACGGCACGCCGCCCGTCATGACGCAGATGATCGAAGTGTTCGACCACTATCACAACTCCGTGATCGGCGTGGAAGAGATTCCGCCGCAGGAAACGAAGTCGTACGGTATCGTCGACGGCAAGGAGTGGGAAGATTCGATCATCAAGATGTCGGGCATCGTCGAGAAGCCGGAACCGAGCGTTGCGCCGTCGAATCTCGGTGTGGTGGGCCGCTACGTGCTGAAGCCGCGCATTTTCGATCACATCCGCTCGCTGAAACCGGGTGCAGGCGGCGAACTGCAACTCACGGACGCGATCCAGTCGCTGCTCGCCGACGAACAGGTCCTCGCGTACAAGTATCATGGCACACGTTTCGACTGCGGCAGCAAGCTGGGTTATCTGAAGGCAACGGTGGAATTCGCGTTGCGTCACCCGGAAGTGGCGGCAGATTTCGAGCAGTACCTGCGTACGCGTTCGCCGGTTCTGGAAGGCTGAGCAATGTGATTGTTCGCGCCGGTTTCTGAACAGACCGGCGCGAAAAAAGGCGCTGTGCCCGCAATCGTAGGGCACAGCGCCTTTTTTCATGGCGACACGGAAATGTCGCGGCGCGCTTACGCGTTCCTAGCGCCGCTTCATGAGAAACGTGAAGACCTTGTCCTGCGACGTGCTTTCGACGATTTCATTGCCAGTCTGCTTGGCGAATGCAGCGAAATCGCGTTGAGAGCCGGGGTCGGTGGCGAGCACTTTGAGAATCTGGCCGCTTTCCATGTCGGCGAGCGCCTTCTTGGCGCGCAAAATGGGTAGCGGACACATGAGCCCGCGCGCATCGACTTCCTTGTGAATCTGGATTTCCATCGACAGTGACCTTCCGAGCGAGAGACGTGGTGTCGCGGTGCGACGCCGTTCTATAGCAAGGATTTTACCGCAGGGGCGTAGGGGCGTAGGGGCGTTGGGTGGCGGCGAGCAAACCCAACCGCAACGGCGCGCGAAGCGTTGCCGGAAGATCTGCACGTTCGACTTCTCCGACGACATCGCGAAGGCCATCCAGAACGGCACGATCCAGTTCGCGATCGACCAGCAACCGTATCTGCAAGGCTATATCCCGGTCGCCGTGCTCGCGATCGTGGAGAAGGAGTACACCACCGATCCGGCGAAGATCCGCCAGATTCTCGAAGCTAACCCGAAGTTCAAGGCACGGCTTGCGACATACGGCCTCGCGCCATCGTACGGGCCGAAGAACATCCGTTCGGGTCCGGGTTTCATCACGAAGGAAAACCTCGACAAGGTGATCAAGTACGCAGGTCAGTACCGCTGATTCTTTTCGTTAGACAGTCACGCGCACGACGAGCAGCGCTTCGATCCTTCGCGATCCGAAGCGCTTCGCCCGGCGCTCTCGCGCATTTTCACCGGCCGCCGCTTCCGCCGCGCATGCCCGCGTGACGGACCCCGGCTGGTCTCCAAGGAGACATCATGGGTGTAGCCGGCAAACACTTCCCACCGCATGTCAAGACGGATCGGACCGACCCGGCGCAAGCCTCGTCGCCGCCGGAATCGGATGAACGCGTGCGCAAGGAGTCCTGGTTTGGTCATCTGCTGAACCGTCCCGTGACTGCCGTCGTTCATCGTCACGCTCGCGTTCCTGTTCATTCTGCGCGGTCTCACGCTGGCGCTTTCCATCATATTCGCCGACCGCACCATCGTCTCCGGCGTGGGCGATCTTGGCGCAGCAGGACTGGCTCGCGAACACGCTCTTCCAAGTAACACGCTCTTCAAAGGCGTCGCGCTGAACGGCCTTTTCCTGATGCTCGCGCATCACGGCATCGGTACGCTACTCGATAATGGGCACGCGCTCGTGCCGGGGATTCCAAAAGTGATTCTCTGGTGGCTCGGGCTCGCCGCCGTCTGCGCATTCGTGCTCGCCAGAACGCGCACCGGCAACTGGATTCTCGCGGTGGGCGGCGACACCAACGCCGCGAAAAACGTCGGCGTGCCCGTGCGCCACGTAAAGATTTCGCTCTTCGTATTCACCGCATTCTGCTCTTACCTGTTCGCGGTGCTGCAGGTGTGCGACATCGGCTCGGCCGCGGCCTGCAGAAGGAATTCGAAGCGATCATCGCCGCGGTGATCGGCGGTACGCTGCTTACGGGCGGCTACGGCTCCGTCGTGAGCGCCTGCTTCGGCGCGTTGATCTTCGGCGTCGTGCAGATCGGCATCACCTATACGAACGTGAGTTCCGACTGGTTCCGCGTGTTCCTCGGCGTGATGCTGTTGATCGCCGTGCTGTTCAACCACTACGTGCGCCGCCGCGTCGCGCAATCGTAAGTGCCCGCCTCGCTCGATGAGTTGCCGATTCACGGCGGCGTCGAAGTGGAAGTACTGAACGTGCTCGGCACGGGCGATGCGTTCGCGTCGGGCTTTCTCTCCGGCTGGTTGCGCGACGAGCCGCTCGAAGCCTGCGCGCGTGCGGCGAACGCGAGTGGCACACTCGTCGTTTCGCGTCACGGCTGCGCGCCCGCCATGCTGACACCCGTCGAACTCAACTACTTCCTGCACGAAGCGCAGGCCGATCCCGCGCGCATGCGCCGTCCCGACTGCGATGCGACGCTCTCGCGCCTGCATCGCGTGTTGCCCGCGCGTCAACGTCGCGACGAAATGCTCGGCTTCGCGTTCGATCATCGCAACCAGTTCTTTGAACTCGCGCAGCAATGTGGCGCGAGCGAAGCACGTATATCGCAACTGAAGGGCCTGTTCGTGAACACCGTCGCGCAAACTGAATGAAGAGGCACTCGGACTGCAAGGCCGCATCGGCGTGCTGATCGACGACCGTTACGGCCAGGACGCGCTCAACGCAGCGACGGGCCGCGGCTGGTGGATCGGCCGCCCGGTCGAATTGCCGGGCTCCGTGCCGCTCGTGTTCGATCACGGACGCTCGATCGGCACGTCACTGATCGCATGGCCGCAGGAGCACGTCGTCAAATGTCTCGTGCAGTTTCACCCCGACGATACTGATCGAACACGAGCTCGTTGCCCTGCAACTCCACACCTTTACGACGGAACGGCGCAAGCGACGCAAGCGGAATATCGAGCGCGCGCAGCAAGCCCGCCTGCGACACGCCGAGCACTTTCACCGATGTCGGTTCATACACGAGATGCCGCGCGGCGGCATCGAAGCCGGCCAGTCGATGTGCTGCACCGTGCGGTCGTCGAGCTTGAAATTTACTCCGGCCGAAGGCGTGATCGTCATGCGCAGCGCGGGCGGCGGCGTGAGTTTCGCGACCTGCATGACGACGTCGTCATCCAGCCGCGCAATCGGCGTGTCCACTTTCAGCAGATCGGCCATCTTCACGTGCGCGGCCTGCATCAGCTTGTCCGCGCCGACGCTCGCCACTTCGACGTGATCGGCATGGAAGACGAGTTCGTCGGCATTGCGCATCGAAAGCGAGCCGACCAGCACGGTCGGCACCCACGTCTCGCGATGCATTTCACCCGTGATCCGCAAGTTGCCGTCGTCCTGCGGCATCACGCACATGTTGCGCAGCGGCGAACCCTGATACTGGAACAGATAGCGGTCGAAAATCGCCGTGAGCTTCGTGCTGTCGAGCGTCACCTCGCCGCGATGCACGTTGATCATGACGCTCGTCGGGTCGTCGAACACGATCAGCTCGCCGGGCCGCGCGGGCGTGAGCGTCGCGGCCATGTCGTGAATCATGAAGCCGATGTCGTCCGTGACGCGAAAGTCCACGTCGCGCGCGAACATCAGCGAACCGTCGATGCCGGAGTCGCGCAGCGTCAGCGGACGGCACACGCGCGGCGACGCGCTGTTGCGCCGCGAGTTGCTTCGCCTTGGCGGCTTCGATAGCGGGTTGTGCAGAGGATACCGGTTGATTGGCGGCAGCATTGGCAGTCGGGGCAGAAGCGGCGTCAGCGCCCGATGCGGCGCTCGACCGCGCATCGGCGCAGGCGGACATCATCAGCGCGGCTGCCAGCGAAACCGCACCCGCGCCGAGGCTTTTGCTCCAGAATCTCCGGCGCGCGGCGGATCGAGATACGCCGCCGCGTTCTTCGCCCGGTTGCACGCCGCCTACACCAATCCGTTCCATGATGTCTCCTCCTGAAGCCGCTGCTCCGCGTCTCTTGTGTCGTTTTGCGCGTGATCTGCGGCAGGGTTCGTCGCACCTACACCGGCTTTAAACGAAAGAGCCGGCAGTGCGCGCCTTTCATCTGATTGTCTTTATTTGTCAGCACGCTGCCGACAAGATTTCTGGAGGATAGTCACCAAACGATCGGGCGTTTGAATCGGCGCACGGAGACGCGCAAAGCCACTCGAGTCAAGCGTGGGCGCGTGTGCGGCGAAGGAATTCAAACGGCAGTAAAACAGGCGGACGCGACGCAAACACGAATCGAAGCGAAAAAGAACGCCTCAACCCACGCCGAGCCATTCGCGCATCACATCCGTGCGCGCTTCGAACGCGGCGAGTTCGCCGCCGAACACGACCTCGCCATGTCCCATTACGGCGACGCGGTTCGCCACGTCGCGCGCCATCACGAGACGCTGCTCGATCAGCAGCATCGCGACACCGCGGTCGCGCAGGGTGCGCAACGCTTGCGCGACCTGCGTCATCACGAGGTTCGCGAGACCTTCGCTAGGTTCGTCGATCACCAGCAGGTCAGGGTCACCGAGCAACGCGCGCGCGAGTGTGAGCATCTGCTGCTCGCCGCCGGAGAGCGCGCCTGCACGCGTGCGCCTACGTTCGCGTAGAACGGGAAAGAGCGCGTAGGCTTCGTCGAGCGTGAAGCGCGGCGTGCGTCCGCGTGGATGCGGTGCGACGCCGAGTTGCAGATTCTCGTGTACGCTGAGCGTCGGAAACACGTCGCGATGTTCCGGCACATAGCCCACGCCGAGCCGCGCGATTTCGAATGTCCGCAGTTACGTGAGCGCATGTCCGGCGAAGCGCAGTTCGCCTTCGCTGCGCACGAGGCCCATGATCGCGCGTGCGAGCGTCGAGCGGCCGGAGCCGTTGCGACCCACGAGCGCGAGCACTTCGCCTTCCATGATCTGCAGCGTCACGCCGTGCAAGGCTTGGCTCGCGCCATACCAGGCGTCCAGTCGGCGGATGTCGAGCAACGGCTTCATGCGTCAAACCCGTCGCCGGGATAAGCGGCGCGCACTGCCGCGTCGGCGCGAATCGCGGACGGCGTGCCCGTCGCGATCACGCGTCCCTGCACCAGCACCGAGATGCGATCGGCGATGGCGAACACGGCGTCCATATCGTGTTCGACCATCAGCAGCGTGCGGCCCGCCGTGGTGGAGCGAATCAGTTCGATGGCGCGCGCGGCTTCCGCGCGGTTCATGCCCGCCGTCGGTTCGTCGAGCAGCAACGTATGCGCGCCGCCCGCAAGCGCGATGCCGAGATCGAGCGCGCGTTGCTCCGCGTAGCTCAGCGTGCCGGCCGCAACGTGACGGCGAGTGCCGAGGCCGACTGCGTCGAGCACGTCGGCCGCGCGCGCGTCGACGGTGCGCGAACCGCTCACGCGCTGCCACCAGCGCAGACGGTCGCGTTCGGCAAGCATCGTGGCGCAGCGCAGATTGTCGAACACGCTCAGGTGCGCGAAGACGCTCGTGGTCTGGAAACTGCGCGCGAGCCCTCGCCGCGCGACTGCAGCGGGCGCAAGACGTGTGATCTCCGCGCCGAACAGATCGATGCGCCCGGCGCTCGGCCGCGCGCCGCCCGCGATCAGATTGAAGAGTGTGGATTTGCCCGCGCCGTTCGGCCCGATCAGCGCGTGACGCTCGCCACCGCCACGCTGAAGAGAACGTCAGCACGACGGTGCCCGCAACCGATCCGAAAAACGCGCCTGTGCCACCGATCACCATCGCGATCAACACGGCGCCGGAGCGCGCCATGCTCACGCTTTCCGTCGATACCAGTTCGACGTTGATGAGCCCGAGTGTGCCCGCGATGCCCGCAAAAAACGCCGACACCACCACGACCGCATAGCGTATCCGGCGCGGATAACAGCCCATTGCAGCGGCACGCGCCGGGTTGTCGCGCACGGCGTTGGCGATCCGCATGAACGGCGTGCGTGAGAGCGCGAACATCGCCACGCTCGCGAGCAGACACCACAGCACGATCAGCGCATACGCTTCGCGCGCCGGACCGAAGGTCCAACCCGCGAGCGACGGCCACGGTCCACTCGTGCGGTCGATCGGCACGCCCGCCTCGCCGCCGAACCAGTCGGGCAAGGTCCACGCGGCAGCGCCGACGAGTTCGCCGATGCCGAGCATGATCATCGCGAAGGCGGTCCCCGCGCGGCGCGTCGAGACGAAACCGAGCACGACGGCGCACAGCATGCCGCCGATTCCACCGGCGAGCGGAAGCAAAGGCAATGGTACGTCGATCCGGTTGAACATCTGCGCCGCGATCAGTGCGCCGAGTCCCGAATAAGCCGCATGTCCGAACGACAGCAAGCCGCTCTCGCCGAGCAGCAGGTTGTACGAGAGCGCGAACACGATCATCGCCGCCGTCTGCACGAGATAGGCAAGCAGCCAGCTTTGCGGCCAGATGAACGGCGGCACAGTGAGGAACAGCACGAGCGCGAGCCACGGCGCGACAACTCGCCAGCGCGTGCGCGATTCGACGGATGCCGACGGTTCACGCATGATCGTCGCGCCGTCCGAAAAGGCCGCGCGGACGCAGCACCAGCATCGCGATCAACAGCGCATACGGAATGAGCGGCGCGAGTTGCGCGAGCGTGAGACTGCTCCATTGCGGCGGCAACGCCGTGCCGAACGTGGCGAGCACGTCGCCGAGCGATACATCGCTTGCCACGGCCAGCGTCTGCACGCAGCCCACCAGCAACGACGCCACCAACGCACCGCTCAGCGAGCCAAGTCCGCCGATCACCACCACGACGAACACGATCGAGCCGAGCGATTCCACCATCGACGGTTCGATCACGAAGAGCGGCGCACCGATCACGCCGGCAAGCGCGGCGCGCACAATCAAGCCTGCTTTCGAGACGCACAGCACGGCATACAGCGCGATCAGCATCGCGAGCGAGACGGCAATCATGAAGGCACGATAACGCGCGAACGCCGCGCCGTAGAGCGTGAAAAGCGGACCGTCGAGTGACGCCGGAATGCGCGCGGCGAGCGGACTCAAACCCCAGCCGAGCTTGACGAGTTTGCCGATCAGATACGCCGCGCCGAACGTCAGCAGCAACTCGGCGAGATGGCCATGCGGACGCACGCACCGCAGCAGACAGCGCTCCAGTGCGGCGCCCGCAAGGCCGACTGCGAGCGGCGCGATCACGAGCGCGCTCCAGAAGCTGGCGT
The DNA here is from genome assembly GCA_940747215.1 of uncultured Paraburkholderia sp. Lineage (GTDB taxonomy): Bacteria > Pseudomonadota > Gammaproteobacteria > Burkholderiales > Burkholderiaceae > Paraburkholderia. Next base: position 51,309 of record CALNWS010000017.1, on the reverse strand, counting down.
GCGCCGCGACGGAAAAGCCGACATAAGCGCCGAGCATGTAGAAACACTCGCGTGCGCGAAGTTGAGCACGCCGAGCATGCTGAAGATCAGCGTGAGGCCTGCCGAAAGCATTAAGAGCAGCAGCCCGTAGCTCATGCCGTTCAGCAGATTGATGACGAACGCCTACACGTTGCCTAGTCCGGCGGGTTCGCGCCGCTTGTGGTGGCCGTGCTGACGTTCGGCGTGGGCCCGCTTGCGGCGAGCGGTTCGAGCGCGGCACGCAGTTCGGCGGATAGCGTGACCGGCCGGCGCGTTACGCGGTCCACGTAGACGTGCACGAAATGACCTTGTGCGGCGGGCTGATCGTCGCCTTCCCTGAAGAGGCCGACTTCATATCGCACGCTCGACGTACCGAGGCGCGCCACTCGCAATCCCGCCTCGACGCGATCCGGAAACACGATCGGCGCGAAGTAGTTGCAGTGCGTTTCCACGACGAAGCCGATCGTCGCACCGTGCTCGAAGTCGAGCACGCCCGCGCGGATCAGATACTCGTTCACTACGGTGTCGAAATAGCCTGTAGTAGACGACGTTGTTCACATGACCGTAGACGTCGTTGTCCATCCAGCGCGTCGGGATAGAGAGGAAGTGCGGATACGCGTCGCGTGCGGCAGGTGCGGGTTTGTTCATCGTGGCGTGATAGGAGCTTTGAAGTTTGGTCTGCAGGTGACGGAACGAGTGTGCAGTCGGGAACGAACCCGCACGCGCAGACTGTACACGCGCGACGCGGGTCTCTACGAGCTACTGTCCCGGTCTTTCGACATATTCGAACGGCAGGCCGCGGCGGCGCATCCATTCGCCGAGCGCCGGCCCGGTGCCCGCACGCCACGGCCGCAATTTCGCGGGCTCGACGAGCTGGTATTCGAGCTGTTCCGGCGTCTCGCCGTTTTCCAGAAAACCGGTGATCAGCGGGAACATGCCCTCCGGCCACGCGGCGTTGCGCGCGAGCAGGATTTTGCCTTCGTATTCGACGATCGCCGCAACGACCGGCAGCGAGTTATTCCAATGGACGTAGCCGCACGCCGCATCAGGACAACTCTGGCGAACGCGCCCGCCTTCGTGCTCGGGGTCCGCGCGCTCGGTCAACAGTGTGGCACAACGCGGACAAAAACGGTATTCGTTCATGGCGTTAAGACGTCTCTTATGTTTTGTGATGGTTCGTGAAGCGCGCGTTGGCGTGACGCTCGGACTTGCGTGAGACGCGGCTCATTGGGTTGCCTGAATTTCGAGCCACGCTTTACTTTATGTACGCGCATTCCGTACAACTTCGCGCTCATTTCTCACTCACGCGATTCAGGCCGCGCACAGTTCGCGCATTTCGGCGGCGAAGCGCTCGATGGTCTCCGGTTGCGTGTCCCATGCGCACATCAACCGGCAGCCGCCCACGCCGATGAACTCGTAAAACTTCCAGCCGCGCGCGCATCGCCTTGGCCGCCTGCGACGGCAGTTGCGCGAACACCGCGTTCGATTCGCCCGGGAACATGATGCTGACGCCCGGAATCTCCTGCAGGCGCGACTGCAGAAGCTGCGCCATTGCATTCGCGTAATGCGCGTTGCGCAACCAGACGTCGTTATCGAGCAGACCCAGCCACGGCACCGAGATGAAGCGCATTTTCGACGCGAGCTGGCCGGCCTGTTTGAGGCGATAGGCGAAGTCGTCGGCGAGCGCGCGGATTTCCTCAACGGTGTAGACGGTGCCGACCTCCGTCGATTGCGTGAGCGTGACGACTTTCGGCTTCGGATAGTGAATGTCGGCGCGGCGCGTGACGACCGCTTCGATCGCGTCCGGCGTAAGCTTGCCGCCGACGCCCGACGCCCGACGCCCGACGCCGTCAGCAGCTTCGAGCCGCCGGAGAAGAATTCGGAGCCGCCGCATTCGTCGGTTTCGATGTGGGCGAGTTCGTGGCATCACCGAGTGATACGACTGACGATACGACTGACACAACGACGCGAGTGTGAGCGAGTTGGCTGCCGTGCCGTTGAACACGAAGAACACTTCGCAATCGGTCTGGAACAGGTCACGCAGACGGTCGCACACTTGGTTGGTCCAGGAGTCGTCGCCGTAGGCCGGCTCGTGGCCGCTGTTGTTGGCGGCGATCAGCGCTTCGAGCGCTTCGGGGCAGATACCGGCGTAGTTATCGGACGCGAAATGTTGCATGGCTCTGGACGCGCCCGGCAACAGGCACGCTGAAATGATAGGAAAGCGGTCATTTTAGTGTGTCGGGGATTATGTGTGGGTTGGGTCGGGTGGTTTTTGGGTAAGGTACGTCTGAAGAGGCTGAGGCCCTAGCTGGGCTGTGAGGTTGGGCAAGCGCCGGACGAGCTTTAGTTGTGCGCTGGTGGGGCGCTGCGTGAGTGCCGGTTAGCGCTGCGTGAGCACTGGCCGAGCGCTGAGCAGATGGCGGCTGGGCACGGCCCTGAAACTGGCCAAGCGTTGGCTGGTCGCTGGCCGCAATCCGGCATGCGCCCACGGCCGCGAGTAGCCCGCTCCACGGCGACAAGACCGACCGCGCCCAGCATCAGCGCCGCCACCGCCAGCCATAGCACCGGCGAAAACGAGCCCGTGCGCTCGGCAATCGGCGCGCCTCGCGCATCGCGAACAGCGTGATCGCAGTGAACGGCAAGCTGATCAGGATGCTGCCGAGCGAAAAGCCGCCCGCCGTCGGCCAGATGATGCCAAGCGCAATGCCGATTGCCTGCAGCACGTACGATCCGGCGAGCAGCGCACCCAGCACGAGCGCCGCGCCGAACATTGGCCAGAGAACAGATCCGGCCACGACGAACCCGGCAACGCGTGGCGCGCGATCACGAGCAAAAAGGTCACGGTGATGATGTAGCCGAAACCGGGCACGCCGTACAGCGCGATCAGCCACCACGCTTCGGCCGGCCGGGGCTTTGCACGCGACGGCATGGAGCCGCGTTTTGCTGGCCAGAGACACCGTGTTTAGCCGCACTGTTTGGCTGTGCGGCGCGCGGGGCAAGGTGCGTTCCGAACACCGGCCAGGCCAGAATCGACGTCACCGCGCCGATCAGGCCGAAGCCGATCCAGCCGGCCGTCGCGCCATAGCTGCCCGCCGCGCTGACCAGCAAACCCGTCCCGAAGATGCCAACGCCCGGCCCCGTATAGATCACGCCGCTCCAGCCATGCGCATCGAGTTCCGCGAGACGCCGCAGTTCCCCACTGCGACGCGAACACGAAGGTCCACGCGCTCACCGCACCGGCGACGAAACGCACCACTGCCCACACCTAGAACTGGTTCGTGACGCCCATCGCGAGCGTCAGCAGCACCGTGATGACGAAGTAATCCGCGTAGTTGAAGGAAGCGAGCCAGCCGCCGTGCTGGATGTCGAGCTGCGGACCGGACACGCCGCCGTGAAGCATCAGCGGCAGGAGCGGTGTGAAGGCGAAGGCGAAGCGGCCGATGCCGAGCGCCACCGCGAGGCGTCACCATGCAGGCAAGCGCGGCGCGGCGGGCGGCGTGCTGTTCGCCTAGGGCGTTGGGCGAGCTGGAAGCAATGTCGTTCATGATCGTGACCGGAAGTCGAAACGGAACCGGGCGGCCGGCGAGCCGGAATCACCCTTCTGTGCATGCATGCTTGACGTTAGAATCATGGAAAATGAATAATTCGGTACCACCCGTCGCTAGGAGAGAATGATGTATCTGGCTGATGGATCTGGCCGCCTTGACTATTTTTCGTGCAGTCGTCGTGAAAACGGGGTGACGCTCGCCGCCGTCAAGCTCAACCGTGTGCAGTCGAACGTCACCACGCGCATCAAGCAGCTCGAAGAGCAGCTTGGCACCGACCTATTCATCCGCGACGGCCGCCGGCTCGTGCTCACGCCCGCCGGCGAGACGCTGCTGCCCTACGCCGAACGTCTGCTCTCCCTCGCCGACGAAGCACGTCATGCCGTACGCGAAGATCGTCCGAGCGGGCGTTTGTGCCTCGGCACGATGGAAAGCGTCGCGGCCACGCGTCTACCCGGACTTCTCGCGCGCTATCACCAGCAATGGCCCGACGTCGTACTGGAACTGGAGACGGGCACGACCAGCAAGCTGATCGAACGCGTGTGGGAATTCGAGGTGGACGCGGCGATCGTCGCCACGCCGCTGGATCCGGCATCGCTCGGCGATTTATTCGAAACGGTGCCGGTCTTTACGGAAGAACTCGTGATGCTGACGCCGCGCGGGCATCGGCCAATTCACGAAGTGCGCGACATTGCGCTGTCGACGCTCGTCGCATTCGAGCGCGGCTGCGCGTACCGGGCGTATATCGAGAAGTGGTATCTGGAGCACGGCGTGCGTCCGGCGCGTGTGCTGGAGCTGGGCTCGTATCACGCGATCGTGGCGTGCGTGGCCGCGGGCGTTGCCGTCGCGCCGCGTTCGGTGCTGGATCTGCAAGGCGACATGAGCAATATCGCCGTCCACGAATTGCCGAAAATCGGCCAGATCGAGACGCTGCTGGTCTAGCGGCGCGGACATTTTTCGTCGGCGCTCAACACGCTGCGGCGCACGTTGACGACACCCAAGGATGGCGTCGAGATGGCTGGCGGCGCGGCCGAGATCGTTGAGGCGAGCGTGGGTTGAAAGCGGAGTGACGGCGCGTTAAAGCGTGGGTTGCGCGTCCCTTTCGATGCATCGTGCGTAATTTCGAGTTTTGCCCGGACCGGGCGAGAAGTCAGGTGCCGGGCGTCAGGAATGGAAAACGGGGTCACGTGATGCGTCGTTTTATCCGACGCGCCACGTGGCCCCGTTTTGCGTTGCTTTGCTTGCGCAGGGATCCGATCTAGAACGGCATCAAGCTCGAACCCGCGCCAAGAACAAACTCAAAGCCACAATCACAGTTGCGCTTCGACCCAGCCCTTGACGCCTGCCAGCGCCGCCGGCAGATTCGCCGGTTCGGTGCCGCCGGCCTGCGCCATGTCCGGACGACCGCCTCCCTTGCCGCCCACCTGCTGCGCGACGAAGTTGACGAGTTCGCCCGCTTTCACCTTCTTGCTCGCATCCGCCGTGACACCGGCGATCACGCTCACCTTGCCGCCGTCCACTGCCGCCAGCACGATAGCCGCGCTCTTGAGCTTGTCCTTCAGCTTGTCGACGGTTTCGCGCAACGTCTTGACGTCCGCGCCTTCGAGCGTCGCCGCGAGCACGTGAACGCCCGCCACTTCCACCGCCTGGCCCGCGAGTTCGTCGCCTTGGCTCGACGCCATTTTCGACTTGAGCGCGCTCAGTTCCTTCTCGAGCGACTTCACCTGTTCCTGAACCTGCACGATACGCTGCGTGAGTTCGGACGGCTGCGCCTTCAGCACGGCAGCCGCCGCGTTGATACGCGCGTCGAGGTCCTGCACGAAACGCACGGCGTTGTCGCCGGTAATGGCTTCCACGCGACGGATACCCGCCGCCACGCCGCCTTCCATCACGATCTTGAAGAGACCGATGTCGCCCGTGCGCTGTACGTGCGTACCGCCGCACAGTTCACGCGAGAAGCCGAGGTCGAGCACGCGCACTTCGTCGCCGTACTTTTCGCCGAACAGCGCCATCGCGCCGCCCTTCACCGCTTCGTCGAACGGCATGACGCGCACGACGCCCAGTGCGTTCGCCAACACTTCGGCGTTGACGATTTCTTCGACGCGGCGAATCTGCTCGTCCGTCATCGGCGCGTTGTGCGCGAAGTCGAAACGTGTTTTGTCGGCGTCGACGAGCGAACCTTTCTGCTGAACGTGCGTGCCGAGCACTTCCTGCAGCGCTTTGTGCATCAGGTGCGTAGCCGAGTGATTGCAGGCCGTGCGGGCGCGGCGCACCGCGTCGATTTCCGCCTTCACGACGTTGCCCACCTTAAGCGTGCCCTGCTCCAGCGTACCATGATGGCCCACGACATCGGCCTGCACTTTCAGCGTGTCTGCCACTGCGAAACGCACGCTCGCATTGGCGAGCACGCCCTGGTCGCCCACCTGGCCACCGGACTCCGCGTAGAACGGCGTGTGGTCGAGCACGACGACAGCCTGCTGGCCGTCACGCACTTCCTGCACCGAGGCACCGTCCACGTAGAGCGCGACGACCTTCGCGTCGTCGAACGTGATGTTTTCGTAGCCGTGGAACGTGGTCTTTGCGCCCGAGTATTCGAGGCCCTGCGCCATCTTGAACTTGCCCGCAGCACGTGCCTGTTCGCGCTGGCGCGCCATGGCTTCGTCGAACGCGGCTTCGTCGACCGTGACTTCGCGCTCGCGGCACACGTCTGCCGTCAGATCCAGCGGGAAGCCGTACGTGTCGTGCAGCTTGAATGCCAGTTCGCCGTCGAGCGTCTTGCCGCCCTTCGCTTCGAGATTGGCCAGTGCGTTTTCGAGAATCGACATGCCGTGCTCGATCGTTTCGAAGAAGCGCTCTTCTTCCTGACATAGCACGTCGGTCACGCGTTGTTCGGCTTCCTTCAGTTCCGGATACGCGCCGCCCATCTGCGCGACGAGATCAGCCACCATGCGATGGAAGAACGAGCCCTTCTTGCCGAGCTTGTAGCCGTGACGGATCGCGCGGCGCACGATACGGCGCAGCACGTAGCCGCGGCCTTCGTTGCCCGGAATCACGCCGTCGACGATCAGGAACGGACACGCGCGGATGTGATCGGCGATCACCTTCAGCGAGTTGTTGTTCAGATCGTTCACGCCCGTTTCGCGACCGGCGGCCTTGATGAGTGCCTGGAACAGGTCGATTTCGTAGTTGCTATGCACGTGCTGCAGCACGGCGGCAATGCGCTCCAGACCCATGCCGGTGTCCACGCACTGCTTGGGCAGCGGCGTCATGTTGCCTTGCGCGTCGCGGCTGTACTGCATGAACACGAGATTCCAGATCTCGATGTAGCGGTCGCCCTCTTCTTCAGGCGATCCCGGAGGGCCGCCCCAGATTTCCGGACCGTGGTCGTAGAAAATTTCCGAACACGGACCGCACGGACCGACGTCGGCCATCTGCCAGAAGTTGTCCGACGCGTAGCGCGCGCCCTTGTTGTCGCCGATGCGGATGATGCGCTCGACCGGCACGCCCACTTCTTTCGCCCAGATGTCGTGCGCTTCGTCGTCTTCCTGATAGACGGTGACCCACAGCTTCTCTTTGGGCAGCTTGTAGACTTCGGTGAGCAGTTCCCACGCGTAGTGGATCGCGTCGTGCTTGAAATAGTCGCCGAACGAAAAGTTGCCCAGCATTTCGAAGAACGTGTGGTGACGCGCGGTATAGCCGACGTTTTCGAGGTCGTTGTGCTTGCCGCCCGCGCGCACGCTGCGCTGCGCGGTGGTGGCGCGCGCATACGGACGCGATTCCGCGCCAAGGAACACATCTTTGAACTGCACCATTCCCGAATTGGTGAAGAGCAGTGTCGGGTCGTTGCCGGGCACGAGGCTCGACGAGCGAACGATCGTATGGCCCTTCGATTCGAAGAACTTGAGAAATTTCTCGCGGATTTCGGCGGCTTTCATAGCGTGCGGGGGAAGTGTTTGCCAGTTCATTGGCTGTTTCCGGCGGCATCGTGGGATGCGCCAACTGATTGTTTCTTAAACGATTGATTATACGGGATCGGCGTCCGTGCACGGCGGCGCGCGCCGCGGCGTTGGCCATCCGGCTAGGTTTTGTTCGGACGCGCGTCGCCGGGTGGGCCATGCAGAATGTCTTATGACGGTTGGCCGGGTGCGCCGCGACGAGGTAATCGCTTAAGATGGCCCACATTCGCGGCGCCTTGCGCCAGCTATCGCTACACAGGAGACAACTGCAAATATGGGCGCTCTCAGTCATATCCGTGTGCTGGATCTCACGCGCGTTCTCGCCGGACCGTGGTGCGCACAGACGCTTGCCGATTTCGGCGCAGACGTGATCAAGGTCGAGCGCCCCGAAGTGGGCGACGACACGCGCCACTGGGGCCCTCCGTATCTGAAAACGCCCGAGGGCAGCGATACGCGCGAAGCCGCTTATTACCTCGCCGCGAACCGCAACAAGTGCTCCGTCACGCTTGATATCGCTTCGCCCGAAGGTCAGGCGATCGTCCGCAAACTGGCCGCGCAGAGCGACGTGGTACTAGAGAACTACAAGGTCGGCCAACTGAAGAAAATATGGGCTCGATTACGAGTCCCTCAAGCAGGTGAAGCCTGACCTGATTTACTGCTCCGTGACGGGCTTTGGCCAGACCGGGCCGTACGCGCAGCACGCCGGCTACGACTTCATCGTGTAGGGCATCGGTGGGTTCATGAGCATTACCGGCGAGCGCGACGGCCAGCCGGGCGGCGGCCCGCAGAAAGCGGGCGTGGCGATCGCGGATCTGATGACGGGCATGTACTCCATCGTCGCCGTGCTCACGGCGCTAACGCACCGCGACCGCACGGGCGAAGGCCAGTACATCGACATGGCGCTGCTCGACGTGCAGGTCGCGATGCTCGCGAACATGAACTCGAATTACCTCGCGAGCGGCCAGCCGCCCGTGCGCTGGGGCAACGCGCATCCGAACATCGTGCCCTACCAGACCTTTCAGACAAGCGACGGGTGGATCATCGTCGCGGTGGGTAATGACGGGCAGTTCCGCAAGTTCGTCGAAGCAGGCGGCCGCCCGGAACTGGCCGACGACGAGCGTTTCGCGAAGAACCCGTCGCGCGTGCGTCATCGCGATACGCTGGTGCCAATTCTTGCCGACATGGTTCGCCTGCAAGGCAAGCAGGAGTGGATCACCAAACTCGAAGCGTCGGGTGTGCCGTGCGGGCCGATCAACGATCTCGGCGAGGTGTTCGAGAACGAGCAGGTGGTGGCGCGCGGTCTGCAGGTCGATCTGCCGCATCCGTCGGGCGGCACGGTCAAGCTGGTGCGCAACCCCATCAACATGAGCGCCACGCCGCCGCAGGCGCTCATGCATCCGTCTACGCTCGGCCAGCACACCGAGGCCGTTCTGCGCGACGTGCTGGGTTACGACGACACACGCATCGCTGCATTGCGTACGCAGTCGGTAATCTGACGTTTTCTGGATTCGTCGCGGAGGCGCGTGAGCCTGCTCGATACACTGCCCGCGGCGGGTGGGAAGTCAGCAGGCGCGGGTGACGCAGGTCAGCTTGATCGCGCGGGCTCGGCGAGCGACATCAGCCAGCCGCCCCCCTCTTCCCAATCGCCAAGGCCGCTGTCGGCGTTGATGTGGCCAAGCGCGCCCACTTCGATCCAGCGGCTGCCCCACGCATTCACGCAGTTTTGTGCAAACGGCAGACTACAGTAGGGATCGTCGCTGCTCGCCACCACGACGCTCGGAAACGCAAAGCGCTTGAGCGGCACCGGCGTGAAGCCGGTCGCGGTCGTCGGGAAACCGGGCCCGGTGGAATCGGGCAGCGCGCCGGCCACCTTCTGCAACTGGCTCGCGCTCGCATATTCCGATGCCCAGAAGGGGCGGTCGTCAGGCAGCCGAGGCTGTGCGCGGCGAGTAGAACCGGCGCGTCGGCTGCGTCCAGTGGCGGCACCAGGCCGCGCGAAGGATGATGGTCCCAGCTCGGCATCTAAACGCGCGAGAAGGACGGATTCTGCGCTTCCTAGCGCGTCTGCCAGTGGCCTTCGCCGGAATTCATGTGGCCTGGCAGCACGAGTACGGTGGGTGTCGGTTCGCTCATCGAGGTTCTGTCGTTAGGTCAGGTTGCGTCGCCGTTATTTGATCACACGTGCCACGCCTGCGCCGCGTGGGTCGGTCGCGGGTTCGGGCGTCGTGCCGTCGACGTGAATCATCTGCACGTCGCCGTTGAACGACTGGCCTTCGAGCGTGTAGCCTTTTCCTTGAACTGGTCGGCCAGCTCACCGGTGATCGGATGATGCGGCTCGAAGTAAATTGTCTTTTGCGGCAGCAACTGGTGATGGAAGCGCATTGCCGTGAGTGCGTCGGTCGGTGTCATGTTGGAGTCGTACAGGTCCGTCATCACCTAGAAAATCGTGGTCAGGATGCGCGAACTGCCTAGCGTGCCGATGGCGAGCGCCACCTTGTTGTCCTTCAGCAAAAGCGTCGGCGTCGTCGAGGAAAGCGGACGGCGTCCGGGCGCCACCGTGTTCAGTTCCTCGCCGCCCGCGCCGCTCTGGCCGGCGGCCGCCGTGGGCTTCGTGACGAAGTCGTCCATCGCGTCGTTCAGCAGGAAACCGGCGCCATCCACCACCACGCCCGAGCCGAAGTCGCCGTTCAGCGTGTAAGTGTTCGACACCGCGTTGCCCCACTTGTCGACCACGGAGAAATGCGTGGTCTGCCCCTTCTCGGGCGACACGTCGCCGAGGCCGCCTTTCACCGACGTCGCGCCCGGCACTTCGTCGGGTTTGACTTCGCCGGCGCGTTGGGCGAGATAGAGGCGTCGTCGAGCAGCTTCGCGGTCGGCACCTTGTACGCGTCCGGATCGTCCAGATACTTCTGGCGGTCGGCGAACACGCGGTCTTCGATCTGCGCGATCAGATAGATGTAGGGCGCGGAATTCACGTCGAGCCCGTCGAATGCCTGCCTGAGGTCGGCCTTCATCTTCATTCAGTATCTGGATCAGGCCGACGCCGCCCGAACTCGGCGGCGGCGCGGTGACCACCTAGTAGCCGTTCCAGTCGGCCGTGAGCGGCTAGCGCCACACGGCCTTGTACTGCATCAGATCCTGCTTCGTGACGAGGCCGTGGCCGTACATCTGCTGCGCGATCTGGTCCGCCGTCTGGCCTTCGTAGAACTCGCAGCCGCCGTCGCTGGAGATGCGCTAGAGCGTCTGCGCGAGTTCGGGCTGGCGCAATGTCGTGCCAGCCTTGAGAGACGAGAAATACGCGTCGAAATTGGTCTTGCCGGCAAAGCTTTTCGCGGCGGCATCGTGGCGTTCCTGCAGCGAAGCGGACACCTGGAAGCCGTCGGTCGCATAGCGGATCTCGGGGCAAGCACCTGCTTCCACTTCAGCTTGCCGAAGCGCTTCTGCGCTTCCTACATGCCGTCCACCGTGCCCAGCACGCCGACGGCGCTATGGCCGACCGTGCTCATGCCGGGAATCAGATTGCCTTTGTCGTCGAGATACATGTCTCGGGTCGCCTGCTGCGGCGCGCGCTCGCGATAGTCGAATGCGTCCAGCACGGGCTTCGGCGGCGCGGTCTTCGCGAGCGCGGCGGACGGCGCGATGAAAATGCCGATGGGCATGCCGATCAGCGAAACCAGCAGCGCCGAAGTCGTAGCGATCCGGGCAATGGCAGAAAAGGCGAAAGGCGCGTGAGCCGCGCCGTGCGTCGGGTTAGACATCCGAGAAACTCCGGGAACCAAGGGCACCATGGTGCACGAACAGCAAAGATTCGTGCAGGAAGGCGAAGAGCAATACGGTGCGCCGACAAAGGCGACGAACATACGGATTGCATTCAGGTGCGGCATTGAGGCTGCGCGCGCCGCGCATCGGGGCAATGCGCCGCCCGAAGCTGCAGACGCTCGAGCGGCGCATTTAGCGCAGGCAGATCACGCTTGAGCGACACGCCACACGCAAAGCGCGGCGCAACCTCAAGCGGATAAGCTGCTGAGCTGCCGAACAGGCGTACAGAGTCGCCCGCCGCATCGCCAGTATGCAGAAACGAAGCACGCGACCAGACACAGGCTTCGACAAACCAACGGCGGTTTGTTTCGGCAAAAGACGCGCAAGAATATTTCACGGGCTTTCAGAAACCACTCGAAAAGCCTGCATTTTCGTAGCGCGCACGCAGGCGCGAGCGCTGCGCCAAAATAGCATCGCCACGGCTTGGAAAGCGGCTCCAAAGCGTGTCCAAACCGGCCGCAAAACCGCGCTAACGTTGGCTGGACGCTGCACTCGCCTGCCGCAAAGAGGCTCGTCAGGTAGAATTGCCGAATTAGAGGACGCATTGCGCCCCCCCTGTCAGACCTTCTTCACCTTTTCGCATGAATACCGAACGCAACGACGCGCCAGCGGCATCCAATTTCATCCACAACATCATTGACGAAGACAACCGCTCCGGCAAATGGGGCCAGCGCGTCGAAACGCGCTTCCCGCCGGAACCGAACGGCTATCTGCATATCGGTCATGCCAAGAGCATCTGCCTGAACTTCGGCGTCGCAAAAAGTTACGGCGGCGTATGCCACTTGCGTTTCGACGACACCAACCCGGAGAAGGAAAGCGTCGAGTACGTCGACTCGATCGTCGACGTCGTGCGCTGGCTCGGCTTTGAGTGGGAAAAAGACGGCAAAGAAGAGCACTACTACGCGAGCGACTATTACGACAAGCTGTACGAATTCGCCGAACTTCTGATTCAACGCGGCAAAGCGTACGTGGACAGCCAGTCGGCGGAAGAAATGCGCGCGAACCGCGGCTCGGCCACCGAAGTGGGCACGAACTCGCCGTACCGCGAGCGCTCCATCGAGGAAAACCTGGATCTGTTCCGCCGCATGAAGGCGGGCGAATTCAAGGAAGGTGAGCACGTGCTGCGCGTGAAGATCGACATGTCGTCGCCGAACTTCAACATGCGCGACCCGGTGATCTACCGCATCCGCTTCGCGCATCACTACCGTACCGGCGACGCGTGGTGCGTCTACCCGATGTACGACTACACGCACTGCATTTCGGACGCGCTGGAAAACATCACGCATTCGTTGTGCACGCTGGAGTTCGAAGATCACCGTCCACTTTACGACTGGGTCCTGAACGAACTGGCCGAAGCGGGCATTTTCACGCGTCCGCTGCCGCAACAGATCGAATTCTCGCGCCTGAACCTCACGTACGCGATCACCAGCAAGCGCAAGCTGCTGCAACTGGTGAACGAAGGTCACGTGAACGGTTGGGACGATCCGCGTATGCCGACCATCGTCGGCGTGCGCCGCCGCGGCTTCACGCCGGAATCAATCCAGCTGTTCTGCGAGCGCATCGGTGTCACCAAGGTCGACTCGTGGATTGACATGAGCGTGTTTGAAGGCGCGCTGCGTGACGATCTGGACGAAAAGGCGCCGCGTATCGCCGCCGTGCTGGACCCGGTCAAGCTGATCATCGACAACTTCCCGGAAGGCGTCACCGAGCCATGCAGCTCGCCGGTTCACCCGCATCACCCGGAAATGGGCGTGCGCGAGTTTCCGATTTCGCACGAACTGTGGATTGAGCGCGACGACTACAACGAAACGCCGCCGAAGGGTTATTTCCGCCTGTTCCCAGGCAACAAGGTGCGTCTGCGCTACGGCTACGTGATCGAATGCACGGGCGCGGAGAAGGACGAGAACGGCAACGTCGTCGCCGTCCACTGCAACTATTTCCCGGACAGCAAATCGGGCACCGAAGGCGCGAACAACTACAAGGTCAAGGGCAATATTCACTGGGTCAGTGCGGCTGCCGCCGTTCCGGCCAAAGTGCGCATCTACGACCGGCTGTTCAAGGAACCGCAACCGGACGCAGGCAGCCGCGACTTCCTCGAAGCGCTGAACCCCGACTCGAAGCGCGTGGTGAACGCATATCTGGAACCGGGCGCGCGCGATGCACAGCCGGAGCAGCGCTATCAGTTCGAGCGTCACGGTTACTTCGTCGCCGACCGCGTGGATTCGCAGCCGGGCAAGCCGGTGTTCAACCGCATCGTCAGCCTGCGCGACAGCTGGGGTAAGCCGGCCTGATAGCGGGTTCTGACTCACACCGCGCATCAGGCATCAAGCTTTACGCCACGGAAAGTTAGAACGGCGTGCTGCCTGGCAAGTGCGCGTGAGCGCTCGCCTCACAACGTCTGATGCAATTCCGCGAGAGAGAGCGTGGTCTGAAAAGGACGCGTGAGACTGCGGCTCGCGTACCGCTCGACTTCGTGCGGTGCGGCCCAGCGATACGCGCCCATTTCGGGAATCATCTTGCCGTCGAAGCGGCGCGGAAAGAGCGACGTGCAGGTGCACGTGCTGAGATCGAGTTCGCTGACGGAAGCAGGCGCGGCGAACAGATGCAGGTCCTTGTCGCGCCGATAAACAAAGAGTCCGAGATCTTTCAGACGCTCGGCTTCAATCGCATAACTTGTCTCTTCGACCATTTCGCGCAACGCGGTAACGTGCGGCGCCTCGCCCTCTTCGCCCTGCCCCTTTGGAATGTCCCAGTGCGAGGTTTCGGTGGCATGCGCGAGCAGCACGCGGCCGTCGGGATCGAGCAGCACCACACCGCACGAAACGATGCGCGCGCTCATGGCGCGGCACCTCGCCGCTCGTGCGGGCGCGCCGCCCTGCCGCAGACATCTGCGCGTTCAATGCTTTTCTGCAGCACCCAATTGCCGCTGCCTTGCCGGCAGAACTGCGGCCGCAGATTCCTGGACTGCCCTTTGGCATTCAGCACGACGGCCGCGTCGCAACAGGTGCGCTCGCCGTCTTTAGTGGCGTTCGAAACCGTGATGTTCGCGTCGATCTTGACGCTGTTGCCGAGACCCTCGTTGACCCAAGTGGCCTATTCGCCGTCCTGCTTGTCGTTCAGTGCGGCGTACACCGCTTTCTTGATCGAGTCGACGTCGCGCTGTTTCATGTAGCTGATCGACGTGTCCTTCAGAAAACCGAGGTTCGCCGCTTGCGCGCCGATCGCGCCGCCGAGCAACACGGCGCCGGCAGCCAGATTAAACAGCACACGGGTTCGCATCGACATGAAGGATTCTCCTCGAGGGTATTCGCGCAAGTACGGACGACTACGAGCGTGCTGCTCACGCTGCTTATGCTGGTGACGCGTCGCGATCTGGACCCCAAAAGCATAGCATGGCGAACTCGCACAGATCGGACGAAAGCTGGTTTGCACGACTTGCCGCAAACTTCCAACGCGGCGAGCGAAGTGATTTTAAGGTGAATCCGATGTCAGTCCGCGAGGTGGCTTCATAATATCTTTTTTACTATTCTTCGCGCCGCCGCCTCCGCACACCGTACTTTTCGCGCGTTTCAGACCCTCAGCGTCCCGCCATGAATCTTTCGCTCGCTCTCGAAATCGTCGCCGTCGCGCTCGCCCTCGTGTGCCTTGCCATGATGCCGGTCACCATCCGCCGCGATTCCGGCCTTTCACGGCGCGTCGTACGCATGGACAACCTGCCGCCCATGCGCTGGCCGAATCTGCTGACGCGCGTCGGCATGGCCTGTGTGCTGGCGTCGTTCGCTCTACTCGTTTTCGCCTGCTACTACATCCTCACCGGTACCGCCCGCTAATCTCGAGCGGGCGCCCACCACCCATCAGTTCGACGCAACGGCCTTCACGACGCCCGGCGCACTCGCCGCGCCGGCGGCCACTGCACCGTCCGGCTTGTAGCCGTCCGTGAGCGTCTTCAGAAACGCCACCACGTCCTTGATTTCCTCGTCGTTGAACACCGGCGCGCATCGCCCGGTTTGCGATCGAACGGCGGATCCGTATTCAGGTTGGCCCAGTAAAGCTTCGGCAGGTCGTCGAACTTCTGCACGCGGCCCTTCACCACCGGATAAAACTTTTCGGGATCCGTGTCGCGCTCCGGATAGAAATGCAGCACGTCTTCCAGCGAATTCAATGCGACGTTACGCAACGTCGGCGTGCGGAAAATGCCGCAAAACTCGTCGCTTCCCTTCAGACTGGTGTGCTCCGGTCCACATGCGCCGAGGTCGTAGAAATGCGGATCGCGATTCGCAGGCAGCGCGCGGTTGCGCGGTACGCCGATCGCGATCAGACCGAAGTCGCTAAACTGCGGCGGCGCGCCGCTCAACGTGCGCTGGGCGATGTGACAGCTCGAATAATTGCCCTTCTTCCCGTACATGAAAACTTCGAGGTCGTGCAACTCGGCCTTCGTCAGTTGCGCCTTGCCCACGAGATACGCGTCGTACTTGCTGGAAATACGGATAGAACGTTTCCGGCGTCTGCTCGTACGTTTCGAGCGACTGCAGGACGGTCTTGAACGTGGCTTCGTCGCTATCGAAAATATGCTCGCCGAACGCGGTGCGGAACGCGTCGGCGTAAGGCGCGGCTTTCACCGCGGCCGCCACCTTTGCAGGCGAACTACCCATTTCGAACGACGACAACAGCGGTTATACGTGCCTGATCCGAACCGCGATCCACGCGGCCGTCCCATGTCAGACCGCCGGTCGGGCCAGCGTCGACGCTTTCGTCGCCATCGTCATCGGACTCGTGATAGTGCTCCGTGAAGGCAGGCACCGATTGCAGATACTTGAGCGTAGGCGCGGCCCGCAGACCGGTGCGATGCATGTCGCTGCCGCCCAGTTGCACGGACAAATCGTTGGCCGGCGAGAACGCGTGATCCGGGCTGTGGCACGACGCGCACGCGAGCTTGCCGGAACCAGAGAGCGACGAATCGAAAAAGATCTGCTTGCCGAGCGCCGTCATCTGACGCACCGATTCGTACACCTGCGCACGCGTTTGCCCGCCGCCGGGGGCTGCGGTTTGCACGGCGGAAGCAGCGGCCGGCGCCACGGCACTCGCAACGGTAGTGGACGCAGCAATGGATGCAGACGCCGCCGCACCGGCGCTTGCGCCTGCCTGAACGCCCGTCGACGACACACCGAAATCGCAGCCGGCGAGCTTCACCGCAAGCGCGGCCGCAAGCGTTGCGAGGCCCGTCAGGACTGCACGGCGAGGCGTCGCATCGACACCTTGCCACACCTTCGAACGAACCGCCGTTTCCCTAATCCCCGTCAGACCGTGCCGCATAAGAATGAATAGGTGTGCGTTTGTAGAGACCGCGAGCGTATTTCATCCCCATGTCTCTTAAATGACATTCAGCCGACAGAAACAATCTAACAAAATGAATTCGTAATTAATTACATCTTTCTGTCAAATCCCCTTGCGATACTTTCGCCCGCGGCCTGCTTTGTAAGCATTCCGGCAGGCCCGTCCCCAACGCGAGAGTGTGAAACCACATCTAAATAAATGAACAAGAAACTGATCTGCGCAACGCCCATCGCGATCGCAGCAGCACTAACCCTGTATGCGTGCGGCGGCGGTGACAAGGTCAACGAACCGGATATCACCGCGGTCAAGAACGTCGTCTTAATTTACGCGGAAAACCGCAGCTTCGACAACCTGTACGGCAACTTCCCGGGCGCGAACGGCCCTGCAGAACGTAACGGCGGAGAACTCGCGCCAGCTCGACCGCGACGGCAGCGTGATGGCTACGCTGCCGACCGTGTGGAACGGTTTGACGCAAACCGGCGTGACGCCAGTGATCACGGCGGCCATGACGGCAAATCTGCCGAACGCGCCGTTCGCGATCGACGATCCGAAAGGTTTCAACACGCCGATCACGGCGACGACGCGCGACCTGTGGCACCGCTTCTACGAAAACCAGATGCAGATCAACGGCAGCAAGAACGACAAGTTCGCCGCGTGGGCGCGTTCGGCGGCTCGTTCCTGAACCAGTGGCTGATCTGCTCGTGCACGCCGTTCTATTCGAATGTGGACAAGAGCCCGGCATCGGGTTCGATCAACACGCTCCAAGCTGACGGCGTTTCCCTGAAGCCGGCAGGCGACTCGCCGGCCTCGGCACTGACCGGCGCGCCGAAGTTCGACAAGTCGGGCAACCTGACGCCTGACTTCTACGCGGTCAACACGATGCAGCCGCCGTATCAGCCGAGCGGCAACAAGGCGGCTTCCAGCGGTGACGTGAACCTCGCCGACCCGAGCCAGGCAACGACGCTGCCGGCGCAGACGCAGCAGCACATCGGCGACCTGTTGAACAACGCGAACGTGTCGTGGGCGTGGTATGGCGGCAGCGCGTGGGGCTCGGCAGTCTCCGCGGCGCAAACGGGCGCGAGCAACGTGATTTACGGCGCGAACTTGACGGCACCGAACTTCCAGCCGCATCACCAGCCGTTCAACTACTTCGCCGACCTCGCACCGGGCACGACGAACCGCGTGCAACACCTGCTCGACGGCGGCCTCGCCGGTTCCGAGTTCATCAAGGCGATCGACGCCGGCACGCTGCCGCAAGTGTCGTTCTACAAGCCTAGGGCAACCTGAACGAGCACGCCGGTTATACGGACGTCGCTTCGGGTGACCAGCACATCGCGGACGTCATCGCGCATCTGCAGAAGAGCCCACAGTGGAACAACATGGTCGTGGTCGTGACGTACGACGAAAACGGCGGCTTCTGGGATCACGTCGCGCCGCCGAAGGCCGACCGCTGAGGTCCGGGTTCGCGTATTCCGGCGCTGATCATTTCGCCGTTCGCGAAGAAGGGCTACGTCAATCATACGCAATACGACACCACGTCGATCCTGCGCTTCATCACGCATCGCTACTCGCTGCCGACGCTGCCGGGTATCGCCGCGCGTGACGCTGCACCGAAGGCCAACGGCAGCAAGCCGATGGGCGATCGACCGCGGCACCGAACATCAGGCAGTAATCGGCCGACAGGCAGGCAAGCAGCGGACGGCGAGCGAGCGCGACCCACGCGCCGTCTTTTTTCAGGGCAGCTTCGGCTGCCATTTTTTATCTGACGGTCACATGCTGCGAAGAATCGGCTCGCGTCACAACGCGTTTTCCTGAGGTTTTCCTCTGAGCAGCGTATGCTTCGAGCGAAGACGCATTCGCGTTTCTCACGCCTGTTAACTCATTCAGGAGTTCGACAACATGACTGCAAAAACCATCAAGGTGCCCGGTCCCGATCATCCGATCACCGTCGAAGACGCCAACGCCCGCCTGATCGTGACCGTCGCGGGCCAAGTGATCGCCGATACGCGTAAAGCGCTCGTGCTTCGCGAAGCAGCGTATCCGCCCGTCTACTATCTGCCGCGCAACGACGTGCAGATGACGCTGCTCGAACGCACCGATCACACGACGTATTGCCCGTACAAGGGCGACTGCGCTTACACTATAGCATCACGCCCGGAAGCGAGAAAAAACGGTGAACGCGGTGTGGACTTACGAATCGCCCTATTCGAGCGTGAAGGAAATCACGCAGCACCTCGCATTTTATCCGGATCGCGTCGATTCGATCGACGTGCAACCGCTCGCGTAAGCGCCAACGAAAAGGAGAAGTACGGCAGGAGGGACTCGAACCCCCCACCCTCGGCTTAGAAGGCCGATGCTCTATCCAACTGAGCTACTGCCGTAATGATGTGAAGCGATGCACCGACTGACTGACGTCGACAAACGTGCATCGCTCGCAATTTGAACCGGCGTACCGGAATGCCATTCGCGGTGTTTGAACCTTGCGCCGATGAGCGCAGGTTTCTTCGACGGGCTTCGTCGAATACTCAAATTCTAACTGACTGCGCCCGCGACCGGAAATCGCGCGGGCCACGCGTGCGGGCCCGGATTATAACCGACGATTCCCGCTTCTCGCCCCGCGGCCCGCTTCCGGCAAGCGAGCCGCGGGCAAGCTGCGCTCAAATCGGTTGCGGATGCATCATGAACCAGCCGAGGAATACGATGCCGGCGATCACGCAATAGATGCCGAACGAAGCGAGACGTCCGCGGCCTTCGAAGTAGCGCATCAGGAAACGCACGCTCAGATAAGCGGAGATGGCGGTCAGCACGCCGCCGAGCAATGCGTCGGCCAATTGACCCGGTGCATAAAACAGCTTCGGCAATTCGAGCACGCCGGCCGCGAAAATGATCGGCGTGCCGAGCAGGAACGAAAACTCCGCCGACTTCTCCGCCGTGAGTCCCGCTGCGTTGCCGGCGATCATCGTCAGGCCGCTGCGCGAGAAGCCGGGAATCAGTGCGCCGATCTGTGCGAGGCCGACAAAAAACGCTTGGCCGAACGTGAGCTTTTCCGGCGCCTGATGCGCGCGCGAGCGTTGTAGACGATCGCCGAACCACAGCAGCACACCGTTGACGATCAGCGCAATCGCGACGATCCGCAGATCGTGAAAGATCCGCTCGAGGCGCTTTTCCAGAATCAGCCCGACGAAACCCGCCGGAATCGTTCCGATGATCAGCGCCCACATCATGTGCGCGTCGTCGTTGCGGCGGCCGCCGAACGATGCGAAGAAACCGTGCACCAGAGCACACCAGCGCTTGCGGAAATACCAGAGCAGCGCGAGCGCCGTGCCAAGGTGCAGCGCGACCAAGAACGGCAGCAACTGCGGCGCGTGTTTGTCGATGTGCATGCCGAACACGGCGGGCACGAGTAGCGTATGGCCGAGGCTGCTCACCGGGAAGAGTTCGGTGATGCCTTGCTGCACGCTCAGGAAGATGAGAAACGACAGGTTCACGCGGCGGTCCTTGTAAGGAAAGTGTCGAGAACGATGCGCCGCAAAACGGATTGGCAGGCGCGTCAAAAAGTGCACCGATTATGCCTAGCTCGAAAGTCACCGCCAAGCGGTTAAGCCACATTCGGGGAAATATTGACACACCGCGCCACAACTCGAAACCGTTGTTACGCGGCGGAAAAGAACGCTGCAAGATGAGGCCGCGCGATCAGCGGTCTGTCGTCAGGAACGAGACGTGTGCTTTGCTGCCCGGTTCGATGACCGGGCACTCAGGTGTCAGTTGGCGAACGCCGGAGCGAACGAACGACGCGAGAGCGGAGCCCGAAAACAGAACGGGCAGAGGAACGGAACGGCGCGAAAATTCAGCGCGCGATCAACGGTCCAGCTTGTAGAAGAAATAGACCGTGCTTGCCGCGAACATGCCGAACAACGCTACACCCATTGCCATTGCGAGATCCATACGTTCTCCTAGGAACGTGGCCCGATAATAGAAGTTACCGAGCCGTTAGATGAATTATCGACAAGGATCGCCGGTCAGTAACACCCGTAATTTCCCGAGAAGGGTTTCCCCGTAGCACAAAGCAGCGCAAAATCGGTCTTTCGCGACAGTTCTGCGCTGCACCTGTCAGCGCGCCTGACGCGGCATTCCAGTCGTGTTCGGCGTGCGCCCAACTCACGTTCAATCCATTGAACCTCAGCCTTCCGACCATGCCCCTCTCCCCGCAGCAGGACATTCTTGAGATTGCCCAAGACAATTCCGTCCTCCGCTTCGCACCGCAAGCCGGTGGACGCCTGATGTCGTGGCTCGTCGACGGTGAATCGGTGATTCATTGGCCCGAACACGCCGACTGGAGTCAGCCTGCGCGTATCCGCGGCGGCAATCCGCTGCTGTTTCCGTTTCTCGGCCGGCATCGCGTGGACGGCAAGCTCGGCTTCTGGCGCGACGCGTCCGGCGCGGTCCGCGAGCTGCCAATGCACGGCTTTGCACGCGATCTGCCGTTCGAAGCTCACGCCGACGTGCATAGCGCCGGTCTGCGCCTCGTCTTCGGCGACAGCGAAGCGACCCGCACGGATTATCCGTTCGGCTTCCGTTTCGAGGCGGCCTACACGCTCGTCGACGCAAACACGCTGGACGTCGCGCTCACCACGACGAACACCGGTGACACACGCCTGCCCTACTACGCCGGCCATCACTTCTACTTCACGCTGCCGCACACACAGCGCGGCGAGACGACGCTCGAACTGCCGCCGACCGAAAGCCGCCGTCAGTTGCCCGACGGTTCGATCACTGCGGCCGAGCCCGGCGAGCCGAAGTACACGCTCGACGAAGCGCGCATCATCGACAGCTTCCACTGCCTTACCGGCAAGCCGGATCAGCCGGTGCGGCTCACCGCGCCGGGCCTGAACCGCGTGGTGACGATCGACCTGAACCGCAGCGGCTCGCTGCCGTGGTACGCGGTCACAACGTGGATCGAGGCGCCGGAATCGGACTTCTACTGCGTCGAGCCGTGGCTCGGCCTGCCCGACGCGATCCCAACGGCATGGGCTTGTGCTGGCTCGAACCGGTCAAACGGAAACCGCCGCGCTGCGCATTACGGTTTCGAAGCTGCGTTGATCGTTGCCTGACTCGTAACCTCGACCTCCTAGCGCTGCGCGCCGGAATTTCCACGCCTCAGATAACCCGGCCACGCAGGCGATCGCGCGGCATCCCGATGCGCTCGCCGCTCAGATCGGCGTCGCGCAAATCCGCGCCGTCGAAACGCACGCCCTTCAGGTTGGCGTCCTTCAGACTGCCGCCTTCGAAAATCGCTTCGCGGAAATCGACGCCTGCGAGGTCGGCGTCGGAGAAATCGAGCTGTTGCAATGTCGCTTTACGAAACGACAGGCCACGCAGATGCGCGCCGACGAGCAAGGTCTCCGAGAAGCTCAGGCCGAGCGACGTGCACGCCTCGAAACTCGCCCCCGTGAGCTTGCAGCCGTTGAAGGACGCCGATGCCAGTTTGGCGCGTCACCAGCTCGTATTGTTCAGGTCACTCGACTGGAAAGCGGCGTCGACGAGGTCGGCCGACGCGAAATCCGCCTGACGTCCGCGAGAGCGCAGCCAGCGCGTGTGCGACAGCGCCGCGCCGAAGAACGATGCCTCGGCAATCGCGCAGTGCTCGAATTGCGCGCCACAGATCGAGGCGCGACAGGTCGGCGCCTTCGAGGTCGCAGTCGATGAAATGCAGCGGCTCGCGCCCTGCGGCGTTGCTTGCGGCGATCAGTTGCTCGACGTCGACCGAGCGAGCGTCGCCTCGCTCACGACATGCGCCTGCGCCACTTGAACCGGCTTCGTTGAATCCTGTGGCATGAAGGTTCAGAATGAATTTCGAAACCCACAAGCGTACCGAAGCGCGCGCCGGCTAGGCGGCCAGCCGCGACGGTTTTATATAGTTACGCCCTTTCCGAAATCCGCTCACGATGACTTCCAACGACGCCAATCAGAGCCCGCTCTACGCGAAGCTGCTCTCCGAAACCGCCAAAATCGGCTGGTCCGAACTCGAACGCTTTTTCGCGCGCGGCATGCTGTTGCGCGTGGCGCGCGACCTCGATCTGGTCAGCGTCGCCGAGGCCATCGCCAGCGACGACACCACGCAGGTCACGCAATGGCTCTCTTCGGGCCTGCTGGAGCGCGTGCAATCCGAAACGGCAGCCGATTTCGCCGCGCGCGACCCCGACCTGTGGGCCATCGTGGTCTCGCCGTGGGTTTGCGTGCAGGAACGTAGTTGAGCGACACCTGCCCCGCGCAGGACACGCCGTCGCAGAACGGCGCGGACGAAGCGGCGGTGCCCACTCACTGGCACCACCGCGTCCTGACGCTCGCCTTCCCCATCGTCCTTGCCAATCTCACACAGCCGATTCTCGGCGCGGTCGACACGGCCGTCGCCGGTCATCTGAGCGACGCGTCGTATCTCGGCGGCGTCGCGCTCGGCAGACTCTTTTTCAACTTCGTGTTCTGGGGCTTCAGCTTCCTGCGTATGGGCACGACGGACCTCGTCGCTCAGTGACGGGCCTCGTCGCTCAGTCGCACGGCGCGCGGACGACCTCGCGCTCGGCAACTACGTCGTGCTCGGCTGGTTACTCGGCACGCAGCGCGTGCGGCTCGCGCTGCTCTCGCAGGTGTTCATCAACAGCGTGAACATCGTGGCGGTCCTGCTCTACATGTACGCATATTTCACTGGGGTGTGGCCGGCATCGGCGCGGCCACGGCTAACGCCGACGCGTTCGGCTTCGTGCTCGGCGCAGCGCTCTTGTGGCACGGCCGTCCACGCGGCCTGCCTGCACTGAATCGCGCCAGTCTCTTCGACGCGGTGGCGCTCAAGCGGCTCGTCGTGCTGAATTGCGACATCTTCGTGCACACGCTGTGTCTGTTGTGCTCGTTCGGCCGGTTCGCGCATCTGGGCGCGAGGCAAGGCGACGCGACACTCGCCGCGAACGCGCTCCTGCTTAATTTCCAGACCTTCATGGCATATGGACTCGACGGCTTCGCGCACGCCGCGGAAGCGCTCGTCGGTGCGGCGATCGACACGCGTTCGCTCAGGCGGTCAAGGTGACGGCACTGTGGTCGGCGCTCAGCGCACTCGGATTTGCACTGGTTTATTGGGGCGCGGGCACGTGGATCATCGAGCGTCTGACTGATCAGCTCGCCGTGCGCGCGACCGCCGAAGTCTATCTGCCGTGGGCCGCGTTATCGCCCGTGGTGTCGGTATAGGGCTTTCTGCTCGACGGCGTGTTTATCGGCGCGACACGCACGCGCGAATTGATGATGTCGATGGTGGTGTCGTTCGCGATCTTCATGGCGGCGCGCGGCGCAACGCTCGCGCGCTATGTACCGAGCGTCGTGAAGAGCGTCGCGGCAGGACATGCATGAGGCTGGCACACGCCGGCACCACTTGCAATTTCACTCGCACGGCGCTCACGTGAGTACCCTACGCACTCCGCGTAGTTACGCCTTGAAATAAGCGCATACATTTCGCATAAAGCGCGCGGCCTAGAATCGCCTTAGCCCGCGCTGGCGCTTCGCCTCTATCTGCAGATCAAGCGAACCGTCACCCGCCATGTGCCTCTTACGGCGTTCTCTTAAGGCGCGACTGGTGTGGGCACCATCGCGAGCGGACGGCTGTCGGTCGGCACGCCGTGGTAGTCAGGCGGATCTTGCGGCGGCAAGCCGTGATTACCAAGCGTATTGGCACAGCCGACAAGCCCGGCGGCAAACAGTAACACGATCATTGGAACGCGGATCATAAGCGGTCGATCTCTCGAAGCGGGGTGGAAAGGCGTGAACAGCGATAGCGCACCGTCTGGCTCATGCTTCTCGCAAAACGAGCAGACGTACGCGACAAAAAACCGAAACCCGTGAGTCTACCTGCAAAGCGCGTTCCTCAACTTTCTACACGGCATTGCCGCGCCTTTTCATGCTGCGTGAACTACCATTAAGTCACCGTCGCATGTCAAAGGAGACTGTCATGGACGCTGAATCGATCGCAGGCCTGATCGGCCTCGCAATAGGTCTGCTGGTGCTACTCGCCTTGTCTATTTTCGAATCGCGCACGTATCGGCGTGAACACGATGGCGAAAGCATACTGCATCACTGGTTCACTCATCAGCATGTGCCCATAGGCCGCACTGGATGCGTCGCCGGCACTGAAGCGCTGGCAACGACATGACGCGCAGATCGGGGCATATTCTATTCCATTGGACTTCTATTCCATTGGACGAATTACGCTGACCCGCATGCTTTTCGTGCGCTCATTTTCGCTTCCACATAGCCGCGCAATTTCTTCCTTCAAACCGCCCTCGCAGTTTCCCACGTGCTCCCCTTCCCTCGTCAGCACGCTCGTCCTATGGCTTCGATTAATGGGTACATGCCTTGCTAAATAGATGCCTGCAGGGGCGCCGTCTCGTGCGCGTCGATCGATCGTCCCGGCGCTCGTACGCCGGACCAACCAGACCACCTCGCGCGAGCGATGCGAAGGACCGACAGGGAGCATTCAAATGACTATCGGAACCATACTGCTGATCGTGCTCATTCTTCTGCTGATCGGCGCACTGCCAAGCTGGCCGTATAGCAGCGGCTGGGGCTATCGTCCGACGGGTCTCGTCGGTGTTGTTCTCTGATCATCGTGATCGTGTTGCTGTTGATGGGACGGATATAACGGCACGCGTTTTCGAGTCGCCTGACCCGCTTTCGTGACCGCGCGCCTCGCGTTTTCCTGACCGCTACAGCACCGATGCAAATCGTGATTGACTCTGGCACCCAAAGCCACGTAGAATTTTGAATGCGTCGGAGCGTAGCGCAGCTTGGTAGCGCATCTGATCTGGGATCAGAGGGTCGAAGGTTCGAATCCTTTCGCTCCGACCACGAAAAGCAAAACCCGCGTAGCCTCCGGCTCCGCGGGTTTTGCTTTCTGGGCGTCGAAATCCGTTCAAGCCACATCTCGTTTCAGTTGCGATCGCGAGGCAGTCGTTTTTTTGGTCACGACTGTCATGACAACGATAAACGTAACCCTGCGCGCAAATGGCGGTCGGAGCGAGAGACAGTGTCAGCACCGACCAACGACGGACTAAGGGAGACAAGCATGGATCTGATTCTCTGGCGTCACGCCGAAGCCGAAGGTATCGCGAGCAGTGACAGTGACCTTGCTCGCGCGCTCACCACACGTGGCCGCAAGCAGGCGCAGACCGTCGCCAAATGGCTGCGCACGCGTTTACCGGATGACGCCGTGGTGCTCGCGAGTCCTGCCGTGCGCACCATTCAGACCGCCGAAACGCTGAGCGACCAGTATCGCGTCGTGTGCGAAATCGCGCCGAACGCGAGCGCCGACGACGTGCTCAAAGCCGCCGGCTGGCTTGGCGGTGTCGCGCAAACCGTCGTAATCGTCGGACATCAACCGACGCTCGGCCACGTCGCCGCGCGTCTGCTCGCGCAGAGCGGCACGAGCTGGCCTGTAAAGAAAGCGGGCGTCTGGTGGATCGCGAGCCGCGAGCGCGACGGCGACGATCAGGCCGTGCTCCGCGCAGCCATCACGCCCGACCTAGTTTAACGCAACCCAGAACCCGGTTCTCGACGCGCTTCAGCAGGCGGAATTGCACTGCCGGAGCGCGCTCCTGTTCATGACGATGTCGCCACGCGAGACGTAGCGCCGTCATAGGATCGCACTGCAGCGTGCCTCCGCAGCCCGCCACCCACGGCGTTTTCGCGCGGAAACAACAGTCGGAAGAAGCGATCCGCGAGATTCATAGTTATGCGCCTTACGGGCAGTCATCCAATCGTCATGGCATTGCCATGCGAGCGTCACCAGGCGTTACTACAATGGCGAAAAAAGAAGTCTCCTTAAAAGAAGTCTCCTTTTTTCGACCAAGATGCACCAATGCGAGAACTGCCGACGCCTACCCTGCCACTCGCTTCGCTCTTCGAGTCGCGTCGCCTGCCGCGCGCTGAAGAAACGGTCACCGCCCAACATCGCCTGCAAGTCACGTGGGCACGTACCGATGAAGAACTGCGCGAAGCACAGCGTCTGCGTTACTGTGCTTTCGCCGACGAAATGGGCGCGCGCCTCACGGGCCCCGTAGGTCTCGACGTCGACTCATTCGATTCCTACTGCGATCACCTGCTGGTGCGTGATCTCGACACGCTGAAGGTGGTCGGCACGTATCGCGCGCTGCCGCCGCATCAGGCAGCCCGCATCGGACGCCTGTATGCGGAGAGCGAATTCGACGTGTCGCGCGTCTCACGCACCTGCGCGCGAAGATGGTGGAAGTGGGCTGCTCGTGCGTGCATCCCGACTATCGCAGCGGTTCGGTGATCATGTCGCTGTGGGCCGGTCTCGCCGCCTACATGAAGCACAACGGCTACGAAACGATGCTCGGCTGCGCGAGCGTCGCGATGGCCGACGGCGGCCACTATGCAGCCAACCTGTATTGCTCGCTGCGCGACAGCGCATTGACCGCGCCGGAATATCGCGCGTTCCCGCACACGCCGTTGCCGATCGACGATCTGCAAACGGGCACGCAGGTCGCCCCGCCGCCGCTCGTCAAAGGCTATCTGCGTCTCGGCGCGAAAATTTGTGGCGCACCGGCATGGGATCCCGATTTCAACACGGCCGACTTCCTGACGCTCTTCCGTCTGTCGGATGTCAACGCACGTTACGCGTGTCACTTCCTCGGCGACGCGTTGCAGCGTTAAGAAGCTTTTTCGAATGTGCGCTGCACGGCGCGCATCTGTCCGAGCGTCCAACGAAAAGTCCGGCATCGCATGCCGGGCTCATTTGCATCGCAAGGAATTGCGAGAATCACTCGTCCGTATAAACGACTCGATACGGAATCCCGACTTTCTCCCACTCCGCCGCTTCCTGGATCAGGCTGTAGTCGGTAAGCGGATTATTGGCGACCCACTCGTTCGGCAGACGCACTTCGTAGCCGCCGTTCACTTGGGCGACCGTGATGCCGAGCAAGCCGACGTCCGCACGCCGGCGGCACAAGAGCGCTGCGAGCCGCAGACAGAACAGCAGCGGCCACTCCACCTCGCGCGTTTGCGACAGCTTGCCGAGCTTGCCTGCATGACCGAGCACGAGCGCGGCGAGCCTCGCCTGATCGGTGCGCGAAAAGCCCGGCATGTCGGCATTGCTCGCGATATAGGCTGAATGCTTGTGATACGCGCTATGCGAGATGGACAGGCCGATTTCGTGCAGCGCAGCGGCCCAGCCGAGGAACATGCGGTTTTCCGCGCGACGCTCTTCGTCCGGCTCTTCGAACTGGTCGTAAAAGCGCACAGCCAGCTCGCCGATTCGCCCCGCCTGAACGCGATCCACGCCGTAGCGGCGCATGAAACCCTCGACCGTGACCACACGCATGTCTTCGTGCTGCGAACGCCCCAGCAGGTCGTACAGCACGCCCAGACGCAACGCGCCGTCGGTCGTATCGACGTAATCCACGCCGAGTTCGTCGAACACCGCGATCATGATCGACAGACCGCCCGCCAGCACTGGAATGCGATCGCCCTTCAACGCGATCAGCTTAAGACGATTGACGTTCTCCGCCTTGATCAACGCACGTTTCAGACGTTCGAGACCACCGCGCGAAATGCCGTGCGTGATGCCCGGATCGTTGAAGCCGTTCGCCTCGACGAGTTCGGCCAGCGCGCGCGCCGTGCCCGACGAGCCGATGGCCTGCTCCCAGCCGGTTTTCTTGTACTCGGCGGAAATGATCTGGATTTCGCGGCTGGCGGCGAGTTCGGCCTGGCGCATCGTGTATTCGTCGACATTGCTGGCCGGGAAGAACGCGCAGCTATGGCTCACGCAGCCGATGTACAGGCTCTCCATCTTGATCGGCGTGTAATGCGAGCCGATGATGAATTCCGTCGAGCCGCCGCCGATGTCCACGACGAGCCGCTTGCCCGCGCTGGCTGGCACGGAATGCGCAGCGCCCGCGTAGATGAGACGCGCTTCTTCGCGGCCCGCGATCACTTCGATCGGAAAACCGAGCGCGGCCTGCGCCTCGCCGAGAAACTCGCCCGCGTTCTTCGCGATGCGCAACGTATTGGTGGCGACTGCGCGAACGTGGTCGGGATGGAAGTCACGCAGACGTTCGCCGAAACGCTTGAGCGCGTCCCAGCCGCGCACCTGCGACGCGCGGTCGAGCATCTTGTCGCGCGACAACCCAGCCGCAAGACGCACCGGCTCGCGCAGCGCGTCGACCTGATAGATCTGGCTGCCCGCCTCGGTTTCCTCAACCCGGCCTACGATCAGGCGGAAGCTGTTCGAGCCCATGTCGACGGCTGCGAGGAGTTGCGAGGTATTGGCCATCGGGTAAAGAGACTCCATGCGCGCGAGCGCGGCGGCGGACGCGTTGGGGAGGACCGGATGCCCACCCGGTGCCCGAGGCGCCTTGTACCCCGCCCCGCTGTTCAAAGACACCTTCAGCGTACCAAGCCTCACGATGTCACCTCGCAGCATTGGCGGGCGTCCATGATCCCATGCGCACTGCGTTATATTGACGACATACGCACGATACGGCGTAGAATTAAATTTCAATTTGTCATAACAGCGTCATCATACTGTGAGAATTTCCGAGCGTCTTTCCGCCTCACTTCCTGAAATTCCATTCTCGCTACCGATGTCCATCCGCTACCCCCTATTGAATCGCGAGCTGGGCATACTGGGTTTCAACGAGCGTGTGTTGGCGCAAGCCGCCGACCCCTCGGTCCCTCTGCTCGAACACCTGCGGTTCATCTGCATCACCAGTAGCAATCTCGACGAATTCTTTGAAGTCCGCATGGCCGGGCTTCAGGAACAGATGCGCGACAACCCCGGTACCCTGTCGCCGGACGGCATGTCGCTGCAACACGTATATGACCTCGTGGTCGAGCGCGCACAGAAGCTCGTGCATCGCCAGTACGCGATGCTGCACGACACCGTGCTGCCCGCGCTCGAAGGCGAAGGCATCTATTTCCACGGCACCGAAGCGTGGAGCGAAGCGCAGACCGAATGGGCACGCAACTACTTCTTCGACGAGCTGCTGCCGGTGCTCACGCCAATCGGTCTCGATCCGGCGCACCCGTTTCCGCGCGTGCTCAACAAGAGCCTGAACTTCGTCGTCGAACTCGAAGGCAAAGACGCGTTCGGCCGTCAGGCGATGATGGGCATCGTGCAGGCGCCGCGCGCGCTGCCGCGCCTCGTGCGCATGCCGCAGGAACTGTCGGGTTATCCGCACGGTTTCGTGCTGCTGAGCTCGCTGCTGCAACGCTTCGTGGGCGAGCTGTTCCCGAACCTCGTCGTGCGCAGCTGCAACCAGTTTCGCATCACACGTAACAGCGAACTGTTCGTCGACGAAGACGAAATCACCAACCTGCGCGTGGCGCTCCAAGGCGAACTGCCGGCGCGGCATCTGGGCAACGCGGTACGCCTCGAAGTCTCGGCGGACACGCCCGCGCATGTCGTGCGGCGTCTGCTCGACGAAAGCGGCCTCTCCAACAAGGATTGCTATTACGCCGACGGCCCGGTCAATCTCGTGCGGTTGATGCAACTGCCCGAAATGGTCGACCGCCCGGACCTGAAATTCGTCCCGCATATTCCCGCGATTCCTACGCAGATCACCAACAGCGCGAGCATGTTCGACGTGATCGATCAGGGCGACGTGCTGCTGCATCATCCGTACGAAAGCTTCCAGCCGGTGCTCGAACTGCTGCTGCAGGCCGCGAAAGATCCGAACGTGGTCGCGGTCAAGCAGACCATCTACCGCACGGGCACCGACTCGCCGCTGATGGACGCGCTCATGCAGGCCGCGCGCAACGGCAAGGAAGTCACCGTGGTGGTGGAACTGCTCGCGCGCTTCGACGAAGAAACGAATATCAACTGGGCGTCGCAGCTCGAAGCGGTGGGCGCGCACGTCGTGTACGGCGTCGTGGGCCACAAATGCCACGCGAAGATGATGCTGATCGTGCGCCGTGTGTCGCAAGGCGGCAAGAGTTTGCTCAAGCGCTACGTGCACCTTGGCACGGGCAATTATCATCCGCGTACCGCGCGTCTTTATACTGACTTCGGTCTGGTGACGGCCGACCAGAAAATCTGCGAAGACGTGCACCACGTGTTCCAGCAACTGACGGGCATCGGCGGCGAACTGAAGCTGCATGAACTGTGGCAATCGCCGTTCACGCTGCACCCGAAACTCGTCAACGCGATTCGCGCCGAAGCCGAGCATGCGCGCGCGGGCAAGAAGGCGCGCATCGTCGCGAAGATGAACGCACTGCTCGAACCCACCGTGATCGCGGAGCTGTACGAAGCCTCGCAGGCCGGCGCGAAGATCGATCTGATCGTGCGCGGCGTGTGTTCGTTGCAAGCCGGCGTGCCGGGGCTGTCGGAGAACATCACGGTGCGCTCGATCGTCGGGCGCTTCCTTGAGCACCATCGTATTTTCTATTTCTACGACGGCGGCAAGGAACAGGTGTATTTGTCGAGCGCGGACTGGATGGATCGCAACTTCTTCCGCCGTGTGGAAGTGGCGTTCCCGGTCAACAACCGCCGCCTCAAGCGACGTGTGATCGCGGAAGGTCTGTCGGTGTTCCTCGGCGACAACCAGTCGGCGTGGCTCATGCAGAGCGACGGTCATTACCGGTGCCGTCGTCCAGGCAAATCGTCGCGCAATGCGCAGATGAGCCTGCTCACGAGATTCTGCCCGTAAGCGGCTCTCTCGAAGCTGCCGAACCTGCCGAAGCTGCCGAACCTGCCGTAGCGGAAACCAGAACCCCGCCTTGCAGCGCGGCTGCAAGGCGGGAGTTTTATGTACTGAAACATGTACTGAAACTTTGCTGCGACGCTGACTGAACGCGGTGAAGATCAGGTCGGAGTCGGCTGACGGCGCTCCGTGCGAAACGCCGGGAAACGCACCGTGAACGTACTGCCGCGCCCTTCTTCGCTCTTTACGTCGAGTTGCGCGTCATGCCGTTGCAGCACGTGCTTCACGATCGCGAGGCCGAGCCCCGTGCCGCCCGTGTCACGCGAACGGCTGCGGTCCACGCGATAGAAACGTTCCGTGAGACGTGGAATGTTCGCAGCCAGAATACCCAAGCCGCTGTCGGTGACGGAGAACACCGCGTTGCGGCCTTGCGCATGCCAGCTTACCTTGATCGCGCCGCCGTCCGGCGTATAGCGGATCGCGTTCGTGACGAGATTGCCGAACGCACTCAGAATCTCCGTCTCAACGCCCGTGACGGTCAGGCCTTCGTCGGTATCGAACACGATCTTGTGATGATCGCTGGAAAGGCTCTCCGCATCGTCCTGCAGATGCCGCAAGACCACGCACATATCCACCGTCTGATCGCTCGGCGGTTTGTTGTCGCCTTCGAGCTTCGCAAGCACCAGCAGATCGCTCACGATATGCCGCATGCGCGACGCCTGCTGCTCCATCAGTTCGAGATAACGCGCGCGCTCCGCTTCGCCCAACGGCAGCTCGCGCATGGTTTCCAGAAAGCCCGAGAGCACCGTGAGCGGCGTTTTCAGTTCGTGCGACACGTTCGCCACGAAATCACGCCGCATGACGTCCGTGCGCTCCAGTTCGGTGATGTCCTGCGACAGCACCAGCTTGCGATTTTCGCCGTACGGAAACACCTGTACCGAAAGCACGTTCTGACGCTTCTCGCCCATGCCGCGCATGATCAGCATGTCTTCGTAGCGATGCGAATTCAGATAGCGCACGAAGTCCGGCTGGCGCACGAGGTGTGTGATATGCTGACACAGATCGCGCTTGGCGTCGAGCCCGAAATGGATTTCGGAGATCGCGTTGCACCACTCGATCTGATCGTGATCGTCAAGCATCGCCACGCCGTTCGGCGATGCCTGAATCGCCTGGATGAAAC
The DNA here is from genome assembly GCA_940747215.1 of uncultured Paraburkholderia sp. GTDB lineage: Bacteria > Pseudomonadota > Gammaproteobacteria > Burkholderiales > Burkholderiaceae > Paraburkholderia. The sequence continues at coordinate 18,761 of CALNWS010000017.1, read as the reverse complement.
GTGAATGCTGTTGCTCGACCTGGCGCACCTGCGCGTGCCAGCGCTTCGCTAGCTTATGCAGACGGTAATAGATTTCGCCCCAGATACCGGGCGCGCTCGGCACTTCGCCGTAGACCGGCGCGTCGAGCAGACGCCAGAGGCGTTGTTTGTGGAATGTACTGAAGACGCTCTGTACGAGCAGCAGGACAATCGCGAGAGCAAGGCCCGCCTTGACGTTCACGAGCGCGCCGACCACCGTGCACAGAACAGCCAGCAGCACGACCGACACGATGGAGCGCGCCCAGATGATATTCATGGTCTATACGATCGAAGAGAAAAACATACGCGCCCGACGTGGACCTCGGCGCGTTGCATGACGACGGGTTTACTACTTATGTGGCGCGGGCGCCTGAACGACTCGAGTACACCGCTTGACGTCAACTCTATCTCGACACAACTCAGGCACTCTTCGCAAGACGGTAGCCGCTGCCGCGAACCGTCTCAATCATAGCATCGCAACCGGCGGGCTTCAGTGCCGCACGCAGGCGCTTGATATGCACGTCCACCGTACGCTCTTCGACGAACACGTGATCGCCCCACACCTGATCGAGCAATTGCGTGCGGCTATGCACGCGCTCGGGGTGCGTCATGAAGAAATGCAGCAGACGGAATTCGGTCGGACCGAGATCGAGCCTGATCTCGCTGCCTTCGGCGTGCGCCGCGACGCGATGCGTGGCCGGATCGAGCTTCAGACCGTTGATTGCCACGACGTCTTCCGTGAGCTGCGGCGCACGGCGGCGCAACACCGCCTTGATGCGCGCCATCAGTTCCTTCGGCGAGAACGGCTTCGTCACGTAGTCGTCGGCGCCGATTTCGAGGCCGAGCACCTTGTCCTGCTCATCGCCACGTGCCGTCAGCATGATGATCGGAATGTGGCGGGTGCGTTCGTTGTTGCGCAGGTCGCGCGCGAACGCAATGCCGGACTTGCCCGGCAACATCCAGTCGAGCAGGACCAGATCGGGCAGGACGTCGCTGATCAGGTTCTGCGCCTGTTCGGCGTTGTACGCACGAATCGGGCAGTGTCCGGCATGTTGAAGATTGACCGAAATCAGTTCGGAAATAGCGGGCTCATCTTCAATGACGAGAATGCTGCTGGGCATCGGCACCTCTTGACCTTATCTCTTGAGTTAACTGAGGGCTTCGCGTTCGAGCGTGTCGCGCGACTGGTGCCGCACGTCCGTGCCCTTCACAATGTAAATGATGAATTCCGCGATGTTCTTCGCGTGGTCGCCGATCCGCTCGATCGCCTTCGCGATGAACAGGAAATCGAGGCCCACGGAGATCGAACGCGGATCTTCCGTCATGTACGAGATCAGCTTGCGCACGAAGGCGCGGAATTCCTCGTCGATCGCCTTGTCGTCGCGCACGATCTGCGCGGCGGCCACCGTATCGAGACGCGCAAACGCGTCGAGCGCACGGCGCAGGATCGACACGGCCATCTCGCCCGACATCTTGATTTCGGCGATGTTGATGGTGCGCGATACGCCGTCTTCCATCAGACGCTTGGTGCGCTTGGCGATCTTTTCGGCTTCGTCGCCCGCGCGTTCGAGGTTCGTGATGGTCTTCGAAATCGCGATCAGCAGACGCAGGTCACGCGCGGCCGGCTGACGGCGCGCGATGATGTTGCTGCACTCTTCGTCGATCTCTACTTCCATCTTGTTCAGGCGATCTTCGGCCGCGATCACCTGTTCGGCGACGTCAAGGTCGAATTCGTTGAGCGCCTGCATCGCCTTGACGATCTGCGATTCGACGAGGCCGCCCATTTCGAGCACCTTCGAGGAAACCAGATTCAGGTCGGCGTCGAACTGACTGGACAGGTGTTTGTCGGACATGTCGTATTCTCTTGTTTTGCTCGTCGGCTTAGCCGAAACGGCCGGTGATGTAGTCCTCGGTTTCCTTGCGGACCGGCTTAATGAAGATCTTTTCGGTATCGCCGAATTCGATCAACTCGCCGAGGTACATGTAAGCAGTGTAGTCCGAACAGCGGGCAGCCTGTTGCATGTTGTGCGTGACGATCACCACCGTGTAATCGCTCTTCAGTTCGGCGATCAGCTCTTCGATGCGGCCCGTGGAGATCGGGTCGAGCGCGGAGCACGGTTCGTCGAGCAGCAGCACTTCCGGACGGATCGCGATGCCGCGTGCGATACACAGACGCTGCTGCTGACCGCCCGACAGACCGTAACCGCTCTGGCCGAGCTTGTCCTTCACTTCGTTCCACAGCGCGGCCTTGGTGAGCGCCCATTCGACACGGTCATCCATTTCCGAGCGCGGCAACGTTTCGAACATCTTCACGCCGAATGTGATGTTGTCGTAGATCGACATCGGGAAAGGCGTCGGCTTCTGGAACACCATGCCGATACGTGCACGCAGCAGCGAAATGTCGTGCTTGGACGTCAGCAGGTTTTTGCCGTCCATCAGGATTTCGCCTTCGGCGCGCTGCTCTGGATAGAGCGCGTACATCTTGTTCAACGTGCGCAGCAGCGTGGACTTGCCGCAACCCGACGGGCCGATGAACGCGGTTACCTTGCCTTCTGGAATCTGCAGGTTTATGTTCTTCAGCGCGTGATACTTGCCGTAGAAGAAGTTCAGGTTGTTGATCTCGATCTTCGGACGCGACGGCGCATGCGCCTGGCCGCCTTGCACGGGATCGGAACTGGCAGGCGCCGTGGGACGCGCGGTCGGATTGAATTGAGTTTCTGCCATATTCATCGGATTACACTCCGCCCTTACTTATTCGAAAAGACCGTGCGCGCGAGGACGTTCAGTCCGAGCACCGCGAGCGTGATCAGGAAGACGCCGGCCCACGCAAGGGACTGCCATTGCGCGAACGGGCTCATCGCAAACTTGTAGATCGTGACCGGCAGGTTCGCAACCGGCTGGTTCAGGTTGAGCGAGAAGAACTGGTTGGACAGTGCCGTGAAGAGCAGCGGCGCGGTTTCACCCGCGATACGCGCAACGCCGAGCAGCAAACCGGTGACGATACCCGCGACCGACGCCTTCAGCGTGATCGACAGCACCATCTTCCACTTCGGCGTGCCGAGTGCGAAGGCGGCTTCACGCAGTGCGTTCGGCACCAGCTTCAGCATGTTTTCGGTCGTGCGGATCACGATCGGAATCTGCAGCAGCGCGAGTGCGAATACGCCGGCCCAGCCGCTGAAGTGACCCATCTTCGCGACGACCAGCGCGTAGACGAAGAGACCGACCACGATCGACGGCACCGACAGCAGAATGTCGTTGATGAAGCGCATGACGCTCGCGAGCCAGCCCTTCTGACCGTATTCGGCGAGATAGACACCCGCGAGAATACCGATCGGCGTGCCGACCAGCGTAGCCAGCGCGACCAGCAGCAGGCTGCCGACGATGGCGTTGGCGAGACCGCCGCCATTGGTGTTCGGCGGCGGCGTAGACTGCGTGAAAAGCTCGACGGACAGGCCGCCGATACCGAGACGCAGCGTCGTATAGAGAATCCACACGAGCCAGATCAGGCCGAACGCCATTGCGGCGAGCGAGCACGTGAGCGCGATTGCGTTGGTCAGACGGCGGCGTCCCTGCAGACGCGCGCGCATCGCTTCGAGCGCGGCGGCGTCGTTCGAACCCGGCATGTTCAGGGTGGGCTGGCTCATTTCGCGCCCTCCGATTTCTGCAGACGCAGCAGCATGATCTTCGAGATCGCGAGCACGATGAAAGTAATCACAAACAGGATGAGGCCGAGTTCCATCAGCGCCGACGTGTGCAGGCCCGGATCCGCTTCCGCGAATTCGTTGGCGAGCGCCGACGTAATACTGTTGCCCGGCGAGAAGAGCGACACGTTGTCGAGCAGATTGGTGTTACCGATCACGAACGTCACCGCCATCGTTTCGCCGAGTGCGCGACCGAGGCCGAGCATCACGCCGCCGATCACGCCGTTCTTCGTGAACGGAAGCACGATCTTCCACATGACTTCCCACGTCGTGCAGCCGATGCCGTACGCCGATTCCTTCAGCAGCACGGGCGTGACTTCGAACACGTCGCGCATCACCGAGGCGATGTACGGAATGGTCATGATCGCGAGGATCACGCCGGCGCACAGAATGCCGATGCCGATGGGCGCACCCTGGAACAGCGCGCCGACGAACGGGATGCCGCCGAGTACGACGCCGAGCGGCTTCTCGAAATACGTCGCGAAGATCGGCGCGAACACGAGCAGACCCCACATGCCGTACACGATCGACGGAATCGCGGCGAGCAGTTCGATCGCGATGCCGAGCGGCCGGCGCAGCCACGCGGGCGAAAGTTCGGTCAGAAAGAGCGCGACGCCGAAGCTGACCGGCACCGCAATGATGAGTGCAATGATGGAGGTGGCGATGGTGCCGTAAATCGACACGAGTGCGCCAAAATGCTTGCCTGGTGGATCCCAGTCCGAGGTCCACAGGAATGTCAGACCGAACTCTTTGATCGACGGCATGGAAGCGATAATGAGCGACACGATAATGCCGCCGAGCAGCAGCAGCGTCACGATTGCCGCAAGGCGTGCGAGACCGCCGAAGATCACGTCTCCGAAACGGCTGGGCGCCTTCTGCTGGGATGCACTGCCGGGCGGTGTCGACCTTGCCGCGCCAGATGCGAATTGGGTATCGGACATGAGAGCCTGATAAATCTGTTTGCAGTTCCCGCTGACTGATGTCGCGCGGACGGCAATGCTTGGAATGATGCGGGGTAATGCACTTGGCCGTCCTCATGTGGGGACGGCCAGCGTGTTACGTACGACTAGCTACGGTGAAACTTACTCGGCGATTGCCTTGCCCGAAGCGTCTTTCACCTTCGACTTCCATTGCGAACGGATTTCAGCCGTCACCGAATCCGGCAGCGAGATGTAGTCCAGATCGTTTGCAGCCTGGGTGCCGTTCTTGAACACCCAGTCGAAGAACTTCAGCGTTTCCGTGCCTTGTGCCGGCTTGTCCTGCGCCGTGTGCAGCAGCACGAACGTTGCGCCGACGATCGGCCATGCGTCCTTGCCCGGCTCGTTCGTCAGGATCTGGTAGAACGACTTCGACCAGTCAGCGCCAGTTGCCGCTGCCTTGAACGTTTCCATCTTCGGCTCGACCACTGCGCCCATCGAGTTCTTCATTGCGACGTACGTCATGTGGTTCTGCTTCACGTATGCCCATTCCACGTAGCCGATTGCGCCCGGCAGACGTTGAACGAAAGCTGCGATGCCGTCGTTGCCCCTGCCGCCCGTACCCGTCGGCCAGCTGACCGTTGCGCCTTCACCGACCTTCGACTTCCAGTCAGCGTTGACCTTCGACAGGTAGTTCGTCCAGATAAACGTCGTGCCCGAGCCGTCAGCGCGACGGACCACTGCGATGTCCGTATCCGGCAGCTTGACCTTCGGGTTCAGTGCAACGATCGCCGGATCGTTCCACTTCTTGATCTTGCCTAGGTAGATGTCGCCGAGCACTTCGCCCGACAGCGTCAGTTCGCCAGCCTTCACGCCCGGCATATTCACAGCCGGCACCACGCCGCCGACCACCGTCGGGAACTGGAACAGGCCTGCTTTCGCCAGCTCGTCGTCCTTCAGCGGAGCGTCCGAACCTGCGAAGTCGACCGTCTTCGCTTCGATCTGCTTGATACCGCCCGACGAGCCGATACCTTGATAGTTGACCTTGCCGCCACCCGTCTTCTGGTAAGCGTCGGCCCACTTCGTGTAGATCGGAGCTGCGAAGGTGCTGCCCGCGCCGGTGATGTCTGCAGCTTGCGCTGCGATCCCGAAAAGCGCGCCAGCGACGCCAGCGACGCCAGCGACGCCAGCGAACACGGTTTGCATCAATTTCATTGAAATCTCCAAGGGTGTGAGCGGATAACTTGAACACCGCGAAGCTTAGGGTCTCTTTATGACAGTAACGTGACTAACCGTGAAACAGATATGACAGTGGGATTACTATGGTGAAAGGCGTTATGGCAGGTGAAATGACGCTACAACGGCCGATTTCACGCGCCGGCGGCATTTTTCAGAAGATTAGGCGATAAAACAAGGGGCGCGAACGTTTGCGAACGCGAGAAATGGGAAGTGATGCGGAGTGAATAGCTGTGTGAACGGCAGTGTCAAAAATTGGGACGGCGAGGTGCCGTCCCAATCTGAATTGCGCTAATCAGGCAGTGGCCTGCGTGACTGCATTCGCAATCGATTCTGCATGCTGCATGGCGTCGTTGGCGTGTTCGGCTTCCACCATCACGCGCAGAACGGGCTCAGTTCCGGACGCGCGGATCAGTACGCGGCCGCGACCATTTAACGCATCTTCCGCACGGGCGATAGCACGGCGGATCAGGTCGCTGCCCTTCCAGTCGGCGCCCGGTTTCATCCGCACGTTGATGAGTTTCTGCGGGAAGAGCGTCACGCCATCGAGCAATTCGGCGAGCGTTTTTTCGCTGCGCTTCATCGCGGCGAGCACCAGCAGTGCGGAGACAATGCCGTCACCGGTGGAATGACGGTCGAGCGACAGGATGTGGCCGGAGCCTTCCGCGCCGAGTTGCCAGCCGTGCTCGCGCAGTTGTTCGAGCACGTAGCGGTCGCCCACTGCGGCGCGCACGAATTTCACGCCGGCTTCTTGCAACGCGACGTCGACGGCCATGTTGGTCATCAGCGTGCCGACGGCGCCTTCCACCTTGCCTTCTGTCACGACGCGGTCCTTCACGAGCACGTACAGCAGTTCGTCACCGTTATAGAGACGTCCTGCCGCGTCCACGATCTGCAGACGGTCGGCGTCGCCGTCGAGCGCAATGCCGAGGTCCGCGTGATTCGCACGCACGGCGCGCACGAGCGTGTCAGGCGCGGTGGTGCCCACCCTGTCGTTGATGTTGAAGCCGTTCGGCGCGACGCCGATCGGAATCACGTCCGCACCGAGTTCGTGGAAGACGTGCGGTGCGACGTCGTACGCTGCACCGTGCGCGCAATCCACCACGAGTTTCAGACCACGCAGATCGAATGCGGCCGGGAACGTGCTCTTGCAGAATTCGATGTAGCGGCCTGTGGCGTCGTCGAGACGCCGTGCCTTGCCCAGTTGCTCGGACGCGGCACACGCGAGCGGCAAATCGAGTTGCTCTTCGATCTGCGATTCCACTTCGTCGGGCAACTTGTTGCCGTCGGCCGAGAAGAATTTGATGCCGTTGTCGTAGTATGGGTTATGCGATGCGCTGATCACGACGCCTGCCGCGAGACGCAGCGCGCGCGTGAGATAGGCGACACCCGGTGTCGGCATCGGACCGGCCAGCATCACGTCCACACCCGCTGCCGAAAAGCCCGATTCGAGCGTGGCCTCTAGCATGTAGCCTGAAACCCGCGTGTCTTTACCAATCAATACCGTGGGACGTGTGCCGGTTTTGGCCCAACGGTCTGCGCCCGCGAGCACTTTGCCGGCTGCATAGCCGAGCCGCAAAACAAACTCCGGCGTAATGGGTCCTTCGCCGACTTTGCCCCGAATGCCGTCCGTTCCGAAATAACGACGTGCCATGTTTTAGCTTCCTCCTTGGCTGTTGGTTTCAGTCACGCGCGCGGCTTTGTTCGGCCGCTTCGCGCATGGCTGCCCAGACTTTCAATGCGTCTACTGTTTGCGCGACATCGTGCACGCGCAAGATTGCTGCGCCCCGCTCGGCTGCACAGACCGCTGCTGCGATACTGCCTGCGACGCGCTCCAGTACCGGGCGCCCTACTACCGCCCCCACCATCGACTTACGCGATATGCCGGCCAGAATTGGATACAGCGGATCGGCCTGCGGTGCCGTTTCGGGCAAGCGGGCCAGCATCGCGTAGTTGTGTTCGACGACCGACTTGCCGAAGCCGAATCCCGGATCGACGCTGATGCGCGATCGGGCGATACCTGCCTGCTTCAGCTCGGCGACCCGCTCCTCGAGAAAGCGGCGAACGTCGCTCACCACATCATAGGCAGGCTCGGAGATTTGCATAGTCTGCGGCTCACCAAACATATGCATCACACATAGACCGCACGCACTATTGCGCACAGCCTCGATCGCGCCGGGCATTCTGAAGCCCCAGATGTCGTTGATGAGGTCTGCGCCGGCGTCCAGCGCACGACGCATAACTTCCGGTTTGTAGGTGTCGATGGAGAGCGGCACGTTCGCGCCGTGCAGTTGTTCGATAAGCGGAATGACGCGCTCGAGTTCTTCGTCGAGCGCCACGGGCGGCGCACCGGGCCGCGTGGATTCACCGCCTATGTCGATGATGTCCGCGCCTTCGAGCATCATGCGTTCGGCCTGACGCAATGCGTCGCCGTACATCGCATACTTGCCGCCGTCGGAGAAAGAATCGGGGGTGATATTCAGAATGCCCATCAAGAGCGGACGTTCGAAAGTCAGCGTGAAACGTCCGCATTGCAGCGGCGCGGGAACGGGAGGAAATTCGGCTTTCGACACTTAGCGTTGCTTCATGTAAATCGGATAAATGCCAAACGGGCCGGTGTGAATCACACCGGCCCGCACTTTCTAACTCGACTTTATCAGGCTGGCGCCGTTGCGCTGCCCGGCTTCACCTCAGTGCCCGGGTTGCCGCCCGACGAGGCGTCGCTTGCCGAAGGCGGCGAGCTCTTCGGCGAACGCGGCGAACGGCCTGCCATGATGTCGTTGATCTGATCGGCGTCGATCGTTTCCCACTCCATCAGCACGGCGGTCATCGCTTCAACCTTGTCACGGTTCTCTTCCAGCAGACGCTTTGCAAGCGTGTACTGCTCGTCAAGAACGCGGCGGATTTCAGCGTCCACCTTCTGCTGCGTGGCTTCCGAAATGGTTCGCGTGAAGCCGCGGCCGAACGGCGTCGCGTCGTTCTCATCGTCCACGTAGACCATCGGTCCGAGTGCGTCCGTCATGCCGAAACGAGCCACCATGGCGCGCGCGGTTTGCGTGGCCTTGTTGAAGTCGTCCGATGCGCCTGTGCTGATCAGGTTCAGGAACAGCTCTTCCGCAACGCGGCCACCGAACAGGATCGCGAGGCGGTCCAGCAGGTAGTCTTTCGAGTACGTTTCATTGTCGTGCTCAGGCAACTGCCACGTGACGCCCAATGCGCGGCCACGCGGAATGATCGTGACCTTGTGCACCGGATCGGCCTTCGGCAACAGCTTGGCGATAACCGCGTGACCCGACTCGTGATAAGCCGTAGCACGCTTCGATTCTTCGCGGATCACGGCCGACTTGCGTTCCGGGCCCATGAAGATCTTGTCTTTCGCGTCTTCGAAGTCCGTCATTTCGACGATGCGCTTGCCGCGGCGAGCCGCGAACAGCGCTGCTTCGTTCACGAGGTTCGCGAGGTCGGCACCCGAGAAACCCGGCGTGCCGCGCGCGATAACAGCCGCGTCGACGTCGTTCGAGATCGGCACCTTGCGCAGGTGAACCTTCATGATGTGCTCGCGGCCACGGATGTCCGGCAGACCGACATACACCTGACGGTCGAAACGGCCCGGACGCAGCAGCGCCTTGTCGAGCACGTCCGAACGGTTCGTTGCAGCGATCACGATGACGCCCGAGTTTGCCTCGAAGCCGTCCATTTCCACTAGCATCTGATTCAGCGTCTGTTCGCGTTCGTCGTTACCACCGCCCATGCCGGCACCACGATGGCGACCGACCGCGTCGATTTCGTCGATGAACACGATACACGGAGCGTGCTTCTTCGCCTGTTCGAACATGTCGCGCACACGTGCCGCGCCGACACCGACGAACATTTCCACGAAGTCCGAACCCGAGATGCTGAAGAACGGCACCTTCGCTTCACCAGCGATAGCGCGCGCGAGCAGTGTCTTACCCGTTCCCGGAGGACCGACCAGCAACACACCACGCGGAATGCGGCCACCCAGCTTCTGGAATTTTTGCGGATCGCGCAGGAAGTCGACCAGTTCGGAGACTTCTTCCTTCGCTTCGTCGCAACCGGCGACGTCGGTGAAATTGATTGCGTTGTTGTTCTCGTCGATCAGACGCGCTCGCGATTTGCCGAACGAGAAGGCGCCGCCTTTGCCGCCCCCTTGCATCTGTCGCATCATGTAGAACCAGAAGCCGATGATCAGGATCGTCGGCCCGAGGTAGTACAACGCCGAGACCAGCGCGTTGGGTTCGTCATCCGCCTTGCCGCTCACCTGAACGCCATACTTCATCAGATCACCGACCATCCAGATGTCGCCGGGCGACACGATCTGGTACTTCTGGCCGTCTGCTGGAGTGACCGTGAGGTTCCGCCCCTGAACAATGACGTTCTTGACTTTGCCGTTCTTCGCGTCGTCCATGAACTGCGAATAGGAAACGCCTTCCTGGACACGGGGCTTGTCGAACTGCTTGAACACCATAAACAGCACCAGTGCGATCACTAACCACACTGCTGCCTTCGAAAACATATTGTTGTTCAAAGCACCACTCCTTCACTCAGACGGGCACCTACATTTGCCTTGCGGCACCACGAAAGCATTCTAATCCAGTCCGCAGACCCCTGCCATAAGGTTTCACTACCACATAAATAAGCGCAGCGAACCATGATGGCACCAATTTCTGACGCTTACGCGCATTATCGGCAGATGCAAGACCGTTTTGCAGCGTCCTTAACCGGGCCGCTTCAAATGCTTACCCAAAATAAATGTTTCTGACGACTTATCCCGCGACGCCTTCGGCTTGCGCGCTGCTACCACCTTAAACTGATGCTTGAACTTTTCGACAATCTGGCTGTAACCGCTACCGTGAAAGCATTTGACTAAAAGGGCACCATCCGGTTTCAGGTGATTTTGCGAGAATTCCAACGCGAGGTCGCACAAATGCTCGATTCGCGCGGCATCTGCCACAACAACTCCTGAGAGGTTGGGTGCCATATCCGAAATTACAAGATCAACCTGACGCTCTCCCATTAATTCTTCCAACTGCGTGAGGACCGAGTCTTCGCGGAAGTCGCCCTGAATGAAGTTGACGTCCGCAACCGGCTCCATCGGCAGAATGTCGAGCGCAATGATCGTACCGTCGATTACGCCTTCGCGTTCCGCGTCGCGCTGCGAAACCTTGGCGAGCTTGTTGCGCGCATACTGGCTCCAACTTCCCGGCGTGGAGCCGAGATCCACGATCACCTGACCCGGACAGATGAGCTTGTCCTGCTCGTCGATTTCCTTCAGCTTGTACGCGGCGCGCGCACGATAACCTTCTCGCTGCGCCATTTTTACGTACGGGTCGTTGATGTGGTCGTGCAGCCACGCGGTGTTGAATTTGTTTTTTGCCATTAAACGTTGAACTCTTGCTGCGTCGTGTCGCGCTTTAGCGGATAATATGCGGCTAATTCGCGCGGCCACCGCCAAAAACTGGCGATCATCCGCGATTCTGTTGTCCTGACGCGCCGCCCTGCCGGGAGTTGCTCCAATCGAAGCTTCGATCATGCAAGCAGGTGCCGCCATTTTAGTCGAGTCTCCCACTTTCCATGCCAGCCCTTAAAGTCTCTTCCGACCAACGCGCCGAGTTGCGCTCCCAAGCACACGCGCTCAAGCCGGTCGTGCTCATCGGCACCGAAGGCCTGACCGACGCGGTGCTGTCCGAAATCAAGGTTCACCTCAACGCGCACGAACTCATCAAGATCCGCGTGTTCGGCGACGAGCGCGAAGAGCGCATCGCCATTTACGAAGAAATCTGCGACAAGCTGAACGCCGCGCCTATCCAGCACATTGGCAAGCTGCTTGTGATCTGGAAACTGGAAGCGGCACAGCCGGCGGCGAAGGCAATGAAGCGCGGCGCCCTGCCCAGCGCTCGTGAAGCCGCTGTCGAAGCCAAGCCCGGTAAAGGCCGCGCACCACACGCGTCGTCAAGGTGGTAAAGCCGAGCGAAGTGCCGATGCGCAAGCCGAAGGCGAAAGACGTTCTCGTGCGCGGCAATGAACGCGTCACGCAAGGCGGCAACATCAAGCGCGCCAAGAAACGCCAGACGAGCTCAAAGCGCGCGCATCAGTCGTCGAAGTAAAGGAATGTCGGGGTGCGGGCCATACCGCATCCCGTTCCCGTGATCTGCAGATTCTGAATTGGAAACCGTGAACTCAGCGCCGGCTTTCTGAACGTCGAGCCGTCAGTCCAGAAACTGGCCCGACAACTAGCCTGACACTTTCCCCGCAGTATGGCGAGCGCCCTGCTCGACCTACATAGTAGCACCGGCCGGCAGCTTCCAGACCAGCGCAATACCTAGCAGGCTTTCGACCAAGTAGAACAGGCTCGATACGCCGTGCAGAATGCCGAAGCGCGTTGCATAAACCGAATGCCTGACGTCGCTGCCGGCTTCCAGCGCGGCCACGCGCATGGCGTTCATGAACGGCTGCAGCGCGAAGTAACCGACCAGCACGCACACGAGCATGCCGGCAATCAGCCAGCGCAAGCGGCGATACGCGTCGCCGCCACGGCGGATCAGCACGTTGGCGAGACCGAGCAACAGAATGCCGCACACCGCACCGATCACACCCTCGACACGAAACAGTTGCGCCGCGACCGCGCCCGCCATCAGACTGTCGAGCGACGTGAACAGCACAGGTGCGACCGCGTAGCCGATAGTCAGCAGACTACCGACCCAGATCACCGTGAGGAGACGAAAGAAACGATGCGGCATCGCGGACACCGTGGCCGCCTTCAGACGTACGTGACCGCGATGATTTCGTATTCGTGGATGCCGGCCGGCGCCTGCACCGCTGCCACGTCGCCTTCCGATTTGCCGATCAGCGCACGCGCGATCGGCGAGCTGATGGAGATGAGACCGTGGTCAATGTCGGCTTCGTCGTCGCCGACGATCTGATACTTGACCGACGCACCCGAGTCCAGATCTTCGATTTCGACCGTCGCGCCGAACACCACGCGCCCGTCTGCCTCGACCGCGGACGGGTCGATCACTTGCGCGCCGGCCAGTTTCGATTCGATCTTAGCGATGCGGCCTTCAATGAAACCCTGCTTTTCTTTCGCAGCGTCGTATTCCGCGTTTTCCGACAGATCGCCTTGAGCACGGGCTTCTGCGATCGAATTGATCACCGAGGGACGCTCAACCGATTTCAGGCGCTGCAATTCATCGCGCAACATTTCCGCGCCGCGCTTCGTCAATGGAACAGTGCTCATAAACAACTCTATGCAAAAAACAGCCGTAAAAAATCACCGCGGTTAAGTGCATTCCGCAGAGCCGACGACCGAGGCAAAAACCCGGGCCGCAGCACCTGCGGAACGCCGCTTAACCGCGGCACTTACATCTTGGACAGGCATTCGAAGATCTTGGACAGGCATTCGAAGCCTTAGTTTAGGCGAGCATGGAGTCCTTGTAAATCATAGACTTCCAGGCTCTTCAAATAGCGCAAACCTTCAACTGCGGCCCGCGCGCCAGACATTGTCGTGTAGTACGTGACCTTGTTTGCCTGCGCGCTCATGCGGATCGAACGCGAATCGGCAATCGCCGCGCGCGTTTCGTCGACGGTCGTGAAGACCAGCGCAATCTCGCCGTTCTTGATCATGTCAACGATGTGCGGACGGCCGTCCTTCACTTTGTTGACGACCTTGACCGGCACGCCCGCTGCTTCAATCGCAGCAGCCGTACCCTTCGTGGCGACGATCGGATAGCCGAGTTCGTGCAGCATGCGCGCGACTTCGACGGCCTTCGGCTTGTCGGCGTCCATCACGGTGAGCAACACCGTGCCGGATTCAGGCAGACGCGAACCCGCGGCCAGTTGCGATTTAAACAGCGCTTCGCCGAATGTCTGGCCCATGCCCATCACTTCGCCGGTGGAGCGCATTTCCGGTCCGAGCACCGGATCGACTGCCGGGAACTTGACGAATGGGAACACGGCTTCCTTTACGCTGAAGTACGGCGGATCGATTTCCTTCGTCACGCCCTGCTGCGCGAGCTTCTGGCCCACCATCGCGCGCGCCGCGATCTTCGCGAGCGGCAGGCCCGTGGCCTTCGACACGTACGGCACCGTACGCGACGCACGCGGGTTCACTTCGAGCACGTAGATGATGTCTTCCTTCGAGCCGTCCGCCTGCGGAACCTGCTGGATCGCGAACTGCACGTTCATCAGGCCGACCACGTTCAGCGCCTTCGCCATTGCGCCCGTCTGACGCTTCAGCTCGGCGACGGTTTCCTTCGACAGCGAGTACGGCGGCAGCGAGCACGCCGAGTCGCCCGAATGCACGCCCGCCTGTTCGATGTGCTCCATCACGCCGCCGATGAACACGTCCGTGCCATCGGAGATGCAGTCCACGTCGCACTCGATCGCGTCTTTCAGAAAGCGGTCGAGCAGCACCGGCGAGTTGTTCGACACCTTCACGGCCTCGCGCATGTAGCGCTCGAGGTCGCGCGGCTCGTGGACGATTTCCATTGCGCGGCCGCCCAGCACGTACGACGGACGGACCACCAGCGGATAGCCGATTTCGTCGGCGAGCTTGAGCGCTTCGTCTTCGGCGCGCGCCGTGCGGTTCGGCGGCTGACGCAGGCCGAGGTCCTGCAGCAGCTTCTGGAAACGCTCGCGGTCTTCGGCGGCGTCGATCATGTCCGGCGACGTGCCGACGATCGGCACACCGTTCGCTTCGAGGTCGAGCGCGAGCTTCAGTGGCGTCTGGCCGCCGTACTGCACGATCACGCCGACCGGCTTTTCCTTGTCGACGATCTCAAGCACGTCTTCAAGCGTGAGCGATTCGAAGTAGAGACGGTCCGACGTGTCGTAGTCGGTCGAAACGGTTTCAGGGTTGCAGTTAATCATGGTCGTTTCGTAGCCGTCTTCACGCATGGCGAGCGCGGCGTGCACGCAGCAGTAGTCGAACTCGATGCCCTGGCCGATCCGGTTCGGGCCGCCGCCCAGCACCATGATCTTCTTGTTGTTCGTGGGGTTCGCTTCGCACTCTTCCTCGTAGGTCGAGTACATGTACGCGGTTTTCGTAGTGAACTCGGCCGCGCATGTGTCCACGCGCTTGTAGACCGGGCGCACGTTCAGTTCGATACGGCGCGCTCGCACTTCGGCCGGCTTCGTGTCGAGGAGCTTCGCGAGACGCCGGTCCGAGAAACCGCTCTGCTTCAGATACTTGAGTTCTTCCTTCGAGAGGCTCGCGAGCGTGCGGCCGGCCAGCGCTTTTTCCTTCAAGATGATCTGTTCGATCTGCGCGAGGAACCACGGATCGATCGAGGTTTCTTCGAAAATCTCTTCGGCCGTCATGCCGATACGGAACGCGTCGCCGACGTACCAGATGCGATCCGGGCCGGCTTCGCCGATCTCGTGGATGATTTCGTCGCGGTTGCCGGTCTTCTCGTCGAGACCGTCCACGCCGACTTCGAGGCCGCGCAGCGCTTTCTGGAACGATTCCTGGAACGTGCGGCCAATGGCCATCACTTCACCGACCGACTTCATCTGCGTGGTGAGGCGCGAATCGGCTTCGCGGAATTTCTCGAACGCGAAGCGCGGAATCTTGGTGACGACGTAGTCGATGGTCGGTTCGAACGACGCCGGGGTCTGACCGCCGGTGATTTCGTTCTTCAACTCGTCGAGCGTGTAGCCGACCGCGAGCTTGGCCGCGACCTTCGCGATCGGGAAGCCGGTGGCCTTCGAAGCCAACGCAGACGAACGCGAGACACGCGGATTCATTTCGATCACGATCATCCGGCCGTCTTTCGGATTGGTCGAGAACTGCACGTTCGAACCGCCCGTGTCCACGCCGATTTCGCGCAGCACCGCGAGCGACGCATTACGCAGCACCTGGTATTCCTTGTCGGTGAGCGTTTGCGCTGGCGCGACGGTGATCGAGTCGCCCGTGTGAATGCCCATCGGATCCAGGTTTTCGATCGAGCAGACGATGATGCAGTTGTCCTGCTTGTCGCGGACCACTTCCATCTCGTACTCTTTCCAGCCGAGCAGCGATTCTTCGATCAGCAGTTCGCGCGTGGGCGAGAGATCGAGACCGTGCTTGCAGATCTCTTCGAATTCTTCGCGATTGTACGCGATGCCGCCGCCCGAGCCGCCCAGAGTGAACGACGGACGGATCACGACCGGATAACCGCCGCTGCCCGTTTCGCCCGCAATCTTCGCCTGTACGGCGAGCGCTTCTTCCATGGAGTGCGCGGTGCCCGACTTGGCCGAACCGAGGCCAATCTTAGTCATCGCGTCCTTGAACTTCTGACGGTCTTCTGCCTTGTCGATCGCTTCCGGCGAAGCGCCAATCAGCTCGACCTTGTATTTTTCCAGCACGCCATGCGCGTGGAGATCCAACGCGCAGTTCAGCGCGGTCTGGCCACCCATCGTCGGGAGGATCGCGTCCGGGCGCTCCTTCGCGATGATGCGCTCTACCACTTCCCACGTGATCGGCTCGATGTAGGTCACGTCGGCCGTGTTCGGGTCGGTCATGATCGTCGCCGGATTGCTGTTGACGAGAATGACCTTGTAGCCTTCCTCACGCAGCGCCTTGCACGCCTGCGCGCCCGAGTAGTCGAACTCGCACGCCTGGCCAATGATGATCGGACCCGCGCCAATGATGAGGATGCTCTTGATGTCTGTCCGCTTCGGCATAACGCTCCCGCTAATGTATTCCTGTGTCGACTGGAGTTGGCACTTCAGCGCCTTACTCCAGTCCCATGCAACCCGGTTGCGGTTCTTTCCGGCGGCGCGCATGTCGCTCTCGACTGTGCGCTCTGTCGTGTGCGGTTCGCTTCGCGTTTGCAGCTTCACTTCACGTAAGCCGTGTCGCGCCGCGAACCGTGCGCCATCTGGAGCGCTTCACACGGTTTGCCTGAGATTCGCTCAGGCCGTCTGGCTGCTTAGGCCTTAAGCCGCAGCCGATTTGCCGCCCTTCTTCGCGTCCATCAACTCGGTGAAACGGTCGAACAGATAGGCGATGTCGTGCGGACCCGGCGATGCTTCCGGGTGACCCTGGAAGCAGAAGGCCGGCTTGTCGGTCAGCGCGAAGCCTTGCAGCGTGCCGTCGAAGAGCGACACGTGCGTGGCGCGCGCGTTGGCCGGCAGCGTGTCAGCGTCGACCGCGAAGCCGTGGTTCTGCGACGTGATGACCACGCGGCCGTCTTCCAGATCTTTCACCGGATGGCTCGCCCCGTGGTGGCCGGTTTTCATCTTCATGGTTTTTGCGCCGACGGCGAGGCCCATGATCTGATGACCGAGGCAGATGCCGAACGTGGGAATGCCACGTTCGATCAGTTCCTTCGTGGCCGCGATGGCGTAGTCGCACGGTTCCGGATCGCCGGGGCCGTTCGACAGGAAGATGCCGTCCGGATTGAGCGCGAGCGCGTCGGCGGCCGTGGCTTGCGCCGGCAGCACCGTGACGTGGCAACCGCGTTCGGCCAGCATGCGCAAGATGTTGTACTTGACGCCGTAGTCGAACGCGACGACGCGATACTTCGGCGAATTCTGCTTGCCGTAGCCTTCGCCCAGACGCCATTCCGTTTGCGTCCATTCGTACGTGTCTTTCGTCGACACGACTTTTGCGAGGTCCATGCCCGCGAGGCCCGGGAACGAGCGCGCGAGTTCGATGGCTTTCGCTTCGTCGTCGGAACCGGCGAAGATCGCGCCGTTCTGCACGCCCTTGTCGCGCAGCACACGCGTGAGCTTGCGCGTGTCCAGACCGGCGATGGCGACAACGCCTTCGTCCTTGAGGTATTGCGGGAGCGTGCGCTCCATGCGGAAATTCGACGCGAGAACCGGCAGATCACGAATGATCAGGCCGGCGGCATGGACTTTCGTGGCTTCGACATCTTCGGCGTTCACGCCGACGCTGCCGATATGCGGGTACGTAAGGGTCACGATCTGGCGCGCGTAGCTCGGGTCAGTCAGGATTTCCTGATAGCCGGTGATAGCGGTGTTGAACACGACTTCGCCGATGGTATGCCCGGGGGCGCCGATCGAGTAACCACGAAAGACCGTGCCGTCGGCGAGCGTGAGCAGAACGGAAGAAAATAACGGCAACACGGGAAACTCCTTGAGGAACACCCTGTTGCCGAACCTGCCTATCCGGGTACGAGCCGCAGCGGACGACATCTTTCGATGCGCGCGCAGACTCACTCGCGTGCAGCCGTAGTGTTGCAAGGGGCGTGATAGGCCTATTGTGTGGACGGATCGGCTAGGTGCGGGGCCCTTCTTGCGACGCCTTCAGGCGCGCGGCGGATGAACGGTATGGGAGAGGTAGGCGCTAGGGTGCGGATTGATAAGCTTAATCTTTAATATTATAGCGTGAAAGTACCCTTCTCTCCAAATCCGAGATGGCGGGCAGGCTAGGCAGCGCACCTTCAAGAATTACGCAAAGCCTTGCTGGATCGGCGTTCCCGGGGACGCATAATATTTTCTGGGCACCCAATCTGGATAGCCTGAGTCAATGGCGCACGCGCCGCCAATCGCCTGAACGGCGTGATAAGCCCTGCTGTTTGGCCTGCTGTTCCGCGGGTACTTCGGCCGGCATGACAACGGCGTGGCCAAGCAACGCGTACCAGATCGCACTCAGGATTTGCATCGTGACCAGAATGCCCTAGGCGGTCAGATGAGCCGCCGCCGGACAATGACCGCGGGTTGTGTCGGCTTCGGCGCGGCCGCGCGCAGTCTCGAGCGGCGCGGCGCCTCGCTGTACGCGTTCTGCGGCATCGGCATGGTCCTTTCGGTTGAAGGTGATCGCTGATCAGCGGTTTTCGAAGCGAGCGAGCATCTTGCCGAAATGGGTGATCACGTTCCCGGAATGGGTGATCAGCGAACCGAAACAGCTGATCATGCGACCGAA
>CALNWS010000016.1 GCA_940747215.1 uncultured Paraburkholderia sp. | reverse complement strand
GAACGTGATCACCCATTTCGGCAAGATGCTCGCTCGCTTCGAAAACCGCTGATCAGCGATCACCTTCAACCGAAAGGACCCGTCACGTTCAACCCGAATCCCCTGATCACGTTCGCCAAAATACGCACGCCGATGATCGCGCGGTTGCCGTCGAGTGCATAGAAATGCGTGGTGTAGCAGTCGGCGACATCGCGCAGAAAGCGGCCGCCGCGATGATCGGCGGCGGACACGGTGCGCGGTCGCGCGTCGAATTCGTAGGCGAAGATGGTGCACTGCGAAACCGGCAGCGTGTCGCCGACCGTGACGAGAATGCTGGCGGCGAGCGCACCCGGGTCCGTCTGCGGAATCGACATGACGAGCCCGGTTGCGCGGGCGGTGTTGATCTGCCCGGTTCGGTTGGGAGTGGAAATGCGCCAGGAACGCATGATGAAATCGGCTCACGCTGCGTGATTTGCGTTCCGGCAAGCGTAGCACAGCGGAATGCGGTCCAGAGCGGCGGCGCGACCACTCGCGCCGCTCGGGTTTCCCCCGCGTTATTTGCCCGTGAACGAACCGCGTTGAAGCGTGACCATTCTCGGCAGTTCGATCGTGAATACCGTGCCGATCGACTCATCGGACTGCACCGACACATTGCCGCTATGCATGCGGGCCATTTCCTGCACGATGTGCAAGCCGAGGTCGAGACCTTCGCGCGAGCGCGCGCCCGCGTTGTTCGAGCCGAACACCTTGAACAGGTGCGGAAACAGTTCGACCGGAATCGCGCCGCGGTTGGCCACTTTCAGGCGCACGACGTCGCTCGCCTCGCCATCCATTTCCACGCCGATGTCGCCGCCCGGCGCACCGTGGTGCAGCGCGTTGCTCACGAGATTCGACACCACCTGTCAGACCAGATCCGTATCCCACGCGCCGGCCGTGTCGCCGCGCGCCGCGAACACGATGCGCTTGCCGTTTTCGCGCGACGTGAACTCGTCGATCACGGAACGGCACAGCAGCGTGGCGAGTTCGATCTGACACGGCTGCAGCGGCAAGCGTCCGCCCTGCAGGCGCGCCAGATTGAGCAGTTGGTCGACCATCCGCGCCATGCGCAGCGAGCTGTTTTTTACGCGCGTGGCGACCGTGACGGACTGGTCGTCCGCGGCGGTGCGCATCAGATATTCCGCCGACGCCAGCACTGCGCCGAGCGGCGTGCGCAGGTCGTGACTCAGCACGGCCATCAGCATTTCGTTCGCTTCGAGCATCTGCCGCGTGGTGACGAGCTGGAAGGCGAGCTAGCGCTTCTGCTGCTCGAGCTCTACGAATACATCCACCTTCGATTGCAGCGGGTCGAACGGCTTGTAGAGAAAGTCAACGGCACCCGCCTCGTAGCCGCGGAACGTGTGCGACGCGTCCTGCGCGGTCGCGGTCAGAAAAATGATCGGCACGTGCGAGGTTCGCGGACTGCCGCGTATCAGCGCCGCCAGTTCGAAGCCGTTCATGCCCGGCATATTGACTGACGTCGAAAATGGCGAGCACCACTTCGTGTTTGAGCAGCAGGTCGAGCGCCGCCGTACCCGAGTCCGCCACCAGCACGGCCACGTCGGGGCGTGTGAGCAACGCCTCCAGCGCGGTGATGCACGGGTGAGTTCGTCATGGCATCGAAGAGAGGCCGGCAGGACAGCAAGCCGCCGGGCCATGGTTTCGGGAGAGTAAATGAAGTCGGCGACGCCGCGTTCGATCGCGGCGCGTGGCATCTCGGGGGAACTCGCGCTGTCCGGCGTCTCCACCCATGTGGTGCCGTCCTGCGCGCGCACGCGCGCGAGGCCGCGCATGCCGTCGTCATTCGCGCCGGACAGCAGGATCGCAAGCAGCCGTTCGCGGTACACGGCGGCGGCGGAATCGAGCAGCACATCGATCGAAGGACGCGAGAAACGCACGGCGGCGTCGGTGGAGAGCGCCACGGTGCGGTCCACTTCCACCAGCATGTGAAGCCGGCGGCGCGACCAGCACGCGCCCCGGCACGATGCCCTCGCCCGCGTCCGGTTCGATGACCGGCAACGCGCAGCGATGCGCGAGCGCATGTACACTAGAGATAGCTCGGCGAATCGGGCGGCAGGTGCGTAACGATCATCACCGCCTGCGCGAAACCCGCGGGCAAGGCCGCGAGCAGCACGTTCAGCGCCTCGATGCCGCCGGCCGAGCCGCCGATCACGACGAGCTCATACGCGCGCACGCCCTCCGGCGGCGTCTCGACGTGAGGCTTGACGAATGAGCGTGACATGACGTTCGTACTAGCGCTTCTGGTAAATGCGTTCGCCCGGACGGAACTCGTCGAACGCTTCGTAATGACGGGAAAAACGCAAACTTTCCTTGCTGCCCAGGCCGAGAAAACCGAGCCGCACGAGGGCGTTTTCGAAGAGGCCGAGCGCGCGGTCTTGCAGATTGCGGTCGAAATAGATCAGCACGTTGCGACACGACACGAGGTGCGCTTCGAGAAA
Source organism: uncultured Paraburkholderia sp. (assembly GCA_940747215.1). Lineage (GTDB taxonomy): Bacteria > Pseudomonadota > Gammaproteobacteria > Burkholderiales > Burkholderiaceae > Paraburkholderia. Next base: position 65,604 of record CALNWS010000016.1, on the reverse strand, counting down.
GACTTCGTCGGTGGAAAGGCTGTGGTCCGCGAACACCACACGGTCTTTCAGCGAACCCGCGAAATGCGCGCCGCCATACGCTGCATGATAGTAGTCCGACAGCGAGCGCTTGCCGCCCGCCGCCAGATAATTCTGCGTTAAGCCTTGGATACGCTCCAGCGAATAGATGCCTGCTTCGGCACGCGCGAGCGCGTCCGGATTGATGTCGGTCGCGTAGAACAGCGTGCGCTCGGTGAGCCCTTTTTCGTCGAACAGGATTTTCAGCGACCACAGTTCCTCGCCAGGGCTGCAGCCCGCCACCACACCTTGATTGACGGATACGTGCGCAGGCGCGGCAGCACATGTTCGCGCAACGCGAGGAAATACGCGGGGTCGCGGAACATGTCGCTGACCTGCACCGTGAGGTACTGGAACAGCCGCGAAAATTCGTCGCCGCTGCGCATGATACGGTCCTGCAGTTGCGACAGCGAACGCAGCCCGAATTCCTCCAGAGCCTGCGTGAGCCGTGAGCCGGCGGCGCAGCAACGACATCGCGTAATGGCGGAAGTCGTGCTGATACTTGAGGTAAATCGCCTCCAGCAGCAATTCCAACTCGATGTCGAAATCGCTGATGCGTTGCGGCGGATCGAATTCGGAGCGGCTCATCGTGTTCCCGTTGTTAATGCAGGGTGGCTGCCGCGGTTAGCGTTGACGCAGCCAGACGCGGCACAGCGCGACCAGCTTGTCCACGTCGATCGGCTTGGACACGTAATCTTCCGCGCCCGCTTCGAGGCAGCGCGTGCGGTCGCTCGCCATCGCCTTCGCCGTGAGCGCGATGATCGGCAGATGCGCGAAGCGCGGATTGTAGCGAATTTCGCCCATTGCGGTCAGCCCGTCCATCTCCGGCATCATGATGTCCATCAGGATCAGATGCACTTCCGGGCCGTTTTCCAGCTAGAACTTCACCGCGAAGCCTCGTACATCGCGCACGGTATCGGCTGATCCGCGCGGGACCCTGCACGGTGGAAAAGCGCACATAGACGGGCATCTGTACCGACGGATCCTGCAGAAACGCGGCCTTGGTGTATTCGCTCATCAATTCGTACACTGGAATACACCATGTGCCGCGGAACCGCGGGCATGCATGATACGCTCGGGAATGCACTCGTGGTCGAAGTGTGTGATCTTTTCACGCATGATGAAATCTTCGAGCAACGAGGGGCCGCGGGCCGGCGCGCAGCGTGTTCTGGTTATCGGCAATCTTCACGCCCTGATTGGTTCTGAGCGCTTCGCCTTTGAGTTTGACCCGGAACTGTTCGAGATCTTCCGTCTTTGGATCGGACGCCGATCCTGCCTGCGCGTTCTTCGCCGCAGGCTTCTGCGTATTCGATTTTCCTGCCATGAAAATTCGCTCCTTGAATTCGGGCGCGCCGGTGGGGATCCGGTCTTACTCATCGTAGAAGATTAGCAAGCGATGTACCCGCACGCGGTACCTCGTCTGAAGCATCGCGTGCGACTTTGCCCGAACGGCGGAGAGATCAGAAGCGGTAGTTGATGGAAATATCCGCGACGCCGTTCGCCTTGCGATGCGTGATCGGGCTATTGCCCGCGCTGCCGAAGAGTTGTTCGAAGGCGCCGTCGGCAGTGGCGAACCAGTGCTTGTCGATGAGCCACACCGCGCTGATGACGAAGCCGACCGATTTGAAACCCGCGTTCGTGTGATATTGCGCATATTGCGAATGCGCAGCCTGATTCTGGTTCACGCCGAACCAGCTGTTCATATAGGTGGAGTCGGCGAGCGTCACGTTCGGGCCCGCGAACCAGAAGAATTTCTTGCTGCTGCCGGGCATCGGCAGATAAGCGCCGATGTCGCCGGTCCAGCCGTTCGAGCCGCCGAAATAGCGCCGTATGTCCGCGCGCACCACGAGCGGAAATTCCTTCGAGACGACATACTCGCCCGACAGTTTGACGCCCGGCGCGGGGTTGATATCGCCGAGGCCGTTCAACTTCTGCGGATCGTCGTGACCGCGGCGGCCGAGATCGTAGACGGCAGCAATCGTCGCGCGCCAGTTCTGTCCTTGCGCGACGTTCATGCCGAGACCTTCGTCGCTCGAAAAGAAGAACAGGTCCTTGTAGCGAATGTCGATGCTCGGTCCTCCCATCAGGTGATAACGGTCCGAACCTTTATAGCGCGGCTGGAACGAGGTCGCCGCGCCGACACGCACCTGCCAGTCCGGAATGTCCGGCTGCCACATTTTCTGCAATGCAATGCCCGCGGAATAATGCCATTCGCCAAGCGGCGAAGGTGTCTGCGCCGCTGCAAGCCGGGGCGTGAAGGCGACGCCCGTGATCGTCGCTGCGATGAAAGACGCTTTCGCGATGTCTAGCTGTTTTTTTGCGGCGTGTACTGATCCGCTTCTTCTTATGGTTGTTCAACACCGAAGCCTCCGTTTTTTCGCCTGTCGCGAAGAGTTGATGTGCTCGCAGCATGATTCTGCGCGGCCTGTAATTTTTTCAGCGGACCACTCACGGCATCGGGCAAAATGCTTCGACCATCCGCGGCGCACGCCGTAAAACGGTCTTTTGTCTGCGCATAGACGGACGAAAGATTTGCCGACGCTCGCACGTGTGCAAAATATACGCGCCTGAACTCGCGGCAAGGTGTACCGGGAATGACTGAGGGAGCGGGAGGATCGGCGGATCGGTCACGAAGGGTGCGCGTTGTGCGCGCCGCATGACCATTGCGGCTTCGGAAAGAAGAGTGGCGCGCAGGCCGCGCGCGCCACTTCTGGGCTGCCGACAGTGCTCGTCGCGGTACAGATTTGGGAACAGGCGCTTCAGGTTCACCACCTTCGGCATGTCGTTGATGGCGATATAGGCCGAGTTCGGATGCATCGTTAGGTAATTCTGGTGATACGACTCGGCCGGATAAAAGCCCTTGTACGGTTCCGTCTTCGTGACGATCGGCGGCCGGGTACACATGCGCGCTGTCGAGCTGCACGATATAGCTTTGCGCGACGCGGCGCTGCGTGTCGTTCAGCGGAAAAACGGCCGAACGATACTGCGTGCCGCTATCCGGTCCCTAGCGGTTCAACTGCGTCGGGTCCTGAATCAACGAGAAATAGACCTGAAGAAGCTGCCCGTACGTGACCTTTGTCGGATCGAACGTGACCTGCACGGATTCGGCGTGGCCCGTCGCGCCGCCCGAATAGCCCGACACCGCCTGCGTGACGCCGCGCACATGCTGGAGACGCCCTGCACGCCACAGAAGCAGCCACCAGCGAACACGGCGGTTTCCTGATGCGCGCTGGAGGCGATGACGGGTTCGTCGAGTGCGGGCGGCGCGATCACCACGGCCGATTCCGCCGACCACGCGGCGCTTTGCGACAGAAGCAGCGCGAGCGCGAGCATACGGGCCGCGCGATGCGAACGCGATGGTCTGTTCCCGACGCACATGGGTAATGACTGGTTCATGCTGCCTCTCCTTTCCCGATGTGTGGGATCAGCTCGCCGTGCCTGCAGCGAGCGTGAAGGTCATCGCGAGGCCATTCATGCAATAGCGCAGCCCGGTGGACTTGGTTTTCGACGAAAGGAGCGGCTGCTTGCAGCCCGCGCACGTGAAGGTGCCCGTGCGGTGCTCGTCGTTTAACGGACTCGTGTAAGGCCGCTCCATGCCCGCTTCGCGCAGCACGCGGTATTGCGGCGCATCGGTGTGAGCAGTTTGTGCCAGTCGGCTTCGCTATGCGTGACTTCGAACGCCGCCGCGCTCGCATTGCCGGTGGCCGCGCTGGTGGCAACGTTGGTGCTTGCGGCGGTGCCTCGCCCGCACGCGCGAAGCGCCAGCCCGCCGCGCCGATGACCCTGAAAAAACTCCGTCTGCTGAAAACTATGACGATTGCTCCAGAAAAGTCCAAACCGTTTCGTCGCACGCGAGGTGCGCCTGACACGTTGGTCGACTCAGAACGGTTTTTATGACAGCATGCTCGCGTTTTTTCTTTGACGCAGGAGTTAGAGCGGAAATTTCGTGGTCGAGAGAATTTCCTTCAGCACCATGAACGAGCGGATCTGCCGCACGCTCGGCAGGTAAAGCAGCTGTTCCGCATGCAGACGGTTGAAGCTTTCGCTGTCGCGCGTGCGGATCGTCATGAAGTAATCGAATTCGCCCGTCATGACGTGGCACTCCATGCAACCGGCCACTCTTCTGCGCCGCTTTCTCGAACTCGGCAAACGACTCTGGCGTGGAACGGTCCAGCACCACGCCGATGATGACCAGCATGCCCGCGCCCGCCGCCTTCGGATCGATCAACGCGACCACGCCGCGAATCAGTCCCGCTTCCTTGAGCCGCTTCAAGCGCCGAAGGCACGCCGGCACGCTCAGCTTCACGCGCGCGGCAAGCGCCACGTTCGATATCGACGCATCGGTCTGCAATTGACGCAGAATCGCGCGGTCAATGCGATCGAGCGCTTGCAAGGCATCGGCGGGCGCGGCGGCTGTGGCGGCAACTGCGCTGCGTGGGTTGCCCGGGGCTGCAGCGGGCTTCGCGCGGGGTTGACGAACTTTTATTGTGCTCATGAGATGAGTTTCAAAGTTTTATTAATCAGCCTGCAATCTCTGATTTCCAAAAGTACGTCCACGCTATTTTTTCGCAAGCTCATTTCAGACGGATTTCCCTACCATTCTCTTCAACGCGACGGCTTTGCCGGCTGCGTCGACATCCCTCATCACGGAACTGCCATGAACCTGCAACGGTTTCCGCGTTATCCGCTCACGTTCGGACCCACGCCGATCCAGCCGCTCAAACGCTTGAGCGATCATCTGGGCGGGAAGGTGCATCTGTATGCGAAACGCGAGGACTGCAACAGCGGCTTTGCGTTCGGCGGCAACAAGATGCGCAAGCTCGAATATCTGATTCCCGAGGCGCTTGCGCAGGGCTGCGACACACTCGTGTCGATCGGCGGCATCCAGTCGAACCAGACGCGCCAGGTCGCCGCCGTGGCCGCGCATCTGGGCATGAAGTGCGTGCTCGTACAGGAAAACTGGGTCAACTATTCGGACGCCGTGTACGACCGCGTCGGCAACATCCAGATGTCACGCATTCTGGGCGCGGATGTGCGGCTCGTGCCCGACGGCTTCGACATCGGTTTCCGCAAGAGCTGGGAAGACGCGCTCGAAAGCGTGCGCGCCGCGGGCAGCAAACCGTATGCGATTCCGGCCGGATGTTCGGATCATCCGCTCGACGGCCTTGGCTTCGTCGGATTCGCCGAGGAAGTGCGTCAGTAGGAAGCGGGGCTCGGCTTCAAGTTCGACTACGTGGTCGTGTGTTCGGTGACGGGCAGCACGCAGGCCGGCATGGTGGTGGGTTTCGCGGCGGACGGCCGCGCGGACCGCGTGATCGGTATCGATGCGTCCGCCAAGCCCGCGCAAACGCGCGAGCAGATCACGCGGATTGCGAAGCAGACGGCGAAGAAAGTCGGACTCGATCGCGACATCACGAGCGCCGACGTGGTGCTCGACGAACGTTTCGGCGGCCCGGAATATGACTTGCCGAACGACGGCACGCTCGAAGCGATCCGCCTGCGCGCGGCTCGAAGGCGTGCTAACCGATCCGGTGTATGAAGGCAAATCGATGCACGGCATGATCGATAAGGTGCGCAACGGCGAATTCCTCGAAGGCTTGCGTGTGCTGTATGCGCATCTAGGCGGCGTGCCCGCGCTGAACGGCTATAGCTTTATTTTCCGCGACGGTTGAGTATCATTTGCTAGATCGCTCTCAGCTACGTGTTCGCGAAAGGACTCAGATCAAGCCGCCCACTTCTTGCGCAAAATGCCTCGCGCAGATATTCGACGAGCGCGTATGGTCAGCGAACTCTGCCAGTGCTGCGGATAAACGGCGTACACACTGAGCGGCGTCGACAGAAACGCTTCGAGCACGTTCACCAGTTGCCCCGACTTCAGCGCGCTCGCCACGATGAAGTCGGGCAGCCGCGCGATGCCGAGGCTGGTCATCGCGGCGTCGCGTATCAATTCGCCGTTATTCGCCCGCAGCGGCCCGTGCACTTCGACGGTTTTCACCGCGCCATCCAAGAAGAACTCCCAGTTCACCGCGCCGCCGTGGCCGTATAGCAGGCACGCGTGCCGTTCGAGGTCCACCGGCGTCTTCGGCGTGCCGCGCCGGCGCAGATAGCCGGGGCTGCAGCACGCCACCATTTTCACGTCGACGAGCTTCTGCGCGATCAGCGTGGAATCGGGCAGCGCGCCGATGCGGATCGCCATGTCGAGACCTTCGCCGATCACGTCGACGGTGCGGTCGCTCAACTCCATGTCGAAACGCACATCGCTGTGCTCGCGCAGGAACGCGGCGACGAGCGGCGACAGATGCGTCATGCCGAACGACATCGGCGCGCTCACTCGCAACAGTCCGCGCGGTCCGGCGCGACGCAGCGACATGGCCTGCTCGGCATCTTCCACCTCACCGAGAATGCGCCGCGCGCGCTCGTAGAACTCCTGCCCTAGGTCCGTGACGGCAAGCTTGCGCGTATTGCGGATCAGCAGTTGCACGCCGAGCGCTTCCTCCAGCGCCAGCCAGCTGGCCGCCGCGGTGTCTACCTTATTGCGCATCGCATTGTCCACTTGAATGCGACAGTGTTTCCAGATTGACGTCGATTATACGCATCCAGATTGACCTACACTGTCATTCATGGATCGCAGCCAAACAACTGGCCCGACCGCACAACCCAAGGAGAACAAGATGCTCGAAATCAGACACGTCAACCAACGTGGCCGCGCAGAACAAGGCTGGCTCAGCTCGCGTCATACGTTTTCCTTCGCGCACTACCACGACCCGAAGCAGAACGGCTTCTCGGATCTACTCGTCATCAACGACGACCGCGTAGCGCCGGCACAAGGCTTCGGCAAGCATCCGCGCGACATGGAAATCTTCTCCTTCTCCTACGTGCTGGAAGGCGCGCTGGAACACAAGGACACAATGGGCACCGGTTCGGTGATCGTGCGGGCGACATCCAGTTGATGAGCGCAGGCACGGGCGTCGTACACAGCGAATACAACCATTCGAAGACCGACCCCGTGCACTTCCTGCAGATCTGGATCGCACCGGGTCAGATGGGCACCACGCCGCGTTATCAGCAACGTCACTTTGGCGCGGATCAGAAGCGCGGCGTGCTGCGCCTCGTGCTCTCGCCGGATGGCGCGCAGGAGATTCGCTGTTGCTGCAACAGGATGCACGCGTCTATGCGGGTCTTTTCGATGGCGATGAGACTGCCAGCATCGACCTCGCCAGCGACCGTTATGCTTACGTGCACGTTGCACGCGGCAGCGTAACGTTGAATGGTGTGGAACTCGGCAAAGGCGACGGCGTGCGTGTGCGCGGCGAAGAAGCGCTGACGTTCACGCAGGGACATGACGCCGAAGTGCTGGTGTTCGATCTGCGCGACAACGAAGTGTCGGAGTTGTGGAAGTAAGTCTCCGACTGAAACAAAGAAGCCGCCTCGCATCGAGCGAGGTGGCTTCTTTATGCGTGGCTGAAGGAGTGACGAAGCCTAACCGGCGAATTGCGCAAGCACCCGCTCGCGAATCGCGGGCCGTATATTCGACATGCGTCATGTTGCCTTGGTAATGCGCGACCACGCGCGGATTTTCATCACGCGAAACCAGAGCGGCTGGAAATACGCGAGCATGATCATCGTCGCGTAACCCGACGGCAATTTGGGCGTGCCGTCGAAATGCCGCAGCGCCTGATACGAGTGCGTGGGATTGGCGTGACGCTGTAACTGGTAGAGAAAGAGATTGGCGACGATACGATTGCTGTTCCACGAATGCTGCGGCTGGCAGCGTTCGTAACGGCCGCTGTCGAGTTGCTTGCGGCCCAGACCGTAGTGCTCCAGATAATTGACCACTTCGAGCAGCGACGCACCGTACACCGCCTGAATCAGCAGAAACGGAATCACCGTCTTGCCGAAGAGCGCGACCATCGCGGCCCATAGCACCGCCGTCATCGCCCATGCGTGCAGCACTTCGTTGCGCCCGTCCACGGCGATCGGCCGCAGCCCTGCGCGGCGAGACGATGAATCAGGAAATAGATGTCGCGCTTTGCGCCCACATCGACGCCGCGCGTGGGTTCGTCGAGCACAATCACATCGGGTTCGGGCTGCAGGAATTTGGTAAGCGCGAGCTTCTGTTGGTTGCCGCCGGAGAGCATGCGCGCACGGCTCGACAGATCTCCCGTGCGAATGCCGAACTCGTTCACCGCTTTCGTCAACGCGGCGCGGCCCGCTTTCATGTCGAGCAACGGATGCGCGTAGCGTTCGAGCGTCATCAGCGTGAGGTTGCCCTGCAGGTTCATGTTGACGTGCAGACCCTTGCCCTTGCGGTCCTCGCTCAGATAAGTGAGACCGTGGCGCATCGCATCACGTGGACTCTTCCGTTGCACCTCGCGCCCCGCGACCTCGATGCGGCCCGCCGTGCGCTTGCGCAAGCCGATGATCGCCTCGAACGCTTCGGTGCGGCCCGCACCCACGAGTTCCGCGAAACTGAGCACTTCGCCCGCGCGCACGTCGAAGCTCAGGTCGTCGACCCAATCCAGCACGACGAGGCCGTCCACTTTCAGCGCGAGCGGTGCGCTTTCCGCGACGGTGATCTTGTCGGGGAACATGTCCGACACGTCGCGGCCCACCATCAGGTTCGCCATCTGCTAACGCGCGAGCCGGCCATCTCGCATCACAATCACTTCGTCGGTGATCCGCTCGACTTCGTCGAGCTTGTGGGAGATGTAGACGATGGTCACGCCGTCGGCTTTCAGCTTCGCCATCAGCGCGAAGAGGCGCTCGGTTTCTGCGGGCGTGAGCGTGGCCGTGGGTTCGTCCATGATGAGCAGACGGGCGCGGCGCGACAGCGCCTTCGCAATTTCCACCATCTGCTTCTCGGCGACGATCAGCTCGCGCACCTTCGTGTCCGGGGCTTTTTCCAGCCCGACCTGAGCGAGATAGCGCGCGGCGTCGGCGCGCATCGCGGCATCGTCGACGAACCAGCCGCGCCGCTTCTCGTGGCCTAGATACATGTTCTGCGCGATGGTGAGGTGTTCGGCGAAATTGAATTCCTGGTGGATCAGCACGATGCCCTGTGCTTCCGCGTCGCGCGAACCGGCGAAGGTCTGCGCGTTGCCGTCCACGAGCAGGGTGCCCGAGGTGGCCGTTTCGTAGCCGGCCAGAATTTTCATCAGCGTGGATTTGCCCGCGCCGTTTTCGCCGAGCAGGCCATAGATGCGTCCCGGCGCGAGATCGAAGCTCACGCCGTGCAGCACGCGCACCGGGCCGAAGTCTTTGCGGATGTCGTCGAAACGGATCGCGAGACTCATGCCGGGCGCGCTCTGCCGGTCAAGGCGCGGCACGCGCGGGCGCGCCGGCTTCCATCGAGCTGCCGTTCTGTTGCGGACGTGGTCAACTTTTCCCCTCGCGACGTGGATTCACCCCAAAACAGGCTCGCTTCGACTCGCATACCGCCCGCAAGCAGCGGACTATCCGACCAGTATCCAGGACAATGCGTGGTCAGTCGATGCGAATGGAGCAGCGACCCTGCGAAACGAAACGTGTGGAACGCAAGTTACGAACGGCAACAGCTCAATCCTTACATCGCAAGAAATACCGACTTTTGGCGTCGCGCACAATACGGATTTATCTGCGAGCGCGCTTGTGAACGGAGTTGCGGGTGGTGCTACCCGTGCGCGCACATGCCCGGGTCGCGGCGGCTAGCCGTCCAATACCTTTACAATCCAACACTTCGAACCCGAACCCGACGCACGCCATGAGAACCCTTTTCGCCACGACATTCGCGGCCTTCATCGCCACTGCAAGCCTGAGCGCGAGCGCCCAGACGCCAGCGAGCGGCGTTTCCCCGAAACTGGATTGCGCGATCGGCTACGTTACTAGCGTGGGCGGTGCGGCGCAGAGCATGCGCTAATATCTGGCGAGCCCGAACCGCGACCGTTATCGCTACGTCGCGGACAATCCGATCCAGTGCAAAGTGTTCGACGAAGGGCGCGCGTCCGGCTGCACCGGTGTCGCCAATTTTCGCCATGAATGAGAAGGTGAGCGTGTACGACGAGATCGACAGCACGACGATGGCCGTAGTCGCGCGCGTGGAGCTCGATCACGGCGACTACCTGGCGATCATCGTCGTGCAGAAGAAAGACGTGAAGTGCGAGACCGAGTGAGCGGCGGGTCGAACTGAAGCGGGCTGGCGCTGGCTAAAGCGCGTTACAGCGCGCCGCCGAAATGGAGCCCGACAAAGAGCAGCGCGCCGCCTGCAATCACGATCAGTGCATTGATGCGCGTATTCATCACGATGCCGGTGGCGACGAGCGCCGTCACCCAGACGATCCAGCCGCCCTCCAGCCCCTTCACCAGCACGCAGACGGCCGCGAGTATCAACCCGGCGGCAACGAGCCGCAGGCCGGCCTGCAATGCGTTCTGCCAGCGCGCGCCGCGGTGCTTCTTCCACAGGTGCGCGACGCCGTACATCAGGAATGCGGTCGGCCCGAACAGTGCGAGCGTGGCGACCAGTGCGCCGGAAATGCCCGCGATCTGCTAGCCGATCAGCGTGACGAGCAGCGAACCCGAACCCGGCGCGAGGCGTGCAATCGCAAAGTCGTTGACGAACTGGGCGTGCGTCATCCAATGATGAACGTCCACCACCTAGCGCTGGATATCGGCAAGGATCGCCTGACCGCCGCCGACCGTCACGATCGAGAGCGGTGCGAAAACGGCGGCAAGCGCGAGCAAGGTGCGGGGCACGGCAGTGACTCGTGAAAAGAAGCGAAGCGTTAGAGGTGAAGCACCAAAGGTAAAACGTCAGGCGCCGCGCGCGAGACGAATATATTCGTAAGCCACACTCAAGCTGCCCGCAACCAGCACGGTCCATACGAGCGGCAGCGCGAACACGGCAACCGCCACGAAGGTCGCGGTAAAGATCACATACGGAACAGCGCGACGCGGAAGGCGTCGCACGGCCGTAATCGCCATTGAAAGCGACAGGCCGATGGTACCCGCGGCCGCGCTGGCCAAGGCGATGTGCGTGAGCGGAAAACCGTCGATCGCCGAGAAGAACACGCCGAGAATCACGATCACCACGGCGGGCGGAAAGATAATGCCGCAAAAGCCCACCACCGCGCCGGGCCAGCCGAGCAGACGATGGCCGATCCAGATCGCCAGATTCTTCACGGTGACGCCGGGCAGCGCCTGCGAAAGCGCAAGACCGTTGAGAAACTCGTCCTCGGTGAGCCAGTGGCGATCGTGCACGAACTCACGCAGAAACCAGCCGCTCAGGCCGCCGCCGAAACTCGTCAAGCCGATGCGCGAAAAAATCAGGAACAGCTCGAGCAGGGTCGGCGTGGCGGCGGGACCGTGGTCGTCGCCGTTCGCTGCGTTCTCGAGGCTTGCGACGGCGTTCGCTTCGTCGAACTCGGGATCGCTATCGTGAGTGGGCTCGTTCATGTTTCGCGGGAAAACCGGGGATGTGCAGAGGGAAGGCAGATGCGGATTCAGGTGCGATATCCGCGCTGCATGAACGGACGGATGCCCTGATCCTGGCCGTATGATACCTGCCGCTTGTCCGCCGCCGCATTTTCCCGATCGATCCGGCGCTTGCATGGCCGCATGTGCAACGCCGTTTCAGCGCACACACATGGGCAGAAATGCTGGGGGCCGTTCGAAATCCGGCGGCCTCGAACGCCGCCGGATCCGAAGGCGCAATCGACGTTCAGCCGATCGTCTTCAATGATGACCGTAATCCTTCCGCGCGATCGGCACCGTGCGAACCTTCGTGTATTGAAACGCCGGAATCGCCTTGACCGCCGCGCCCGCGTGCCTGTCTACGTGCTTATGTGCATGCTCTTGTTCGTGCTTCACTTCAGGCTCCATAGCGACAAAAACTGAAACCCATTCTATCGACGCAATTCCGTCGAGTCCTTGTCGCGCTCCTTTCCTTAATAGTTCTGAAAAAAGATGTAGCGCGCTTTCGTGCGTTTGCGCGCGTTTTTTCGTATGTGAAGGCGCGCCGGCTTCACTGCGATGTCGCTACAGCGTGGCAGTCACGCCGCCGTCGACGTACAGAATATGGCCGTTCACGAAGTCCGACACGCGGCTCGCGAGGAACACCGCCGCGCCAGCCAGATCCTCCACGTCGCCCCAGCGGCGCGACGGCGTGTGGCCGATCAGCCAGTTGTTGAAAGTCTCGTCGTTCACGAGCGCTTCAGTCAGTTCCGTCTCGAAGTAGCCCGGGCCAAGGCCGTTCACCTGAATGCCGTGCTGGCCCCAGTCGATCGCCATGCCTTTGGTCAGCATCTTCACCACGCCCTTGCTCACCGTGTAGGTAGCAATGCTCGGGCGCCCCAATTCGCTTTGCACCGAACAGACGTTAATGATCTTGCCGCGCCTGCGCGGAATCATGTGCTTCGCAACCGCCTGTCCGACGAGGAACACGCTGTCCACGTTGGTCTTCATCAGTTCCTCCCATTGCGCATGGGAGAACTGCTCGAGCGGCGCGCGGCGCTGCATACCGGCATTGTTCACGAGAATGTCGATCGCGCCGGTCTCGCGTTCGATGCGCGCGACGGTGGCGTCCACGTCATCCGGCGACGTGACGTCGAAACTCGCCGTATGCACCGTCGCGCCTTCGCCGCACAGCCGCTCTGCCGCCCTCGGCGAGACGCGCCTCGTTGCGGCCGTTCAGCACGACCTGCGTGCCCGCGCGGGCACGCAGGTCGGTGCTCGAGCCGGTAATCAAGGCACGACGGCCGGTCAGATCAGGATTCAAATCGCGCCTCTTCGCTCGGGTTGATGAGCCACCCATATGATAGCGGCGCAAGCGCGCCCATGCGCCGCGTTTCCCTCACCGCGTGGGGCAGCGCACATCTTGCGCGCCGCGCACCGCTACCACCGCTACTATAAGCAGTTATGACCACGATCGGTGGCCGTGGGGCGGACGTCACGCCCGTTCTCAAGCGCCCGCGTGGCTTGCCGTTCGCACCGGGAAGCGGTCCCACGCATGACGCAGAAAGCGGCATAGCGCGGCCTGTCGAGCCACATTGTGGTGCTGAGACGACGGCCCGTCGTGGTATCGTTCGTGTAATCCGGCAGACATGCCGATGCCGGTACACTTCATGCATCAGGGAACATTTGTTCCGGCTAGGCTCGTTTCTGGCTGGGGTTTTCTTCAACAGCGAGACGTTCATGGCAAACGACAAAATGCTGGCGCAAGTGTGTGAAAAACCGGGTTTTTTGCGGCCCTCGACCAGAGCGGCGGCTCGACTCCCGGCGCTCTCAAGCTCTACGGCATCCCCGAAACCGCGTATAGCGGCGACGCCGAAATGTTCCGGCTGATCCACGAAATGCGCGTGCGCATCATCACGGCACCGGCATTCACGAGCGAAAAGATCATCGGCGCGATTCTGTTCGAAGCGACGATGGACGGCCAGATGGAAGGCAAGCCGGTGCCGTCGTTTCTGTGGAACGACCGCGGAGTGATGCCGTTCCTGAAGGTCGACAAGGGCCAACAGACTGAAGCCGACGGTGTGCAGTTGATGAAGCCGATTCCCGGCCTCGACGACCTGCTTGCGCGCGCCGTGAAGCTCGGCATCTTCGGCACGAAAATGCGCTCGGTCATCGCGCAGAATTCGCCGGCGGGTATCGCCGCCATCGCAAAGCAGCAGTTCGAAGTGGGCGCGCAGATCAGCGCACACGGCCTCATGCCGATTCTCGAACCCGAAGTGTCGATCAAATGCCCGGACAAAGCGGGTGCCGAAGCCACGCTGCGCGCGGAACTGCAGAAGGGTCTCGACGCGCTGCCGGAAGGCACGCAGGTCATGCTGAAGCTGACCATTCCCGACGTTGCCAACTTCTACCGTCCGCTGATCGGGCATCCGCGCGTCGCGCGCGTCGTTGCGCTGTCGGGCGGCTACACGCGTGCGGACGCGTGCGAAAAACTCTCGCACAACCACGGCATGATCGCGAGCTTCTCGCGGGCGCTGATCAACGAACTCAAGAAGCAGATGAGCGACGAGGAGTTCAACACGGCGCTGCAAACGTCGGTCGACGAGATCTATCAGGCCTCGGTCAAGAAGGTCTGACGTAGACACGTCGCGAAACACCGGCCGACGGACCCGTGTGAGTTCGTCGGCCGTGCAGCACACAGCAGTCCGCTCGCACCGCTTCGGCAGCGGACGCAATACGCACCGCAACAGGCATACAAAACACAGCGCGCACGCAAAATGGCCGCGACATCCGGGACAAGCGAAACCAGCGGGGCAGCTTCACCGCCAACACCGCCTTCACCGTATCCGGCGCGCCGGATCGGCATCTTCATCACGGCCTCCGTGATGCTCGCGACGATCATGCAGGTGCTCGACAGCACGATCGCGAACGTCGCATTGCCCCACATGGAAGGCAGTCTTTCCGCGACGCAGAACCAGATCACGTGGGTGCTCACGCCCTATATCGTGGCCGCGGCGATCGGCACGCCGTTAACCGGCTGGCTCTCGGGCCGCTATGGCCGCCGCCACATATTCCTCATTTCGGTCGCGGGCTTCACGCTCACATCGGTGGCGTGCGCGCTGTCCGCGTCGCTCGCCGAAATGGTGGCCGCCCGGCTTCTGCAAGGGCTCTTCGGCGCGGCACTCGTGCCGCTCTCGCAAGCCACCATTCTCGACATCAATCCTCCCCGAAAGCACGCACAGGCGATGGCCATGTGGGGCATGGGCGTGACGATCGGACCGATCCTCGGCCCTGCGCTCGGCGGCTGGCTCACGGACGTCTGCAACTGGCGCTGGGTGTTCTATGTGAACGTGCCGATCGGACTGGTTGCGTTCTTCGGCATTTACACGTTCATGAAGGAAGCGCGGCCGCTCGCGCGCAAGCTCGACCTGTTCGGCTTCGGCACGCTCAGCATCGCCATTGCGGCGCTGCAACTCTTTCTGGACCGCGGCGAAGTGCAGGACTGGTTCGGCTCGATCGAAATCTGGATCAAACTGCTGACCGCGTGCATCGCATTTGCCTTCTTTCTCGTGTATAACCGCAGGCACAGCCATTCGTTTTTCAACGTGGCGCTCGCGCGCGACCGCAACCTCGTCACCGGCTGCGGCTTCTACTTCGTGATGGGCACGGTGCTCTACGCCACACGCGCGTTGCTGCCGCCGTTCCTGCAGAATCTGCTGGGCTATTCGGTGGTTGCGGCAAGCCTCGCCACCGCGCCGAGCGGCGCGGGTTCCATGCTCGCGATGCTGCTTGCCGGGCAACTGCTCAAACGCTTCCAGTCGCGCGTGCTGATCGCGGCGGGCTTCAGCATTTTGGCATTTTCGCTCTGGCAAATGCAGCGGTACACGTTCGACATGAGCGAAGGCGTGGTGATGTGGACGGGCTTCCTGCAAGGCCTAGGTCTTGGTCTCATCTCGGTGCTGCTCACCAAGGCCACGTTCTCGACGCTCGATCCGTTGATGCGCGGCGACGGCACGTCGATCTACAGCCTGAGCCGCAACATCGGCAGCAGTATCGGCATTTCGTTCGTGCAGACCGAACTCACGCGCACGCAGATCGCGCATTCGTCGCTCGTCGAGCACGTGAACGAGTTCAACCCGCTGCTGCAGGGTAACGTGCCGCCCGCCTGGAATCTCGCGAATCCGGCCGGTCTCGGTGCTCTGAACGCCGAGGTGACCCGACAGGCGTCGATGATAGGTTACGTCGACAACTTCCATCTGCTGATGCTGTTCGCACTCTGCATCGTGCCGTTCCTGTTGCTGATAAAGCCGGAACGCCGCTTGTCTCGGCGCTGAACACGCGACACGCGCCGTCCAGCACACGGGCTTTCTCCCGCCACAAACCCGAGTTTGTATCTCAATGTGTACAGCCTTTGCGCTGATACACCGCCTTGCATTACGCCGCGCTCCAGACACAAGCCAGATACCTCCGGCTGTTCTAATGCATCCAACGACGGATCGCGACCCACACGGCAGCAGACACCGCAGCAAAGCACAGCGGCATTTCTGCCACGCGATCCGCGCCGCCTCAATCCATCTGACCTGTTTCTGGAGAACGACATGAAAGTCTCGATGATCGCAGTTGCCCTCAGCGTACTCGCCACCACCGCTTCGGCTTTTGCCGCTAACTCGCCGGACGCGAACGCTCCGCGCAACGACGTGCAGCATGTCCAGCAATGGGCCGCCGATGCGGGCGCAGCGAAAGTGAAGACGCGCGCCGAAGTTCGCCGGACCTGGTGCGCGCGCAGAAAGACGGCCAGCTCGCGGCGCTCAACAAGCTGTATCAAGGCAGCTAAAAACTGCCTCGACGTATAGCGGCAACAATTCCCGGCACAAACCTCTTCTTCTCAATCTGAACAAGGAATTTCATCATGACCTAGACCGACACCCTGCCTTACACCGGCAAAACCCACACCACCGGCGGCCGCGACGGCCGTCTCGACGTCAAACTCCCCGCCCCCGGATCGTCGGGCACGGGCACCAACCCCGAGCAGATGCTGGCGCCGGATGGTCAGCGTGCTTCATCGGCGCGATGGGCCTCGCCGCGCAGAAGCTGAAGGTCGCGCTGCCGCGTGACACCACCGTCGACACGGAGATCGATCTCGTCGTCAACGAAGGCACCTACTTCCTGCGCGCACGTCTGAACGTGAGCCTGCCGGGCATTCCGGTCGACACCGCACGCGCACTCGTCGACGCGGCGTACCAGACGTGTCCGTATTCGAAGGCGACGTGCGGCAACATCGACGTGACGCTCACGGTGCGCTGAATGAACGCGGCCAGGCGTCGCGAGACCTGTGCCGGAAGCTGAAAGCCGTATGCATCCTCGTGTAAAGCCTATACGAACGTATAAGCGCTTCATTCCAATGCATCGGCTAACTAACTGTTGATCGTATGGAATGCGCGGAACGGTACGCTTTCCACAACTGCAACACGACACCCGTCTGCGCGAAGCAGCATGCCGGCCGGTGCGCGCATCCCGACGATGCGCACTTCCCTAGTCATCCATGGAACAGTGGAGCAAGTCATGAACTTACGTCAATTGATTGTGAGCGGAATCGTGAGCGGCAGTCTCGCCGTCATGCTGGCGGCCGTGCCGGGCGCGCAGGCATTTGCAGCGGAGTCGACGGTGGACGCGACCACGAATGTAACCACAAGCGCGACCACGAGCGCAGCGCCGACGAAGAAGACTGTTCGCGCCGCCCCGGGCGTTCTCGAAGACCGTGCAGAAGGCGTTGCAGAAGACGAAGGGGCTGAAGGAGTCGTCGATTGCCGTGTTCGGCAACGCAAAGACGGGACATGTGACGCTGGCAGGCCAGATCGAAAGTCAAGATCAGGACGACATCGCCGTCGCCGCCGCAAAGCAGGTGCAAGGCGTGACATCCGTCAGCAGCAAACTGACGTTGCGTGAGCAAGGCGGAGGCTGAGGCTCACCGCGCACGAAACGTCACACAAGCACGTCATGCACGACACGCGGTGTATGAAGCGAAATCTCGCGTTACGGCAGCAACGCGGACGAATCCACGTCGCTCAGTTTCGCGAGTTCGTCGCGCCGCGTGTCGCACACCTCACGCGTCTGACGGCCGTAGCCGACCCAGATCGCGAGCGACACGAGTGCAAGGCTGCCGAGCGCGACGAACGCCGCCGGATAGCCGTAATGCTGCGCGATCCATCCGCCGAGAAGCGGCAAGGTAGGTTTCACCTGTTTTCCAAATGCCATCGACGTGCGTTCTGATGTGCTTTCTGACGTGCGTTTTATCTGTGTCCGCATGCGTGCCGGGTACCCGTGGGTGCCTGTCGTTGTTTTTCTTGCCCATCAGCTAGCAATGTTCACACCTTTAGCCATGCATGCGGTATGCGGACCGGCAGCGGAACGACTTGACGTGTGTCGACATGGCGGTGTGCACAAAACAGCATTGCCTCGTGCAAATGTAACTACTCCGCACACACTGGCAGATTTGACTTCCATTGCACGAAGATGCAACCGCTTGCGTGCATGACCTGGTCATTGGCCGATAAGGCCGGAAACCTGTCTTACCGAAGAGAGCGAACGGCTCCTACGCGCTACCGTCGAAGTGGATCACAGCGGACAATTGCGTTTCGTCGACGCAAAAACTCAGTGCTCGGGCAAATCGCCGACTAAGATTTCTATCTGCACCTCGCAGGTCCAAGCTTTGCTGTTGATACGAGCGTAGCGGCACTACCGCTGTCCCGCGACAATTTTTATTCGAGCTAGCGAGCGTTCGCCATGGAAAAAGACACCTGGTCAACAATTCAGCAGGCTGCGCAAAGTACCGTTGAACCGGCACCCGTCCGGTTCCTTCCCTCCTTCGTCTGGCGAGCCTCGCGCGACGGCCTGATCCAGTACGCAAACCCGTGGGCTACCCGTTATCTCGGCGTACCGGCTCATTCGGTGATCGACAAGCACTGGAAGGAGTTCGTCGATGCGGACGACGTCGGCGCCGTGCGCCTCTCTAAAGACGCGCCGCTCCTGCGCAACGTCGACGTGCGGCGCTTCGCGCGGATGGCGAATTCCGCTGGCACATGCTGCATCTGCAAGCTTCGCGCGACGTGGAAGGCAACATCGCGGACACCGTCAGCGTGGCGATCGACGTGCACGAATGCAAACACGCGTGGGCGCTGTACGAAGCGAGCGAGCGCCGCCTGAGCGCATCGTTCCAAGCCGCGCGCATAGGCTCGTGGGAGTGGGACGTGAACACGCACATGGTGCGCATCACGTCGGAACTCGCGAAGATTTACGCGTTGCCGGAGAACACGTTGTCGGTATCGGCCGAAGAACTGACGTGGCGTGTCACGCGCGCCGACCGTGCAAACTATCAGCGCAGTCTCGCCGAATTCGTGCGCTGCCGCGCGCCGTTCCAGCTCGACTATCGGCTCGACGAAAGCCTCGCACCGTTCCGCTGGCTGCGTATGCGCGGACATCCCGATTACGACGACAACCGCCTCGTGCATGTGCACGGCGTCACCTTCGACATCACCGATCAACGCACGCAGGAGGAACAGCTCAGTCTGAGCAAGCGGCGCTATCGCGCGCTCGTGGAGTCGACAGGCGCGATGGTGTGGTCCGCGTCGCCGGACGGCGCGATGAGACCCGCAGGCGGCCCGTGGGAAGAGTTCGTCGGCACGGACCCCTCGTGCGTGGCCGATTGGGGCTGGCTCGATCTCGTTCATCCCGACGACCGCGAAGCAACTCGCCTCGGCTGGCAAAGCGCGTTGCGCGGCCGGGAAGCGCATTCGCAGCGCTTCCGCCTGCGCAGAAAGGATTTTCGCTGTCGAGGATGACGAGGAAGTGCGCTCGACAGTGGTCAAGTTGTTGTCCGACCTCGGTTATCGCGTGTTGAAGGCGAAGGACGCGCAGAGTGCGCTGGCGATCGTCGAAAGCGGCGTGCCGATGATCTACTCTTCACCGACGTCGTGATGCCGGGTCCGCTGTGCAGTACCGAACTGGCGCGCAAGACGCGCGAGCGTTTGCCGGGCATCGCGGTGCTGTTCACGTCGGGCTATACGGATAACGCGATCGTGCATTCCGGGCAGCTCGACGAAGGCATCGAGCTGCTCAGCAAGCCTTACACTCATGAGGCGCTCGCTCGCAAGGTGCGCTACGTGTTGCACGCGCAGAGCCAGCAGAACGATCTGGATGCACTGAGCGAGCAAAGGCCACAGATTGCACAGACCGCGGCGCCGGAAGCACGGCAGCTTGACATCAAGCCGCCCGTGACCGCGCCGGCCGCAGAGACTTTCGCAATGGAAAAGCGTATGCAGATCCTGCTCGTTGAAGACGACGAACTCATCCGCGTGAGCACAGCCGAGTTGCTGCGCACGTTCGATCTCGACATTCTGGAGGCGGAAGGCGGGCACGACGCGAAGCGGATTCTGAACGAACAGCATATCGACGTGCTGTTGACCGACGTCGGGCTCCGAGGTAAATCGGGTGTCGATCTCGCACTGGAAGTGTGCCGCGAGCGCCCGCATCTGCGCGTGATTTTCCTGACGGGCTACGATCTCGTGCTGACGCTCCAGCAGCGCGAGGTGTTGCCGCATGCGATGTCGCTGCGCAAGCCTTACGATCCGCTCAAGCTGGTGGACGCGCTCACCACACCGCCTGCCTGAGCGCTGCGGTGTAGCGGTGTCGAGGCGTCGCGTGGTCACCTCCCTATGCGTCCGCCAGCGAGATAGCGGCGGCTCGCGCTAGAATCGTCGGCAGATCTAGCCGTCAATCTCGCCGCATCTGCCGGATTCCGCCGATGACCACACCCGCAAGCTAGGCCAACGCGGCCAACCCGGTCGACGCCGCGCTCGTCACGCGGCGTTCGATTCGCGCCTTTCTTTCTACGCCGGTGCCGCACGCCGACATCGAGGCGATACTCGAAGCCACGAGTCGCGCACCTTCGGGCACCAACACACAGCCGTGGAAAGTCTACGTGGTGACGGGTGGCGCGCTGGCGCGCCTTTCGGATGCGCTCGTCGCGGCCTATGACGATCCGCAGCGCGACACGTTGTATCAGCAGGAATATCCGTACTATCCGAACTGCTGGGTGTCGCCTTATATCGACCGGCGCCGCAAGATCAGCTGGGATCTGTACGGGCTGCTCGGCATCGAGAAGAGCGACAAGGCGCGCATGCATGAACAGCACGCGCAGAACTATCGCTTCTTCGGCGCGCCCGTGGGTCTCATCTTCACGATCGACCGCATCATGGAGCTAGGCAACTGGCTCGACTACGGCATGTTTCTGCAGGGCATCATGACGGCGGCGCGCGGACGCGGGCTCGATACGTGTCCGCAGGCGGCGTTCACGCAGTTTCATCGCGTGATTGCGGAGCAGCTCGGTTTTCGCACGAGGAACAACTGGTGTGCGGCATGTCGCTCGGTTTCGCCGACGAAAATGCCGTGGTAAATACGCTGCGCACCGAGCGCGAGCCGGTCGAGGCGTTCACGCGGTTTTTCGATTGAGATTTTCACCAGGCTGTGAAGCAGTGAAACAGGACGAGGCCGGCGCGATTCTGTCTGATCGCAGCGGGCACGCCGCAACCCCGGGGTACGGCGCCTTCTGGTTTTGCGGCATGCGGACGCTGCGGTATGGCGGCACCGCATGGCCGGGATTGCCGTAGGTTGGCTAGCAAAATTCGCTTTTTGGCATGTGCTTTGCTTTTGCCTCATCCGCAACTTGCTGATGCGCGCGGGTCATGCACCTTGCGCACGAGACGCCATGCCACCGAGGCACGGTGCCAAACTGGCAAAAGAACGACAAATGCTGAACATAAAACCACACACGATTACGCGCGGCGGAGAGGGCGGAGCGGTCACGCTCGTCTTCTACCCCGACACGGGTTGTCTGCGTTTTGCCGACGCGCTCGGTGTCTTCCACGAGCTCCGGCCACTGCATTCCTAGATCGCTATTTCGAGCGCTTCGCGCGGCATGTGTCGAGGGACGCACGCCATGACCGAAGTGCTGAACACATTGCTGCGTGAGTTTTGCGCGTCGCTTCCGCGCTGGGTGACCGGCCCGCCGCGCGTTACGACAGGGGTCGCTGCACCGTTTTGCGCGCCCGGTCATACTCATGCTCATGCGCCTAACGAAACATCGGCGCGTGCGCCGCGTTTTGCGTCGGTTGCGTCTGCCGCTGTCAGTGCGCCTGCCGCATCCATCGCGCCTGTCGCTGTGCCCGTCGCCGCTTTCGGCGCGGGCCTGCCTGCAGGCCTGACACGACGCTTGACGGCGCGTGCGACCGCTGAACAAAGCGGCGCCGGCCAGTGTGTAGATTCAGTTTTTTACGCTGCCGTTCGTTCATGACCCGAACGGCTATATGAACTTTGCGAGGTGGGCTATGGAGATTATCGAGCTTGAACCCAGCGTCTCAGCGGACGGAAGCGCGGTGATTTTCCAGCTTTCTGCACGAGGACGGGAACTCGAATGTGCCGTCACGCGTGAAGCGCTGGAACAGCATTTCTGGCTGCAACGCGGCGCGGTGGAAGAGCGCGTGCTTAAAACATTCGCCGACGGCTATAAGCGGATCACCGCGGTGGCCGAACGGAAAATGCTGGCGCGTCCCGGCGAAAAAGTGCTGCTGACCATCGCCGACTTTGCTGCACGCGGCTGATAGGGCGCGCTGTGTGTCCGATCTTCGCGCATTGAACATGTTCCACGCCAAGCTGGCTTGAATTCGCGGGCGACGGTGATAACGATACCGTCGTCCGCTTAGTCGTATCTTTTCCCTCTCCTTTCCACGTATTTTTCTTTTCGTCAGCGTGCTGCCGTTTTGTGCGGCCAACGGTTGACGCGTCAAATTCGCGCCGCTTTCCTCCGCCTGCTCTGCCCTTCGTTCATAAGCCTCGTCTGACGAATTCGCCCTGAATTCGCTCTGTTACGTCGATTCGGCAAATTGACGCGCCATTTCCCCTCGCTTCGCCAGATTGCATTTGCGATCGCTCGCATACACTGGTTTCCATGGCGCGACAAAACACCGAGCCCCATCGACGCGGTCTTCCCCCACGTTGTTTTGAACCGTACCGTTGATGGCAGTGCGCCGCGGTTGCATCGAGCGGCAGGCAGTTGGCAGCAAAGCAGTGAGCAGCATGCAGCAAACGTAGCAGGCAGTGAGAAGCACACAGTGAGCAGTAGGCAGCACGCAGCAAAGCAGTAACGCAGTAAGCGGTAGAAGCAAAGAGAAGAAAAGCGCGCACAGAAAATTCAAACGCGCGACTCAGCAGGGGGTTGTAACGAGGACGTAGAAGGCGAAGGACCAGCTGTCAGGCAGTAGCAGTAGAGATAGCAGTTGAGGATGGCCAAAGTTTTTTGCAGTACACGTATCCAGTAAGAGTATGTGGTTTCAGGTGTTTCGCAGTTGTGGTTTTTGCATTCGCAGTTCAGCAGTAGAGAGGATGTGGTGGTAGAGATTCAGCAGTAGCAGGTTCGCAGTAGCAATGCAATTGATTGAAGACACGCAGTACCAGCAGCACCTGTTTGGCCAGTATGCAGTAGAAGTGTTGTGATAGTACCAGTATGAATACCAGTACGCTGTAGAAGTTGGAATTCAGTTTTGCGAATGTAGTACCAGTAGTCGCGGTAGCAGTATCTGTAGCAAGTGCTTTTTTGTTTTGTTGGGTATAGGTCGACAAGCATCCACGCGCGAGTACGACTGTTCCATCCTGTCGGGCCCTGTTCCTTCGCAGGAACAGGGCTTTTTTTCGTCGATGGCAATTGAAGCGGCTTGTATTTGCCGACATCGAACCCATGTGTCGGCGTTGCATCTTGCCGAGGCATGCGAGCGCTGTCGCTTACATTCAGCGCACGTAGCAGGCGAAAGTTTTCTGCACCACGTAAGATGCTGTTCATCGACGCCGGTTCGAAAGTGAAACCGGGCCGGTAACATTATCGGAGATGTTCGGGCCGCACGACACGCTCATCACGTATAACTGGATGTACGGTCCGCAGCGCTAGCGGCCGTGCCCGATGTGTAGTGTGCTGTTGAGCGCCTACGACGGCGAAGTGCCCGACCTGTTGCAACGAGTGAGATTCGCGGTGATCGGGCGTGCGCCGATCGAAAAGCTCGCCGCATTCAAAAAGGAACGCGGCTGGCGCCATCTGCCGATCTATTCGTCGGGCGGCAACAGCTTCAATCAGGTCTATGCCGGGGAAAGAGTTGGGCGGCGGCGACAATCCCGCGCTCAACGTATTCGTGCGCTCGAATGGCACGGTCCGCCATTTCTGGGCAGAGGAAATGGGACCGTCCACGGCCGATCCCGGTCAGGATCCGCGTGGCGCGCCCGATCTGATGCGGCTCTGGTTGCTGCTCGACAAGACGCCTGCCGGTCGCGGCGGCGACTGGTATCCGAAACTCGACTACGGCACGTCTGCGCGATAAGTCTCCAGGTCCGACGCCGCGCGATCAACCCGGCACCGGCGCCACCTGCAGATAGCCCGCAACGGCGCTCGCCCGTATCGGCCTGCCGAACAGATAGCCTTGCACCGCGTGTGTGCCGAGCGCCTTGACGATTTCGGCTTGCGAAGGCGTTTCGAGTCCTTCGATGATGCATTCGAGACCGAGGTTGCGGCACAGGTCGAGCACCGATTTCACGATCTTCTTCGAGGCGCTGCTCGAGTCGACGTCGGTCATGAAACTGCGGTCGATCTTGATCGTATCGAAGGGCAGGCGGTGCACGTAGCTAAGGCTCGAATAGCCGGTGCCGAAGTTGCCGAGCGACACGCGGCAGCCCGCCCTCTTGATCATGTTGAGCGACGAACGGGCCTGCTCGAAATCGCGCGTCACGGCAGTTTCCGTAATCTCGAACGATACGCGATGCGGCGGTACCTCGCTCGCTTCGACGATCTCGATCAGACGTCGCGCACGTGCCGACGTCGAGATATCGATCGCGGAAAGATTGAACGACAGATACAGATCTTCCGGCCAGCGCGCGACTTCTTCGAGCGCCTTGTGCAACAGCACTTCGGTGACGCGCCGAATCAGTTCGGTGCACTCGGCAATCCGAATGAATTCTTCCGGCTTCACCGCACCGGGTCTTTCGTTGTGCCAGCGGCCGAGTGCTTCGAGTCCGATCGTGCGCCGTGATTTCACGTCGTAGATCGGCTGGAATTCGAGGAACAGTTCCGCTTCGAGCTCTGCATGACGCAATTCCTGCGCGACGAGACTCGAGCGGCGGATACGCGTTTCGTGTTCGGTGGAGAAAATCACGGGCGTGCCGTGGCGGCTTTCCTTGCCCACGCGATACGGCTGGCTAAGCGACGCGCAAATGCGCTTGCCGAGGTCCACGAGTGTCTCGTTCGACAACCTGTGCTGTGCGAGTACGCCGAATTCGTCGCCACCGAGCCGTGCGAAGAAGATGCCGGGCTCGGCGAGCGCAGTGAACCGCAAGCCGACTTTCTGAAGCACGAGGTCGCCGCTCGTATGGCCGTAGATGTCGTTCACCTGTTTGAAACCGTCGAGATCGATCAGACCGACATTGAAGCCGCCTCCCGAACCGAGCGTCTGCTCGGAGAGCGCGCGCAGCGACGCGAAAAAGCTGCGGCGGTTAGGCAGATCCGTGAGACTGTCGATGCTCGCAAGACGGAAGTTGTCGTCGCTCAAACGCTGCGTTTTCTGCTGGCTCGCGAGCAATTCGCGCTGCGCGTGAACTACATCGGCGAACTTGCGGTAGTAGAGCTGAACGATAACGGAGAGGGCGAGACCCACCAGCGTCATGTCGATGACCACCGCGATGAACATCGGGTAATGCGATAACATCAGGAACGCCGAAAAGCTCAGAATGGCGATCCATAGCAGAAGCAGTGCGGCCGTGCGCAAATGCATCAGGCAGAACAGACAGCCCACGGCCGTCGTGGCTATATAGAGAACCACTTGCGCTTGGTCATAAGCGCTGCCATACGGAAAGAGCAGCAACGACCAGGCGCTGAATGCAAGTGCGAACACCCCCGCGAGCCAGATGAGTTTGCGCAGCTCTGGTACGGCCTGTTCTTGCGTCACGGCACGATGACGGGCGCGCTACTACTGCACGCAGCGCAACACACACGCTGCAGAGCGTGCTGAAATAAAGATGGAGAGCCACGCCGGCGCGCAGGAGAGGTGCGTGATAGCGACGGTGGCCGTATTGACCACCAGAATGAAGTAGAGCAGGGGAACCTGGCGGGCAAAGGCCTGAGGCTGCGAACGCACGAGGCCGGGGTAGCCTTCGGCAACCGATAGCGTGTCCTTCAATCTGGCTAGTGCGCCCATTCCCCTTCCTTTAACGTTTGCGCCAAGAACGCAGCTCTTCTCTATAACGGCCGGGGAATGAGCGAGCTTGATGTCTTTTGCGTAGAAATAAATAGCTCACTAACGAAACGGTAAGTACGACCCGCGGGGCAGGAAAGCACGTGAGGCGGTCCGAGTATCGTACCGGGTTCTCCGGCTTTGGCGGGCGAACCTTGAGGCGGAGTCGAAATGAGCCGTACCGCATCGGTACCCGCATTGGCCAGCACGTACTTTTCCTGACTGTTATCGGCTTGCCAGTACGCCCGAAAAGCCGCGCCGTCGGCCATGACGATCAGCTTTCCGTGAACCGTTTTTGCGGGCGAAACGAGGTCGGCGGGCTCGCCGTCCCGTACCTGAAAACTTTGCGAACCGGTGGGGCCGGTCGTGCCGACGAGCGTCGCGCAACCGGAATCGCCCGCTGCGAAGGACGATACGGGCAGCAGAACGAGAGCGGTATATGTTGCAATCTGGCGAAATTTCATCTTTTTATTTTCCCGGATTTGTTAATTATTGGCCGCGATGTGCATTGTCGAATGAATTTTCGAATCCACCATAACATAATAAAAAACGGCCATTGCGCACGGAATAGATGGCGCTGAGTTACTGAAATTGCAACGGATTGTGCACTGAAATTGCAACGGATTGTGATTGGACGAAAAAGCGTGAAGAGGAGAAGAAGGGCGTAAGCACGCGATTCTTATGGCACTTTGCCGCAAAAAACATCAAATTGGCTTTGGGCGGGTGATACAAGGCTTACACTCAAGGTTTGCGCGAATGCGCGCCTATGCGTTAGTGTGTCGGTCCCGGCGCAACAGACGTAGCGCCGGTTCCATGATTACCATACAGGAAGTGCTATGAACAAACAGGAACTGATTGACGCAGTCGCCGCATCAACCGGCGAGAGCAAAGCGGCCACCGGCCAAACCATCGACGCAATCGTCGAAGCGGTGACCAAAGCCGTGGTGGGTGGCGATACAGTGCAACTGGTCGGTTTCGGTTCTTTCTCGACCGGCGCGCGCGCAGCACGCGTAGGCCGCAATCCGTTGACGGGTGCCGAGATCCAGATTACAGCAGCGAAGACGGTGAAGTTCACCGCTGGCAGGGCGTTCAAGGAAGCGGTCAACGCGTCGTAATTGCAACGCGCCTCGCGCCGGAGTATCCACGCGTGCCGGATGAGCGCGCGTCGCGCGATGCGTCGGGCGTGAGGAGTCACGCGCAGCACTTTTCCCGGTGAGTCGAACCTTTCGGCGGAAGGTGCGGCGCGTGTGCAGCGTGCTTTCAAGCGTGCTTGCACGGCGATTGCATGAGGCTTGCACCGTGTTTCCACGGCGCACTTCCTGTCGCTCTATACCTCGTTATGTTTTTATCCCGCGCGACGTTTGCGCGTAGCCTCGGCGAGCGTGGCAAGCAGCGGTTCGGTCTGCACCCAGCTCACACGGGCATCCGTAATCGACACGCCGCGACGCAGCGGCACTCCGGCTTTCAGATCCTGACGGCCTTCTTCCAGGTGACTTTCGAGCATCACGCCGATAATGCGGCGCTCGCGTTGCGCAAGTTGTTGCGCGATGTCGTCCACCACTTCGATCTGACGCAAATGCGACTTGCCCGAGTTCGTATGCGAGCAGTCGATCATCACCTGTTTGCGCAATCCCGCTAATTTGAGCGCGGCACAGGTTGCCTCCACCGACGCGCTATCGTAGTTCGGCCCTTTCCTGCCGCCGCGCAGAATGACGTGTGCGTCGTCGTTGCCGCGTGTTTCGAAGATGGCGGCCATGCCCATTTTCGTCATGCCCATGAACGCATGGCTTGCGCGTACCGCGACAATGGTGTCCGCCGCGATCTGCACACCGCCGTCGGTGCCGTTCTTGAAGCCGATCGGGCAACTGAGTCCCGACGCGAGCTGACGATGACTCTGGCTCTCCGTCGTGCGTGCGCCGATGGCGCCCCAAGCAATGAGATCGATGGGGGCATCCGGTCGGCATCGTCGCGAACAACGGCATTCTGTTTTCGGAGTCGGCGTTAAAAGGCGCACACTTCATCGAACTGTGTTGTCAGCGCAAGATTCCGCTTGTGTTCCTGCAGAACATCACCGGCTTCATGGTCAGCTGCAAATACGAAAACGAAGGCATCGCGCGCAACGGCGCGAAGATGGTGACGGCCGTGGCTACCGCGAAGGTGCCGAAGTTCACGGTGATTATCGGCGGGTCGTTCGGCGCGGGTAATTATGGCATGTGCGGCCGCGCGTATTCGCCGCATTTCCTGTGGATGTGGCCGAACGCGCGCATCTCGGTGATGGGCAGCGAGCAGGCGGCGTCCGTGCTGGCTACGGTCAAGCGCGACGATATCGAAGGCAAGGGCGGTTCGTGGAGCGCCGAGAAGAGGAAGCGTTCAAGCAGCCGATTCGCGATCAGTACGAACATCAGGGTCATCCGTATTACGCGAGCGCACGCCTGTGGGACGACAGCGTGATCGATCCGGAGCAAACGCGCGACGTGCTCGGGCTCGGTTTGTCGGCGGCGATGAATGCGCCCGCCGATCGAAGACACGCGTTTCGGCGTGTTCAGAATGTAATGGCGCGACCGGTTCGGAACGCTTTCAACCTCTTCGATTCGCAGGAGTTGCAGACATGCAATACGGCACGCTGAGTTTGGAAAGTGCCGGACAGGTCGTTACAGTCACGCTCAATCGTCCTGACGTGCGCAATGCGTTCAACGAAGCGATGATCGCCGAGTTGACCTCGGTCTTCACGGAACTGAACACGCGCGACGACGCGCGCGCCGTGATGCTCGCCGCAAACGGCAAGGCATTCTGCGCGGGCGCCGACCTGAACTGGATGAAGAAAATGGCCGGTTACTCCGACGAGGAGAACCGCGCCGACGCCATGCGTCTTGCCGACATGCTCTCGGCCATTTATCGCTGCAACAAGCCGGTGATCGCGTGCGTGAACGGCGACGCGTACGCGGGTGGCATGGGCCTGATTTCCACGTGCGACATCGTGGTCGCGATGGAAGGCGCGCGTTCTGTCTCTCCGAAGCGCGCCTCGGTCTGATTCCGGCCGCCATTGCGCCGTACGTGATTCGCGCGCTGGGCGAACAGGCCTCGCGCCGCTACTTTACCACCGCCGAACAGTTCGACTGCGCGATGGCGTTGCGCCTCGGGCTCGTCAGCGAAATGGTTGGCGCGGAACAGTTGCGCGAAGCGGCGCAGCAGATCGCCGCTACGTTGTGCGCGAATGGTCCGCAAGCGGTAGCGCGCCTGCAAACAGCTCGTGCAGGACGTGGCGGGCCGCGAGCTGGATGCGGCACTGATCGAGGACACGGCGGTGCGCATCGCACGCACGCGTGCCGGCGAGGAAGGACGCGAAGGCGTCGCGTCCTTCCTCGAAAAGCGCTCGCCGACGTGGCGTGCGTAAAGCACGCGAGCACGGGTTGCAATAGAACACTGGTCTCCGGCATTCATGCAATAGCGAATCCGGGCACCTCACATCGAGACACTTCATGTTCAACAAGATCCTGATTGCCAACCGCGGTGAAATTGTCTGCCGTGTTGCCGCGACCTGCAAGCGGCTCGGCATCGCGGGCGTGGCCGTCTATTCCGACGCGGACGCCAACGCGAAACACGTCGCGGCGTGCGACGAAGCCGTGTATATCGGCGGCGCGACGGCGGCGGAAAGTTATCTACGCGTGGAGCGGATCATCGAAGCCGCGCGTGCCACTGGCGCCTAGGCCGTGCATCCGGGCTACGGTTTTCTGTCGGAGAACGAAGACTTTGCGCAGGCGTGCGAAGCCGCGGGCATCGTCTTTATCGGACCACCGGTCGAAGCGATTGCCGCTATGGGTTCGAAAGCCGCTGCGAAGGCACTGATGCATGTGGCGGCCGTGCCGCTCGTGCTAGGCTATCACGGCGACAATCAGGATGCGCAACTGCTGCATCGCGAAGCGGACGCAATCGGTTATCCCGTGCTGCTGAAGGCGAGCGCGGGCGGCGGCAAGGGCATGCGCGTCGTGGAGCGTAGCGAAGATTTCGCGGCGGCGCTCGCGTCGTGCAAACGCGAAGCGGCGAACAGCTTCGGCAACGACCGCGTGCTGATCGAAAAGTATCTGACGCGGCCGCGTCACGTGGAAGTGTAGGTTTTCGCGGACCGTCACGGCGGCGCGGTGTATCTGTTCGACCGCGACTGTTCCGTGCAGCGGCGTCACCAGAAGGTGCTGGAAGAAGCGCCTGCGCCCGGCCTTTCCGCTGAAATCAAGCGCGAAACGGGCGGAGGCTGCCGTGGCCGTCGCGCGCGCCGTGAATTACGTCGGCGCGGGCACGGTGGAATTCATCATAACGCCCACTGGCGAGTTCTATTTCATGGAGATGAACACGCGGCTGCAGGTCGAGCATCCCGTCACCGAAATGGTGACCGGGCAGCAGGATCTCGTCGAATGGCAACTGCGTGTGGCGTCGAACGAACCGCTGCCGCTCACGCAGGAACAACTGAAGATCGACGGCCACGCAATCGAGGCGCGCATCTACGCCGAACATCCGGCGCGCGGCTTTTTGCCGTCGACGGGTACGCTCAAACATCTGCGCATGCCCGAAGGCGTCGAATTCACGATCGGCGAGCCGGAGTGCAAGGCGCCCGTGCGGATCGACAGCGGTGTGCACGAAGGCGACACCATCACACCGTTTTACGATCCGATGATCAGCGAAGCTGATGCATTTCGGCATCGTCAACGGCGGCTATACGAGTCTCGTGGCATGGGAGTCTCGTGGCATGGCTGCCCGCATTCTACCAGTAGCACGGCATGAGCGTGCCCGCGAGCGGATCGCTGCTCGCCGGCATGACCGCGTTTCAGGCCATTGCCGCGTTGCTGTTGCCGCTTGCAGCCGCCCCATTTCGTGACCGTCGGCCCGTGACTCTTGCTCGGCCTGTCCGCGCAACTGGCGGGGCTCATCGGTCTCATTGTTCTGTCCGATTTCGCTCCGCTCCTGTTGGTCGCCGCAGCGGGCGCGGGCCTCGGCGGCACGTTCTCTCGCTCACGCTCGTCACCGCGATGGACCATAGCGCCGATCATCGGCTCGCCGGCCGGCTGGTCGCGTTCACGCAAGGCGCGGGCTTTATCGTCGTGGCCGTTGCGCCCATCATCGCAGGTCTCGTGCGTGCCGCGCTCGGCGGCTTCGGCGCTGCATGGATCATGCTGGCCGCCTGCATCGCGGCGATGATCGGCGTCTCGCTCGTGTTCTCGCCGCGCAGCTATTCGCGCCGGCAGTGACGGCTCGCAGTGACTCCCAACACTGAGCCGCGCGTTCATCTCGCGTCGAAAACTCGTGCGCCGCTTTGGTGCATGAATCGCGCATGCCCCGTGTGAGTGCAGCGCTCGCGATCTCGAATCGTTGGCAAATGCCAGACAACGCTGTGCGACTAGCCCTCACGCGATAAAAGTCCGTCTGGCATACAAACTGCTTTATCATCGATCAGCCGTCGATAAATCAAGCCCCATGCTGCACGTACTACTCGTCACCGATACCGATAAGCCCATTGGCGACCTGCGCGACGCGCTCGCGCGCCTTGGCTATGACATGTTGGCCGGCACGGCGACACCGCAGGTGCTGCATCGTGTCGTGGAGAGCGAGCGGCCGGACGTGATCATCATCGACACGGAGTCGCCCTCGCGCGACACGCTCGAGCAGCTTGCCGTGATGAACGCCACCGCGCCGCGTCCGGTGCTGATGTTCAGCCACGACGCCAACCAACAGCTGATTTGCGACGCGGTCGGCGCGGGCGTCACCGCGTATCTCGTCGAAGGACTCGCCACCGAACGGCTCGCGCAAGTCGAGAGCGAACTCGCCGAGCGCAAGCTGATCGATCGCGCCAAGCGTCTGCTGATGGATCAGCAGAAGATCACCGAACATGCCGCCTACGCCAGTCTTCGCAAGCGCGCGATGAACTAGGGCGTGCAACTCGGCCTCGGCGGCCCGCGCACGGATATGGCCGTGCTGATGGTGCTCAACCGCAACGGCCAGTCGATCACGTTATCGAACCGTCTTGCCGAACTGCTAGCCGAGGAACTCACGCTGCCGAAGGCCATCGCGCGGCTTGGGCGCAAGCCGGTTTTTGCGCAGACGTTTCCCACCGGCACGCACGCGATGTGGCTGTATTACTGGCTCGCGTCGCAAGGCATAGATCCGTTGCGCGACATCGGGAGCGTGGCAGTTCCGCCGCCGCAAATGATCGCCGCGCTCGCCGAAGAAAAACTCGACGGCCTGTGCGTGGGCGAGCCGTGGAATACGCTTGCCGAAGTGGACAACGTCGGCAAGACCGCTGCGTTCACGAGCGAAGTGTGGCCCGAGCATCCCGAGAAAGTGCTGGCCTGCCGGCGCGATTTCGTGGGCGCGCATCCGAACGCCGCGCGCGCACTCATGTAGACGATGCTCGAAGCGTGCCGCTGGCTCGACGGTGCGGGACATCGTGAAGAGATTGCACGCTGGCTGGTGCGGCCGGATTACATCGGCATCGACAAAAACGTGATTGCCGCGCGGCTCGGCGAGAACATTGCGTCTGCCACGCCGCGCGTCTTGCCCGTGCGCTTCTTCGAGCACGGCAAGGTGAACTATCCGAGCGCGTATGAAGGCGCGTGGTTTCTCACGCAATTCGAACGCTGGGGTATGATCGACGCGCGCAAGGACTACGCGGACATCGCGGCTCAGGTCAATCAGACTGCGCTATATCGCAAGGCCGCTGCGGGTGTGGGCGTCGCTGTGCCGGACGAACGCGCGGCGCAGACGTTCATCGATGGAAAAGTGTGGGCGAGCGATACGCCGTTGGCGGCGTATGTGGAGGGGTTTGGGGTTCGGCGGTAGGTTAGAACGGCCTCGTACCAATCTGAGCAGTGAAGCAGGCGTACACGAGACAGGCGGCGAAGAACGCAAGGATGATACCGGCTACGTAATGCGCGGGACGGACCCACCCGCTCTAATCGGGTAAAGAGTGTTCAGCTCAACAGCAAAAGACCCACGCCGCTGAAAAAGTCGTTCGTCATTCCGCTGACGCCGCCAGCCTCCACGCTATCAACGAAGCTGGGGGATATTTAAAGCTCAGCAATCGTTGAAGCTGGTCGACAGACCTGATATCCAAAACCGCTCCGAAGATAAACAGCAGACCGATTAATGTCGGCACTGAGGCGCAGAGCACCCAGACTAACTTTGTTCGGTTGCACATGCTTCAGGCAACGGTATAAAAGGCTTGAATCTGAGCGTAGACGACAACGGCGAGAATAGCTAAGGACATTGCCAGCATGCAGGCAAAGCGCCGTTTCGTCGCCAATATTCCGAACGAGCATCCTGCTGCCATCGCGCAAAGAAGCGCGAAAAGCAGAACATAGAAACGGCTGGCAAGCAGTTCCGCTATGGGCGTCACCCGATCGACGTGATTAAGCCAATGCCAGGTCAGCGGCTTGAGAGCCAAGGCCTGCCCGAACACTGACGGCCTTAAAAGCAGCGACATCGACGGTGTGCCCGCTCCCAGATAACACAGCATGAGCGCAACAATAACAGCCGCAACGGCTCGGATTCTCATAGGTTGTTGAATTCAAGGAAGTTCCAGCATAAATGCAGGCACATTGTGCCCCAAACGTCTGAAACCTGGCCTTAATGGCTTCGTAACGGCGTTGACGAACCCACGTCCCTGCTAGCAGTTCGACATCATGCGCGTGAAAGCGCCCAAAAAAACGCCTCCGAAGAGGCGTTCCATGTTCGCGAATGCTCTTCGCGTCCTTAACCCAATCAAAAATTAAAATTATCGATATTGCTCGAATCGAACGTGGTCGGCGGTCCGAGAATGATTTCGCCTTTCGGTCCGATCGTGCGTTTGCCGAGCTTGCCCGCGTCGAACGATTCGCTTTCCTTGCCCGTAATCGTGCCCGAAGAAAGCGCCTCTGCCGCATAAGCGGGGAGATAACCGAGCTGATTCGGATCCCACAGCTGGAACGCTTTCACGGTGCCGTTCTTCATGAACGTGCACATCTGGTCGGCGTGCCGAGTCCCGTCACCGCCACCTTGCCCTTGCTCGATGACGACGAAATGTAGCGCGCCGCCGCCGCGATACCCACGGTTGTCGGCGAGGCGATCGCCTTGATGAGGTTCGGATACGCCTGCAACAGGCCTTGTGTTCCGGTGAACGACTTCTGATCGTCGTCGTTACCGTAAGCGATCTTCACGAGTTTGATCTTCGAGTACTCGGGGTTTTTCAGTTCCTCCTGCATCCATTTGATCCACGTGTTCTGATTGGTCGCATTGGGCGTCGCCGACAGCACCGCGAATTCGCCCTCGCCGCCCATCAGTTTCGACACTGAATCTGGCCGCGGCCGATGCCTTCCGCGTTCGCTTGATTTACGAAGAGTTGCCGGCCTTCAGGCGCCGTGTCCGAATCGAACGTCACGACCTTGATGCCTTGCGGCAATCACGATCGCGTCCTGCCGCTGCGTGATCAGCGTATTGATGTACTGCACCTGCGACGATGCGCCCGCGTCCGACGGCCCCACTACCTTGCCCACGCCGCCGAGTTCCTTGATCGCAGCCATGCCGTCGTCGTCGGCGATCCCTTCATAGGGATTGTTGATCTGCTTCGGCACGAACGCAATCTTCAGCCCGCTTTTCAGGCCCGCGGCGGATGCCGCGCAACTGATCGCGACGAGCGCCACGCAAAGCGCAGCCGCACCGGTATGACGTAGAGGTTTCAACATGAAGTGTCTCCTGCTTGTTGTTGGACGCGGTAGCGTCTAGGTTATCAGTCGTTGGTATTTCGCTTTGCAGACACAGTTACCGCTTTCGCGTCACGGCGCGGTGGCCGACTTCGCGATGAAACGCCGGTCGCGCGCGGCCCGCCAGCGCGCCACCAGATTCGGAATCAGCACGGACGCGAGCAACAGCACGCCGGTGACGATAGTGAGCGTTTCGCTCGATACGTCGTCGAGCGTGAACGCGTTCTTCAGCACGCCGATGATCAGCAGCGAAAGCAGTACGCCGATCATCGAACCGCGTCCGCCGAAAATGCTTACGCCGCCGAACAGCACCGCCGCGATCACCGACAACTCGAAGCCTTCACCATTGTCGCCGCGCGCGCTCGTGAAGCGCAACGTGTAGACCACGCCGGCGAGCGCGCTCATTGCGCCGGAAAGAACGAAGAGGCGCAGCCGAATCTTCGCCACTTCAATGCCGGAGAAAGCGGCCGCGGTCGGATTCGCGCCGATCGCGTAGAGGCTGCGTCCGAACGCCGTGGACTGCAACAGCACGGTAAAAACGATCGCGCCGGCGATCACGATCGCAAAAGGCAGCGGAATGAACGTCGAACCGAGCGTGTCCATGCCGAACGCCGTGTACGCCGGCGGGAAATCCGCTACGGCCTGGTCGCCGAGCAACACGTACGCCAGGCCGCGAAATAGCGCCAGTGTGCCGATCGTGACGGCGGGTGAAGGCAGTGATTCACGATCACGAGGCCGTTCAGAAACCCCGCCAACGCGCCGGCAATCAGCACGATGACGATCACGAGCGGCATCGGCAAGCCCATGCGCCACAGCACGCCCATCAACGTACTCGACGCGCCGAGCACGGACGCCACCGACAGATCGATTTCAGCGGCGACGATGATGAGCGTCATCGGCAACGCCATCAACGCGATTTCGATGAGATCGGCCAGTACGTTGCTGATGTTTGCGCCGGTGAGAAACACGGGCGACAGCACGCGCCCGAGCACGAGCGAAAGAATCAGCACGATCACGAGCAGCACTTCCCACTGCAGCGGCGTTTCGCGTTTGCGCGTGAGCAGCGCGGAATCGGGTTTAGCCATGATCGCGTTTCCTCATCATGCGTTTGACGACGCAGCGGGCCAGAAGTGTGTCCGCTGTAATGGCGGCGACGATCAGCGCGCCTTCGATAGCCTGTTCCCAGAACGGCGACACGTGCAGCACGACGAGCGCAATGCTGACCACGCCGAACACGAGCGCGCCGAGCGTGGTGCCAAAAATCGTGCCCACGCCGCCGGTGATCGCGACACTCCCCACCACCGCCGCGGCCACGACCTGCAATTCGATGCCTTTCGCCGTGCTCGCGTCCACCGTGCCGAAACGCGCGAGCCACAATGCGCCTGCGAAACCCGTAATCGCACCGGAGAGCAGAAAGCCTGACATCACGCGCTTTTCCACATTGACGCCAGCGAGCCGCGCCGCTTCGGGATTCGAACCGATCGCGTAATGCTCGCGTCCGTCGCGAAACTGCTTCAGATAAACCGCGCGAGACCGGCGAGCACGACAATCGCGATCAGCGCGAGTGTCGGAATGCCGAGCAGCGTACCGGTAGCGAGGCGCGAGAATGCATCGGGCAGACTCGTTGTGTTGATCTGTCCGCCGTGAACCAACGCGTAATCCGCACCGCGAAAAATGTATAGCGTCGAAAGCGTCGCCACCAGCGAAGGCATGCGGCCAACGGCGACCAGCACTGCGTTGATGCCGCCCGCCACGAGGCCGATTGCAAGCCCCGCGAGAAGCGCGACGATCACCGGCATATGTGGAACGCGACGTAAAGACTGCCGACCGCGTACGCGCTAATCCCAATTTTCGATCCTACCGAGAGATCGATGTGACGCATCAGGATCACGACCGTCATGCCGGCCGTCAACAGACTGATGATCGACACGTTGAGCAGCACGTCCCGCAGATTCTGCAGATTCAGGAACTGCGGTTTCGCGAGACCTGTCCCCACGATCAGCAGAACGAGCACGACGAAGAGCGTCGTCTCGCGGCTCTTTGCGATGCTCGCGACGAAGCCGCCGGGCGAACTGCCGGAACGCTTTGGCATGGCGGGCGGAACCGGCGCGAGATGAGTGGACGAATGACGCATCATGCGGCGTGCCCCAAAGGTGGAACAGGTTGGCCGAGCGCGGCACCCATGATGCGCTCTTCGTCGGTCTCGGCGTGCGCGATGTCGTCGCTGATACGTCCTTCGTGCCGCTGGAAATCATCAGCACGTCCATGCCGTCGCGCCGAGTTCAGCGAGCGCGCCATACACTTCGGATTTTGCGTCGACGTCGATGCCGCGTGTGGGTTCGTCGATGATCAGCACCTTCGGCCCGGTTGCGAGCCATTTGCCGAGCACCACTTTTTGCTGATTGCCGCCCGACAGCGTGCTGACCGGCGCATTCGGATCGCCCGCTTTCAGACGCAAACGCGTGCCCCACTGATTCGCGAGTTGCGTCTCGCTGCGCGTGGAAATGAGGCCGTGTCGAACGAGGCGTCCGAGCACCGTCATCGAGGCATTGCGCGCAATGATCAACTCCAGTGCGAGCTCCTGCTGACGACGATCTTCAGGCATGAGCGCGAGGCCTGCGCGCACGGCTGCGGCCGGATTACCTGCAGTCAGACGCTTGCCCGCAATCGTGATCTCGCCGGAATCCAGAGGATCGATGCCGAAAATCGCGTGCGCCACTTCGCTGCGCCCCGCCCCGACAAGCCCCGCGAGCGCGACGATCTCGCCCGCGCGCACGTCGAATGAAATATCCTTGAATACGCCGATGCGCGTCAACCCGCGTACCGACAGACGCACTTCGCCAGGCGGCCGGTCCGCTTTCGGATAGAACGTCTCGAGGTCCCGTCCCACCATCTTCGCGACGATCGCTTCCGTGGTCAGATCTGACGTGAGCCCGTCGAAAACCTTCGCGCCGTCGCGCTCACGCAGTTTGCGCACGATCGCGAAGAGCCGCTCCACTTCCGGCAGCGACAACGCGACCGTGGGTTCGTCCATTATCAGCACGTTGGTATTGAGCGACAGCGCCTTCGCAATTTTGATCACCTGCTGGTCGGCAATCGAGAGGCCCGCACCAGTTGATCCGCGCGCAGATCCACGCCGAGCGATGCGAGCAGCCCGTCCACTTCGCGGCGCATCGCATCGTACTGGATGCGGCCGATGCGATCCACCGGCTGACGTCCCATGAAGATGTTCTCCGCAATCGACAGATCGAATAACAGTGTGGGTTCCTGATAAATCACCGCGAGTCCCGCATCGCGCGCCTCGGCCGGCGTCGCAAACGGCGTGTCTCGCTGTTCACGAGCAGCTCGCCGCCGTCCGGTTGATGCACGCCCGCCAGAATCTTGACGAGCGTGGATTTGCCCGCGCCGTTTTCGCCGAGCAACGCGTGCACTTCGCCCGGCCACAGCGTGAGGTCGCCGTCGGCAAGCGCGCGTACCCGGTCGAATGATTTGCTCGCGTGCCGCAGTTCGAGCCTCGGCACGGCAGAAGTGGATTTCTGCACTACCTGTCTCTTTCTTTCTTCATTCACGTCCGCTGCTTCAGATGCGATAAAAACGCTCTGCATTGCCGCGAAACAGCGCGTCTTTCTCCGTGTCGCTCGCAACGTTCACGATCTGCCACAAATCGGCGTACGAACTGAACAGACGATCCACCGGAAAGTTCGACGCGAACATCGCGCGATCCACGCCTAACGTATCGATCGTTTCGAGCACGTAGGGCCGCAGGCTTTCCACCGTCCAGCGATGATCGAACATCGCAAAGCCGCTGATCTTCACCGCGATATTCGGGCAGCTCGCGAGCAGCCACATGCCTTCGCGCCACGCGCGATAACCGGCCACGCTATCGCGCTCCACGAACATGCCCGCATGATTGACGATCAGCTGCGTGTCGCCGTGCGCTCGCGCGAGCGCCACCGCTTCTTCCATCTGCGACGGATACAGTTGCAGATCGAAAGACATGTCGTAACGGCGCAATAAACCGAAATGCTCGCGCCATTGCAGCTCGCGCATGAAGTGGCGGCCCACGTGATCGTACAGCTTGTTTTCGTGCACGTTCAGAATCTGCCGGATGCCGCGCGTATTCGCGAACGACGCATGCTATTCCAGCAAGGCGGGCGCGTTGTCGGCGGAAAGATCCACGGCGGCGACGATGGCGTTCGGCATGCCGCGCGCGCTGGAATCTGCCGTGGATTTTGAGTTTGCGTCCGCGATGGATTGCAGCCAGCGCGTTTCCTCAACCGGATTCGCGGGATCGTGATTCACCTCGACGTGCACCACTTTCAGCACGTCGATATTGCCTGCTTCACCGAGCAGATCGTCGTGTTTCAGATCGCGTGCATTGCCCACGAACGACACGCCGGGGTTTTCAAGCCACGGGTAACGAAGCGCTTTCAGATCCCACAGGTGAATATGTGAATCGACAACCTGCATGCGACATGTCTTCCTTCAGTGAAGCCCGATTTGAATTCAGTCATGATGAGCCGACCGGTTGAGCAAGTTCAGATGAAACACCGGTTCGAGCGCGAACTGGGTCGGCGTATGATCCAGTGCGGTCTGCATGATGTCCGCCATGTAATCCCACCATTTGCGCATGACGTCGTTCGTATTCTTCGCGCATGCCGGGGTTGAGAGCACCATCCGGAAGCAATTGTCTCCATTACGGCCTGTCTCCCGTCGTATTGGGGCGCTTTCCCACGCAAACGTGGGCGCGTCTGATACGACTATAATTCCTGCGTCGATAGCATCTCAACCCGTTCTATGGATTGGGCGGTCCACAACCCGAATCGCACCGGAACCATGAGCCAACCCTCAGCCACCGTCGCATTCGTCAATAGGCTCAAGTTCAAGCATCTCGCGCTGCTCGTCGCACTCGACGACGCACGCACCTGCACTAGGCCGCCGAAGCCGTCAACGTTGCCCAGCCAAGCGCGAGCCGCATGCTCGGCGATATCGAAGAAGCGTTCGGCTTTCTGCTGTTCGAGCGCAACGCGCGCGGCATGACGCCCACGCCGCTCGGCGTCGTCACACTCGCTTATGCGCGGCGCGCGCTCGCCGAACTCACGCGCTTTTCCGAAGAACTCGACGTGAAACGCCGTGGCGGTCACGGACAGCTCACTGTCGGCGCGATCATGGGTACCGCGCCCGATCTGCTCGCGATGTCGGTGACCGCTCTGAAAACCGAAAGCCCGCTTCTGAACGTGCACATTCTCGGCGAAACGAGCGACCAGGTCGTGCAGTTGTTGCATCCCCGCGAAATCGATTTCGCACTCGGACGCCTGACGAGTCCGCTCGAACACAACGACTTCAGCTTTGAACCGCTTGCGCAACAGCCGCAGCATTACGCTGCGCGAACTGATGGACTGGCCGTGGATCGCGCAGCCCGTCACCAGTCCCGCGCGCGTACTGTTCGAAGAAGAGCTCGCGCGCGCAGGGCTCGCTACGCCGGTGAATCTCACCGAGTGCGCGTCGATCTTCGCTACGCTGCAACTGCTCGAGAATTACGACGCCGTCGCGATGTTGCCCGAATCCGTCGTACGCGATCATTTGCGCGGCAAGCTGCTCGTCGCGTTGCCGCTCGAAATCGGCAAGAGCCTCGCGGGCTTCGGCATTCTCACGCGTAAAGGCGAACCGCTCGCCGAACCCGCGTTGCGTTTCATCGACCTGCTGCGCCATTTCTCGCGCACGCTCACTCGCGAAGAAAGCGACGTTACGGCTGCCGCACAACCGGTGGCGGCGTCCGCTCAGGTGGATTGAAGACGGCATCGTGTTCTGGCGCGGCATGGTCATAGCGTCATTACGTCATTGCAGATTCACTAAGAGGCCGCCGTCCACCAGCAACGCCGCGTCCGTCACATAGCACGCGCGGTCCGACGCTAGAAATACCACGCATTCGGCGACGTCTTCGGGACGGCCCAATCTGCCGAGCGGAATGCGTTTTTCGAAATACGCTTTCTTCGCTTCGTCGGCGAGATCTTCGGCGTTCAGATCCGTTGCGATGGTGCCCGGCATCACCGAGTTGCAGCGAATGCCGTAAGGTCTTAACGCCACCGCGCACGATTGCATCAGCGAATGCACGCCCGCTTTCGTCGGCGTGTAATGCGTCTGCATGCCGCCGCCCACCAGCGCGCTGATCGAACTGGTGGCGACGATCGCACCGCCCGTGCCTTGCGCTTTCATCTGCTGCGCGGCGGCCTGCCCGACATAAAACGCTCCGTTCAGATTCACGGCCACCGTCGACTCCAGCACTTCGGGCGGCATATCGAGGAACACGTGAAACGGACAGATGCCGGCATTGTTCGCGAGCACGTCCACTTTGCCGAATGCTTCGACGGTGCGGCGCACAAGTTCCTGACCGGTTTCGCGCGCCGCGACACTGCCTTCCATTGCGATCACGCGCTGCCCTAATGCTTCGATTTCGCCGACCACTTCTTCGACGGCGGAACGGCGTCCGTACGATGCGTCGTTATCGCCCCAGTAATTGATCGCCACGTCCGCGCCTTCGCTTGCACACGCCACTGCGATGGCGCGGCCGATCCCGCGCGAACCGCCTGTGACGATCACGGTCTTGTCCTTGAGCAGCACGTCTTTCTCTAGGTTGAGTCGTTACCGCGTTGCGTTCAATGCGGATAAGGCCGCACGAGTGCGCATTCGGGATTCAGCCGCACGCCGAAGCCCGGCGTGTCCGGCACTTTCATGCGTCCGTTCACGGGCACCGGTTCGTCGAGCAGAAGCGGCGTGAACATCGGCACGACTTCGTCGGCTTTCGGTGCCATCATCAGAAACTCGGCGAACGGCGAGTTGTGCCGCGTGACGACGAAGTGATAGCTGTACACCGACGAACCATGCGGGACCACCAGCACGTTGTGCACATCGGCCAGTGCGGAAATCTTGATGAGCTCGATGATACCCATCTCCTTCGCGAGATCCGGCCGCGCGCCCGTCGCATAGAACATGAGTTCGTCGCGCACGGGGCCGCCCAATAGTTGATATACCGGCTCCTTGCGCACTTTCGCGAGCAGATCCCACAGTGCGAGATCCACGCCTGAGATCGTATTCAGCACGACGCCTTTGCGTCCGTAATAAAGCGTGGAGAAGTACATCTGATCCCACATCTTCTCGATGTCGGTCACGAGTTGGTCTTCGAGAAAACGCGCGAGATGTTTCTCGACGATGAACGCGCCGATCTCGCCGCCCATCGTAACCGCGAAGCCGACCGTGCCGTCGCTCGCCTCGATCTCCACGACGAGCGTGCCGAGCACGTTGATGCCGAACGACTGGCAGCTCTGGCGGTACTCGGGATAGCGCGCCATCGGCGTTGTGATGTGATCGTCGATCCAGTGTCCGCCGGGTTGGTTGTGATAGTCCGCTCCGCCGCCGCGAACGATGAAGGCACGCACGTGCCGGATGGTAGGCATGGCCATGAAAGAGGCTCCGTGTTGTTACGTCAGGGACGTCGGTTGATGTCGAACATGCAGCCGACAGTGCCGCCCTAGCGGGCGCGATGCAATACGTGCTGGAAGGAATCGCCCGAACGCGCGGGGTCGCGGCGCAGCAGCGCTGCCGATCATGAGCGCGGCTATGAGGTCGATAGTCCGAACACGACGAGCCCCGCGGATGTCGAAGAGAACGCGTGTTCCGCGGCGGTCCGCAGACTCGGTGCAATGAAACCGCCGAGGCCGGCCAAAGAATTGATGAGCGC
Source organism: uncultured Paraburkholderia sp. (assembly GCA_940747215.1). GTDB lineage: Bacteria > Pseudomonadota > Gammaproteobacteria > Burkholderiales > Burkholderiaceae > Paraburkholderia. The sequence goes on along the minus strand of CALNWS010000016.1, from coordinate 23,338 downwards.
GATGCCGCCAGCCGCGGCCGCGCCGGTGAGATGACGTGTGGGAAACGTCCAGAAGAACGGCTGCGCCGCGATAAAACCGCTCGCCGCACAGCACAGCGCGATGAGTCTGATCGACGGGTTATGTGCGAGTCCCGAGACGGCGATGCCGAGCCCTGCGATCACGAGTAATGCGACAGCCCAAGGCCGGTACCCGCCCGTGCGATCCGCGCGGCGCGGCACGTACCAGGTCACCGCGAGCGCGCAGAGCCATGGCACCGCGGCGACGAGTCCCACGCGCAAACCGACGGACGTGCCGAGAAAAGCCGCGACCTGTTGCGGCAGATAGAAGATCACGCCATACACGCTCATCTGGATCAGCAGGTAGATAGCGGACAGCAGCACACGACGATCGACGAGCGCCGCGAGAATGCGATGCGGACCATGTGCCGATGCGGCGCGTGCGTCGTCGTCGAGTACAGTACGCAGCGTGGCTTTTTCCTGTTCATCCAGTCAGTTCGCGTCTTCGGGACGATTGTCGAGATACCAGAACGCTCACACGCCGACCGCCGACGCGAGCACGCCTTCCACCAGAAAGAGCCATTGCCAGCCCGTCAAACTGAATGCGCCGTTCAGTTGAAGCAGCGAGCCCGACAACGGACTGCCGAAGATGAACGCAAGCGGCGCGCCGAAATAGAACACGTCCACGGCGCGCGCTCGCGCGGCCTGCGCAAACCAGTGCGTGAGGTAATAAATGACGCCGGGGAAGAAGCCTGCTTCCGCGACACCCAGCAGAAAACGCAGCGTATAGAAGAACACGGTAGCCGTATGCGCAAAACACATGGCCGCTGAAACGAGGCCCCATGTCACCATGATCCGGCACATTCACGCGCGTGCCGAGCCGATGTAGCAGGATATTGCTCGGGACTTCGAACAACGCATAGCCGACGAAGAACACGCCGGTGCCGAATGCGAACGCCGCGTTCGACAGCCCGGTATCGTGTTGCAGCGTCTTCTGCGCGAAGCTGATATTGGCGCGGTCCAGAAACGCCAGCACTTACACCAGCAACAGAAACGGCAACAGCCGACGCATGACCTTGCCGTTGATCGCCTCGAGTGAAACGGGCGCACGCGGATCTATGCCGTCTCCTTCACCGGACATGTGCGGCATGTCCAGCATTTTTATGCTTTATGTGCTGCCGATGCGTTACTGCATGCCAGCGCGTAGCTCGGTTACGCGGCTCAGTAGGTTGCGCGTCCGCCCGACAGATCGAACACTGAACCGGTGCTGAATGCGCAGTCTTCGGAAGAGAGCCACAGAATTAGCGAGGTGGCTTCTTCGGGCAGCAGGAAACGGTTCATCGGGATTTTCGACAGCATGTAGTCGACATGCTGTTGCGACATCGAATCGAAGATTTCTGTTTTCGCCGCTGCCGGCATCACCGCATTGACGAGAATGTTCTTCGTCGCGAGTTCCTTGCCGAGCGATTTGGTGAGACCTATCAGCCCCGCTTTCGACGCGCTGTACGAGGCATTCGGATTGCCTTCCTTGCCCGCCATAGACGCGATATTGACGATGCGGCCATAGCCCTGCTTGAGCATCTGCGGCACGTGAGATACGGGCCGATCAGATTCACGTCGATTACGCGTCGCCACACGTTCGGCTCCAGCTCCCACATCGTGCCATTGCCATCGGTGATGCCCGCGCAATTGATCAGCACGTCGATCGAACCGTGGTTGGCGAGCGTCTGTTCGACCGCTTTCGCGACGGCCGCTTCTTCCTGAGTGAGTTTGACGGTCACCGCCGTTACCTTGCCGAGTTCGCGCTGGCTGCGGGCAAGCCATTCGGCGTCCACATTCCACAGCGCGACGGAGGCGCCCGGCTTCAGCGCCCGCGTAACCAATGCCGCGGCGAAGTGGACGCGCTGGTCGCGAAGGCGATCGAGGCGGGCGGCGCCGCGCCGCGTGCGCCGCAGGACTACGGCTTCATGTACGGGCACGGTTTCGAAGACATCGATGGACACATCTGGGAGTTGATCTACATGGACCCGAACGCCACCATGAAAGCGGCAGGTTGAACCTGTGACTCTTCAGGCGACCCATCGTGCCATCGAGGCAGTCTGGCGGATCGAATCGGCCAAGGTCATCGCACGCGTCGCGCGGATCGTGCGCGACGTCGGCCTTGCCGAGGAACTGGCGCAGGACGCGCTCGTGGCCGCGCGACGGCATGCCCGACAACCCCGGAGCGTGGCTGATAGCAGCCACGAAGAACCGTGCGCTCGACCGCCTGCGCCAAGAAGCGCTGCACGCCCGCAAGCGCGAAGAGCTGGGCCACGACCTCGACGCGATCGAGGCGCACCTCGTGCCCGATTTCGTCGACGCACTCGACGCCGCGCGTGCCGACGACATCGGCGACGACCTGTTGCGGCTCGTGTTCACCGCGTGCCATCCGGTACTCTCCCCGGATGCGCGCGTGGCGCTCACGCTGTGTCTGCTCGGCGGCCTCACGATGGGCGAAGTCGCTCACCGCTTTGCCCGCCGACGCCTGATAGATAAGCCGGCTGCCGAACCAGATCAGATAGCCGGCGCCGGCTATCTCGACGCCGAGCGCGAGCTGCGGAAACGCGGCAAACACGATGCCGACGCCGAGAATCGCGCACGACGCCCAGAACAGATTGACGAGCACGATGCCGGCCACGACGGCCAGCGCCTCGACGCGTGTGGCGGACGCAGCCTTTGCGCGACCGCGACGAAATTCGGGCCAGGAATCACCACACCCGCGATATAGACGGAAAAAACGCCGAGAACGGCTGCGCCATCGATCACACTGCACTCCCTGAAGCCGGCGCACCTGTTTGCGCCAGTTAATCGCTCAAGCCGAAAAGAACGCGACTGCGCCTGTCATCACGCCCGCCGCCGCGACGACGAACGACAGATTGCGCAGCCACTTCTTGCGCGTGAGCAGCGTGATGGCGCACAGCGCGATCGCCACCTGAATCAGCGTGGTGGCCTGCGCCCAGCGATGATGACCGTGCAGCAGCGCCTCGCTCTTCGCGTCGTTGTCGACGACGTCCTTTTCGATCACCTCGGCCTTCGCGCGGATCGGCTCTTTCTGCTGCGTGTACTTGGCGACGTCGGCGGCGAATTTCGTGTGCGCGTCGGAGTTGGGCGCCGACAACGCCGCGCCGAGTTCAGCGAGATTCTGCTTCTCGCCCTTCGCTTGGTAGTAGCTCCACTGGTTCGACGCTTCCGTTTTCTTGATAGCGGCTTCGTTCTTGTAATAGAGCGCGAGGTTTTCACTGTTGCCGCTCTGATAGGCGCACAGCGCGCCGATGGTCGCGAGCACTGCCGTAATCACGGCCATGCAGCTCGCGAACGGATCGGCGTCGTGGTGGTCTGCGTGACCCGCATGTTCCACGGCATGGTCGTGCGGACCATGCACTTCGTATTCTTCTGGCATCTGATTCTCCGAAGCAAAGCTTTTGTTCTGGCCGGCGGGCGGCGCAGCGCGCTCGCGCAGACCCGGCGGCCTCAATCTTAACCTGTGACGCGAGCGGACGGAAAAAGTGCCTCCGAATGTGGCTGCGAGTGTGTCCGTGGATGTGTCTGTGAATGTGCCGTGGGACGCGTCAATGCATGCCGGACGCGAGGAACGTGCGCACGAACGGAATCGCATGTTCGCCGGCGAGCATGCCGAGCAGTCCGACGAGCGCGACCGTGGGCGGCGCGGGTGACTTCACGTCCATCACGCTATAGAGCAGTCCGACCATCACGCTGGCGGCGAGCGAAATTAGATACGGTTTCATGGTGCGTGTTTTCCGTAGTAAGTTGCGTGCGTCGGGGCGTTCACAGCGTGATGACGACGCGGCCACTCGTGCCCGCGGCCACCGCTTCATAGGCTTCGCGCGTGCGTTCGATCGGGAACTGTTGCGCAATCGCGGGCGCCTGCAGCTTTCCGCTTTCGAAGCCTTCGACGAGTGCCATCATCAACGGTGCCGATTCGGCGACACCGAGTTTGGCGCTGTCCACGCCGAGCAGTTGCGTCTTGTTGTAATAGAAGTCGATCAGATCGAATTCGACGCGCCGTTTGCCGTGCCGCTGATTTCGAGCACGCGGCCACGTCGCTTCACGAGGCTCAACGCGGTCTCGAAAGCGACACCGCCGACCGTGTCGTACACTACGTCCGCGCCTGCGCTATCGGTGAGGGCGCGGACGGCGGCGGTATTTTCGTCGAAGGGAACGTAGTGGTCGATCAAACAGCCCGCAGGCGTATCCGCCCGACAACGGATGACGGTCCACTGCGATCACGCGCGCGCCGATCACCGCGATTGTTTCGCCCGCCTTCAGATGCGCGTATTTCATCGTGCCGAGCCACGCGACGACGAAGTTCACGCCGATCGCCGATGCTTCCGCGTGGCTCAGCGTGCCGGGTTTGCGCGAGAGCGCTGCGAGCGGCACCTTGATGAATTTGGCATGCGTGCCGTCGCGCGTGAAGCCGATGTCGCGGCCGGGCGTGCGCGGCAGAACGGTATGTTCGAAGTGTCCGGAGACGTTCTTCACATCGCTCGGATTGATGGACGCTGCCTTGACCTGCATGACGGCGCTGCCGGCGTCGGCTTTCAGTGTCGGCAGATCGACGACTTCGAGCACTTCAGGCTTGCCGAAGGATTTGAACTGGATCGCTTTCATGACGTGTCGCTTCTCGCGAATACGACGCTGCGTTCGTGCAGCGGATGAAAGGAGTTTAAGTGTCCGGCATCAGGGCGTCAGGACAGATGCTTTCGATTATCGGACAAGTGGCCTTTGCGTGCGTTTGGGCCGTAGCACGCCACGCTCACTGCGGCGGGACGGTTCGTGAAGCCGAATCAACGCTGCGACGCGGCTTCCGAGCCCGAAGCCGCCGCTTGCGTCCCATTCAGCGTACTCGCCGGATCGAAGCCTGTAGGCGGCGGCGCGCCGAGTTCGCGGCGGAACATGTCGCTGAAGCTGCTCGGCTGGAAACCGAGCGGAACGCGCGATGCTGCTCACCGAGCGTCCTTCGGCGAGACCGGAAACGGCCACGGCCAGTTGAACCTGACGACGCCATTCCGCGAAACCCACGCCCAGTTCGCGCGTGAAAAGACGGGCCAGCGTGCGCACGCTCGCGCCGACCGACACCGCGTGCTGCTCGAAGCTGATTTCAATGGACGGGGTTGGCAATCACCGCGCGGCAGAGCACGTCGAGACGGCGGTCGGACGCGTCGGGTAGCGCAATGCGTAACGACGAACGCGGCGGCGCGGCCGAGTTCGAGCATCGCGAGACGGTAGGCCGCATCGAGATAGGCGGCATCGGGCGCTTCGGCGCGCCGTATTCCGCAATCGACGTAATCAGCTCGCGCAGCAGGCCGTTCACTTCCAGCACGTCGCTGCGCCGGCTCAAGTGGCCGACGTTGCGCTCGTGAAGATAGAGATTGCGCATTTCCACGTCGCTCATCATGTGAATGGAGTGCGGCGTGCCGGCCGGCAGTCATACGGCGCGCTGCGGCGGCACGACCAGCGCCTCGCGGCCGACCTCGATCCACATCACGCCCGAGACGGCATACAGCACTTGCGCTCACGTGTGCGAGTGCGGATCGATGCGCAGCCCGCGCGGATAGCGGCGGGCGGGCGAGCGAGCGGGCGTCGGCGTCGTCGTCGAGTTCGGGTGGGCGGGCTTGGGGCACGGCGTTCGGGCTGGCGGGTTGCCTAGTGCAGAGTGCGGACCGGAGCGGTCCGTCCGCCAAACATAACGCGAGGTGGCCTAATGAGCGATGCTACGACGCATGCGACGGCGCGCGCAACGGCACACGCAACCGCCACGTCGCGCGAGGTTTCGCTAGAATATCAAGCGTGATGCCCCATGAACATCAGCAGCATCGACAATGTGACGATCGAACCGACCGTGGAAAGCAGAATGGTGCGCGACGTGATGTTCGCCTCGCGCTCGTAGAACTCGGCGAACATGAACGGCCCGGTGCCGGTAGGCAGCGCGGCGAGCACGATGGCCATTTCGACGAGCGACGCGTCGAGATGGAACACGCGCGCGGCCAGCCACCACGCGAGCGCCGGCTGCGGGATCAGTTTGACGACGGTGAGCAGCAGCGACACACCGCCCGCGCCCTTTTCTTCTTTCGACGAGCGCTTTTCGGCGAGGAAGAGACTGAGACTCACGAGCGCGCACGGACTGGCCGCGCCGCCCAGCAGCGTCAGAAAGGTCTCGGCGCTTTGCGGCAACGTGACGTGGACGCTCGCGAGCAGCGCACCCGCGATCGGTGACACGATCAGCGGATTGCGCGCCAGCGACTTCAGCACTTTCAGGCCGAGCTTGTGCGGTGCGCGCTCGGTTTGCAGACCGATTTCGATCAGCACGATGGCGAAGGCGAACAGCACGCAGGCGACGAGAATCGTGGCGATGGTGGTCGGCGTGAGGCTGACCGAGCCGAATGCGATCAGGCCGAGCGGAAAGCCGATGTAACCCGTGTTCGGATACGAGGCCGCAATGGCGCCGACGCTCGCGTCCGCCAGATGACGTCCGATCGCGAGGCGTATCACGAGGATCGCGACAAAAATCGCCGCGCAGGCAATCGAGAATGTGATGACGAACGCCGGCTGATACTACAACTGCTGCCAGGTGGCGTGCGCCATCGTGTGAAACAGCATGGCCGGCAGCCCGAGCCAGACCACGAAGCGATTCAGTTCCGAAGCGGAGTTCGGTCCAAGCACGCCGCGGCGGCACGCAAAGCCCGCGAGAATGAGGCCGAATACGGGAAGCAGAATCTCAATAGTGGCAAGCATTGCGGATACGGGAATAAGGTTTGAAACGAGGATGCAAGATAACGCGCACGGAGGGGAAGCGCCGATTCGCAAGATTAAAGTTAAAGGCTTCCGTTGATACAATCCAATACTGGTTATTGTGTTCGACAATACCTTTTTTGCATCGTCGCTCTGAGAGGACATCGTGATCGACATCAAGCCGCTGCGCTACTTCGTGACGCTCGCCGAAACGCGGCATTTCGGGCGCGCGGCGGCGCGGCTCAATCTGTCGCAGCCGCCGTTGAGCAATGCGCAGGCTGCCGCGCACGGCAACGCGGGCGAGCTCACGATCGGCTTCACGATGTGTTCGGCCTACAGCGTCGTGCCGGGCTATGCGCGGGTGTTCGGCGCGGCGTATCCTGACGTGGCGCTGCATCTGCGCGAGGTGGTGTCGAACGATCTCGCGGAGCAGGGGCTGAGCGGTCAGATCGACGCGGCGATCATGTTCCCCGGCCGCCACGCGGACGGTGTTGAGCGAGCCGCTATGCGTGGCGCTCTCACGCGGGCACGCTCGCGTCGGCTGAGTATCCCGCAACTGGCGGGTGAGCCGTTCGTGCTGGCGTCCGAGGAAGTCGCGCCCACGCTGCGCGACACGATCCTCGAACATTGCAGGCTCGGTGGCTTCGTGCCCGACATCCGCTTCGAAGTGCAGTTGCAACAAACCGTACTGAGTCTCGTCGACGAAGGCGTGGGTGTCGCGCTCGTGCCGTCGTCCATGCGCAAGGCGCAACTCGCGGGCGTGGTATTCCGCTCGCTCGTGGATGCACCGCTGATCGGGCAGGTGCTGGCGTGGTCGCCGGCCAATCGCAATCCGTGTCTGGAGCGGTTCCTGGAATTGGCGTGATTCGGGTTTTGATTGCAGCGCGCGTCTGTGTTACGGGTTTTCAGCGCGCGAAGGTCGAGTCGGTACCTTTATCGTCGTTGGTATAGCGCAGCGCGTCTTGCCGGATGCGTGTGCGGCACCAGAAAGTCCACAGCATCAGCGCGCCATAAACGCCGTAGCGGATCGCTTCTAACGCGAATACGGCGCGTGTGTCGTTCGGCCAGTGCCAGACAACCAGCGTGCGCAAGAGGTTTTCGCCGATCATGCCGGGCACCATCGGCTCTTCGAGCGCACGCATGCGCGCGTCCACGCCCGCGGTCGCGCGATGCCCACCAGCACGATCGCGCTGAGCGCATCGAAATGGCGATGCGCGAGCAGGTCCCAGATCATCCACGCGATCAGCGGCAATGCCGAGACAGCGAGTGCGCCGACGAGGCAGACATGCGGGAACGCGAGCCGGTAAGCGAGCCACGGCAACGCGACGTTGACAACGAGAGCGGAGAGGTAGCGCAGGCGGAGGTTCATCGGCGGTGTGTGAGTGCAATGCGTGACGACAAAGCGCAAACCCGTTCGTTGCAGTGTAGGACGAACGCTTGCGGCTTGTCACGTTGCGTGAACCTGCGCCCGCTGTATTTCAGCGGCGACTCCAGTGGCCAAAAATCTGCGATCATCACCTGCATCGACCCCACTCACGCTCCGCATGCCCACCCAACCCACGCTCCTCACGACCGACCACCTGATCCTGCGCCCGCACACGCCCAACGATTTTCTCGAAAGCTATGCGATGTGGTCCGACGCCGAGGTGATCCGCTACATCGGCGGAAAGCCGTTCACGCGTGAGGAAGTGTGGGCGCATCTGCTGCGCTATGCCGCCGTCCGTGAGCTTGCCGATCGCCTCCATCTTCTGCGCCATGCGGAGCGCCTCTTCGGTGTGACGCAAAGCCTCGGTGGTTTCCTTGTCCGCGGTGACGTCGCGGCCCACGCCGTGAATGCGCTCGGTGTCCGGGTCGAGCGCGAGCGTCCACGCGACCCAGCGCCATGTGCCGTCGATGCGCTTGAAGCGGTTCTCGAAACGCACCGGCAGACCCGTGCGGCGCAGTTCCTTCAGTTGCGTCTTGACGGTCGCGATGTCGTCGGGATGCACGAGGTCGGCGTACGTGCGCAACATGAGCCACTGCGCGTGATGACCCAGCACGGTCGGCCACGGTTTCGATCACGCGGCACTCGAGCGTTTCGTTCAGATCGCGCAGCGCGTTCTGTGCCTTCGTGCGTTCGGCGATTTCGCTTTGCGCGGCCTGATAGAGACGCGCGTTGTCGATTGCGATCGCGGCCTGCGCGGCGATGCCGGCGACGATCCGCTCGGCGCGCTCCGTAAACATGCCCGGTTCCGGATGCCCGAAGAACAGTCCGCCGACCACTTCGCCGCTGCGCAATTGCACGGGAGCGGCCAGATAGCTGCGTACTTTCAGATGCCCTTCCGGCATGTCGTGATGCGGCGGTTTGTGTCGTGGATCGAAGACCCCCAATATCGCACGCGCTTTGCGTTTCGCTAAGCGCTCTCGCGCGGTGTTGTAGCACGCACTTCCGGGTAAATCCGGGCCGCTGAGCGCCTCGTTTTCCGCGCTACACTGCCTTGCAGGTGCGCCAGCTAAAAAGTATGGCACCCGCTTGGGGGAGAGCTGCCATGAATCGGCCACTGCTTCGGTTACCACTTCGCGCGGCAGGCACGGCGCCTGTCAGGAAGTGGCTCAAACGGGGACTGGTAGCGGCGTTATTGCTGGCGCTGGCATTGGCGGCTCATTTCATCCAGGTCGAAATAGAAACGTCGCGGTTGCAGGCGCACTATCTCTCCGAAGTGACGCGCGACGTGGGTTTATCAGTGGCGGACGGACCCAGCCACGCCATCCGTTTTCCTCCCGACGACAAGGGCCCGTACGACACGCGCCTCGGCTACGCGCTGCTGCCTTCGATCGAGAAACGTCTCACGCAGTGCGGCTTCGAAATTACCGCGCAGGCGCGCGATTCCGAATGCATGCTTTCCATTGCTGACCGTGGCCTCTTTCTGCCGTATGCGGAGAAAGATCAGGCTGGTTTGCAACTCGTCGACGGCACTGGAGCGACGCTCTTCGACGCGCGCTTTCCGGGCCGCTCGTACGAAAACTTCGAGGCGATTCCGCCGCTCGTCGTGAACTCGCTGCTCTTTATCGAAGACCGCTATCTGCTCGACCCGAATCAGCCCAACCGTAACCCGGCAATCGACTGGGGACGTTTCAGCCGCGCGCTGGTGGATCAGGGCGCGCGACTCGTGAACCGACATCAGTCCGCGCCCGGCTGCAGCACGCTCGCCACGCAGATCGAGAAATTCCGTTACTCTGCGGATGGTCGCACCGCGTCGCCACCGGAGAAATTGCGGCAGATCGCGTCGGCTTCGCTGCGCGCTTACCTCAACGGACCACAGACGCTGCCGGCGCGTCAGCAGATCGTCGTGGTGCCGCTTGCCGCGCAGCCCGGCATCGGCGAAATAACGGTATCGGCGACGGTTTCGCCGCCTAGTACACGGGCGCAATTTCAACGACTTCAACCGTCTGCTGAACGCGCCTTCCACTGCGCAGAATTTGCCGGAGCAGGGCGAGGCGTTCCGTCAGGTGCTCTCGCTGATGATCGCGCAGCGCGCGCCTTCGTATTTCCTGCATCACGGCTATGACGAACTCGAACATCGCACCGATAGTTATCTGCGTCTGCTCGCAAGCGGCGGCGTGATGAGCGCTGCGTTGCGCGACGCGGCGCTGGCCGCGCACGTGGAGTTGCACCGTGCGCCCGCTCATGCGGGGCCTGCGGATTCGTTCATCGCGCGCAAGGCCGTGACGTCGATGCGTTCGCATCTGCTGGCGGCGCTCGGCATGCGCAGCTTCTACGAACTCGACCGGCTCGATCTGCAGGCGCGCAGCACGCTCGACAACGCCGTGCAACAGGCCGTGAGCGAACGTCTTGCCGCAGCGGCGACGCGCGACGGCGCGAAAGCGGCGTGCCTCGTCGGCTTCGAAATGCTGCACGCCTCCGACGACCCTTCGCATATCGCCTACAGCTTCACGCTCTTCGAACGGCGCGAACCTCGTGCGCGTGCAAACGGATAGCGTGAACCAGCCGTTCGATATCAACTCCGGCGTGCGCCTGAATCTCGGTTCCACTGCGAAACTGCGTACCGTCGTGACGTATCTGCAGATCGTCTCTGATCTGCACGTGTGCTATGCGCCACTTTCCGCAGCGGAACTGAAAGCCGTGAAGGCCGACCCGAACGATTAATTCACGCGCTGGGCGCTCGACTATCTGGCGCACACGCAGGATCGTTCGCTGCAGGCGATGCTCGACGCCTCCGTGGAGCGCAAGTACTCGGCGAATCCGGGCGAAGTGTTTTACACGGGCGGCGGCGCGCAAACCTTCAACAACTTCGAGTCCGACGACAACGGCCGCATTCTGACCGTGCGCCGCGCCTTCCAGCACTCGGTGAACTTGGTGTTCGTGCGGTTGATGCGCGACATCGTTCACTATGAAATGGTGCAGACCACGGGCACGTCCGCGACATGACTCGACGATCCCGCCACACGTCAGATGTACCTCACGCGTTTCGCCGATCAGGAAAGCCGTGTGTACATGAATCGTTTCTACACGAAGTATCACGGTAAGACGCGTGACGAACAGCTTGCGTTGCTGCTGCTCGGCGTGCGCAAGTCGCCGTCGAAAGTGGCAACCTTATTGCGCAGCGTCGCGCCGGATAAATCGAATGCGTGGTTCAACGCGAAGATGCGTGAGGCGCTGAAGAACACGCCGGCGGCCTCCGTTCTCGGCGATCAGGATCTCGCGAATCTCTATGCGAAATACGGCGCGGATCGCTTCAATCTGAACGATCGCGGCTATATCGCGGGCGTTCATCTGCTGGAACTGTGGACGCTCGATTATCTGCGCGAGCATCCCGATGCCACACTCGCCGACACGCAGAAGGCGAGCCATGACGTGCGGCTCTCTACGTATTCGTGACTCTTCAAGACACGCTATCACGCCACGCAGGACCGGCGCATCAAGCGCATGGTTGCGCGCGTATGAGGCGATCGGCAAATCGTGGCAGGCACTCGGCTATCCGTTCGAGTCGCTCACGCCTTCGTATGCGGCGGCAATCGGCGCGTCGGGGGATCGGACCGCGGCACTCGCGCAACTGATTGGCATCATCGAGAACGACGGCAACAAGATGCCCACCGAAACGCTCACGCATCTCGATTTTGCCACCGGCACGCCGTACGAAACGCATTTCAAACGTGCGGCCGTTGCACCGCAGCAGCAACTGTCGCCGGAGATTTCAGGCGTGGTGAGAAGCCTGTTGCGCGACGTCGTGACGGGCGGCACGGCAAAGCGTCTTGCGCAAGGCATGACGTTCCCGAACGGCCAGACGCTCAACGTCTACGGCAAGACAGGCACGGGCGATCAGCGCTTCAACGTGTTTGCGAAAGGCGCGCGGCTGATCGAATCGCGCAAGGTGAATCGCAGCGCGACGTTCGTCTTTGCGATGGGCAACCGCTTCTACGGCATGCTGACCGCCCAGGCGCACGAACCGTATGGGGCGAATTACGAGTTCACGAGCGCGTTGTCGGTGCAGTTGCTGAAGTCGCTCGCACTGGTTCTGCAACCCTTGCTGGACGAAAAGGATGCCGCGCCGGTGAAAACGGCAGCGGCGCAGAACATAAAAACACAGTAACACGCAATGACACGCGCAGGCGGCTAATAAGTCGTGCGCGGCCGAAGGCGGCACGCCCGCATCGCTCAACATCTGTTCGAGCACGAAGCCCGATGCCGCGTGCAGCAGTTGTCGCGCCGGTTTGCGTGCACCGCCGTCGCGCAGCGGAATCGAGCCGACCGCGCCCGCGTTGTCGTACGGGCCGCCATGCAGACGTCCGTCGATTACGAGCCCGCCGCCGATGAAGGTGACGACGAACAGATACAGAAAGTTGTGAATGCCGCGCCCTTGGCCCATCACGAGTTCGGTGGCGCAGGCGGCGGTGGTGTCTTTCGCGAATTCGACCGACAGGCCGGTCATGGTCGCGATGCGCGAGCGCAGATCGATTTCATTCCACGCTTCGGGCGCGCCCGCCGGGGCACCGAGAAAATCCCGCCAGCCGCCGAGCCATAACGGCGCGGCGACGCCCACGCCTACCACCTTGTTCGCTTTCGCGCCGAGCGTCTGGTTCACGCGTGCGAGCCGGCTTTCAAGCGCGGGGAAGAGGGCGCGCGGATCGGGATACGCGTACTCGAACACGTCGCGGTACACCACGTGGCCCGCGAAATCCATCGCCAGCACGTCGAGACTGCGGCGGTCCACTTTCACGCCGATCGTATAGGTGCCGTCCGCGCACAACGCAATCGGCACCGAAGGCTGACCGATGCGGCCACGCACGCGCGGCTGCTTTTCGAGCAGACCATCGTCGATCAAACGATCGACGATCATCGAAACGGTTTGCATCGACAGACGCGTGAGGCGGCCCACGTCGGCCTTTGGCAACGGTCCGTGCAAGCGGCGCCTGCAGGACGATCCGCTCGTTGAACTGCCGCATGCCGACCTGATTCGAGCCGACCATGCGTTTCAGTGGCGAGCGTGTGCCGGTGGTGTCCATCGTCGCGCGTGCGCTCAGTGAAGTTCCGACATCATGCGATGGCCTTGACGTCCGCTTCCTTCGTGCCCGTCATGATCGCCACCGCTTCGGACATGTGCACGTCTTTCGTTTCGTATTCACGAGCGCGGCGCGGCGCCCCAAACGCTGAATGTGAATGCGATCGGCGATTTCGAACACGTGCGGCATGTTGTGGCTGATCAGAATGACCGGCAGACCACGCTCGCGCACGTGGCGGATCAGTTCGAGCACCATGTTGCCTTCCTTCACGCTGAGCGCGGCCGTGGGTTCGTCCAGAATCACGACGTACCGTGCGAACGCCGCGCTGCGCGCCACGGCGACGCCCTGACGCTGACCGCCGGAAAGCGTTTCGACGGCCTGCCGCATCGAACGGATGCCGATTTGCAGGTCTTTCATCGCCGAGGTCGCTTCTTCGAGCATGCGGCGCTTATCGATCATCTTGAAGATCGAGCCGCGCCAGCCGGGCTTGAGCAGTTCACGCGCGAGAAACAGGTTTTCGGCGATGCTCATGGCGGGTGCGACCGTGAGTTCCTGATAGACGGTTTCGATGCCTTGCGCGCGCGTCGAGCGGACTGCGGAACTTCACCGGCTTGCCGTCGAGCAGGATCTCGCCTTCGTCCGGCACCGTCGCGCCGGACAGCGCCTTGATCAGCGACGATTTGCCCGCGCCGTTATCGCCGATCACGGCGAGGATTTCGCCGGGCAGCACTTCGAAATCGCAGCCGTCGAGCGCGGTGACGTTGCCATAGCGTTTGATGAGTCCGCGCGCCTGCAAGACGGGCTGCACGGCGGAAGCGGAAGTTGTGGTCGACATGACGTATTTCCTGAATGCTTAGCCGCGGCGATGCGACAGTTTGTCGGCGGCAACCGCGAGAATCACCAGTATGCCGGTGATCAGCGCCTGATAGACCGACGACACGCTGATCAGCGTCAGCCCGTTGCGGAACACGCCGACGATCAGCGCGCCGAGCAGTGTGCCGACGATCGATCCTCGTCCGCCAAGAGACTCGTGCCGCCGAGCACGACGGCGGTAATGCTGAGCAGGATCTTCTGCGAAGAGAGACCCATCAGACGCGCGGCCTCCACGTTATTGCCGAGTGCATACAGATGCCGGCCCGGCCCGGTGTCGCGCAACACGAACCATGTCGCGAGATACATGAGCAGTGTGAGTACTGTGCCGTACGTCACTTCGGCGGGACCGACGCGGAACGTGTTGCCGAAGAACATGATCGCGTCGGGCAGATTCGATACGCTTTCCGCGTTCGAGTAGATCTGCGTGAGCGCGAAGGCAATGTTCAGCGTCCCCAGCGTGACGATGAACGCGGGCAGTTTGATGCGCGTAATCAGCACGCCGTTGAGCGCGCCGAAGAGCGTGCTTGCGGCGATGCCGCAGAGGATCGCGACAATCGGCGGCACGCCGAGCGTCACCGCGAATTTGGTCATGATGATCGAGCCGAACGCCACCACCATGCCGCATGAAAGATCGATGTCGGCTGTCAGCACGATGAGCGTCTGGCCGATCGCGATGACCGCGACCACCATGGTCTGCTGCAGGATCAGCGAGAGATTCTGGAACGACAGGAAGCGGCTGTTTTGCGAAATGAGGAACGCGCAGGTGAGCACCAGCGCAATGAGTGGACTGACCTCGGCGAGCGAGGGCAAGCGGTCGGTGAAATGGCGCGAGTGGCCGGCAGGCGCGGAAGGCGTCGACATGATGGATGTCCTCGATATGGCCGTGCGGCGCGTAAGCCCGCACGACAAGTCAGATGGCGGCCCGCGAACACGGGCCGCCGTGCACGACGGTTACTTGTTGCCCCAGCAGTTGTCGAGGCCAAACTTCGTGTCCTTGCTGTTGATGCCAGACATCGGTTTATCCGTGATCAGCGTGACGCCCGTGTCCTGATAGCCGGACACTTTCTTGCCGGACTTCGCGTACGCGACACCGGCTTCCACGCCGAGCGAAGCCTTTTTCAGCGGGTATTGCTGCGAGGCTGCGAGGTCGCCGCAATCGCGCCGGCCTTCACGTTGCGCACGCCTTCACAGCCGCCGTCGATCGAAACGATCATCACGCTCTTGTCCTTGCCCGCCGCCTTCAGCGCGAGCGCGAGATAGGCGCCCGCCGCGGCCGGTTCGTTGATCGTGTAGACCATGTTGATGTCGGGCGACTTCTGCAGGCAGTTTTCCATCGCCGTCTGGCCCTTCGCCTGATCGCTGCGCGTGTCTGGCTGCATACGATCGACGCATCGCCTTCCTTCACGCCGAAGCCTTCCAGAAATCCGTTATGATGCAGTACGCCGACGGACACGCCGGGCGCGAGGTCGAGCGTGGCGATCTCTTCGCGGGCTTGCCGTTCATCGCGGCTTTCGCGTATTTGCCGATCATCACGCCCGCCTTGAAGTTGTCCGTGGCGAAGAGGGCGTCGGTGGCGTCTTGCGGATCGGTCAGCGTGTCGAGCGCGACCGCCATCACGTCCGCGGCGCGCGCTTTCTTGATGCTCGGCACGATCGCCTTGGTGTCGCTCGGCGTGATCAGAATCGCTTTCGCACCGGTCGTCATCATGTTCTCGATCGCGGTGACCTAGCTTGCGTTGTCGCCGTCGAACTTGCCCGCTGCGGTGAGCAGTTTCGCGCCGTCTTTCGAGGCGGCCGCTTCGGCGCCCTGTTTCATCTTGACGAAGAACGGATTGGTGTCGGTCTTCGTGATGAGGCCGGCCACGGGCTGATCGGCGGCCTGGCTCGCGCCGGCGCACCAAACGGCCGTTGCCGCGACGCACAGCGAGACGATTTTCCTGGCGACAGGATGCCTGCGGGACTGCTGGTTCATGGGACGCTCCTCCGGTTATCGGCAACGACGTTGCACGTTTTTTGCCGCGTGATTCGCCTAAATCACTTTGGTTGATTTAGTACAGCAGGCGCGCCGAAACTCATCAAGGAAACGATTCGTGGTGGACGTGACGCGGAAATTCGCGCAGAGATACGCGAAGCGTTGTGCGGCGTGGGTTCGCGGGCCTGCTGCGACGCACTGCGGAGGGCAGCGAATTCGGGAAAGTCTAGGCTCGAAAGCGGGCTCTCTGAAGCACGAAGAGAAGGGTTTATCGTGCGTATCGCGGTAAGCGGACGCTGAGTTTACAGGCTGTTTTCAGCGTGTTTTTCCGTGGATGTTTGTGGCCCGCGTGCCCGGCTTCGAGCGCGCGTTGTCATGCTTCGGTTGCGGAAATCAATGGCGCGGCGCGAGTGCCTGACGCTTCGTTTCAAGTTGCGTGACGACGCGTTGCAGCGTGCGCTCGGCGAGTCCCGGCGTCTTCATGAACTTGCAGCCGATCACGACGCGCTCGTCGCCTTTTTGCGTCGTCACCTTGCGGGGCACGACGATTTCGAGGTCCAGTTGCAGCGTGCCGAAGCTGCCGAGTTGAAACGACACATCGTGCAGAACGGTACCCGCCTCGAGCGAGCCGAAACGCACGTCGGCCGTTTTCAGCGCCACGCCGCCGAACGACAGATCCTGCAATTCCAGACGGAATGACGTGCCGTCCGCGTGCGGGCCGCTCGCGACATACGGATCGAGCACCGGCGTTTGCATGCGGAAGAACTCGCGGCGCTGAACGTAGTAGAACATGGACGGAAACGATACTTCGAACGCGGGCAGTCCTTCGAACATCGTGAGCGTCGCGGCGGACGTGACGAACTCGGTGCGGATGCCGCCTGGCAAGCTGCGGAAGATGAGTTGCCCGGCTTCGGCGAGCGCTTCGTTGTCGCTTGCCATGCTGCCCGCGTCGAAGATGAAGCGTGCGTTGCGCGAGTCAACGTCGAGCAGTTGCGTGACGATCTGCCGGCCGTCGAATTCCACCTTCACGAAGCCTTGGCCGGCCACGAGATGGCGCAGGCAAACGGCGATCTGCAACGGATGGGTTTGCGCGAACTTCGAATCGGCGTGATGCTTTTGTTTGGCGACGTCGGCGTCGTTCAGCAGATCGGCAATCATTGGAATATTCATGCGTGTGGTGGTCCTGGCCTAGCCGATTGGCGGGTGCGGGTGGTTGCCGTGTTTGTTCCGGCTGTTACGCCCTGCGCCCTGTCTTTCACTGCATGAATGCAGAGACCGTGCCAACTTCACGGATGGATCGTTCAGGTGAGTGCTACTGCCGCGAAAGCCGCGTGAGGCGGGCTTCCGCGTTTTTCTGGCTGCTTGCGCGCGTGATGGTGAGAGCGCCGTGAGTGGTTGTGTGGAGCGTTCGCTACGTAACGCGCCTGATCACGTTACGGCCACATTGCGGCTACGTCGCGGCCACGTCGCAGACGCGTAAGCATGCAAGAGCATCAACGCTCGCGCGGCGCGCCGGTGGAAGCACGCACGACCAGTTGCGGCGGAGAGGAAATGCGCATCGGCGCGCTTGCCTTGTCGTCGCCTGCAGTGCCCGCGCGCGCCGCCTGCCCATACGACGGCTCGATCAACTCGCGCAACAGCGACACCGCGAGCTCGGCGACTTCGACGATCGGCACGGCAACGGTGGTCAACGCGGGGCGCGACTCGCGCGCGAGCTGAATGTCCGTGATGCCAATCACGGAAAGATCGCCGGGCTCGCTCAGGCCGAGGTCGGCCGCCGCATGCATCGCACCGAGCGCAGGCAGGTCGTTGGTGGCGTAGATGCCGGTGATTTTCGGATCGGCTTCGAGCAGCGCGCGGGTTGCGTCGTAGCCGCCCTGGATCGTGTCCGGCGCATGTTTGACGCGGCCTTTCGGTACCCGGGCCGCGCGCAGCGCGTCGACGAAACCCTGATAGCGCGCGGCGTGAATGCCCGATGATTTGCTGCTGACGATTGCACCGATACGCCTGTGCCCGAGTTCGAGCAGATGCGCGCCCGCCATCTCGCCCGCGAGCCGGAAATCGACCGCGACGCACGGCAGCCCCGGCGGTTCGTTGGGACGTTCCCACATGCACAGCACGACGGGCGTGCCGCGCGATTCCGTCGTGTGCAGGTCGGCGAAATCGAGGTTCGCGTTGGTGACGAGCACGAACTCCGGATAGAACGGGTTGGCGATGCTCGACACCATCAGCGCGAGCGTCGGCGCGCGGCCTTCAGCGAGCGCACGGGCCGCGAGGTGAGGGCAGTAGCCGAGCGCGTCGACCGCTTCTAGCACGCGCTGATGCGTCGTCTCGCCGACGCGCGACTTCGCTGAGTGTGGGCATGTTATTCGCAATATTTGGGAGGCTACCCGCCATTTGCATCAAAGCGCAAGGCACGGCACCATACGATCCATAAACCAACGATATCGGAGACAGGCAAGGCCCAACGATCGCATGCGATCGATTTTTTAGGCCAAGCTGATTAAGCGCTTAATCTCCGACTTCGGGCCGATTAAATCATGGAGTTGATGCGATGGCGAGCATTTCGTTAAGAGGCGTGCAGAAGGCATATGGAGACGGCGCACCGGTGATTCGCGACGTCGATCTGGAGATCGGCGAGAACGAGTTTTGCGTGTTTCTCAGTCCGTCCGGCTGCGGCAAGTCCACGTCGCTGCGCATGATCGCCGGCCTCGAAGACGTGACCGACGGCGACCTTTCGATTAACGGCACGCTGATGAACGACGTGCCGGCCGCGCAACGCGGCGTCGCACGCGGCGTCGCGATGGTGTTCCAGAGTTACGCGCTGTTCCCGCACATGACCATGTTCGAGAACATGGCGTTCGGCCTCAAGCTCGCGAAAACCCCCAAGGATGAAATCGACCGCAAGGTGCGTGAAGCCGCGCGCATCCTGCAACTCGAAGTGCTGCTCAAGCACAGGCCAAAGGCGTTGTCCGGCGGACAGCGTCAGCGCGTGGCGATCGGCCGGGCCATCGTGCGCGAACCGGGCGTGTTCCTGTGCGACGAACCTCTATCGAATCTCGACGCGACACTGCGCGGTCAGACGCGTGTCGAGATCGTGCGTTTGCACAAGCAGTTCGCCAAGACGAGCGTGGTGTACGTGACGCACGATCAGATCGAAGCGATGACGCTCGCCGATAAGATCGTCTTGCTGCACGCGGGCAAGGACACCGAGCGTTACGACAGCATCGCGCAGATCGGCGCGCCGCTCGAATTGTATCACCGTTCGCGCAGCCGCTTCGTGGCCGGCTTCATCGGCTCTCCGCGTATGAATTTTCTGCCGGGACGCGTGGCATCAGTCGATGCCAAAGGCGTCATCGTTACGCTCGATCACACGCAGGAAAACGTGCGCGTACCGGTGAGCGGCGAGGGCTTGCAAACGTCGCAGGTGGTCACGCTCGGCGTGCGGCCCGAACATCTCGAGATCGTCGACGCATCATCCGCAGCAGCGGACGACGCCGTGCTCTCGCGCGCACCGTCTCGCTCGTCGAGCAACTCGGCGAGCACAGCTACGTTCACCTCGATCAGCCCGGCGGCACCACGCTCATCGCCAAAACGCCCGGCGACACGCGCCTCTTCGCGTGCCGCTCACGGCATGTCATCTCTTCACCGAAGACGGCTTTGCGGCCGCTTTGCTCGAATCCGTCGAACACTACGCTTAAAGGATATTCGGATGCGCCTTGGAGTCTGTTACTACCCGGAACACTGGCCGGAGTCGATGTGGAAAGACGACGCCCGCTGCATGAAAGCGCTCGGCATTGAGCAGGTGCGGATCGCGGAGTTTGCATGGAGCCGCATCGAGCCGACGCTCGGCGAATACGATTAGGCGTGGCTCGATCGCGCGATCGATGTGCTCGGCGACGAGGGCCTGCAAGTGGTGATGTGCACGCCTACCGCCACGCCGCCAAAGTGGCTGATCGACCGTCATCCGGACATTCTGCCGGTGGGTGCCGATGGTCGTCCGCACGCATTCGGCTCGCGTCGTCACTATGATTTTTCGTCGCCTTCGTATTTCGCCGCGTCGCAACGCATCTGTACCGCCGTGGCCGAGCACTACGGCAAGCATCCGGCCGTGAAGTACTGGCAGACGGATAACGAATTCGGCTGCCATTACACGGTGGTGAGTTATTCGGCCGCCGCCGTGCAGCGCTTTCGCGAATGGCTGAAGGTGCGTTATCAGACCATCGACGCGTTGAATCGCGCGTGGGGCACGGTGTTCTGGAGCATGGAGTACCGCAGTTTCGACGAAGTCGATGCGACCGTTGCCACCGTGACCGAAGCGCATCCGTCGCATCGGCTCGATTACCGGCGTTTCGCATCGGACGAAGTGGCGCACTACAACCGCATGCAGGTCGAGATCATTCGTGCGCATTCGCCGGGCCGTCCGGTGGCGCACAACTTCATGCAACTCTTCACCGAGTTCGATCACTACAAGGTTGCAGCCGATCTCGACATCGCGACGTGGGACAGCTATCCGCTCGGCGAGCTCGAAGAGCAATGGTTCGTACCGGAGATCAAGGCGTGCTGGCTGCGCAGCGCCCATCCCGACTTTGCGTCGTTCAATCACGATGTGTATCGCGGCATGTCGAGGCTGCCGTTCTGGGTGATGGAGCAGCAGCCGGGTCCCGTGAACTGGGCGCTGTGGAATCCCGCGCCGCTGCCCGGCATGGTGCGTCTGTGGAGCTGGGAAGCCTTCGCGCATGGCGCGGGCTGCGTGTCGTATTTCCGCTGGTGTCAGGCGCCGTTTGCGCAGGAGCAGATGCACGCGCGGGTCTGAATACGCCGGACAATCGTCTCGACGTGGGCGGCACGGAAGCCACGAAAGCGGCCGAAGAAATCGGTGCCGTGCTCGAAGCGAATGCCGACGCGAACGCGACGATCCGCTAGAAAGTCGCGCTCGTCTATGACTATGAAGCGAAGTGGCTGTTCGAGATTCATCCGCAAGGCGCGGACTTCCATTACCCGCGTTTCGCGTTCGAGTATTACTCGGCACTGCGCTCGCTCGGGCTCGACGTCGTGCCGCCGCTGCCGGTCGTGCCTGCGGATTTCGCGCAACGTCTCGCGGATTCCGGCGCACAGGTGGTGTTCGGTCCGCGCACGGGTTCGAAAACGGCGGACCTGCAGATTCCCGCGAGCCTGCCGCTAGGCGCGTTGAGTTCGGTCTTGCCGCTGCGCGTGTGGCGCGTCGAATCGATGCGGCCGAACGTGACCGAAGCGGTGCGTCTGAGCAGCACGTCCAACGCAAGTGAAGAGGACAGCGTGGCGCATCACTGGCATGACTTTATCGACAGCGATACTGCACAATCGCTCGACGTGCGCACGCGTTTCGCCGACGGACATCCTGCCTACGTGAAAAGCGGCGCGTTTCATTACTTCGCGAGTCTCTTCGACGACGCACTCACGGCGTTGCTCTTCGACCGTATTGCGGGCGAAGCCGGCAACCGTACGCTGCCGTTTGGCGAGAGCGTGTGGATCAGCCGTCGCGGCGGCCTGACGTACGTGTTCAACTACGGCAACGATACGCACGATATCGCGGACGTTGCGGATGCGGCCTTCGTCATCGGCTCGCGCGCAGTCGAACCGCAGGGCGCCGCGGCATATCGCAGCGATTCAGCTCGGTACCACGCATAACGACGAAAGGTAAAGACACACAAGCTCGGTAAAGGTAAAGACACACAAACTGTGCACGCATAACGACGCACAACCAGGCAAACAAGGAGACAGGCACCATGAAACTGAAATCACGCAAGATGATGTTGGCACTCGCGCTGACCGCGAACATCGCGTTCAAGGGCGCGAGCCAGCGCGCGGTGTGGCAGTCCGTGATTGACGAGTTCAAGAAGACGCATCCTGGCACCGACGTGAAGGTGTCGTTCATCGACGAAGAAGCGTACAAGGTGCAATTGCCTAGCTGGCTGACCACGGTCGCGCCGGATATCGTCAACTGGCACGACGGCGAACGGATGGCGTATTACGCGCAGCGCGGTCTTTTCGAAGACCTGAGCGGCGACTGGGCGAAGAACGGCTGGAACGACATGTATGCGTCGACGAAGGAAGCGTCGTCGTATAGCAGCCGGTATTGCGCCGATTGCAGTAGCGGGACGCGATTCGTGGACGCTCGCGGGCTGGTTCGATTATCTTGATCTGCGCCTGAACGGCAATGCTTTCCATCAGAAGCTGATGGCGGGCGACATTGCGTACACCGATCCGCGCGTGAAGATGAAGCCGCAAATGGGTTACTTCCAGTTCCCGATCATCGATTCGAAGGTGCCGATCGCGCAAGACGGTCCGGTGGAGTCGCTGCATATTCCTTCGAAGGCGAAGAACAAGGCCGACGCGCATGCATTCCTGAAGTTTGTCAAAACGCCGGAAATTGGCGCGTAGCTCGCAACCGGGTTGGGTTCGTTGTCGGCGAACAGCAAATCGCCGGAACCGGAGGATCCGATTTCGAAAATCGGATTCCAGATTCTTTCGAATACGAAGGGCGGCATTGCGCAGTTCTATGATCGCGACATGACCAAGGAAATGGCCGAAGAGGGCATGAAGGGCATGCAGCAGTTCATTTCCGATCCATCGAAACTGGATGACGTGCTCGCACAACTGGAACAGATGCGGAAGCGGATTTATAAGAAGTGAGTGGATCGGAATGGGGCTTGGATTTTGGTGCCCACTCCGAACGATAGTTTTTTGCGTTGCATGGGGTGGGAGTAAGTGCTGAAGCACTTACTCTGGTCGACACAGGAGACGAAATCGTGTCGCATTCCGTTAGCCGTCACTCAGTGAACGGCTCCGCCGAAACCGGTGGGGCCGGATTGCCCGCTTCCAGCGGCGCGCTTTCGTGGCAACGCACCGCGCGCCGGCGCGGACCGTCGCCGACCGCACGGCGTCAGCGGCGTGCCGCTTTCCTGTTTCTCGCGCCGGCCTGCATCATGGTCGCCATCTACGTCGTATGGCCGATTCTGTCGACCATCCGCCTGAGCTTCTTCAATTGGGACGGCATGAGCGATCCGTCGTTCATCGGCCTCGCCAATTACGTCGAACTCAGAGGTGGCCCTGTTCGTTCGGACAGTTTTCTGAGATTTTCAAGTGGAACGTCCGGGGCGATCATGCTGCCGATCTGATCGCAGGCAGCGTTGCGAAGTATGCCTCATCCGGCATCCGGTCTGCC
>CALNWS010000015.1 GCA_940747215.1 uncultured Paraburkholderia sp. | reverse complement strand
GGCGCGTGCCGACACGGTCGTCGATGACTTCGAGCAGGTCATTTCGGGCCCCTGACCGGGATCCTGCCGGCCCCCGTCATCGAGCAGCAGGACGTCCATCTTGGCAAGCCGTGCGAGCCGCCGGGTGTCGCGCCACGCGAGCTCACGGTCGACGACCATGCTAAAGCGCTCTTCGAATGACAGACTAGTGCTGGCGGTCAATGCCGCCTGTTCCTCGAACGCACGGGCCATGCCATCGGGCTTTAGCAGGCTGTTGAAAAGCGCATGGTCATGAATCACCGAGCATTGTTTAAAGAGGTTGCACGTGCAATTCGCCGTCAAATCGGACATGCGCCACGTGGTTTGCCGACCCGGTTGGCCACAGCGCGCCCACGCGGCTCATTGAATCGCTCCTTGCGGCACCGCTGCCAATATTCGGGCCATTCGGGTCAAGTTGCTCGCCGTCATCGTCAACTTGAAGCGCTGGTCTACTCACTTTGAAGCGCTGGTCTACTCACTTGATGCCGCGATAAACCGTCTGTCGAATCCGGCCCACGGTCTTGGCCTAACCGAAGTGCTCCTCGATGCGTTTGCGCACAACCTGGCTGATCCGATACCCGGCGTGCCGCGACGTGCGCCCGTCGATCGGGCTGCCACCTTGGTGCGTATCGTTGCGCGCAACATGCGGCGTCACATTACGCGCCCGGCAGTCGCGAACGAAGTCGCGCATGTCGAAGCCTTGTCGGCACCCAGCGTTTTGGCATGGCGGCCCGGCACGCAATCGAGCAAACGCAAGGCACCTGCGCGTTCCGCAAAGCCATCGGCATGGCTTACCACGGCACCCCCACCAAGCCCGAGCGGTTTTCCATCAGGATGTGCCCGTGGTAGCACAGGATGGACGGCGTGCCCTTGCTCTTCCTGAACAGCCGTGCGTCCGGATCGGTATTCGACGCTTGAGTCTCATTGCTGCGCCGCTTGCCTTTCCAGTCCATATCGGCGTTGCGCCCGCGCCCGTTGCTGGTGGCTCATCATCCGAACCATCCTTGGGCCGGAAACTCTTGTGGCTGGCCTAGGCCTGGATCAGCCTCCCATCCACAGAGAAGTGCTCGCGCGAAAGCAGGCCCTGCTTGTCCGCCAGGCTTATGACTTCCGTAAAGAACGCTTCCACGACTTTATGCTCGAGCAGCCGGTCACGGTTCTTCGAGAACGTCGAGTGGTCCCACACCGCGTCTTCGATCGCGAGCCCGACGAACCAACGAAACAGCAGGTTGTAACGCATCTGTTCCATCAACATGCGCTCGCTGCGCACCGCGTAGAAAACTTGCAACAGCAGCGCACGCAACAGTTTCTCCGGCGCGATCGAGGCGCGGCCGCTGTCCGCGTAGATCACACTGAACAGCCCGTTGAGCCGCTTCAGCGCATCGTTGACGAGCAGCCGAACCGGCCGCAGCGGATGATTGGCAGGCACAAAGTCTTCCAGCTTGACTGTCGTGAACAGCGGCTCTTGCCTCTCGTCCAATCCGCGCATCGCACTCATCGCCTAATCTCATGAACACGATATCCATAACGCACGGCCCGCAAAGCCCGTTTACACCGTACCCAATTTCAACAGCCTGCTAAAGCCAAAATGCCTCCACTGCAGTGTTGAATACGACTTCATCCACGCCCAATCGGACGGGATAAAAATCGTAGCACGTTCGATTTTTTCTCGACGTCAACCCGGCAACGCGAATGCGCTTTGTAAGCTATGTCGCAATGTCAGTGAAAGCATTGGGCAAGCTTCATTGCTGTAGCTCGCCTCCGCCCTTAATACCCAACCGCTTCAGAACACCAATCCGCCGGCTACGTCGAGCGTACAAGCCGTCACCCAGTTGGCGTCTTCCGATACGGCGAACGACACAGCCGCCGCGATCAGATGCGCGGCGAAGGCCGCGGCCGATTCGCGATTGCCTTCAGTCTCTGTGTACCCCGGCGCAATGCCGACCACACGAATTTTGCGCGTACCCAGTTCGGTGCCCAGCGTGCGAGTCAGTACGTCGACGGCTCCTTTGGTCGAACAGTACACCTGCGCCATCGGACTCGGGCTCTTCGCGACACCCGAACTGATATTGACGATCACGCCGCCTTCGGGCAACGCGCGCGCTGCCGCCTGCGTCATCAGCAGAAGGCCGCGCACGTTGAGATCGAAGTGCAGGTCGATGCTATCCGCGGTCATCGCCTCGAGAGAATCGACCTGATAAACGCCCGCGTTGTTCACGAGAATGTCGAGTTGACCATACGTTTCGAGCGCCGCATCGACCAGTGCGGCGTGTCCATCGCGCACGGCAATATCGGCCTGGACGGCCAGCGCTTCACCGCCCGATTCGCGGATCTGCGCCATCACGCGGTCGGCGTCTTGCCGGGTACGCGCATAGTTCACGACGACCCGCGCGGCAATCCCTGCGCCAATTCCCTTCGATGCGCCCGTCACGATCGCCACCTTACCTGCCAGTTTGCTCATCTCATTCTCCGATTGTGAAGTTGAATGACATGGTAGAGTGCGTCGGATCGGACAAAACGAGCAAAATCGCTATGGCGCGTGAAGATGATCTAAACAATCAGGCGGCACTGCCGGAGTTGTTGCGCGGCATTGCCACTTTCGCGCGGGTCGCGCATCACGGTAGTTTCAGGCGCGCTGCGGCCGAACTGGGCGTGTCCACTTCGGCGCTCTCGCGTCGCTGCGAGCGCTTGAAAAGCGACTCGGGGCGCGTCTGCTCGAACGCTCGACGCGCAAAGGTTGGGCTCATGGAAATCGGCGACCGGTTTCTGCAGGATGCGCAACCCGCGCTCGACGGTGTTCAGGAGTTGCGTGACCAACCTGCCGGCCTCTTGCGGCTTAATGTTTCGCGTATTGCGGCGGACATCGTCGTCATGCCGTATCTGGTCGAATTTCTCGAGACGTATCCGGAGCTTTCTGACCTCGCTGGACGGCTTCTATTTCGTGATCGGCATCGCAATTTGCGGCGGCATTTTCGCCGCCTGTCAGAAACAGATCGACTATAAGGGTTTCAACGGTTCATGCTCTCGAAACTCACTCAATGGCTGGACACGCGCCGCCGCGACCGCGCGTTGCGCGATTACGCGATCGACGACGCGCTCTGGCAAGCGGCGCTCGCCGACCTGCCGTTTCTCGTGCATCTCGACGCGGCGGATCTCGCGCGTCTGCGTGAGATGAGCAGCCTCTTCATCGCGCAGAAAGAATTTTCGACCGCGCACGAACTCGAACTGACCGACGCGATGACGGTCGCCATCGCCGCGCAAACCTGCCTCCCCGTGCTGAACCTGAGTCTCGATCTGTACAAAGGCTGGGTCGGCGTGATCGTCTATCCGGGCGAATTCGTGATCCGCAAAACTGTGGAAGACGAAGACGGCGTCGTGCACGAAGTCGAGCACGACGCGAGCGGCGAAGCGTGGGAAGGCGGCCCGGTCGTGCTCTCGTGGGAAGATGCGCAGATGACGGACGGCAGCGACGCGTACAACGTCGTGATCCACGAGTTCGCGCACAAGATCGACATGATGAACGGCGAGGCGAACGGCCATCCGCCGCTCCTGCGCCGCTGGCACGCGCCGCTCGACTCGCAGGCGTGGTCCGACGTGTTCGACCCTGCGTACGACCAGTTCTGTGCGAAAGTCGACGCCGTGCCGGAGCTGCGCTGGACGCGTTTCGAGCGCGAATCGCTGATCGATCCCTATGCGGCCGATCATCCATCGGAATTTTTTGCCGTTTGCAGCGAGGCGCTGTTCGTCAAACCGCGCGAATTCGAGGCTGAATATCCGGAGCTGTACCGGCTACTCGCGCGCTATTACCGCCAGGATCCGGCGCGCGTCGGCTTGAGGTTTCACGCAGACTGAGTTTCGTAACCGGGTTTCGAAAGTTTCGAAAATAAGCTCCGCGCGAGGCACCGAAATACGCGCAAAAGCTGACGCAAATTCGTCAAGCGCCTGATTTTCTGGCATACTTGCCGTTTTTCGACCCTAGGCAAGTGGCTCGCGCCAAGATGCTGTCTGTACTCAAAGCGGCTGCAGGCGGGTTGGCTACCGCCAGACTAAAGGAAAAGACCATGAAAGAAGGCATTCACCCGAATTACCGCGAAGTGCTGTTCGTCGACGTATCGAACGATTTCAAGTTCGTGACGCGCTCCACGATCCAGACGCGTGAAACCGCTGAATTTAACGGCAGAGAGTACCCGCTCGCCAAGATCGAAGTTTCGTCGGAATCGCATCCGTTCTACACCGGCCAGCAAAAGATCATGGGCAAGGCAGGCCGCGTCGAGAAGTTCCGCAACAAGTTCGGCTCGCGCGCTACCGGCAAGGCAGCAGCGAAGTAATTTCCGCCTCGCCGCCCGCTCAGGCCGGCCGCAAAGCAGGACAGAAAAAGGGCAGCTCACGCTGCCCTTTTTTGTCGTCTCTTGCCGGAGATCGGCATAACCGGCGGCCGCCTCACTGGGTGAAAGCGCCGTGTTACAGACCGTCCAACCACGTTACCGGCCGTGACGCGCGTCGCACAGCACGACTACAATGCCGGATGCTCCAAAATGAGCCATCCCGGCCGGATGCGTCGTCCGGTCCCGGCTGCACCGCTTATCCAATATCAACACACCGCATGAGACCTGTCGTTCGCCTCACCGCCTCCGCGACCAGTGCCTTGCCGCGCTGGCTGCTGCTCACCATCTGTATCGTCTACGCGTCGTTCGGACTTTTTGGCCGCGACCCGTGGAAGAACGAGGACGCGGCGGGATTCGGCGTCATGTGGACGATGGCCAACGGCGGCGCGCACGACTGGCTGCTGCCGAATCTGGTCGGTAAATATCTCACTGAAGACGGCCCGCTCGGCTACTGGCTCGGCGCCAGCACGATTCGCGTGCTCGCGCCGTGGGTCGACGCGAGCAACGCGCCGCGCGTGTTCACCGGTCTGCTGTTCTGCGCGGGCTGCGCGTTCGTCTGGTACGCGGCCTATCTGCTCGGCCGGTGCGCCGAAGTCCAGCCTTTCAAATATGCCTTCGGCGGCGAGCCGGAGCCGCGCGACTACGGCCGCACGCTCGCCGACGGCGCGCTCCTGATTCTCCTCGCCTGCTTCGGTCTTGCCGAACGCGGTCACGAAACCACGCCGCAGCTTGCGCAGTTCGTCGGCATCGCGATGTTGGTGTACGGGCTCGTTCGCATGATCGACAAGCCGATTCAAGGCGCGATGATCTGGGGCCTCGCGATCGGTCTCGTGGCGCTCGCAAGCAGCCCGGTGTTGGTCGGCGCGCTGCTGCTCGGCACTTTCGCGATGGCGCTGATCGTGCGCGAAACGCGCTCGCGCTGGCTGCTGCTAGCGGGTTTGCCTGTTGCGCTCGTCATCTCGGTGTCGTGGCCGATCGCCGCCCTCGCCGCTTTTCCCGTCGACGCCGTCTGGTATCTGAACCAGTGGGTGCACGTGAGCCTGAGTTCGTTCGCCGGTCCGCCGGGATCGGTCGCGGCTTATGCGCTGAAAAACCTGCCGCTTTTCACGTGGCCCGCGTGGCCGCTCTCGCTGTGGGCGTGGTTCAGTTGGGCCGGCTTGCGCCGCGCGCCGCACGTGGCGATCCCGCTGTCGGTGATCGGGCCGCTCTTCGTGCTGGTCGTGCTGCAAAGCCATCAGTCGAACCGGCTTTACATGCTGTTGCTGCCACCGCTCGCCGTGCTTGCCACGTTCGCATTGCCGACGCTCAAGCGCGGCGCGATCAACGCCATCGACTGGTTTGCGCTCCTGAGCTTCACGATTCTCGGCAGCTTCGTGTGGCTCGTGTATATCGCCGGTCTCACGGGTTTCCCGCATCCGCTCGCGCGCAATCTCGCACGTCTCGCGCCGGGTTTCGCGCCGCAGTTCAAGATCCTCTCGTTCATCTGCGCGGTGGCCGTTACCGTGTGCTGGTTCGTGCTCGTGCAGTGGCGCCTCGCGCGTCATCCGAAAGTGTTGTGGCGCAGCGTCGTGCTCTCCAGCGCCGGCACCACGCTGATGTGGGTGCTGCTCATGACGCTCTGGCTGCCGGTCGTGAACTACAGCCGTACCTATAAGGACGTGGCCGAGCAGATCGCGAGCCATCTGCCGGACGACTACACGTGCATCTCGCCGGTGCGCCTCGGAAATGCGCAGATCGCCACGTTCGCGTATTTCGGCGACATGCATTTCGCGTTCGACCAAGACTGCGACGTCATCCTGCGTCAGGACACCACGGAATACGGCGAACCGAGCTCGATGCCCAACTACATCTGGAAACTCGTATGGGAAGGCCGCCGCGTGGCCGACCGCGACGAACGCTTCCGTTTGTACGTGCGAATCGACCGTCCGAAGCCGCCTGTCGTGAAGCGCCGCAGCTGGCACAAGAAAGCCGACTGACCATGTTCGCCGACGTTCGGAAAATCGCCGGGTTCGCGTGGCCCGTGCTGATCGGCCAGCTGGCGATCATCGCGTTCGGCGTGATCGACACGGCGATGGTCGGCCGCTACCCGGCCGTGGATCTGGCCGCGCTCGGCCTCGGTTCGTCGATTTACATTTCGGTCTACATCGGCCTCACCGGCATTCTGACCGCGCTGCAACCATCACCGGCCAACTCTACGGCGCGCGCCGTTACGGTGAGATCAGCGAGGAAGTGCGCCAGTCGCTCTGGCTTGTGCTCCCGCTCACGGTGATCGGCTTCCTGATCCTCATTTCCCCAGTCCCATGTTGCGCGCCTCGCACGCATGCCCGAAGCGCTGAATGAACGCACGGTGTCGTATCTGCAGATTCTCGCGTTCGGTCTGCCGGCAGGCTTCGCGTTTCGCGTCTACAGTTCGGTCACGAATGCGGTGGGCAAACTGTGGCTCGTGATGATCCTGCAGATCGGCGCGCTGCTCCTCAAATTTCTGCTCAACACCTAGTTCATCTTCGGCGGACTCGGTTTGCCGCCGCTCGGCGGTCTAGGTTGTGCGCTCGCGAGCACGATCATCAACTGGGCGCTTGCGCTGGTCGGCATGGTGCTGCTGACGCGCGTCGATGTGTTCAGGCCGTTCGGCATCTTCGGACACTTCTGCTGGCCGGTCTGGCGACGTCAGGCCGCGCAGTTGCGCCTCGGCATTCCGATGGGTCTGTCGTATATCTGATCGAGGTCACGTCGTACACCCTCATGGCGCTCTTCATCGCGCGCTTCGGCACCATGACGACGCTCGCGGGACACCAGATCGCCGGCAACATCGGCGCGGTACTTTACATGACGCCGCTTTCTATCGGCATTGCTTCGTCGACGCTGGTCGCGCAGGCGCTCGGCGCACATCGTCCGGAGGCGGCGCGCACGCTGTCGCGCCACGGGATCATAATATAACCGGTCGCGATTGCGTGCTGTTACGGCGCGATCGTGCTGGTGCTGCGGCCGTACGTGATCGCGGGTATACGCCGAATGCGCAGGTCGTGGCGGCGGCGATGCCCGTCGTCTGCTATCACCTGTTCGACGCGCTGCAGATCACCACGGCGTTCGTGCTGCGCGCGTACAAAGTCGCCGTCGTGCCAACCGTGATCTACGCGGTCGCGTTGTGGGGTGTCGGGCTTGGCGGCGGTTATCTGCTCGGCTTCGATGTCAGGCGGTGTGATTCCGCAATGGCTAACCGGCGCGCGCGGCTTCTGGGTCGCGAATACGGCGAGTCTCGCAATTGCAGGGGTCGGTTTGCTGCTGTACTGGCGCGCGGTGAGCAAGCGGTATCTGCGAGTGGCTGACGGGGAAATGCGCATGGATTCGGCGGTTTGAGCCGTAAATCTGGGCCGCTGGTTCGGGCCGTTGGTCTGCGACGTGAATCTGAAACGTCGGTCTGAGCAGATTTCCTGTAAATCCAATGGCTTATCCGCCACGGCATAACGCCCAGGCAATTCAATGTGACCAGGTATCACAGCCAGTTAGTTGCGTTCAGCCACCCTTCAAAAGCGGCCGCAAAAAAGCAGCCGCCTCAGTCCCACAGACATCAAACCATGTCCGCCGCCTCGGCAAGCTAACAGCCCGTCGCCGCACCACCCTCTTCCCCACTCGCCTGATCGCGCCGCTCGAACACTTCGCGCGCCGCAAAAAGCGCATTGAGCGCTGCCGGAAAACCCCGCTTACAACGCCATCTGCATGAAGACATCTGCATAAAGACCTTGACGATCTCCTCGCGCGTGCAGCCGACATTCAACGCCGCCTCGATATGCACCTTCAGTTGCGGCTGCGCGCATCCAAGCGTGGCAAGCGACGCGATCGTCGCAATTTCGCGTGCGCGCAAATCGAGTTGCGGACGGCTGTAGATATCGCCGAAACCGAATTCGATCAACAGACGCCCGAAGTCCGGCGCGATCGGTGCGAGCGCGGCGATCACCTGTTCGCCGGTCGGGCCGTCGATTTCCTTCAGTTTGTTCCAGCCTCAGGTGTAGCGGTCGTTGTGTGCGTAGTCCATGACGAGTCCTTTTCGGGTTCAGACGGCGGTTGAGCGTCGCGGCCGACGTCGTGCGTCTTGCCGCAAACCGCTTCGCTTTGTCTTGTCGAATCGTCCTGAGCATCCGTTTGAGCATCGCCCTGAGCCGCGGTCGCTTCGTAATAAGCGATCTTCTCGACGATCGCGCCGAGGTTGCTGCGCAATGCGCCGATTCGCGCCAAAACCGCATCACGAACTGCAGCCAGTCGAAGTCGGCCGGCGAATACAGCCGATGCCCCGCCTGCGTGCACCCGACCGCGCGAATCAGACCGGCCTGCTCGTAATACCGCAGCGTGTGCGTGGAGACGCCGATCGTCTCGGCCACCTGCCCAATGGTGAGTGCTTTAGACATCTTCGACATGACGGAACTTAGGTTAGGACTTCGAGTCCACTCCAAGTCAAACGATTTTGCCTCATATTTTTTGTCTGCCTTTTAGATTGTTTATGGCGCTCACGTGCGATCGATAAACGCAACGGAGTCTTATTCTCAGGCAGAAGTTTAAATATTGTCCAACCGATTTACTTGTCACGAATCGGTCGGTATAAATCGACCGCGTTTGCAAATAAAGGGCGCGCAATTTATCCTATGCTTAAGCGCAGCGCCTGTTGACAAAACATGTCGTCCGTTCCCGGCTAACTTTTTGCCCTCAATGGAGTGCTTGCCATGCTGAAGAAGCTTCTAATGCTTTGCGTTGCTTTGGCTTTGTCGCTGTCGGCCGAATTCGCGGCGGCCGTCGAGGTGAATTCCGCCGACCAGCGGCATTGGAGTCGGTCAAAGGCATTGGGCCAGTCCATGCTAAAACGATTATCATCGACGAGCGCAGCAAGAACGGTCCCTTCAAGAATGCCGAAGATCTTGTGAATCGCGTGAAAGGCATCAGCCCGAAATCGGTTGTGAATCTCGAAGCGGCAGGTCTCACGATCAACGGTTCCGCTACGCCGCCCACCGGTGCCAAACCCGCGGCCAAATCCGGCAGCACGGCAAGCACCAAAGCCGCACCGGCCACGACCACCAGCACCACCACCGCGGCGGCCACGGCGCCGTCCGCACCGGCGGACGCGTCGAGCGCGAAAGCGTCGAAGTCGAAGAAGAAGGGCAAGGCGGCCGATGCAGCCGCGGCGTCCGCGCCGGCAACCACGGCAACGGCGACGGCCGCCGCTTCCAGCAAGAAAACCTCGAAGAAGAAGGCTAAAAAGAGCAAGGCTGCTTCGGCTGCGGCGGTCTCGGGCGGTGCCTGACCAACCGTGCCGCGCAACCGCGCGGCGTGTTAACCCGCCGGCATGTGCTGCACATGCCGGCAGAGAGACTGTCATGAGCCTACTCGACACCATTGGGGTTCCCTGATTGGCAAATCGCCGGAAGGTGGCGGCCAGCAGGCCCTCGTTGCAGCCGCACTCGAATGCGTGAACAGCCAGCCGGGCGGTTTGAACGGCCTGATCGAACGCTTCAAGGAAAAAGGACTCGGCGACGTCGTCACGTCGTGGATCAGCAACGGCGAGAATCAGCCGATCGCGCCCGACGCGCTGCACAGCGTGCTCGGCTTCGAGACGGTCACGAATCTCGCGGCCAAAGCGGGCGTCCAGCCGGATCAGGTCACGGGCCTGCTGTCGCAGATTCTGCCGCACGTAGTCAACGCGTGCAACGCCGGAAGGTGAAGTGCCGGTCGAAGGCAAGCTGAACGCGACCACTGTGCTCGGTGCGCTTGGCGGCCTGTCGGCGCTGTTCGGCAAGCGCGAGGCTTAATCCCGGCGCCTGACGCGTCGCTTGACCCGACGCTTAGTGCACGACGCGCTCGAACACCAGCTTGCCGTCTTCCACTTCGACCGGAATCACGTCCTTCGGACCGAACTTGCCGGCCAGAATCAGCTTGGCGACCGGATTTTCGATCTCCTGCCGGATCGCACGCTTCAACGGCCGCGCGCCGAACAGCGGATCGTAGCCGACCTTGCCGACATGCTCGAGCGCCGAATCGGACACCACGAGCTGCATGTCGAGCTTCGCAAG
The DNA here is from genome assembly GCA_940747215.1 of uncultured Paraburkholderia sp. Classification (GTDB taxonomy): domain Bacteria; phylum Pseudomonadota; class Gammaproteobacteria; order Burkholderiales; family Burkholderiaceae; genus Paraburkholderia. The sequence continues at coordinate 58,588 of CALNWS010000015.1, read as the reverse complement.
ACGCTCGTGCAGACGCTGCAACTGGATCCGCGCGATCGACTGGATGTTCGAACGGTCGAGCGCATGGAACACGACGACGTCGTCGATCCGGTTCAGGAACTCGGGGCGGAAGTGCAGCTTCACTTCTTCCCACACCGCGTCCTTCACCGCGTCCTGCGACTCGCCCACCATCGACTGGATCACCTGCGAACCTAGGTTCGACGTCATCACGATCACCGTGTTCTTGAAGTCCACGGTACGGCCTTGGCCGTCGGTCATACGGCCGTCGTCGAGCACCTGCAGCAGCACATTGAACACGTCCGGATGCGCCTTCTCGATTTCGTCGAGCAGGATCACGCTATAGGGCTTGCGACGCACGGCTTCCGTGAGATAACCGCCCTCTTCGTAGCCGACATATCCCGGCGGCGCGCCGATCAGACGCGCGACGCTGTGCTTCTCCATGAACTCGCTCATGTCGATACGGATGAGGTAATCTTCCGAATCGAACAGGAACGACGCCAACGCCTTGCACAGTTCCGTCTTGCCAACGCCGGTCGGTCCGAGGAACAGGAACGAGCCGTACGGCCGGTTCGGATCCGACAGACCTGCGCGCGAACGGCGGATCGCATCGGCCACCGCGTTGATCGCTTCGTCCTGACCGACCACGCGGTCGTGCAGTTTCTCTTCGATCTGCAGCAACTTTTCGCGCTCACCCTGCATCATGCGCGACACCGGAATGCCGGTGGAACGCGACACGACTTCCGCGATTTCTTCCGCGCCGACCTGCGTGCGCAGCAGGCGCGGACGCGTCGGGTTGTTCTGCTCGTTCGCTTCGGCCTTCGTGACTTCCTTCAGTTGCGCTTCGAAACCCGGCAACTTGCCGTACTGCAACTCGGCGACCTTCTCCAGCTTGCCTTCACGTTGCAGACGCGTGATTTCCGCACGCGTTTTCTCGATGTCTTCCTTCAGTTGCGCGCTGCCCTGCACGGCGGCTTTTTCGTCCGTCCAGATTTCTTCGAGGTCCGAATATTCGTGGTTCAGACGCTCGATTTCCTCTTCGATCAGTTGCAGACGCTTCTGCGACGCTTCGTCCTTTTCCTTCTTGACGGCTTCGCGCTCGATCTTCAGCTGGATGAGACGCCGGTCGAGCCGGTCCATTTCTTCCGGCTTCGAGTCGATCTCCATCTTGATCTTCGAGGCGGCTTCGTCGATCAGATCGATCGCCTTGTCCGGCAGGAAACGATCCGTGATGTAACGGTGCGACAGCTCCGCGGCCGCGACGATTGCCGGGTCGGTGATGTCGACGCCGTGATGCAACTCGTACTTTTCCTGCAAGCCGCGCAGGATGGCGATGGTGGCTTCCACCGTCGGCTCGTCGACGAGCACCTTCTGGAAGCGGCGCTCGAGCGCGGCATCTTTCTCGATGTACTTGCGGTATTCGTCGAGCGTCGTGGCGCCCACGCAATGCAGTTCACCGCGCGACAGCGCCGGCTTCAGCATGTTGCCCGCATCCATAGCGCCTTCGGCCTTGCCTGCGCCGACCATCGTGTGAATCTCGTCGATGAAGACGATGGTTTGCCCTTCGCCTTTCGCGATGTCGTTGAGCACGGCTTTCAGACGCTCTTCGAATTCGCCGCGATACTTGGCGCCGGCGAGCAGCGCCGCCATGTCAAGCGACAGCACGCGCTTGCCCTTCAGCGTTTCAGGCACTTCGCCGTTGATGATACGCTGCGCGAGCCCTTCCACGATCGCGGTCTTGCCCACGCCCGGCTCGCCGATCAGCAACGGATTGTTCTTCGTGCGGCGTTGCAGGATCTGGATGGAGCGGCGGATTTCGTCGTCACGGCCGATCACCGGGTCGAGCTTGCCGGCGCGAGCGCGCTCGGTGAGGTCGACTGTGTATTTCTTCAGCGCTTCACGCTGGCTTTCTGCGTCCTGGCTGTGCACCTGCGAGCCGCCACGCACCGCGGCAATCGCGGTTTCAAGCGACTTGCGCGACAGCCCGTGCTGCCGCGCGAGACGGCCAGCTTCGCCTTTGTCGTCCGCTACGGCGAGCAGAAACATCTCGCGCGCGATGAACGTGTCGTTCAGCTTCTGCGCTTCTTTATCGGCCTGATTCAGCAGACCGGTCAGCTCGCGGCCGATCTGCACGTTGCCGTCCGTGCCCTGCACTTGTGGCAGACGCGTCATGGCCTCGTCGAGTAAGGTTTGCAGCGCCTGCACGTGGACGCCCGCGCGCGAAAGCAGCGAGCGCGCCGAGCCGTCCTGCTGCGCGACGAGCGCCGACAGGACGTGAACGGGTTCGATGTACTGATTGTCGTGACCGACTGCCAGACTCTGCGCGTCGGCGAGGGCTTCCTGGAATTTAGTGGTAAGTTTGTCGATTCTCATCAAGAGGCCTCCAATTTCGATTACCACCAAATTGAGGCGTTTTACGCAGGTTTCAAGTGGTTTTTTGCATCGAGAGTCAACTTTTTAACATTTGAGGCGAGAGAACTGCCCACGGGGTCAGACGAGCGGCACCGCGCTCCCGCCGGACGCACTAACGGGCACCACCGGCACCGCCGGGACGATCGGAATGACCTTGCCGAGACCGAGCAGCGCAATGAGCAACGCACGCGGTTGCGCCACCTCGCCAATCGTATGCTTGTCGAGTTCTGCGAAGAATGCGTCGCGCCCCGCCTCGAGCGCGTTGCGCAAACGGCATTGCGGCGTGATCACACAGGAACATTGTTCGCCTCGCGCATCCGGCAGGCAGGCGACGAGAGCGAAATCGCTTTCCATTGCCTGGACGACCTCGCCGATCGTCAGCGAACTGGTCTGCTTGGCAAGACGCAAACCGCCGTTGCGCCCACGCACCGTCTCGACCCAGCCTAGCTCGCCAAGCTGCTAACGACCTTCATCAGATGATTCTTGGAAATTCCGTACGCGTCGGAAATGTCCTGAATGGTGGAGAGCCCTTTGTCGCGCAGAGCGAGATTAGAACGCGTAGCGAGTAATCGGTGTTAATCGGTGTAATCGGTCAGTCTCACGAATACGAATCTTGCAAAAGCGTTAGCTGCGATTTGGGAGATAGCCGCGTCGACGCACAGGTTGTCGGTGGCTGTCCGTGGCCCTAAGATGCAGGCGCTGCGCATGTTTGTAGAATTGCGCTGACAATTAGGGTTTAGTTTTCTGACGGTAATGGTAACGTTTCCCGACAACGTCATTCATACGAAAAGCGGGGAAGTATTGGGCTATTTCTCTTGTTTCGGGTCCCATTCGTGCCGTTTCCGATCATTTGACGCGCAATTATGAGATTTGGCGAGCTAATCCGGCCATTGCGGATGCCTCGCCGACATGTTTTTCAGGAATCTGTACGAACCCAACCTTCCCTCCCGTGCCGGCCGTGGAACGCACCGCCGAGCCGACCGAGGAAAACATCCGCGAGCTGGTGTACGGCTTTTACGACCGCGTGCGCGCCGATCCGCTGCTCGGGCCTGTTTTTGAGGCGACGCTCTCGGGGCGTTGGGACGATCATCTGCCGAAAATGTTCATGTTCTGGGGCAGCCTCGTGCTGGGCGCGAAGCAGTATTGCGGAAACGTGCAGCAGGCGCATCAGCCGCTCGAAGGCATCGAGCCACAGCATCAGCCGCTGGCTGTATCTCTTTCTCGACACGGTGCAGGCGCGCTATCAGCCGGCAGCGGCCGTGCGCTTCATGGAACCGGCGCTGCGGATCGCACAAAGCCTGCAGCTAAGCCGTTTCGGATGGGATTACAAGGTTCCCGACGAGCAGCAGGCGCTGCTCGATCGCGTGGCGACGCGCCGCCCAAAAGGCCGGCGGGCGAGCCGTTTCCGACGCAGATCATCGGCCGGGCACGGGACGATTCAGAGTAACCAGGCAATCGGTGAGCGATAACTGAGGGAACAGCCGCAGCACGGCCGAACTACTTCGCCCCGTTCGCCGACTGGATACCCCAACGCGCCATCGCGGCGTCGTCGGTGACGCGGGCGTCCACCCAGCGCTCGCCGGCTTCGGTCTTTTCCTTCTTCCAGAACGGCGCCTGGGTTTTCAGATAGTCCATCACGAATTCGCACGACGCGAATGCGTCGCCGTGGTCGCGGGGCTATGGGATAGCTGGGAAGACGACGCGTTCGTTCGCGACAAGGAAAGCGGCGTCTATTTCGACGCCACCAAGCTTCACGTGCTCAACCATAAAGGCCGCCATTTCAGCGTGCGCGGGCCGCTGAACGTCGCGCGCTCGCTGCAATGGTGGCCCGTCTTCGTGCAGGCCGGCGCGTCCGAGGCCGGACGTGAACTGGCCGCGCAAACAGCCGAGGTGATTTTCGTTGCGCACCAGACACTCGACGAAGCGAAGTCGTTCTATCGCGACGTCAAAGGACGTCTTGCGAAATATGGGCGCGCCCCCGAGCATCTGAAGATCATGCCCGGCATTTTTCCCGTGATTGGGCGCACGCAGGAAGAAGCTGAAGAGAAGTTTGCCGCGCTGCAGGATCTGATTCATCCGGACGTGGGCCTCTCGCTATTGTCTAACATGTCTGGCGGCGTGGATCTTTCGCAATATCCGGTGGACGGCCCATTGCCAGAACTGCCTGAAACGAATGGCGGAAAGAGTCGCCAGCGTCTGCTATTCGATCTTGCACGGCGCGAAAACCTGACCATTCGCGATCTGTATCTGCGCATTGCGGGGGCGCGCGCCGGCATCAACAGGTTGTCGGCACGCCGGCAAACATCGCGGACCAGTTGCAGCAATGGTTCGAAGAGGAAGGCGCGGACGGCTTCAACATCATGTCGCCGTGGTTGCCGGGCGGCCTGAGCGAATTCGCTGAGCACGTGGTACCTGAATTGCAGCGGCGCGGACTCTTTCGCACCGAATACGAAGGCGCGACGCTGCGCGAGAACCTCGGTTTGCCGTGCCCGGTTAATCGCTACGCAAACGCGTCGCCGCAAGTGGCCGCCGCAGCGGGTCGTTGAAAAAAGCCTTACGTCCCCCTCTTTTCACGATCTCCACAGGAAAAGCCATGAACGCAGCCGTATTGCAGTAACCGCAATCGATCCAGGTCATGCCGCTGTCCGCGCACATTTGCGCGGAAATTCACGGCGTTGATCTCACGCGCAAGCTGAACACCCAGCAGATTGCCGACATTCGCGCCGCGCTGCTCAAATGGTGCGTGGTGTTTTTTCGCGCGCAGTTTTTGTCGCACGAACAGCATTTCGCGTTTTCCGCGCAGTTTGGCGAACTGACGCTCGGGCATCCGGTGTTCGGTCATGTGGACGGTCACCATGAGGTGTATTCGATCTCGAAGTACCGCAAGGCCACGCGTTTCGAAGGACAATCGCTGCAACGCCCGTGGACAGGCTGGCACACCGACGTCACCTCCGCCGTGGGCGTCCATACTGCGCGGCGTGACGATTCCGCCGTACGGCGGCGATACGCAATGGACCAACCTCGTCGCGGCGTACGGGAAGTTCTCCGCGCCGTTACGCGCTTTCGTGGACGGTTTGCGCGGCCTTCAACAGGTTTCACGCCGCCTGTCGGTGCAACGGCGGGCACGCAGGCGTTCGTCAAAGCCGTCGAAGAGCGCGTGCTGGTTTCGGAACATCCGCTCGTGCGGGTGCATCCGGAAACGGGGCGAACGTGCGCTATATGTGAGCCCGAGTTTTCTGAAGTCGATTGTCGGCGTGACTCCACGCGAAAGCCAGGTGCTCCTCGGCCAGGTGCTCCTCGAATTGCTGTGGAACACGTCACGCGCCCGGAATTCACGGTGCGCTTCAAATGGGAAGCCGGCAGTGTCGCGTTCTGGGACAATCGCGCGACTGCGCACCTCGCGCCGACCGATATTTTCGATCTCGAGTTCGACCGTCAGTTGTATCGCACCACGCTCGTCGGCGATGTACCGGTTGGGCCGGACGGTGCACAGTCAGTCGCATTGGAAGGATCGCCCGTGAGCGCCGCAGCGGCAGTCGCGTTGAACTGAACCTTCAGCTCCGAATCACACCGGCATCTGCACGATGCCCGGCGTGGCCGCATTCAGGATCAGCGATAACACGCCCACCACGATCAGACTCGCAGCCCACACGGCGTCCAGATTGAACCAACTGCGCGACACGAACCTGAGGCCCATATAGCGGTACGCGAGCCACGCGAGACAACCGTCCGCAAGCAGCATCGCAGGCATGCACGCACGAAACGAAGAGCGCCATACGCCAGCTCGTTTCGGATGAGCGCCTGTGCGGCGCGGTGTCCGCGATCCAGTTCGTCGGCGCGGCAAAGGCCGAGATAGATCAGCACCAGCATCAAACCTGCACCGTGCGCAATTGCAATAGCGAACGACCACAGCGCGAGACGCGAAGGCGGAATACGCGCAAGCATGCGCGGATGACGACGCGAGGTCAGCAGAAACAGCCCGAAGCCGATCACGAGCACGCTCGCGGCGATCTGTATCTCGCGCTGCCACGTGAACAGCGGGCGAGCATGGCAAGCACGTGTCCCACGGCCAGAAACGCGAGCGCGCCGAATAGCGCTTGCGAGCGGCGCTGCATCAAGGCATTCGATACGGCAAGCGGCCACCCCATTGCCGGATTGATGCCGTGATACAGGCCGCTTGCAAGCACTGCCATCCACAGCGCTGTCTGCGATCCCGTGCCGTTCAAGCGCCCACCGACGGATAACAGAACAGAACGAGTCGGTCGAGCAATCGCCGCCTTCCAGCCGGATCTGATGCGAGCGATAGCCGTGCGGAAACTCGACCCAGTAGTCGCGCACAAGCGTGAGGCCACCGCCCGGCTCTGCATGCGCCATGACCTGTGCGCGCCGTCTGGATAGAACTGGTCGTCCCACGTGGAGTACAGCGAGTTGGTCCAGTACACGCGTTTGCCGTCGCGGCTGATCTCCACCATTTGCGGTCCGCCTGCAAACGCATTGCCGTTCGGATGTGGGGTGCGCCGCGTAATTTCGCCGGTATGCACTGACCCCGTGAGCTTCGGCTTGCGCGGCTCGGTCAACGTCGTATTGACGCATTTCGCCCGTGCCCCAGCAGGCCACGTAGAGGTATTTGTAGTCGATGGAAAGGTCGCGATGTCGGTGACAAGCGGTGGCACCGCGCCAAAGCCCTGCAAAAGCGGCGGCAATTGATCCGCGGGGCAGGCTCGGCGGAAATGGTCGTGGTCTTTTCGATGTGGAGCTGCGCCCTTCCCGCCGCCACGTCCAGATCGAGCCTTTGAGATTCGTCGTATCGACGACCACGCCGAGAAAACCGTACTCGCGATCGTGCGCGGGCCTCACCTCCAGCGCCATCTGATAGTTTGCGCCCAAGTCGATCGTCTGCACGTTGCGACGTCCGTGCAAATCCCATAAATGGATATGGTACCCGTAATTATTCGCGAGCAGATCTTCGGGCACGATGCCGTTTTCGAATTGCGGCGGCAAACCCCATTCGCTCGACACCATGTAATCGCGCAGCAGATTCCACCAGAAGTCATAGTGCTTTTCCTGCACGCCGCGCTCGATCTCCCATTGGCCGAGCACTTCGAAAGTCTGGCAGTCCATGATAAAAATGCCCGCCGACCCTTCGGTGCCGTCTTTGCCTTTTCCGCCGAGCGTACTCACGAAATGCCTTCCGGTCCCCAATGTACCGTGTGTGGGCGCGAGAGTAGCCTGTCTTACGGAAAATCTCCTCCGGCTCGATGATCTTGTGGATCTTCGCCTGCGTCGGATCCGGCTTCGTGTCGATGATATAGATGCGCGACGAGCGCAAACCCGGAATCAGGTAGCGCCGTTTGAGAAACGCGTGTCCGGTGAGCGGCGAAAGCGCCGACGAACACGCGTTCCAGCCGAAGTGATGAAACTCGTCGCCCTTGCTCGGCATGAAGACAGTATGTGCACCACCTGGCTATATGGTTGGCGAATCCTGCCTGACGTCGATCACGGCAAGCGCATCGGGCCGCGACGCATCCGGGCTGAACAGCACCGTGTACGCGAAATCTTCCGCCGGTGCATTCATGGCGAGTTGTGGCGAAGCGTGAAACGTGGGGTCCGGGCGCATACCCATAGCGGAAGTCTCCTTGGCGATCGGTGTGGTCCTGTTGCGCGTCTATTGCGGCGCAACAGGCTGATTGGGGCCGAAGCCGGCCCTTCTTTCTATCTGTAGACGCAAGCAGCTCCACACTTAGTCCACGATCAGCCGCAAAGCAAAGAAATATTTGCTCTAAGCTTTTTCCCGTAGTTTTGCCGGCTTCATTTCTCACCGCTATTAAGCGCTGCCCGACAAAAGGTAACAGTCATCCAAGTTTAAAACGGTCACTTTAGAATGGATTCTTCTCGACACGAACGCGACGGGTGAATCATGGTTCTCTATCATCGTGGCGCAGCGATTCAACCTTCGAGCATACGATGCGGTAACACGTATGTCGCCCGTGTGTGCATTCTGAAAGAGGACGGCGAATCGACGTCGCTAGGCAATCTCGGCCAGTTCGCGAGTCAGCATTGCGCTTATGCATTTGCGGTGGATTGCGCGGCGGCGTATGTAGACGGATTGCCGCTGCCGCGTTGCCCGTTCAATATTCCGCAGTAGGCGTTCCCGCTGCGTGTGCGTGTTGCGCGGTGTGCGAAGCGCCACGTGTTCAGCCGGCCGTGTCGGTGCGCAGACATGCGAGCAGCGCACGCCCTTGAAGCGTCAATTGCAGCATTTCACCTTGCGGCTCGCGCTCGCGTATTTCGACGAGTTTGTAACGCCGCAGCGCCAGCACGTCCGGGTCGATCGTCTCCAGCCACCGTTCGGCGGCGCCGAGCAGCATGAGTGTCGCGAGTTCGTGATGACTGAGCATCCGGCACCTCCTTCATTCGTTAATCAGGCGATGCAGTCATCGTAGACAAGCGATACTACATTTTGGCTACGGTTGTGTTTTGCTCTATTACCTGCGTCACACATGCGCCAACGCAGCGTCTCGCACACGTCGCTGCGTTATCCCGCGTAGCCTTGCTCAGGCTGCTTCGGCAGGCGCACACGGAAGATTGAAAGCTTTCCCGTGCGTGGATAGTCGTTAGAAAAGTTAAGCTCGTGCAAATGAGAGTCGGCGATATACAGGTAACCGTTCTGTATCGCGAAGCCGTCGGCCCATGAAAGTTGCGGGTGACGCCCCACGAAAGTTTTCTGTTTCATTGCCGGCTTGCCGTCACGCTCGACGATGTCGAATGCGACGACCGTGCGGTTCTCCAGATTGCCACCATACGGCACGCCCGCCGCGCTCATGATGAGCCCGCTCATGAGCGCGCCGTCACCGAGCGATTGCACGCGTTGCGAGAAGCGCCTCTGCGGAGAGCGACGTGTCGATCAACGCGGCGGTCGGTACGCGCCAGTAGTGGTGATCGGTCAATGGCCGTTAATAGACCCATTCGCGATCGGGCGAAATGGCAATACCGTCCGTTTGCAACCGAGTACATTGCCGTCGAGCTTGCGCGCAATGCGATCGCCGAACATCAGATGCTGATTCGGGTCGGAAACGCTCGAACGGTCGCCCGCGAGCAATAGACGCGATTCGCCGCTAGCAAGATTCGTCACCGCAATGCCGCCCTGATTGCCTGCATTGCTCAGGTACGCATAACCGTGTTTGAGATCGACGCGAATATCGTTGAGCGAATCTTTCGGCGTGACGAGATCGCCATAATTGAACTGGCGTAGGACCCGACGCGTGGCAAGATCGAATTTGACGAGCTTGGGCGGCTGGCGTTTCTGATCGACCGAGGGTAACGATGAATCGAGCGCCCACACAAGTGGTCCTCTTCATCCACCCACAATGCCCTGCAGCGAAATCCACTGGTGCGTACCGTCTTCATCGGCCTTGTACGTGTTCCAGCTTTCCTCAGGAAGGGCGTGAGCCCGCCGCTTGCTGGATCCACTTCGACCATGCTATAGCGCGAACGCTTCACAGATGATGGCGCGGTCGCGAATACGCGCCCCTGCCGCGACACGCCGATACCGACGAGACGGAAGTCGTCGCCGAAATTCGCTACCGTCTTCAGTTTGGGTGCGCTCGCCGCAGCAGCGTTTGTATTCGTATTCACGCCGAGCGGGCCGAGCATCATCGCGCCGAGCGACGCGAGCACGCAGCGGCGCATCCGTTGATGGGAATCGTCCGTTTGCATCGGCGCTCTGCTCCCTGTGCTGACTTTCAGTTGACCTCCGCTTGACATGCGATGGACCCGCGCGTGGTCCGCAGTCGTACCGCATTGGTGCGGCGTATGAAGTCAACCGTTCAGAGCAAAAGATGCGCCTGCCCGAAGGCAGGCGCTTTGAGCCAGACAGGGAATCAATGCAGCTTCAGCGTTCCGTGGATTTGTCGCGGCGCTATCGCTTCGAACACGCCGTCGTGTCTCACGAGCGCATGCAGCAGCGCGGCCGCGAGATGCAGCACGATCAGCGCAAAGAAACAGAGCGCAAGCGCTCGATGCGCATTTCACAGCAACGAGTGAAGGCTGTTGCTGTGCGGCAGGATGGACGGCAAACGTACGCCGAACACGACCACCGGATTAATCGGCTGCGGACAGCATACCCCAGCCGATCAGCGGCAATCCGATCATCAGCAGATAGAACGCGAGATGCGACAGGCGCGCGGCGAGTTTCATCGGTTCGGGCATCGAAGCAGGCAACGGTGGCGCGCCTTTCACGATTTTCACGACGAGCCGTATCAGCGCCAGTACGAGAATCGTGACGCCGAGCGGCTTGTGAATCGATACGAGCGTCAGATAATCCGGCGTCATGGCGTGGTTCCTCCCGCGGGATTATGAGGATCTTCGCCGGCGTGAGCCAGCCAGCGGTGTAGGCAAAAGCCGCGACGAGCGCGACCACGACGACTGCGATCAGAACCAGCGAACGTGCTACGGAAGCATTGGAAGTCGGTCTGTCGGCCATCGATCTCTCCCGATCAATGATTCGGCTAGGTAGAAATATTGCAGGGTGGCGACAAGTGTGCCATTGATCGCCTTAACGTGCTGATTGCGTGCCGATGGCCGCAGTGCGGGGATGTGCTGACGCTGCACGGCTTCCAGACAGGCATTTTCAGCGCTTCATCACACTGTGGGACTTGCCACCTGTTTAACGCGCGTCGAATCAGGCCGCGCCGCTTTTCTGCACCTTTGCGCGAGTGGCCGCGCGCGCATTCTTCTTCAGATGCTGAAGGTTGTAGTCGATCGCGGCAAGCACGAGCTTCTTGAGTGCTTTTGCATCGACCTTGTCGCCTTCGAGATAATCGATCGCACGCCGCGCATTGCCTTCGAGACCGGCGTTGAAAAGCTTGTCGGGGTCGGCAAGCTGCGCGTCGTGCGCGAACGTCACTTTCACTTTTCCCTTGTGCGCATTTGCCACCGCAATCATGCCGGCATGCGACCAGACGGGCTGCCCATCCATTTCCATTCTTCGATGATCTCGGGATGCGCCGAGAGCATGACCTTGCGCACGCTCGTGAACGTCTTGCCGCGCCAGTCGGCGATTCCCGCGATCAATTCGTCGATTTTTTCCGATGCATTCATTGGGATTATTATACCTTGCGTTCGGGGTGTTGAGTTTGGGTCGCTGCGTCGGGTCCGCTGCGTTTGGTCCGATCACATGCGAACAGGATAATGTTCTACTCTTTCTCAGGAGCACATGATTCATGTGCTCCGCCAGGTTTTCAGATCAGTGTACTTCTGTCACCGAGCCACGCCGTGTCCAAGCCGAAACAGCATAGCGAAAGTACGTTCAGCAAACGCCTCTTATGGTTCGTCGGCCTGTGGCTGCTCGGCGTGGGTGGTACCGTGCTGCTTGCGCTGCCTTTCCGTCTTCTGATTGCTGCTGCCATGCATTATCAACGTTAGTGCGCCACTTTCCATGCCCCGAATACCTAGTGATGAACGAGACTCTTCGGCAATTCTCCGATCTGCCGGAACACGGTCAGCCAGTCTTCGAGATGCCATGTCTTTTCGATCAGATTCCCGCGTATCTGGTGGAAGGAGTGAATCGCGAAGTTGGATGTGCTTCGAACTGGCCGCAATGCCCAGCAGTGTGCCCGTTTGCGTGCCGCTGATCTCGGCACGCACGCCGACCCGGTCCCCGTGAATCAGCAAATCGAGGATATGAACTTTCATATCGGGAATGGCAGTCGCGATCTGCTCGAACACATGGACCATCTGATCGGGACCGGGGACTGCACCCGGCGGTTCGGGCACATACTCCCAATCGGCAGTCACGACTTTCCTGAGCAGCTCGACGCTTTTTTGTTCGAACGCACGGTAGAACCCGTCGATCGTTTCGCGAACGACCGCCTCGTTGGCATTGGCATCTGCGGACATGGTCAGCCACTCCTGGAAAATGCGCTTTGAAAACTACATTTTGAAGAACACGCGTTGCAACGAGTATAGGCGCACATGCCGGCGCGCCGCACGCACGATCAGCCGTACGCCTTGCGAAACACGCTGCCGCCGTAGCCTTTCACGATGTTGTCGACTTCGAATGGCGACGCTTCCTGCGCCTCCAGAATGAAAGCGACACTACCTGATGCGAGTTTCGCTGAAATGGCCGCGACCACGTCATCATCGAACATCTTCCGGATTTCGTGTTCCGCGAGTGCGCCGCCGCCAACTGCAAAGCCGAGTGCTGCGCCCACCGGACCACCGAGTAGACCGATCAGACCGCCGGTAATCGCGCCAATCGCCGTGCCCCAGAACGAACGCGACTCTTTCTCGAGCACAGTCAGTTTGCCGCTCGCGTCTTTCTGAACCAGTACACCGCTTTCGATCTTGAAGCCGATATCTTTTTCCGCGAAGTTCTGGAAGTCGCGGCCGGCACGCCCGGCAATATCCACGCTGTCGAATACGGCTACAATCAGTTCTTTTGCCATTTCGCTTTATTCTTGCTGCTGGATTGACGGACCCTGTACCTCTTCTTTATTTTAAAGTTCTGCCTGCTTCTTCCTGATCGGATGTTCAGTGATAGCCCGCGTCGCCCTCGCGCACCTTGCCGCGAAATACGCGGTACTGCATCGCGTTGTAGACCAGAATGACCGGCAGCACGATGACCGTGCCCACCAGCGTGAACAGCTGGCTCGAATGACTCGACGACGCGTCCCAGATGCTCAGCGAAGGCGGCACGATGTTCGGCCAGATGCTGATAAGCAAACCGCTGTAGCCGAGAAAGCACAGTGCAAGCGTCAGAACGAACGGCAATGCTTCGTGCTGCAGCCGCAACGAGCGATAAATGCCCCACACGCACGCTACGACGAGGACAGGTACGGGCAGGAACCAGCCGAGATAGCCGCTACCGAACCAGCGGTGTGCGACGGCCGGCAAACCGATCACCGTCCACAGGCTGACGACGGCAATCACGCCCAGCAGCACAGCAAGCAAAGGCCGCATGACCTCGCGCATCTTCTTCTGCAGATCGCCTTCCGTCTTGAGGATCAGCCAGCCGCAACCCAACGTGGCATACGTGAAGAGCACGCCGATGCCGCAGAACAGACTGAATGGCGAGAGCCAGTCGAATGGATCGCCGGCAAAGCGCTGATCGACGATCTTGATCCCTTGCAATAGCGAGCCCAGCACGATGCCCTGACATACGCCCGCGAGCGCCGAACCCGCAATGAACGCGAGATCCCACGCATGCTGCGTACGTGTGGCCCGGTTACGCAACTCGAATGCCGCGCCGCGAAAGATCAAACCGACCACCATCAGGATCAGCGGCAAATAATTCGCTGGCAACAGCGTCGAATACACGACGGGAAACGCGCCATATAATCCGGCACCGCCGAGCACGAGGAATGTTTCATTGCCGTCCCACACGGGCGCGATGGTGTTGAGCATCACCTGGCGATCGGCTTTGTCTTCGAAGAATGGAAACAGCAGGCCGATGCCGAGATCGAAACCGTCCAGCATCACGTAGAGAAAAACGCTCAGCCCGATAATGGCCACCCATATCACCGGAAGATCGATTTGCATGGCGTCACTTCCTTTCCAGCACGTCTAGCGGGCGATTACGCAATACAGCAGGATGCTTCTTCGACTCGCGGCTATCCACTCGCGCTTCAGGACCGCGTTTCATCATTTTCATCATGTAGTAGACACCCATGCCGAATACGAGGAAATACACCAGCACGAAGATCAGCAGAGACACACCTGCCTGCTGCGCGGTAACGGGCGAAAGCGAATCTTCTGTGCGCAGAACGCCGTAGACGGTCCACGGCTGCCGGCCCACTTCGGTGGTGATCCATCCTGCGAGCAGCGCCACGATGCCGGACGGCCCCATGCAGAATACGAATTTCTGGAACCAGCGCGTCTCGTACAGACGGCCCCGTACGCGCAGCAGCACGCCAAGCAGCGCCATCAGCAACATCAGTATGCCGAGCCCGGCCATGATGCGAAACGTCCAGAACACGATGGGCGAGTATGGTCTGTCGCATGCGGGAAACTCCTTGAGGCCGCTAATTTCGCCGTCCCAGCTATGCGTGAGTATCAGACTACCGAGATGCGGAATCTGTATCGTGTAGCGCGTGACTTCCGCATCCATATCGGGCAAGCCGATAAGATTGAGCGCCGTGCCGCCCTTTTCCGTACTCCACAGGCCTTCTATTGCTGCGATTTTCGCCGGCTGATATTCGCGCGTATTCAAACCGTGCGCATCGCCGACGAAAATTTGCACCGGCGTGAGCAGCAAAAGAATCCATAGCGCCATCGAGAAACTGCGCTTGATGGGCTCATCGTGCCGCCCGTGCAACAGATGCCATGCACCGCATGCCGCGACGATAAAACCCGCGACCATGAATGCGGCAATCGTCATGTGGACGAACCGGTACGGAAACGACGGATTGAAGATGACCTTGAACCAGTCTACCGGCACGATGCGTCCGTTTTCGACCGCGAAGCCCTGCGGTGTTTGCATGAAGCTATTCGACGCGAGAATCCAGAACGTGGAGATCAGCGTCCCGAGAGCGACCATCAATGTCGCGAAGAAATGCGCACGCGGACTGACGCGTTGCCAGCCGAATAGCATGATGCCGAGAAAACCCGCTTCCAGAAAAAATGCCGTGAGTACTTCGTAAGTGAGAAGCGGGCCGGTAATGTTTCCTGCAATGATGGAAAAGCCGCTCCAGTTGGTGCCGAATTCATAGGCCATCACGACGCCGGACACCACACCCATGCCGAAGCCCACTGCAAAGATCTTCGACCAGAACAGGAACATGTCCTTGTAGACCACGTCGCCTGTCAGCAGCCAACGCCCTTCGAGCACCGCGAGAAAACTCGCCATGCCGATACTGATTGCGGGAAAAACGATGTGAAATGAAACCGTAACTGCAAACTGCAACCTGGCGAGGTGGAATGCATCGAAGAGTTCCATGATCGATCAGCGGCTCCAGGTGGTCGCGGCATATGCGCGGGGACAGGCAACTTCGGGCGGCTTCGCGTCGTTGAGCTTCTAGCATACACGACTCTTCCCGCCGCGTGCGTTTGCGCGGCGAGAAGTCCCGCCTGTCCTTTCATGCAACTGCCGCCACCATGCGGCTACCAGGCTGTCACCAAGCAGCCACAGAGCAACGTTACGAACCCGCGCCCGCAGTGGATTCCGGGCTCGTCTCATCCGGGCTTTTTCTTCGCGCGGCCACCTGCGCGCTTCGCTTTGGGCGCGGCCACCGGCGTTTCGCTATCGGCTTCGGGTTTGGGTTCGCTGGGCGTGAACTTCATCTCGCCGCGCTGTCCTTGTCGTAACTGACGTTGACGGTGTCGCCCGATTTCAGGTCGCCTCTCACTCTCAGTATCTCTTTGGCAAGCCGCGTCTCCAGTTCCTGCCTCACCTGCCGCTTCAATTCGCGCGCGCCGAACTTAGGCCGGTAGCCGGCGTCCGCAAGATGAGCCGTAACGGAGTCGTCCATCCTGAGCGTGATGTCTTGCGCGGCGGCCGTGCGCATGATGTGCTCGAGCTGGATATGCACGATGGAGCGGATATTGTCGCGAGAAAGGCCGTGGAAAACGATCACCTCGTCGGTCCGGTTCAGGAACTCCGGACGGAAATGGGCCTTTGAGGACATCCATCAGTTCCGTGCGAAGCTTCTTCTCGGGAAGCTGATCAGCCTCGGGCTTCTCCAGGTTGTCCATGATGATCGACGCGCCCAGATTGCTCGTGGCGATGATGATCGTATTGCTGAAATGTATTGCTGAAATCGACCACACGTCCCTTGCCGTCTATGAGGCGGCCGTCGTCGAACACCTGCAGCAGCACGTTATTCACGTCCGGATGCGCTTTCCCGATCTCGTCGAGAAGAATCACGCTGTACGGACACCGGCGCATGCGCTCGGTCAACTGGCCGCCTTCGTCGTAACCGACATAGCCCGGAGGCGCACCGATCAGACGCGCCACGGCGTGACGCTCCATGTACTCCGACATGTCGATACGGATCACCGCCTGTTCGTCGCCGAACACGGTTTCCGCGAGGGCTTTCGCGAGTTCGGTCTTGCCGACGGTCTTGCCGACGCCGGTTGGCCCGAGAAACAGGAACGTCGCAATCGGCCGGTTCGCCTGACCCAGACCCGCGCGCGAGAGGCGCACCGCGTCGCCTAGCCGATCACACGCTCGCGCAGCTTCTTCTCCATCTCAAGCAGCTTCTGACGCTCTTCCTGAGTCAGCTCCGTCACCGGAATGCCGGTGAGACGCGAGACGACCTCGGCGATGGACGCAACCGTGACTTCCAGCGTTTCGGACCCGGTCTTACGCTGCCATGCCTCGACGAGTTCATCGAGCTTGCTCTGCTTTTCGCTGATACGCTCTTCGAATTTCTTCGCTTCGTCAAAACGCTTGCGTGACGATGCATAGTCCTGCTCGCGTTTGAGTTGCGCGATTTCTGCTTCCATTTCCTGAATGTCGGCAGGACGCGATGTGGCGCCGATACGCACGCGCGCCGCCGTCTGGTCTATCAGGTCTATGGCCTTGTCCGGCAGATACGCGACGTGATGTAGCGTCCGACACTCCACGGCTGCGACGAACGCATCGTCGGCGAATGTGACCTGATGGTGTGCTTCGAGTTTGTCGCGCAGCCCGCGCAGAATGACGATAGTCTGTTCGACGGTCGGTTCGGGCACGAGCACCGGCTGGAAACGTCGTTCGAGCGCCGCATCTTTTTCGATGTACTTCTGGTATTCGTTCAGCGTGGTCGCGCCGATTAGGCTCAGTTCGCCACGCGCAAGCGCTGGCTTGAGTACATTGGCGATATCCAGTCCGCCTTCTCCGCCACCCTGACCCGCACCGACGATGGTGTGCAATCCGTCAATGAACAGCACCAGTTCCTTGTTCTTCGACGTCACCTCGTCGATCAGCTGCTTTGCGCGTTCCTCGAATTCGCCGCAATACTTCGCGCCAACCACCATCGAATTGATGTTCACTTCGACGAGCCGCTTGCCGCGCAGATCTTCAGGTACGTCGTCGTTCACGATGCGCTGCGCGAGGCCTTCGACGATGGCCGTCTTGCCCACGCCCGGTTCGCCGATCAGCACCGGATTGTTCTTCTTGCGGCGCGCCAGCACTTCGATTGTGCTTTCGATTTCCTGCGCGCGGCCCAGCACCGGATCGAGCTTGCCCTGACGCGCGAGCGCCGTCAGATCGCAGCCGAATTTGTCCAGCGTAGGCGTATCGACGCGGCCGTCTTCCGCGCCCTTGCCCACTACTTTCACGACCTTCTGGCGCAATGCTTCCGGCGTCACGCCGTATTTCTTCAAGAGCGTTCCGGCAATACTGTCCGGCACGGAAGCAAGACCAATCAGAAGATGTTCAGGGCCGACGTACGAATGCCCGAGATCGCGCGAAGCCTGAAAAGCAAACTGGAATGCTTTCTTCAGGCGCGGCGATATCGTCATCTTCTCGATCGGTGCATCCGGGTTCGCCGTACCCTTTTGCACATGCTGGTCGATATAACCTTTGATGTCCTGCGGCAAGAGCTTCAGTTTCTTGAGCAGCGCTTTGCACACGTCCGAATCCGCCAGCACGTACAGCACGTGTTCGGTGTCGAGCTCGGTGCGTTGCAGCTCATGCGCTTTTTCCGCGGCACGTTGCAGCAGTTCGAGCGTATGCTCGCTGAAGGTGTCTGTGGCGTCGACCGACTCGCGCGGCAGTTCTGCTGCGTAGCCCGAGTCGTCGTCTTCGTCGCCGCCCATTCCGCCGAAAAAGCGCGACAAGCCTCCGCCGCCCAATAGCGAATCGAAAGAATTCGCCATGCTTTGATGCCGCATTAATTTCCGGTAGTCGTAATCGCAGATCGATAAGGATTTCCGCCCGCCATTCTGGACTACGGTCACACGGGCGACAGCGGGACGTGCATGACAGATTTCGCAAAGGGCGGGCATCTTGAATCACCTTTAACAGTTGGAGCAACCAGACCAGTACTCTTGAAGGTTATGAGATGCGGCGAATCGCTTGGCTGAAAATAGAATCGGCCGTGCGTCCCGGCAGTTCGACACCGGCATGCAATTCGCGCTTCTTGCACAGGAAGGTACGCGCAGTACAATTCGGCTTGCTGTCTTTTTTTAGACGAGGCGTGTCCGATAAAAACGGACAGCGGCGACGTTGCTCTCGCGTCGCACGGATGGGGTTCCTGGAGACGGTTTATATCAAGCGCGGGGCGTCACGCTTAGCATACCAAACCCTAAATCCGCTTCTGAATTCTATGAGCGGATCGTGAATAAGGAAACGTTGCTTTTTTCGATGAACGCTCTTGCAAGCGGTAGCCGAAACTATGAGTGAGCGTGCGTGGTTTCATGCGACCCGCCGGGCTGCTTGTCAGCGGCATCGCTCACTGTGTCAGCACGATGTCCGGCGTCACGATCACGGCGGATAGCGGCTAGAAATAACGGCGTCGGCCGTGTCGGTCTATCATCTTCGCAATCTGTCACGAGGGAAAACGTAATGCACATTCAGACTTCTTTTCTGTTCGATCTCGACGGTACGCTGGTGGATAGCGTCTATCAGCACGTGCTCACGTGGAAACAGGCGCTCAATAGCGAAGGCATTCCTTTGTCGGTCTGGCGGATTCATCGCAAGATCGGCATGAGCGGCGGCCTGTTCACGAATCAGTTGCTGCGCGAAACGCATGCGTACATCAGTCCCGAACTCGGCGAGCGGTTGCGCAAGGCGCACGCGGCGGCTTACCAGCAGCTACGCGATCAGGTGTGTCCGCTGCCCGGCGCTCGCGAACTGCTCGACGCGCTCACGCAGGCCGTCGCGACGAGCGGTCGCATGGAAACGGCCGCGCTTAATCTGGATGGAGGCGCTCGGCGTCGATCCGTCGAAAACCATAGTCGTGACACGCGACGACGTGAAGTACGCGAAGCCGGATCCCGATCTCTTCATCGCCGCCGCGCACCAGCTCGGCGTACCGATCGAACAGGCGGTCGTGGTCGGCGACAGCATCTGGGACATGCTCGCCGCCAAGTGCTGCCGCGCATTCGGCGTGGGTCTGCTGTCGGCGGGTACGGCACGGAAGAACTGGAGCGCGCCGACGCATTGCGCGTGTACGATGATCCCGCCGACCTGCTCGCACATTTCGACGAAGTGGCATCGTGGCCGTGATCCGAAGCTGCTTATGAAAACGCGGCCACGCTTGCTGAACTCATGCGTGGCCGCTTCTGCTCTGTATCGATACTTCCCCTGCCCTTACTCTCTTCTTCCCGTCGCTCCTGTTCCTGCGCCGTGTAAATGGCTTCGGGCATCACTTCGAGACACGCCTGTGGAATCGGATCGCCGCTTTCATCGGAGAACCCATAAGTGCCGTCGGCGATTTTCTGTAGCGCGCGTTCAATATCGCCTATACGCCGGTCGTTCACGTTTCGCAACGACTGATTGACGTCGTCCTGCGCAAGATTCTGCGCGTCGTCCTCGAACTCTTCGGCTTCATCGCCGTGTTCTTCCTGAGACGCACGCTCCGCTGCGATCGTGCCTTCCTCTCCGCCTAGCAGTTCGCGGCGCATCGCTTCGAGACAGCTCTTCTGCTTCACAATGAATGCAGCGCTCATATTGTCTTGCTGATTCGGCATTATCTTCTCCCCTGAACGGTTTATGTTCCGGCGACTGTCGCGATCCGTGCGAATCCGACATCTCGCGCCCGATTACGAACCCAGTTCCTGAAACGCGTGACCGTTGGTGTCGAGTTCCTTCAGCAATTCGGGCATCAACTCGCTCTGCCATACGTGGCCCGAGAACTGCCAGTCGCTCTTGTCGGCGAGATCGGGCAACCCCGCACCTTTGAGCACATAGAAGCCAAGAGTGGACTTTTTCAGATTAATGTAGAAATCGAATTCCTGCATTTTCCTCACCTCGCGCACGTCAGGGTTGGCGACGACTGCTGGATCTGCTCAGTTGTCGTCGACGTTGTCCGCGTAATGATCGACTGCGACCTTGCATTCATCCACGACGACCTGCAGGAACGCCGGATCGTCGCGCTCCACCCAGCGCTCGAGATGCAGAAAACGTTCAGTGCCGAGATCGGCGATACGCGCGGAGTCCGACGTGACGACGTCCACCGTCACGACACCGCGATTGCCCTGCAATCCGGAAATGGCCGCCGTGAACTGAAAACGTTTATACGCAAACGCCTGTTGTGCCATGACGCCTCCTTCGGTAGAAGATACGAAGCACACGATTCCTCGTACCAGTAAGAGGTTATCGCATCTGGAATTATTGGAGCGGCTCGATGCACGCCTCCCGATTCTACGAGCAACACATAGGTAGGTGAACAGAGGTTTTTTGCGCCCCGTAGGCAATGCCCGCCTACAACATAATGCTTGTCGCTTCGCACGAATTCCGGCATGATGGCGCTGGCAAGTGGCAACGCGCTTAGGAATGCATGTCAGTCCATCTTCATGAGGAGAACACGATGCCCACGAGCACAGTTTCTTATGGCGGTTACGAGATCGTCGTCGCCCCGGCCACCAACAAGTACGGCGCGTGGACCGCGAGCGTCAGTCTGAAGAACAACGCTGGCAACGTAGTGGATCTTCGTCCGGAAACCGTGCAGCCCGAATGGCTCACCGAAGAAGAAGCGATACGTGATGCAGTCGAATGGGGCCAGCGCCATATCGATCGCGAATTCAAAACGCCCGAATCGCAATCGTGGGTCGCGGAACGATCACGCGCGGAAACTTGGTTTCGCGACGAAGAAGAAAAGACGCGTGGCCCTGAAATCGGAAGCTGATATCAATGACGCCGCAGGTGTGCTTCGATCTCTCCGGTGCTGAGTGACGTCAGATCCTCGCTGATCTGGTCGAAGATCAGGCGGCGAGTGTCCTCGCTCAGATCCTCGCGCACCATGCCGAGAAATCGCGCTTCCATCACAAGGCGCAAGCGGTTGTATTGTTGATGCAACCGCCCCTTCTCCACGTTCTCCACGAATTCGCCCACACGTTTGGCGAACTTCATGCGGTCTTTATCCGTGAGCATCGTGCCGGTGTATTCGTCGTTGACGAAGTCTTCCACCTTTTCCAGTTCGAGCGTGAGGCCGGGCATTTTGAACACGCGTGCACGGCCACCGTCAGCGGCAACAAGCTAGGTACGTCGACCATCATCTTCCTCCACGCGCGAGTTCTGCGGCGGAACGCGCCAACAATGCGAAATGAATTTAAAGATAGCAGCCGCGTTTGATACGCCCAAGAAGCAGTTGGCTGAACTCGCGAATAACGCGCTCATTTTCGGCTAATTGTTACGGCGCACAATGGCTTCTGTCAGCGGGACATCTCCCGCCGAAAACTACAACAGGAAGTCATTACGAACCGCAAATACATTGCCACGTTGCTCGTCGCGTCGACCGCACTGGCTCTTTCGATCGGCACCGCCAACGCCGCGCAAGGCTGCAGCCCGGGCGGATGGCGCAATGTCTGGGGCCAATGCCGCTACGCAGCACCCGTGATCGTGCAACCTGCGCCGGTTGTCTATGCAGCGCAGGTCGCGTCGGTTTCAGCCTATGCCTGCCCGTCGGGATCGTGGCTCGGCCCGTGGGGACAGTGCCGCGACACGCCCATCACGACCGTCTGCCCAACGGCATGTACCAGTGAAGCGTTTACCATGCGGGACTGTACGGACGACACGAAACCGCCGGTGCCCATTTAGCGGGACCGGCGGGAATGTGCTTCGGGGAGAAACGCGGAGTTGAAACCCGGCTTATGCGAAAAGCACAGGGAAAACCGGACTCTTTAACGTCAGTTTCTAATGGCGCGCCTTGTCGATCGCACTCACCGCGATCACACGCGCGAGGTCCGTGTACAGTTCGGTCCACTTGCCGATCAGGCTCGGATCGTTGGTCAGAAAGAACGGATGTTCGACCCATGCGCTCACCGTCTCGTCTTTCCACGAGAGCTCGAAAATCCGGAGATCCTCGTCCTCGCTGACGCCAATGTCGACGAGATCCCTGAACGACGCGAGATGAGAAAGGCCGACCTTGGCGATCCGACCATGCCGTGAATCGCAGCTAGGGCGCCCGCCGCCTGTTTGCGCGCTTCATCACGGCTCGCGGCCATCAGGAAAACGATGCTTTCGTCGTGTGCATTAACTGAATACGACGCGGAACAACGAAGTTTTACAGCGCTGGCTGAGTTGCGTGCCCATGGTTGCCTGACCTCCCGAGATCGCTTCGCTCTTCTTGCCGACAGGCCTCGCGGCGCCGTTCTTTTGCATTTTGCATTGCTGCTGTCGAGCGCGATACCGATCGCTGCTCCAGTACACGTACAGACCACAAACGACGAGGCAAGCCAGTGAAAGCATCCCGACGCCCCCAAGTACTGCCAGATCGGCATGCGCCATTTCAGGCCTCCCTCAGTCTCGTACGTGGATTGTCCATGTCCTTCGTCGGCGAATTGTAAGCAAGGGACGATGAGCCGAGTATCGCGGCGGCGCAGCGTTTGATCAATTGAGCACTCGTCTCTATTGACCAATCCGCCGTGCTGTAGGACGCTATGAGGCTCATGCCTTGCACACTGTCAGAGTGCGCAAGCACAATACCCGGCCGCTTTATCCCGGATTTTTTGCAGTGCAAACTCCAGCTCTATGCAGAACGAATCTGCGCGCGGATGTTTGAAACGCCTGTCCTTCTTCTTCCGCTCGTTCCCGCGTCTCCCAGCCTCCTCGTGTTCCCCCGGTAGCCCCCGCTGTTCAGCAAACGCCACATAACGCCCACGACCGCTGCCGCACTAGGTCCACGCCAGACCCACACTAGGCTCCCGCCGCGAATTTCACGCATGTTTCGCTCGTGCACGCTCGCCTATATTAATTGCTATCATCATCAATAAGTTTAGCATTGTGATCGTAATGAATAAATGAAAATCGGATGCACGTGCGCAATCTTGTGCCTGCACTCTGTCTCTATCGAACGGAACAAGGAGCACACACATGCGTTATCGACTCTTCGGCAAACACACCGGTCTGCGCGTTTCGGAACTGTTGCTCGGCGCGGGTAACTTCGGCACTCGCTGGGGGCATGGCGCTCAGCCCGACGAAGCGCGCCGCATCATCAATGCGTATGCGGAAGCCGGAGGTAATTTCATCGATACGGCCGACAGCTACCAGTTCGGCGAGTCGGAAGAAATTCTCGCCGACGTGCTCGCGGGCCGCCGCGACGATTTCGTGCTCGCGTCGAAATTCAGCCAGCGCGCCACGCCCAACGACAGCATTCTCGTCACCGGCAACAGCCGCAAGGCAATGGTCTCGTCGGTCGAAGCGAGCCTGAAGCGACTCAAAACCGATCGCCTCGATCTGTACTGGGTGCATTACGCGGACGGCGTGACAACCGTCGAGGAAATCATGCACGGCTTCGACGATCTCGTGCGCGCCGGCAAAATCCTGTACGCCGGTCTGTCCGACTTTCCGGCATGGCGTGTCGCGCGTGCCGCCACGCTCGCCGAATTGCGCGGCACGGTGCTGCTTGCGGGACTGCAACTCGAATACAGCCTCGTCGAACACAGCGTCGAATTCGAACTGCTGCCCGCGGGCGAAGGTCTGGGGCTCGGCGTCGTGGGCTGGTCGCCGCTCGGCGGCGGCATGTTGACGGGCAAGTACCGCAAGGGCGAGCGTGGCCGTCTCGAAGGTTTCGGCGGATGCGTCTTTCAGGCGGAGAACTCGCCGCAGCGCAGTGCGATTCTCGACACGCTGATCGCCGTGGCGGACGAGGCCGGCGTCACGCCGGGCGAAGCTGCTATTGCATGGGTGTCCGCGAAGGGGCCGTTTCCGATCATCGGGCCGCGCAGCGTCGAGCAGTTGCAGTCGAACCTCACGGCCAAGGTCACGCTATCGCCGCAGATGATCGCGAAGCTCGACGCCGCCAGCACGCCCGCGCCAGTTTTCCTGCACACGATGATCACGTCCACCGATAATCGCCAGCGCATTACCGGCGGCAAATTCGACGACTTCATTCAGCCTCCCCAAGCCGTCGCCTGACGTTCTTTCACAAACCGCCCGGCCGGCGCACGTCGCGCGCCTTTTACAATGGCGGCATCTTGACTGTGCCGAACGGGAAGCATCTTCATGAAGGTATCGCGCGAACAAGCTGAACAGAACCGGGAGTCGCTGCTCGACGCAGCCTCCCGGCTGTATCGCGAGCATGGATTCGACGGCGTGGGCGTCGGTCAGGTCGCGAAGGAAGCGGGTCTGACGCACGGCGGGCTCTACGCGCATTTCGATTCGAAAGACGATTTCATCGGCGAGGCCTGCAGCCATGCATTCGTCAAGGGGCTTGGCAGCCTCGAAGCCGTGCCGCCCGGCGACCTGCAGGCGTTCGCGCGCTTCGTCAAACAGTATCTGTCGGACAGGCATCGCGACGACGTCGCGACCGGCTGTCCGATGGCCGCGCTCGCCGCGGACGCGGCCCGCCGCCAGGGCGGCCATACGGCCGAGGCCATGACGGCCGGCATCGACCAGTACGTGAGCCACTTCGCAGCGCTGCTGCAAGCGGGCCACGACCCGGACACTAACGCCGCTAAAAAAGCCGACCATCGCGCCGATGCGATGACCCTGTTGTCGACGATGGTCGGCGCACTCGTGCTCGCGCGCGCCACGCGCTCGGAGCCCGCCACGTCACGCAAGTTCCTTGCTGCGGCCCGTACCCAGTTTGACGGGGTGATCCGGCAGGACTAGCCGTTTGCTGTCATGCTGACGGCTGAAAGCACTCAGACGTAACTCAGGCACCACCCACGCCGCCTGCACAAGCACATCTTACCGATTCGAACATGAAGCAAGCATCACCCGGCTCCGAGCGCGAGCGGCTTCTCGCCGCCGAGAACGAGCGGCTCAAGGCCGAACTGGCGGCGGCACTCGGCACGCAGCGGGCGCAGCAAACGCCGCAATCCATCACGCCGCATACCCGCAACCTTCCCGAGGTTCCGGTGCACGAGCGCGATCTGTTCTGGCAGGTCAGCCACGACATGCTCGGCATCGCCGACGATCAGGGCATCTGGCTCAGCATCAATCCGGCGTGGTCAACCATTATGGGCTGAGCGGCGAGCGAGATCGTCGGCAAGACATCGGAATGATTCGAACATCCGGACGACCGCGCGCACACGCGTGCCGAAGTGCGCAACCTCGCGTCGGGCGAAAGCACGTTCACCTTCGAAAACCGCTATCGCACGAATACCGGCGAGTACCGTCTGCTGAGCTGGCGCGCCGAGCCGTTCGAAGGACGCATTTTCTGCGTCGCGCGCGATATCGCGCTGAAGGGACTCGGTGGATTTCGCGCGCCTTGCGCTGTCGGCGGTGATCGGCGTGGGCGTGTGGACCTACGACGTCGCAAGCGACCGCTTTTTCTGTGACGAAGCCGTCTCCGAGCTTTACGGCATCGACGCCGCCGAAGGACTCGCCGGCATTTCCCGCAGCGGCTTTCTCGCAAACGTTCACGAGGACAACCGCCCCGCGCTCAGCGCGACGATGGCGGGCGAACTCGTGCACAGCGGCGATCTCGAACTGGAGTACCGGATCTATCATCCCGACGGCTCGATCCGCTGGGTGCTGTCGCGCGGCCATACGTATTTCGACGAAAGCGGCTAACCCGTGTGCCGCACGGGCGTCGGTCCCGACATGAGCTAGCAGAAGCGGCTCGAATAACAATTGCGGCAGAGCCAGAAAATGGAAGCGGTCGGCCAGTTGACGGGCGGCATCACACACGACTTCAACAATCTGCTGCAAGGCATTACCGGACCGCTCGAACTGATCCGCCGCCTCGTCGCGCTCAAGCGGACCGACGCGCTCGATCGCTACATCGACATGGCCATGTCCTCGGCCCAACGCGCCGCGGGGCTCACGCAGCGTCTGCTGGCGTTTTCGCGCCGCCAGCCGCTCCACCCGAACCTCGTCGACGCGAACGAACTCGTGCACGCGCTCGAAGAACTGCTGCGCCGCACGATGGGCGAGTCGATCGTGCACCGCGAGCCGTACACGACGCGCTGCGATGCGAACCAGCTCGAAAGCGCGCTGCTGAATCTGTCGATCAACGCGCGCGATGCAATGCCGCGCGGCGGCACGCTGCGAATCCGCACGACGCGCGAAGAACTCGGCGAATCGGAGGCCGCGGCACAGCGCGACGTTCCGGCAGGACGCTATGTGTGCATCGCCGTGTCGGACACGGGCGTGGGCATGCCGCCCGACGTGTTGCGCCAGGCGTTCGAGCCGTTCTTCACGACCAAGCCGCTTGGCCACAGGGTACCGGGCTCGGGCTGTCGATGGTGTACGGCTTCGCCGGCCAGTCCGGCGGCTTCGCGAGACTAACGAGCCAGCCCGGTGTCGGGACGACGGTCGCGCTGTATCTGCCGGAAAAGGACGGCGCGCAGCCGCCCACACGCCCCGCGATCAGCGCGGGCCATGCCGGTCTGAACGAAGCGCATCGCGGCGCGACGATTCTGGTTGTCGAGGACGACAGCTCCGTGAGACAGCTTCTGATCGACCTGCTCGAAGACCTGAACTAACGGGTCATTCACGCGTACGACGGTCCGTCAGGGCTCAAACTGCTGCAAGCGAATTCGCGCATCGACCTGCTGATTTCCGACGTCGGCCTGCCCGGCATGAACGGCCGTCAGATGGTGGACGCGGCACGCGCGAAACACCCCGATCTGCGCTCTTCATGACCGGTTATACCGATCTGGCCTCGGCGCACGGCGGTCTGCTCGATGAAGGCATGCAGATGATCACGAAGCCCTTCAGCGTCGAAGCGATCGTGAACCGCGTGCAAGGCATACTCGGCTAAAGCTCATTGAAAAGTTTGGTTGATGTCCCGCTGAACCGCGCGAGCGGCTTTAACTTCCGACCGGTTTCAGCGGTTCTTCGAGGAAATCGAAATCGCAGCCCTTGTTTGCCTGCGTGACGTGCAACTGATGCATCACGCCGACACCGCGTTCGAACGGCTGCTTCGGCGGCTGCCATGCGGCCTTGCGCGCGGCGAGTTCCGCGTCGCCGATGTCGAGATGAAGACGCCGCGCGTACACGTCCAGTTCGATCATGTCGCCGTCCTACACGAGTGCAAGCGGGTCGCCCACGAACGATTCGGGCGAGACGTGCAGCACGCACGCGCCGTAACTCGTGCCGCTCATGCGCGCGTCCGAGATGCGCACCATGTCGCGCACGCCCTCTTTCAGCAGCTTCTTCGGAATCGGCAACTGTCCCCACTCGGGCATGCCGGGCGCGCCGACCGGCCCTGCGTGCTGTAACACGATGACGGAATCGCGCGTCACATATTCAGATCCTCCGCGTCGATGCGCGCCGCCATGTCCACGTAATTCCTGAACACGACGGCCGGCCCGCGATGCTTGAGCAACTGCGTTTCCACCGCGGGCGGTTTGATCACGGCACCGTCCGGCGCGAGATTGCCGGTGAGCACCGCGAGGCCGTCGCTGGCGACGAGCGGATGGTCGATGCGGCTAATCACGTCGTCGAAGATCTGCGCACCGGCGATATTTTCGGCGAGCGTCGTGCCGTTCACCGTCATCTGCGAACCGTCGATCAGATCGCCCAGTTCGAGCAGCAGCGCGCGCAGGCCGCCCGCATAGAAGAAGTCTTCCATCAGGTACTGGCCCGCCGGACGCACGTTCGCAATCACCGGCGTTTTGCGCGCGAGTTCGTCGAAGCGCGCCGTGGTCAGATCGACGCCGGCTCGGCGCGCCAGTGCGACGAGATGCACGATCGCGTTCGTCGAGCCTGACATCGCGAGCACGGTCGTCACGTCACGGCGTTATCGAAAGACTTTGCGGTGAGAATGTCGGACGGTTTCTGATCGGCCCACACCATTTCGACGATGCGCTGCCCGGTGAGCGACGCGAACTGCGCGTGACGCGAATCCACCGCGGGAATCGACGCGAAACCCGATAGCGTCATGCCGAGCGCTTCCGCCGCGCTCGTCATCGTCGACGCGGCGCCCATCGTCATGCAATGGCCGGGCGAGCGCGCAATGCCGCTTTCGATGCCCGTCCATTCGTCCTCGCTGATATTGCCCGCGCGCAATTCCGCCCAGTTTTTCCACGTATCCGAACCGCTGCCGAGCGTGCGGCCGTTCCAGTTGCCGCGCGCAACATCGGGCCGGCTGGCAAATAGATCGCGGGCAGATTCATGCTGATCGCGCTCATCAGCAGCCCGGGCGTGGTCTTGTCGCAACCGCCCATCAGCACGCAGCCGTCGAACGGATAGGACTTCAGCAATTCCTCC
Organism: uncultured Paraburkholderia sp.; assembly: GCA_940747215.1. Lineage (GTDB taxonomy): Bacteria > Pseudomonadota > Gammaproteobacteria > Burkholderiales > Burkholderiaceae > Paraburkholderia. The sequence continues at coordinate 29,934 of CALNWS010000015.1, read as the reverse complement.
GTTTCCATCGCGAGGAAGTTGCGGTAAAGCATCGTAGTGGGTTTCTGGAACGGCTCGGCAAGCGTCATGACAGGCATTTCGACGGAAAACCACCCGCCTGCCAGACGCCGCGCTTGACCTCTTCCACGCGTTGTCGGAAGTGCGTGTGACAGGAGTTGATCTCGCTCCACGTGTTGACCACGGCGATCACCGGCTCGCCCATATAGTCGGATGGGTGATAACCCATCTGCGTGGTGCGCGAGCGATGGCCGAACGAACGCAGATCGTTCACGCCGTACCAGCGGTAACTGCGCAATTGCTCCGGGGTTTTGCGGCGCGTTTCGCGATTCGACGACACTGACACCTCCATGGTGGCGATCCCGTTGTGCGCACGACAGCGCGGCGTTGGCCGTTGCTCAGGTGCGCCGCAACAGTGCAGGTAATGGTAACGATGCCGGTCGGCAGCGTCGCTCAAAAAATGCACGGAACCTGCCGGTGATTGTCGCCGGAAATCGCCCAGCGTTGGGTAAGGTGTCGCGTGGTGTGGCGGAGTGTCGGTATTCGGCCAACAGAAGCATGGTGCTTGCGCCGTCGCACGATGGATCAGTTTCGATGCGCTGAACGCGCAAGCCCGGCCAGCCGCGCTCCACGTCCGCTGTGCGTTGATGGCATTCAAAACTGGCATAGTCGTTGCAATGGATGGTGTGTGGACGCCACCGTTCACGACACGCCGGAGTCCCCGCCCATCACGCATCATCGAAGGAGAAGTGCCATGACTGCCTCGACCCTCACCATTCGGGATCTCGCAATCATCGAAGAACTCGACCACGAAGCCATGGCCGCCGTCAGCGGTGACGCGAAAACGGTCAATCAGGCGATCGCCGATACCGTCACGATGCTTCAGCAGATCGGCTCCGGACAGTGCGAGTTCTCCGGCACCGGCAAGTCGTATGTCTGCTACTGAGTGTCGATCCGCAGCAGCGGCGAGTAGTGAAGCGACGGCGTCTGCAGAGTGCGCGGCCGTCGCGCATGAACACGAATCTTGAGCCCTCTCGCTCAGCACATCCGACGCCGCGCACCCCCAACGGCGCATTGCGAAGCAACTGACTATATATACTGATGACTCGGCACGAACGCCCCGCCCGTGTGGCAAAGCACGCCTTCCATCCATCAGGTACGTCACGTCATGAGCACTCCGCGGATCATCGAACGCAACAGCAAGCGGCAGTTTGACGATCTGATGCTTGGCAGCATCGAGCTGTTCTGTCTCGCGGCCGAACTGTCGAGCTTCACGGAAGCCGCTACCGCAGCGGGCGTCACGCCTGCTGCGGTAAGCCGCTCCGTTTCGCGGCTCGAAGAACGCATGGAAGTGCGTCTTTTCGTCAGAACCACGCGCCGCATCCGCCTGACCGACGCTGGAAGTACCTATTACGAGCGCTGCCGCGAAGCACTCGGTCAACTGATCGACGCAGAACGCGAAGCGACCGGCCAACAGGCATCCGCGGCAGGCGTGCTGCGTATCAGCTTGCCCACGCCCTACGCCTACTATCGCGTGTTGCCGATTCTGCCGATGTTCCGCGAGCAGCATCCGCAGGTTCAGGTGGACGTCCACATTAGCAACCGCAATATCGATTTCTCCGACGAAGGTTTCGACCTCACCGTACGCGGACGCGCGCCGGGCGATTCGAATCTCGACTCGAGGACGCGGAACTCGTCGTGGTGGCAAGTCCCGCCTATCTGTCGCGCACGGGCCGACTGAAATCGCTCGACGACCTCAAGCATCACGAATGCATCCAGTTCGATCTGCCGAGCAGCGGCCGCAAGGTACCGTGGATGTTCGGCCGCGGCGTGGACATGCACGAGCATTTCAGCGAAGGCAGCTACACCTGCGCGGGTGACATGCTCGGCGGTGTCACGCTCGCGCGCAATGGCGCGGGGCTCTTTCAGACCTACCGCTTCGTGGTCGAAAAAGATCTGGCGAGCGGCGCGCTGATAGAAGTGCTGCCGAAACTCGGCGGCGCCTCGCGCCCGTTTGTGCTGCTCTATCCACACAAGCGTCATCTGTCGCTACGCGTGCGCCGCTTCGTCGATTTTCTCGTCGAGAATCTAGGGCACACGCCACGCACCGGCATGAACGGCGCAAAGAGGCCGGGTTGAGATAGCGCGCACAAGGCAAAGCGGCAAAGCAAAGTATAGTGTCGCGAGGCCGCCCATCAATTTCTGCGCCTGCAGCGCAGCGTTCATCACTTATGCCATCCACGATCAGTAACTCCCTGCTGTGGATTTTCGACCCGTTCGAGCAGGACGAGACTTCCGTTTGCCGACGCATGTTCGGTTGCGACGCCGCGTATCTTGACGGTCTGCTGCCTCGTCGTCGCCGATCGAGCGAAGCCCTGGAATGGTCTGCTCGTCTGCACGTCGCAGGACCGGCACGATGCGCTCATCGAAGAGATACCCGCGTTGCGCAAACATCCGGTGTTCGGCAAATGGCTCTATGTGCCGCAGGACGATCCGGCTTTCGAACCCATCGCCGAACAGTTGACGGCACTTGTGCTCGCTCGCGACCCGTATCGGCGTCGAGCCCAAACCGCGCCGCCGCGCGAGCGGCCGTGTGCGCAACTCGACGCTGCCGAAAGATTGAAGCGGCTTCGGCTCAACATTACAGAATCGCAATGTCAGTCGCACTGTGGCCGAACCGGATCGGCCGCAGCGACATCATTGCGAGAGAACACGACACATGTCATTCGCCGACCCGCAGGTTCAGCCCGAGCATGGCGCGCCGCTCGAACTCGCACCCGACACGCCCTTCGTGTTCGTCATGAATGCGGGTTCCGGGCGCAAACAGGGTGAACTCACCGCCGAGCTGATCGATGAAACGCTCGGGCGCGCACAACGCGCCTATGAACTGATCATGGTCGACGACCCGTCGCAGCTCGCGGCCACCGCGCAGCGTGCGGTGAAACTCGCGAAGGCGCGCGGCACCGTCGTCGTGGGCGCAGGCGGCGAAGGCACGCTGTGCGCCGTCGCGCAGGCCGTGCTCGGCAGCGGCTGCCCGTTCGGCGTGCCGCCGCGCGGCACCTTCAACTACTTCAGCCGCGATCACGGCATTCCCGCCGAACCCGCGAAGGCCATCGACCTGCTGCTGAATGCCCGTGCACATCCCGTGCAGGTGGGCTTCGTCAACGATCACATGTTCCTCGTCAACGCGAGCCTCGGCCTGTATCCGAAGCTCCTCGAACACCGCGAAACCTACAAGCAGCAGTTTGGCCGCAGCCGGCTCGTCGCGTTGTGGTCGGCGGCCGCCACGCTCGTGCAGCCGCATCGTCACCTGCGTCTGCATATCGAACACGAAGATACGATGCGCGAGTTGCGCACGTCCACGCTATTCGTCGCGTCGCGAATAACCGGCTGCAGCTCGAACAGGTCGGCGCGGCCGAAGCGCCGCTGCTGGCCTAGGGATTGCTAGTGGCACCGCGCGCGATCGGCCGCCTCGCGCAGATTGGCCTTACGCTGCGCGGCGCACTGAGCCGTATGAGCGACGCGGATAACGTCGTGGGCTTCGGCTTTCGACGCTTCACCGTCACGCATACCACGCGGATACACAAGCGCGTGAAGATTGCGATGGATGGCGAAGTCGCGCACATGCATCTGCCGTTAGAATTTCGCGTCGGCGAAACGCCGCTCTATCTCCTCAAACCGGAAGCCGGAGTCACCGCCCTGAACCGTTCATGACGCTGTTGCTCCAGATTTCCGATCCGCACTTCGGCACCGAGAAGCCTGATGTCGTGGAAGCGCTCCTGCGGCTCGCCTCGCGCGAAAAGCCCCAGCTCGTAGTGATGTCCGGCGACATCACGCAACGCGCAAGGCGAAGTCAGTTCGACGCGGCACAGCGCTTCGTCGAACGCCTCGTCGGCACACCGCTTCTCGTCATACCCGGTAATCACGATATTCCGCTCTACAACGTGTTCGCGCGCGTGCTGCAACCGTACGCGGGCCACAGGCGCGTGTTCGGCGCGAATCTGGAGCCGGTGTTCGAATCGGCCGACTTTCTCGTGATCGGCGTGAACACCACGCGGCCTTCGCGGCACACGGACGGCGAAGTTTCCCTCGATCAGGTCGAGCGCGTATCGCAGCGGTTGCGGCAGGCCACGCCCGCGCAATTGCGCGTGGTGGTCACGCATCAACCCGTTGCGGCCGTCACCGGCGACGACACTCACAATCTGCTGCACGGACGCGAGCACGCCGTGCCCGCATGGTCGCAAGCGGGCACCGACGTGATCATGGGCGGCCACGTCCATTTGCCTTATGTGCTGCCGCTACACGAACGCGCCATGCTGCCTCGCCCTGTATGGGCCGTGCAGGCAGGCACGGCGCTCTCCACGCGCGTTCGCGGCGGCATCTGCAATTCCGTCAATCTGTTGCGTTACGACGCGAAAGCGCCGGGCGAACGCAGCGCGGTTCTCGCGCGTTACGACTACGAGGACGCTGCGCAGGAATTCGTGCCCGTGCTCGATCACACGCTCGCGTTCGCCAACAGGGACGACGCCAACGCGCACACCGCGTCGAACGGCGCCGGACGAGCCACGCTCCTATGACGCTCGTCGCAGCGCTGGCTGGCCAGTCTCCGCTCACGCTGATGAGCGCAATGCTTCTGATTGCATGGAGCGTGGCGTTCGTCATGATCCGCAAGACCAAGCTGCCGTTTCGCGCGGGCATACGTATCGGCCTGTGTGTGGTGGCCGTGGCCGTCGCCGTCGCCACGTTTGCGTATACCGTTAACGCGCTTCTCACACATCCGCAGTTTTCCACGGACGACATCGCGATTGCTCACGCACTCGGCAGCGCCATCGCACCGGACGTGAAGCGCGTTTTCGCGCAGATCACGCATCTCGGCGATCCGTGGCTGCTTGCGATCTGGTGCGTGCTGACTACCTACCGCGCTACTCGCGCGCAAACGCCACGTTCTGCTCGCCTGCGCGGTCGTTGCAGCGTCGGGCGGCATGCCCTGCTCAACATCACGCTCAAGCACCTGATACGCCGCACGCGGCCCGTCTGGGACACGACGCTCGCCACCGCCCAAGGCTGGAGTTTTCCGAGCGGACACACCTCGGGTTCGATCGCCACCTACGGCGTGATCGCCTACGTACTCGTGCGAACGTTGCCCGCACGCTGGCACCTCACTGGCATGAGCAAGGCCTGAAAGAGCGCACCGTGGTAATCGAATTCGCAACCTACGAAGCTCGCAACCTACGAAGCGGCCGTTGCCGCTTACGATAGCGAGCCGTATCGCGAGGCACTGGAAGCACTCGGCGACGGCGTCGAATGCGATCTGCGTATCGTGCGCGGCACGGAGTAACGTCAGCACACCGTGCGCTTCGTGCGACTTACGAAGCGCACTGCCTTCCGCTTTCCAGCTACACGCCAGTTCCTGAGCCACGGCGCCAATCGTTTCGATGAACTCGTCGAGCACCGGATTGACCGCATCGGAGCGCCACACGAATTCCACCGGGTACGTCAGATTCAGATCGGCGTGCGACATGAGCGCCACCTGATTCGGGCAGCTATACACGGACGCGCCCGGCACGATCGCGTAACCCATTCCCGCTGCCACGAGCCCGAGTATCGTCGAGATGCCGCCAATCGGCATGATGCGCGGCGAGAAACCCGATAGCTGGCACTGGTGAATCAGAAAGTCGTAGTACGCTGGTGCGACTTCGCGCGCAAATCACATGAACGGTTCGTCCTTCAGATCGGCCAGACGCGCGGGCACGTTCGGCATCGAGCCGTCGGCGTTACGCGGCATGGCGAGTTTCAGATCGCAATCGAACAACTTGAGTGCGGAAAAGGTGGGATCGTACGGATCGCGCCACGCGAGAAAACCGCCGTCGAGACTGCCGTCGGTGATGCGCGCAATCTGCTTCGCGGCAAGGCCCGGTTCGAGAGTGATCGTCACGTCGGGATGCGTCGATCTGAATTCGCGCACGGGTTTCAGCGTAGCGGGATGCCAGTTGTAATTCGGCGCGAGCCTGATTCTCAACGTGCCCGATAAACCCCGCGCGCCGCTTCGACTTCGCTCAGCACGCGCCGCGCGTCGATCGCGAACTGTTCGCCCGGTTTCGTCAGTTGCACGCCTTTGGCGTTGCGGTGAAAGAGTTCGCCACCGAGTTCCTCTTCGAGACCGCGAATCTAGCGGCTCAATGCGGGTTGCACGATATGAAGCCGGCGTGCCGCCTCCACCACGCTTCCGTAATACGCCACCGCAAGAAAGTACCGAAGGTGTCGTAATTCCATGTTTTTCTGGTCTGAAGACAGGCTATGCCGCAAAATTATAGCTGTCATTTTTGAAGAGTATGCGTGCCTTCGCGCGCCTCGCGTTTAGTGTACCTACACGGGACCACATGACGAACTAAACGTGAGGAGGCGAAAAAATGAACGGTCACGACAACGTCGAGCACCGACGAACGATCTCGTCGCCAGGCCAACGCGCCGTTGCGGCAGCGTTGGTTGGCAATGTGCTGGAGATTTACGATTTCATCGCATACGGCATCTTCGCGGTTCCCATTTCCCACACGTTTTCCCCCGCCAGTTCCGAGTTCGCCGCACTCATTCTCACCTTCATCACTTTCGCCATCGGTTTTCTCGTGCATCCACTCGGTGCGCTCGTGCTCGGCCGCTATGCAGACCGCGTCGGCCGCAAGAAAGCGCTCAGCCTGACCTTGCTTCTGATGGCGGCGGGCACCGTCGTTCCCGCGCCGCTCATCATCGTGCTCGGCCGGCTGATTCAGGGCTTCTTCGCAGGCAGCGAAATCGGCGGCACGGTCGCGATGCTCGTCGAGAATGCGCCGGCGTCGCGCAAGGGTTTCTACGGCTCGTTCCAGCAGATGTCGCAAGGCGGCGGCACGCTGATCGCGGGCCTCATCGGCATTGCACTCACGAGCGTGTTCACGCAGCAGCAGATTTTCGACGGCGCGTGGCGTCTCGCCTTCGCATTCGGTCTGCTGATCGCACCGGTTGGCTGGTACGTGCGCCGCTCGGTCGACGAAACGCCGATGTTCGAACAGGCGCAACAGAAGCGGCAGATGCAGGACGTGTAGCACGCACCGCGCCGTGCGCTTCTGGACACAACTCGTCGAATACAAGGGACGCGTATTCACGGGCGTCATCATCATGGTGTTCTGGAAGATCGCCACGTACGTGTCGAATTACTTCACGACCTATGCCGTGCGTGAAGTGCACCTGAGCCTCTTCGACAGCTACGTCGGCCAGGTGAGTTATGGCGTGACAATGACGATCGCTTACTTTTGCTTCACCGCAACGAAACACGCGATGTGGCTCGTGAATCCGTCACTGACAGCTTACAGCCAAACCGCAATTCGGGTCGTATGCGTGCCCGTGCGGGGTGCAGGCGCTAGGCCGCCGTTTGCCATGAACCGCGCTCAGAGTCCGGACGCAGCCGAGCGCGCCACGTCCTCTTCCTGCAATTTGCGCCAGAGGATCTTACCGCTGCCCGACTTCGGCAGCGACGCGACGAACTCGACGATGCGCGGTGCCTCGTACGACGCCATCTGTTCGTGCGCCCAGTCGATGATCTCCTGCTCCGTCACCGTGCCCGCGTGCGCAGCGGCCGGCACGACGAGCGCCTTCACCGTTTCGCCGCGCTTCAGGTCCCGCACGCCGATCACGCACACTTCGTGAATCGCGGGATGCCGGTACATCAGCGCCTCGACTTCCGCCGGCCAGACCTTGTAACCCAACGCGTTGATCATGCGTTTCAGGCGGTCGGTCATGAAGAAGTAACCGTCCTCGTCGATATGGCTGAGATCGCCAGTGCGCAGAAACCGCTTGCCGTCGAGTTCGATGAACGCCTCCTCGGTCGCTTTCGGATTGCGCCATTAGCCTTGCATAACCTGCGGCGCATGCGTGACGATCTCGCCGGTTTCGCCTTGCGGCAACTCTTCAAGCGTGACCGGATCGACGATGCGCGAGTCGACGTCGAACACCGGAATGCCGAGACATTGTGGCTTCGGACGATGCGGCGGATTGATATGCGTGCCCGCGATCGTCTCGGACATGCCGTAGCATTCCACGTAATCGAGGCCGGTCAGCGCCTTGAGCTTTCTCGCGATCGCGTCGGGCATCGCCGTGCCGCCGCTGCGCGTGCCCGACAGACTCGACAGATCGTAGTCGCCGAGCTTTGGGTTCGACAGGAAGTCGACCATCATCGTCGAGATGGACTGCCATGCGGTGACGCGATACTTCTGCATGCATGCAGCAGCCGCGTCGCAGTCCCACCGTGGCAGCAGCACGATCGTTGCGCCGGGAAAGAGCGCACTGTTCATGCCGCCCTGCATGTCCGTTGCCGGACGTATAGGGCATCACGCACAGGTCGTCGGGACCGGCCGTGAGTGGACTCGGCGCGATGTTCCGTTCGAGCACGTCGGCCCACGCGGTGACGCCGGCGATATCGAAGCGCCTGCGCGGCGCGGCGATCATCTCGGGCACGGGAATCGACGACGTGCCATTCACATAATCGCTATAGGTCGCGACGATCGCGTGCTCGATGCCTTGGCCGGGACCCTTGCCGATCAGCGGTTCGACGTTCGCGAACAGGCACTGCGGTGCGATGATCGTCGCAGCGCCACTGTCTTCGACGTAGTGACGCACCTCGTCGGTCATGTTCATCGGATTGACGGGCACCACGACCGCGTTCGCGCGCAGAATACCGTAGTAAGCGAGCACCCATTGCGGACTGTTCTGCATGTAGAGCAACACGCGGTCGCCCGCCTTGACCTGGCATTCCTACTGGAGAAAACCGGCGATGCGCTCGGCCTCGTCCCTGAACGCACGGAACGTGAGCGGCGTGTCGTAGAAGACGACGATGAACGGCTTGTCGGGAAAGCGCGTGGCCGAGACTTCGGCGTTGTAGAAGAGATTGGTTTGCGGCAACGTGAGATGCAACGGCACCTGCGGCGGCCAGTGCGGATGATGGCGTTCGTTCATCGGTGTTCCCATGTTTTTTTGCAGACGCGGCGCGTGTTCTCGTGCCCTGTTCATGCAACTCACGCGCCGCGCTGACTGCATCCAGCGAGGCAAGCCGGTTCAATTGACGATCGCGCCGCCATCCACCGCGAAGTACTGGCCCGTGATGTGCCGCGACGCTTCGCTTGCGAGAGACACGATCGGCCCTTTCAGATCTTCGTCGCCGCTAAGACACTGCAACGGCGTGTGCGACACGATCATGTTTTCGAGTTTGTCGAGCAATCCCGCCGACATCTTCGATGGAAAGAAGCCCGGGCAGATCGCGTTCACGTTGATGTTGTACTTGCCCCATTCCGCCGCAAGCGCGCGCGTGAAATTGATCGCCGTGGCTTTCGACGTGTTGTACGCAATCGTATTCGTGCCCGGCGGCGAACCCTTGAGCCTTGCCACCGAAGCGATGTTGAAGATCTTGCCCGCGCGCCGCGGAATCATGCTGCGCTTGCCCACTTCGCGCGCGAGGAAAAACGGCGCGTTGATGTTCAGGTTCATCACCTTGCGCCACGCTTCGCCGGGATAGTCCTCGGCCGGCGCGTTCCACGTCGCCCCCGCGTTGTTCACGAAAATGTCGATGTGTCCATGATGGCCAAGCACGTCGTCGACGAGCTTTGGAATCCCTTCGAAACGCTGCAGATCGTTGACGAGTGTCTGCACCTCGATGCCCTTGCCTTGCAGATGCGCTTTCGCCTCGGCCAGCTCGTCCGCCTTGCGCGCCGTGATCGCGACGCGGCAGCCCATTCGCCGAGCGCTTCGGCCATCTGCAGGCCGAGTTCGCGCGAGCCGCCGGTGATCAATGCAACCTTGCCGTCCAGTTGAAACAGGTCCTTCACAGACATGCGATGCTCCTCCAGTGTGTGTGGCCAGTCGCGTTTTCGACCTGCGCGATCCGAGTCCGCAAATACAAGCACGATCATTCACTTTCGTTATGCACTGACATGTCTCGGCGGTATTGGGTCATCAGGATTTACCCGCATATTCGGGCTCTTTCTGCATGACCGGCATGGCCGCCACCCGCCGCCGCGTGTCAGTCTGCGTCAACCTGACATCAACCTAATCGAACGGACTTTGTTCCATGCAAGATGCGTCAATCGTCAACCTGCGTGACCTGGAGTTTCAACTATTCGAGGTGTTCGAAGCCGAAGCGCTCACCGCCCGCGCGCGGCATGCTGATCACAGCCGCGAGACCTTCACGGCCGCGCTTGACACGGCGCACGCCGTCGCCACCGAAAAGTTCGCCACGCATAACCGTCTGTCCGACGAACACGAGCCGCACTTCGACGGCGAGCGCGTCACCGTGCTGCGCGAATTGAAAGACGCACTCGACGCGATGCGTGCAAGCGGCTTTCTCGCCACTGGCAAGGACTACGAATGGGGCGGCATGCAGTTGCCTTCCGTCATCGCGTTCGCATGCCTGTCGCTCTTCAAGAGCGCGAACATCGGGTACAGCTTCGTACGCGATGCTCACTACCACGAACGCGAACGTGATCGAACGTTTTGGCAGCGACGCGCAGAAGCGCAAGTATCTTCAGGCGCTATTCGAAGGCCGCGCATTCGGCACGATGGCGCTCACCGAACCGCAGGCGGGTTCGAGCCTGTCCGATCTCTTCCACCACAGCCACGCCGAACGAAGACGGCACGTATTCGATTCGCGGCAGCAAGATCTTCTTTCGGGTGGCGACCACGAGCTGAGCGAGAACATCGTGCATCTCGTGCTCGCGCGCATTCCGGGCGGACCGGCGGGTGTGAAAGGCATCTCGCTCTTTACGGTGCCGAAATTTAATGTGAACGAAGACGGCACTCCCGGCGCGCGCAACGACGTCGCGCTTGCCGGACTGATTCACAAGATGGGATGGCGCGGCACCACGGCCACGATGCTGTCGTTCGGCGAGCATGGGCAATGTATCGGCGAACTGGTCGGCAAGCCGCATCAGGGCCTCGCCTACATGTTCCATATGGATGAACGAGGCGCGCATTGGCGTCGGCCTTGGCGCGGTGATGCTCGGTTATCGCGGCTATCTGGCTTCGCTCGACTATGCACGCGAACGTCCGCAAGGGCGTCGTCCGGACAACAAGAATCCGCTCGATCCTCAACTGAAGCTCATCGACCACGCCGACATCTGGCGCATGCTGCTCGCACAGAAAGTGTATGTGGAAGGCGCGTATTCACTGTGCCTCTACGTCGCGCGTCTCTTCGACGAACAGAACACCGGCGAGAGGCGAAAGCGCGCGCACCGAAGCCGGCCTGCTGCTCGACCTGCTCACGCCTGTGGTGAAGTCGTGGCCGTCGCAATGGTGTCTCGAAGCGAACAGCCTCGCGATCCAGATACATGGCGGCTACGGTTACACGTGCGAGTATCCGGTCGAACAGTTCTATCGCGACAATCGCCTGAACATGATTCACGAAGGCACGCACGGCATTCAGGCGATCGCCCTGCTTGGCCGCAAAGTCGTGATGAAACGCTGCGCCGCGCTCGGCTTGCTCGCGCGCGAGATCGAACAAACCGTGCAGGCGGCTCGCGCCCAGAGTGCTCATGGCGCACTCCATGCACATGCCGACGCACTGGAACACGCCTGGCGCGACATCATGACTACGGTCGAAGCGCTGCTGCCCACACTCCAGAGCGATGCCGAACGCGCGCTCGCCAACGCGAGCAGTTTTCTCGAATCCTTCGGCCATGTCGTGATCGCATGGATGTGGCTGCGTCAGGTTAACGTGGCGAATGCTGCGTTGACTTCAGCCGTGAGCGCCGCCGTGAATGCGACACGCAGTGAGGCGGACGAGGACTTCTATCGCGGCAAACTGCACGCATGCCAATAGTTCCTTCCGCTGGGAACTGCCGCGCGTTGCGCTAATGCTCGCCACCTTGCGCACGCTCGACGACACCACGCTCGGCATGGCGCCGCAATGGTTCTGATGCACTGCCCTGTTGCACGTTTCACTACGGCATCGCGCACTTTTCCAGCACGCCCGAGCTTGCCGGAGTATTGTTTAAGCGCGCCGGGAGCGTCATAGCATCACTCTTCTAAAAGACAGGGTGCTCCTCGTGAGCGGAAAAGTGCTCGCAAGCGCGTGGTTTTTTGCATGCAACGAAGCGATATCAACTTTTCGAGGAATGGAGAAAACGTGAAAACAGTCAATCTATTGAAGGCGCTCGGCATTGCATTGTGCGTGGCAGCAGCGTCCAGCGCCTATGCGCAATCGAGCGACGCGATGGGGCCCGCCGCACCGGCGGTCAGTGCCAGTCCGTCAAACAGGCCGACCGCAGGCTCGGGCTGACGGTCCGTAAGGCATTGGCCAAGGCGCAAGGGTTCGACGTGTCGAACGTATTCGTGCGGGCGCGCGGCGGCACAGTGACGTTGACAAGCTCGGTGCCCGACGGCGCCAGATTCCGCAGGCCGAAAAAGTGGCGAAGAACATTGCCAGCGTGAAATCCGTGACCAACAAGCTGACCATCGGCACGCAAGGCGGTGGAGGCTAAGTGCTCGGGCTGAGCCTCGAAGCGCCCAATGTCATTCAGGAACTCAAGGGTGACGGGTAGTGCCGCGAGCCGATACGCGGTACTACTCACATATCGCTCAACGGTTCGGCAAGCGGGCAACAGGCCCGCTTTTTTGCCTTCATTTTCGCATTCACTTCCTGCTTTTCTGCTTCTTATTGAACGAACGCGTCTTCGAGTGCACGTGTGAACACGGCTCCCGCTATTTGAGTTTTCGGTGCGTCAGCGGCGCACGAGTCCGACGACGTAGCGGCACACCTTGTCTTCCGAATTGAAGAACTCGCACTCGACAGGCGCACCGAGTTGCAGACAGTCACCCGCTTCGAGTCGATACACCAGTTGCCCTTCCCGGAACGTCAATACCCCGTGCGTCACCCAGATCTGCTGATGCTGGAACACGAACGCATCCGACGGATACGGCACTCTCACACCCGCAGGCAATTCGATCTCCAGCAACTCGAGCACGCCGTCCGTCGGCGGTGAAATGCGGCGGCGAGTATAGCCCGTTTCCGAATCACGCCACAGCACCTAGTCTGCATGACGGGCGAGCCGCTCACCGGTCTGCTCGGCGAGTGCAAACAGCGTGGAGAGCTTTAGTCCGAACGCGCCGGAGAGCCGGCCGAGCACCGTGGCCGTCGGACTCGCCTCGCCGCGTTCGATCTTGCTGATCATCGCTTTCGAGACGCCCGAGCGCTCCGACAATTCGCTCAGCGACCAGTTGCGCACCTCGCGCTCAGTCTTCACGCGGGAGGAAATCGCCTAGGTCAGATCGATGAAAGCAACGGTTTCGGACATGAAAATGAGCGCTGGATCTCAAGACGGGAATCATATGATTATAGCCAGCAAGTGCGCGCCAAATTGCATCAAGCCGCTTCAATCTGTAACAGTTGCCAAGCCTATCCGGCAGCGCACAACAGCGTGAAATAACGTCTTGCATAGTCATTTTTCGTCCACTACATTAAACGAACGAATTCAGGTAGTTGGCAATCCCAGTAAGCGTCCTTTTTCCACTTCAGCGGGAAAACAGCATACCGAAGGAAATCGTTCTCAACGCGTTCGACATGAACTGCGTCGGCCACATCCAGCAAGGTTTGTGGACTCATCCAGTCCGCGCGCTACACCGATCTGCATTACTGGACCAACTATGCCCGCACGCTCGAAGTGGGCCTGTTCGACGGCATTTTCTTCGCGGACGTTGCGGGCTTGTACAACATCTACGGCAATTCGCCGGACGCGGCCATTCGCGGCGCGGCGCGGCGCGGTGCAGCTGCCGGTGAACGATCCCACGCTGCTGATTCCCGCGATAGCGGCGGTCACGCAGCATCTTTCCTTCGGCGTCACGTCGAACCTCACGCTCGAGCAACCGTATCTGTTCGCGCGGCGCATGTCCATGCTCGATCATCTGACGCGCGGGCGCGTCGGCTGGAACATCGTCACCGGCTATCTGGACAGCGCGTCGCGCGCCATCGGTCTCACCGGCCAGATGGCGCACGACGATCGCTACGATCTCACCGACGAATATATGGAACTCATCTACAAACTGTGGGAGTGCAGATGGGAAGACAGCGCCGTGCTCGCCGACAAGGCGCGCGACGTCTATGCGGATGCGTCGAAAGTGCACGTGATCCATCACCACAGCAAGCAGTATCGCGTCGACGCGATGCACTTGAGCGAGCCGTCGCCGCAGCGCACGCCCGTGTTGTATCAGGCGGGTTCGTCGGCGTGCGGCAAACAGTTCGCGGCGGCCCACGCGGAGTGCGTATTCGTGAACGGCCAGGCGAAGCCGACGGTGAAAACGATCGTCGACGACATTCGTGCGCACGCGCTCACGCGTGGCCGCAGCACAAGCGACATCAAGGTGCTGTTCGGACAAACCGTGATTACCGGCCGCACCACGCGCGAGGTGCAGGGGAAATACGCGGAGTATCAGTATCAGCGCCATGTGAGTTCGGAGGCGTCGCTCGGCATCGACTTCGCGCGTTACGACATGGACGAACCGATCGAAACTGGCAAGAGCCAGGCGATCGTCTCGAACGTCGAGGCGATGACGCGCGCCGCCGGTCCGCAAGGACCAAACGCAAGCTGCTCGAACAGATGGTGCTCGGCAGCCGTCAGGTGCCGCTCGTCGGTTCGGCAGAAGACGTGGCGAACGAACTGATCGCGTGGACCGAGGAAACCGGCGTGGACGGATTCAATCTGTCGCGTACCGTTGCGCCCGAGTGTTTCGAGGATTTCATCGCACTCGTCGTGCCGCTGTCGCAGGAACGCGGCGCGTACAAGCGCGCGTACCTTGAAGGCACGTTGCGTGAAAAGCTGTTCGGTCACGCGCGTTTGCCGGCCTCGCATATCGCCGCGCAGTTTCGCTCGCCGGAAAACGCCGGTGTTGCGAACGATGCGGTTGCAAAATAAACAGGCTTTAAACGCGTAGTCTCATATGCTCGACAGGCACACGTTTCGCGACGCCTGGCGGGTCTCGACGCCGCCGTCAACATCATCACGAGCGACGGTTCGGCGGGACTCGCGGGCTACGGCATCGGCCGTGTGCGGCGTGACGGACGAGCCGCCTACGCTACTCGTCTACATCAATCGCGGCAGCCGCAATAACGCGATGTTCGCGGCAACGGCAAGCTATGCGTGAACGTGCTGAGCGCGGATCAGCAGACGCTCGCGGCGCACTTCGCCAACGGCGCATTGCCGATCGACGAGCGCTTCGCCGCCGCGCAATGGGACACGCCTCGCGACGTGCGCGAAGTCGGCACGCACACGGTGTTCTTCTGTGCGGTGAAGGCCGCTCGCACGCACAGTGCGGGTGATGCGCTGATCTATTACGGCCGCCGCTATCACCGCGTGGGCGAGCGTTCGGCGGCCGAGATGTTGGGCGTCAGCTAAACGCACCCGGGCGTTCGAGCTTACCCGGCTTCGACGTTAAGCCTCTCCAGTGTCCCGGCACCCACGCCCAATGATTGCCTTCCCATCGATAATGGCCCTTCACCCAGTGGTAGCCCGGCTGCGGCGCGGCCGGCACGACTTCGACGAGCGGCGCGGGTTGCGGCGGCCGCGCGGGTTCCACCACACATGCGGACAACGAAGCGGCAGCTAGTGCGGCGAGCGCGATGGCGCGAAGATTTGTTCTGGATGCCGTATTGATTTTCAGATCCTCTCCTTGGAGCTTTCTGTTATGTCCAGATACGCACGAACACTTCCTGAGCGACGTCTTCCGCTTCCATGCGATCTCCCAGCATGCGTGTGGCGAGCGCCAGCAGACGAGGCAATTTGCGCGAGACGAGCGAGCGCGCCCACGAACTCGCCGCTTTCACCTTGCCTCTTCCATTGTTTGCCACCTCTCCCTGTAGCACCGCTGTTGTTACGCTGTGTTTGATTACGGCCTCGTGCGAGCCGATATGCAGTTCATCGTCCGCATCGTTGCACGCGCACCTTACGGCACGCTGCACACGATGCGAGCTTCATCAATATACGACGACACCCGGATGGTAATAAGCCGGCCGCGCCGGGTACACCACACAGCCGGCAAGCGTTGCCACCAGCACGATTATTACGAGCAATTTTATGACATCTGCCTCTTTATCTGACTCTTTACCTGCGTCATCAGGCGACGTGGACGCGACGCACCGGAACGCCTTCAGGCGCCGCGGCGCTCACGCGATCAGGCCCAATGGCCCAGAATCCAGCGCCAGCCCGGTCCGCGCGGCGCCCAGTGACCCGGCACCCAGACGTAGCGGCCGTGGTCCCAGCGCCAGCGGCCCTGGCACGACTTCGGCACGCGGCGGCGCCATCGGCGCGACGATCACGGCCTGTGCGGCCGCAGGCACGGACGTGAGCGCGGCCGCGCTGATGAGCGCACCGCCCAGCACAGAGCCTAGCAGACGAAAGCTTTGAGATGGCATCTGTTTCATCTTGTTTCTCCCATAAGAATTCGAGGCCAGAAGCGGCGTCGTTTCTAGTTGAACGCGGGAGCGGACAAAATCCGTCGCGGGGAATCAAAAAATTTTTCGAGTGACGGCGATGGGACAGGTAGGGAAAATGCCCTATTGAGCGACAGCAGGTAGAAATGGCATCGAGGCGCAGCGTTTCCGGTCGCGGCGGATCCTCCCGCGTTCATCGAGTTGCCCGAATGGCCGTCTGAGTGCCGTCAAAGGTCACATGTCGGTCCGCCTGCCAAGCCGGCGAAAACGCGTCAAATAACCCGCTGAGGTATGCTTTCCGGCTCAGCAACCCTTTCCGTTCCCTTTCCGATGGCCGATTTTCCCTTTCACGCCGTACTTTTCGATTGCGACGGCGTGCTCGTCGATTCCGAACCCATCACGAACCGCGTGCTCAACGAGATGCTCGGCGAACTCGGCTGGCATATGAGCGTGGAAGAGACCATGCGCATTTTCGTCGGCAAGGTGGTGCGAGACGAAGCGACGCTGATCGAAGCGCGCACCGGTTTCGCCGTCACGACGGACTGGCTCATGCAGTTCCGTGCGCGCCGCAATGCAGCGCTCGATCTCGAACTGAGCGCGATTCCCGGCGCTCCGCAAACGGTGCGTGCGCTGCTCAGAACACTCGATGGACGCATCGCCGTGGCCTCGGGCGCGGACCGCATCAAGGTCGAGTTACAGCTTGCGAAGGCCGGCATTCTCGACACCTTCGAAGGACGCATTTTCAGTGGCCACGAAACGCCACGTAACAAGCCCTATCCTGACGTTTATCTTGCCGCCGCAGCCGGGCTCGGCGTAGACTCAAAAAATGCGCGGTCGTTGAAGACACCGTCACCGGCGCAACGGCCGGCGTGGCTGCGAGAGCGACCGTCTTCGGTTATTGCCCGCAGGAACTCGGCCATAGCAGCGCCACGGCGTTGCATGGCGCGGGCGTGGTCCACGTGTTTTGCGACATGGCCGAGTTGCCCGCGCTGCTCGCCGGTTGGCGCGGCACGGTGTCGTGAATTGCCGAACGTCCTCTAATCCGCTGGGCGCTTTTTAATTCGTGAGCGTGCTGAACGCTCAGCATGCTTCACCCGCCGCGCAAAAAACCGCTTATTCGAAGGCCTTATCGATCGGCACGCGATAACCCACTGCGAGCCGGTTCGTCTCGTTGGCCATGCCCACCACCGCGAGCAGTTCGCCGAAGAGTGAGCCGATCATCGTGATGTTGGTGGCGTGGCCGCTCACGCGAAGACTTGCGGATCGCCCGCGAGCCCGAGGTAGTTGTAATTCGCGTAGTTCAGATACTCGGCGCCGCCGATCTGCGTCGTCGCGCCGGCAATGCCTTCGTGCACGCGGAAGAACGGCGACTGCACCTGCAGCTTTTCGCCCATCTGCCGCAATATTTCGACCTGCTGATAACCCGGCATGCTCTCGAAGCTGCACAGTTCAGGACGTGCGGCGTCCTGCGCCGCGCCCGCCGCCACTGCTCGGCCATGCCACCCGACTGCGCGGTGTCGTCGAGATTGCGCACGAGGCCGTCGTCGATCACCATCGCCGAGTGCAGCACGCCCTTGAGCGGCGTGCCACGTGTGGCGATGTCGGCGAGCCATACATCGAGCGCGGCGGCGTGAACCTGCATGCCCTCTTCCACGCGCCAGCGCGCGGCTTCTTCGGCGAGCGCGGGTGCAAGCGTGCCGGAACGACTCGCCAGCACGAGATGACGCGCGCCGCGCGACACCATCCAGCGCGCGGTGGCAAAGCCGAGACCGCCCGTGCCGCCCACCACCAGATACGCGGCAGACGAATCGAGTTGCACCGGCACGTAGGCAGCGTGGTCGATGCCGTCCTGTTCCTCATCCGAAAGCAGCGCGAAGAGCGGATGAAAACCGCTGTCCATCAATGCAGGATGCAATGCAAATGCGTTGAGCTTCGCTTCGTCCTGCCGAGCACGGCCGGTACCTGCACTTCGCCAAGCGCCACGTCGGCCTCGCCGTCCACGTGCACCGAACGCACCCACTGGAACGCCGGGCCGTAAGTCAGGCCGATCGCGGCCGTGTTCGTGTAGAGCGTCTCGCCGGAAAACGCCGGACGTGCGAGCAGATCGCGCAACGTGGCTTCGTTGTGCGCTTTTTCATCGAGCGCGCAACCGCTTGCGAGCAGACGGCCGGTCACGTTGAGCGACCACGCTTCGTCCGACATGCGTTCGCGCGTTTCGATCGTGAAGTTCGCGGTGCGTACGTCGACGGTGAAGCGGAACAGCTTCGCGTGCTGCGGCTGGAACGCCACCGGCAGACAGATTTCCAGATTCTCGACCGCGCAGCTTTCGGTACCGAAATTTACGCGCGCGGCGGCGGTTCACGAGGTTGTACGCCTCGGCGGTCGGCCCGAGCCAGTAGTGTTCGTGTTGCCACGGATACGACGGCAGCTCCACGCGCGCATGCGATGACGTATGACCCGACACATGAAGCGGCGCGAAGCGCTCAACGTCCGCGCGCGCCGTTGGCGATCATCGCATGGAGCGCATGATGCAACATCGCCGCGTTGTCCTGTGCGCTTGAGCGTCGGCAGCGAACGGCCGGCCATGCGCTGGTCGTCGAGCGTCTGCGTGACGTAGGTGCGCAGAATCGAATGCGGGCCCACTTCGAGGAAAAGCCGCACGCCGCTTTGCGTGCCCTGCGTGACCGCGTCGCCGAAACGCACCGGCTCGCGGATGTTGCGCCACCAGTAATGCGCGTCGAGCGCGGTGTCGTCGAGTTCCGCGCCTGTCACCGTGGACACGAAACGGCGAGCGGCCGGATTCGGCACGAGGTCCGAGAGACCGTGCAGCACGGCCGGCTCGATCGGATCCATTTCGCGGCTGTGGAATGCGTAATCCAGATCCAGCAACTGGAAGAAACAGCCGCTTTCCTTCACCGCCGCTTCGAGGGCCTGCAACGCGATGAGCGGACCGGCCAGCGTCACGGCCTGAGCGTGGCTGC
The DNA here is from genome assembly GCA_940747215.1 of uncultured Paraburkholderia sp. Taxonomy (GTDB): domain Bacteria; phylum Pseudomonadota; class Gammaproteobacteria; order Burkholderiales; family Burkholderiaceae; genus Paraburkholderia. The sequence goes on along the minus strand of CALNWS010000015.1, from coordinate 10,518 downwards.
GAATGCGTATCACGTGGACGACCTGTTCCAGCGTCAACGCGCCCGATGCCCACGCCGCCGTCACTTCGCTAACGCTGTGGCCGAAGCACACGTCGTAGCCGATGCCGCGCGCTTCGAGCACGCGCACCATGCCGACCTGAATTGCGAACAGCAGCGGCTGCGAGTGTTCGGTGGCTTCCAGATGCGCGGCGCTCACGCCTTCGCGCAGAACGTCGACGAGCGACGCGCTGCCATCGGCGCGCCACAGCGCGTCCAGTTCGTCGAGCGCTGCGCTGAACACCGGTTCCTGTTCGAGCAGTTGCTTGCCCATGCCGGCCCACTGCGAGCCGTTGCCGGAAAACACCAGCGCGAGACGCGTGTCGTCGCCCGGCGCTTCGCCCTTGACCAGCGCGTACTCTGCGTGATCCGTGGCGGACGTGGCGAGCGCGGACAATGCCGCGCGCGCCTCTTCCGGCGTCGCAGCAGAAACGATCGCGCGATGCTTGAGCCACTGGCGGCGATGCGCCACGTTCGCCGCGAGCGTGCTCCACGGCGTGCCGTTATCGAGCATCGACAGATAGCGTGCGGCAAGCGCCGGCAGCGCGTTCGCCGTGCGCGTGGAGAGAATCAGCGGGAGCGGTACTTCGTTCCCGTCCGCTTCCGGCGGTGTGCGGCTGCGTTTCGTGCTGTGCTGCCGCGGCTTCGACCGGCGCTTCGCGCAGCACGACGTGCGCATTCGTGCCGCCGCACCCGAACGAATTGACGCCGATGATGAGCGGTTCATCGCTTGCGAGCGGCGTCAGACGATCCATCACCCGCAGACGGCCGCCGACGAAATCGATCGCCGGGTTCGGCGTCTCGAAATGCAGCGTCTTCGGCACGGCGCGATGTTTCAGGCACAGGATCGCCTTCACGAGACCGGCCATGCCGGACGCGGTTTCTAGGTGACCCACGTTGGTTTTCACGGAGCCGATCAGGAGCGGCCGGTCTTTGCTGCGGCCCGCCGACGCGACTTCCATCAGCGCGCGCTTCGGCATGACGAGTGCGCCACCTTCCGAGCGCACGTAGCCGTCGCCGGTCACATCGAACACGCGGCAGCGGCCACGCGGCGAGAGCATCGAAGCTTTCGAGAACGTCACGAAGCCGAACGGATGCAAGCAACAGATTGACGCCGCCTGCGAGCGCCACTTCGGCGTCGCCCGATTGCAGCGCCTGGCGGCCTAGTGCAACGCGACGAGCGACGACGAGCACGCCGTGTCCACGGAAACGCTCGGCCCGCGCAGATCGAACAGATACGACAGACGGTTCGACGCGATGCTGAGTGTGTTGCCGGTGGCCGAATAGGGATCGATGGCGTTCAGGTCGTCAACGAAGCGGTTGCCGTAATCCGGGCTTGCCACGCTGATGTAGACCGCGCAGTTGCTGCCTTCCATGCGCGCGGACGCACGCCCGCGTCTTCGAAAGTTTCCCACGCGAGTTCGAGCAACAGACGCTGCTGCTGATCCATCTGCTGCGCTTCACGTGGCGAAATGCCGAAGAACGCCGCGCCGAAACCAGCGACGTCGTCGAGCACACCTGCGGAGAACGTGTAGCTCTTGCCGGCCTCGCGTTTGAATGGATGCTGATAGAACTCCGTGCCGAAACGTTCCGGCGGCACTTGCGTGACCGCATCTTTTCGTCACGCAACAACGCCCAGAAATCTTCCGGGTTCTCGACATGTCCGGGGAAGCGACACGCCATCCCCACAATTGCAATCTGTTTGGTCATCTTTATGTCGTTGGTTGCAACGTGTGCGCGTGCGTCTCGCGAGGCGCAACCGGCTCGAGCGATCGAGTCAGTGCGAGTCCGAGCTGTTCGGCGCACAGATCTTTCCGATGAGCGGGGGCGTCGCCGTAATTGCGCCAGATAAAGTAGTCGCTGCGCGACGGTTCGTAATCGAGGTCGAAGAACACGTGCGGCAAGGCCAGCACGTGGTCACCAAAAACACAGCACCGTGTCGCGGCGCCGCGTGCGCAGCGCGGCGAGCAGCCGGCCGAGCATCGCGTCCGCATTCGCGAGGTGCCGCAGATAAGTGGTCAGGTCGCGCCAGCAGTCGTCGTCGCCGAGCCCGTGGAAGGCGGCACCCTCGCCTTTCTCTACCGATTCGAGATGCAGCGGGCCGTGGTTTTCCATCGTCATCAAGAAGATGAACGCGGGCTTCTCGCGCGGCGCGTCGAGCGCGGCGATGATCGCGTCGGCCACCGCGAAATCCGAAACGTACGGACCGGCACGCGAGTCAACCGAGCAATCTGAGCGTACTGATCAACGAAGCCGAATTCACCGACACCGAGTTGCAGCGAGCCGCCGCGCTGCGCGCAACGGTCGTCGAACTCGGCGTGACCAAGTACAACCTGGGGCGTCGACGGCCTGCGTGGACTGCGCCCGGACGCCTTCTTCGTCTACAAGCCGCATCCGGATGTGTTGTCGGGCAATCGCAATGGCTTGATCGACGCACAGCAGCTTTCCGATGTCGTCGATACGGAAGCGGATCTGCTGTCGCTCGTCGATGTCGCCGACGAGGTCCAGACGCTTTCGTCGCTCGCGGGTTTCGACGCGCTGTTGCGCGGCAAAACCGTCTATACGTACAGTTGTCCTTCTACGCCGGCTGGGGTCTCACGCACAATGCACTCGCGCTCGTGCCGTGGCGGCATCGCACGTTGTAGCTCGACATGCTGTGCGCCGGTGTGTTGCTGCATTATCCGCTCTACTGGGATTGGCACACGAAGCTTTTTACGACGCCCGAACCGTGGTCGCGCAACTCGCGCCGAAGCCGTCGAACAGGCGCGTGGGAATCACATGCGGCCGCTGCGTAAAGTATTTCGGTGGTCACGTAATGGTCTTTGGCATGCGATGTGGCGCGCGAAGCAATCTTTCGCAACGCTCGACTGAAAGCCGTTATCCGAAAAAGCACCGCTCACGCAGCCCAAAAGAAAAACCCCGCAAGACTCATATTTTGCGGGGTTTTTCACTACAACAGTTCGATGCGCTTAGCGCAACATCATGTGCATGCTAACGTTGTGCATGACCCACAACGTGCCGCCGATCACGATCACGGCAGTCAGCACCGTGAACGCAAACGCCGTCACGTTCCAGCGCTGCGCCGACGACGTGTTCATGTGCAGGAAGAACACGAGGTGCACGATGATCTGCACGAATGCCAGACCCGCGATAGCGATCAGCGCGTTCTCGCCGGTCAGCGTGCCGTTCATGACGAGAGCGAATGCTGCCACCGTCAGAATGACCGACAGGATGAAGCCCGTTGCATAGCTGCCGAGGCTGCCGTGGCCCTCGCCCGAGGAGTGTGCGTTATGGCTATGGTCCATTTAGATCACGCTCGCAAGATAGACAAAGGTGAAGACGCCAATCCACACGACGTCCAGAAAGTGCCAGAAAAGGCTCAGGCACGTCAGGCGAATCATGTCGCGTTCGGTCAGATCGCGATGCGTCATGACCTGCACGGCCAGCACGACCATCCAGATCAGGCCGCACGTCACGTGCAGACCGTGCGTGCCGACCAGCGTGAAGAACGACGACAGGAACGCGCTACGGTCCGGACCCGCGCCTTCGGCGATCAGATGCGAGAACTCGCGCAGTTCGAGCACTAGGAACGCGAGACTCAGCAGGAAGGTCACGGCGAGCCAGAACAGCAGCACGCCCTTGCGGTTCTTGTGTGCGCCGAGCATCGCGAAACCGTACGTAATACTGCTCAGGAGCAGCATCGTCGTTTCGAGCGCGACGCCCGGGATCTCGAACAGATCCTTGGCGGTCGGGCCGCCGGCGAACTGGTGGCTCATCACCACGAACACTGCGAACAGCGACGCGAAGATGATGCAGTCGGTCATCAGGTACAGCCAGAAGCCGAATACCGAATGCGACGGCAGGTGATCGGCGTGATGCGCGTCGTGATGATGCGCGTCAGCCGTAAGCGTATTGTTTGACATCAATCCACCTCCAACGCAACCGGAGCACCGGCGCCAGAGCGTTTTTCTTCAATTGCGGCCACCGTGGCAGCCGGAATGTAAAAACCTTCGTTCTTCTGGCAACTGTACACGATCACGGTCGCGATCGAGCCGACCAGACCGACGATGGCGAGCCACCAGATGTGCCAGACGGCCGCGAAACCGAGCATCAGTGAGAACATCGCCACGACCAGACCCACCGACGTGTTCGAAGGCATGTGAATGTCCGTGTACACTGGCTTCGACTGGTTCTTGCGCGACTTCATTTCAGCGAAGGCGTCGAGTTCACGCACATCCGGAACGATCGCGAAGTTGTACGAGGCCGGCGGTGAGCTCGTTGCCCATTCCAGCGTGTGACCGTCCCATGCGTCACCCGTCAGGTCGCGGTTTCCCGGCTTGTTGCGATCGCGGATGCTGACCACCAGCTGCAGCACCTGGCAAACAATACCGATTGCGATCAGCACGGTGCCGACCCATGCGAACATCAGCCACAGGTGCCAGTCCGGATTGTCATAGTGGTTGATACGACGTGTCATGCCCATGAAGCCGAGCACGTACAGCGGCGTGAACGCCACCCAGAAACCGATCTGCCAGAACCAGAATGCAGCCTTGCCCAGCTTCTCGTTCAGCTTGAAGCCGAACGCCTTCGGGAACCAGTAGTTGAAACCGGCGAGGTAGCCGAACAGCACGCCACCGATAATCACGTTGTGGAAGTGAGCGATCAGGAACAGGCTGTTGTGCAGCACGAAGTCCGCGCCCGGAATCGCCATCATCACGCCGGTCATACCGCCGATCGTGAAAGTGACCATGAAGCCCAGCGTCCACAGGATCGGCGTGGTGAACTGCAGACGACCCTTGTAGATCGTGAACAGCCAGTTGAACACCTTCACGCCGGTCGGGATCGCAATTACCATCGTGGCGATACCGAAGAACGCGTTGACGTCGGCACCCGAACCCATCGTGAAGAAGTGGTGCAACCACACGAGGAACGACAGCACCATGATCGCACAGGTCGCCCAGACCATCGTCTTGTAACCGAACAACGGCTTCTTGGCGAACGTCGCCACGACTTCCGAGAAAATACCGAACGCCGGCAGGATCAGGATGTACACCTCGGGGTGACCCCATGTCCAGATCAGGTTCAGGTACATCATGGCGTTGCCGCCTGCATCGTTCGTGAAGAAGTGCATGCCGAGGTAACGGTCGAGACCGAGCAGCGCGAGCGTGACGGTCAGGATCGGGAATGCAGCCATGATCAGCACGTTCGTACACAGCGCCGTCCACGTGAACACCGGCATCTTCATGAACGTCATGCCCGGAGCGCGCATTTTCACGATCGTGACGAAGAAGTTCACGCCGGTCAGCAACGTACCGATACCGGAAAGCTGCAGACTCCACAGGTAGTAGTCGACGCCGACGCCCGGACTGAACTGCAATTCCGACAGCGGCGGATACGCGAGCCAGCCTGTTTGCGCGAATTCACCGACCACGAGCGAGATGTTGATCAGGATCGCGCTGATCGCGGTCATCCAGAAGCTCAACGAGTTGAGGAACGGGAAGGCGACGTCGCGCGCACCGATCTGCAGCGGCAAGATGATGTTCATCAGACCGACCATGAACGCCATCGCCATGAAGAAAATCATGATGACGCCGTGCGCGGTGAAGATCTGGTCGTAGTGATGCGGCGGCAAAAAGCCGGGCGCGTTATACGAGAGCGCCAACTGGGTACGCATCATGATGGCGTCCGCAAAGCCGCGGAACAGCATGATGAGCGCGACGACGATGTACATCACGCCGAGTTTCTTGTGGTCGACCGACGTGAGCCATTCCGACCACAGGTAGCCCCACTTCTTGAAGTAGGTGATCAGACCCAGTACCAGCGCCCCGCCGATGGCGATGCCGGCGGCAGTCACCATGATGATGAGTTCGTGATACGGAATCGATTCTAGTGAGAGTTTGCCGAACATGCGTTACCCCTTACCCTGCGGTGCACAGTTAGCGTCCTTCATGTTGTCGATGACGTTACCGTTGTTGTACCGGGCAATGATGTTGTAAAAGAGCTTTGGATCAACCGACGAGAAATAGCGGACCGGGTCCTTCTCGCTCGGCGCCGATACCGTATGGTAGCGGTCCATGCTGAGGTTGTCGGACGAAGCGCGCACTTTCGCAACCCAAGCGTTGAACTCTTCGGGCGACGTGGCGAGCGTACGGAACTTCATGTCCGAGAAGCCCTTTCCGCTGAAGTTGGCCGAGGTACCGGCGTAGTTGCCGGGTTCGTCGGCGATCAGATGCAGACGCGTTTGCATACCCGCCATCGCGTAGATCTGGCCGCCGAGTTGCGAAATGAAGAACGAGTTCATCACGGTGTCGGACGTGATCGTGAAGTTCACCGGCGTGCCGACAGGAATGGCGAGCTGGTTGACCGACGCGATGCCGAGGTCTGGATAGATGAACAGCCACTTCCAGTCGAGCGCGACGACTTCGACGTTGATCGGCTTGACCCGCGACTCGAGCGGCTTGTACGGATCGAGTTCGTGCGTGGTTTTCCACGTCAGTACGGCGAGGAACAGGATGATCAGCGTCGGAATCGTCCAGATGGCAATTTCGATACCGGTCGAATGAACCCAACCCGGCTGGTAGTCTGCATTCTGCTGGTAGTCTGCATTCTTATTCGACGCGCGATAACGCCACGCGAAGAACAACGTGAGCGTGATCACCGGAATGACCACGATGAGCATGGCCCAAGTGGACGTGGCGATGAGCTCGCGCTCGGCCAGTCCAACGCTCCCCTTCGGATTCAAAATATCGAGGTTGCTGCAACCCGAGAGCAATAACACGAGGCTCGTGGAAACGAAACTTATCGACCCACGCAGAGTCTTTCCTTTCATATCCATTGCCTTTTAGTTACGACTTCAACGAACGTCATCAGACCGCTCTCCATTAATAAGCGAATAAGCGCTCGCATAGTAGGGGAACGGCATTTTGCAATAAACCCTCAGTTAGCAACGTATTATTGCGTCGCACCACCGTGCGACACATTGCCGCACTCCTGCGCGCAGGCGAGGATCGCGGAACTTCGCGGCAGTCTGCCCGCAAAGTCAGCACATCACAAAGTGCCTTCAAACAAGCACTAAAACGTGACGCGACCTTGTGGGTCACGTCGCGTCAAAGGCGCGCGAAGAAGATGTCGGCGAATCGGGGCAAAGCTTAGAGCGGCAGCATTTACGCAACAGATGCTGCACTTGCGACGAAGCCCTTTTTCTGTCTCCTCCGCACGCATTCCCGGCTTAACCCAAGGTGCGCATCGCCGTTGCAGCCGGTGCCGGTGCGGCCGCCATCAGACGGCGCCGAATCCGAAGGGTGAACCGAACGCTCCGACTGAGCCAGCAACGTGCCGACCGACGGATCGAGCGCATCCGTGAACGGCTTCGGATTGATACCGATGGCGAGCACGAGCACGGCCATCGCACCCAGTAGCACGACCCAGTAGCACGAATTTGCGCTTGCCGAGATCCTTGAGCTTGGCGACGCGCGCATTGGCGATCGCACTGAAGATCACGCGCTTTGTACATCCAAAATGTGTATGCGGCGCTCAGAATCAACATGGTGGCGGCCATCGCGCCGATCCAGAAGTTGAAGCGGATCGCGCCCATCAGCACCATGAACTCGCCGACGAAACCCGACGTGCCCAGCAGACCGATGTTGGCCATGGAGAACACAGCATGACAAATGCCGCGAAGCGCGGCATCGTGTGCGCGACGCTGCCGTATTCGGCGATCGAAGCGGTCTTCGTGCGGTCGTAGAGCAATGCCCGTGCACAGCAGCATCGCGCCGGACACGACGCCGTACGAGACTCATCTGCACGATCGCGCCGGCCTGGCCGATGCGGTTGAAGACGAAGAGACCCAGCGTGACGAGGCCCATGTGCGCAACCGTCGAATACGCGAGCAGGCTCGAGTAGATGACGGCGATCAGCGAGAGCGTGATCATCATCATCGGGGCGAAGAAGTGGCTTGCCTGAGGCGCGATCGGCAGCGCGAAACGCAGGAGACCGTAGCCGCCCAGCTTCAGCATACCGATCATCACGGCGGTGCCAGTCGGGCCGTCGAGGTGGACGTCGGGCAGCCACGTGCAGCGGCCACATCGGCACCTTCACGCCGAACGCAGCGAGGAAACCGAGGAAAATCAGAACCTGCGGCCACGTGCCGAGGTGCGTCTCACGCCACGTTGCGAAGTCGAAGCTGTGCATCTGGCTGTACCGATACAGCATCGACATCAGCATCAAGAGCGAGCCGAGGAACGAAACGAAGAAGAATTTGACAGCGGCGTACGTGCGGTTCTTGTTGTCCCACGTGCCGATCAGCAGATACAGCAGAATCAGCGTGGCTTCGAACGCGACGAAGAACAGCATGCCGTCCATCGACGTGAACACACCCTGCATGAAGCCCGACAGCATCAGGAACGCGCCGTAGTACTGCGCGGTGCGCTGCGTGATCGATTCCCACGAAGCGACCACGATGATGATGGTGGTCAGCGTGACGAGCCAGAGCGAGATGCCGTCCACACCCACATGCCACGCGATGTCGAACGTCGGCGACCAGCACATGTTCTCGACGAACTGCATCGAGGCCACGTCGTTGCGGAAGTTCGACACCAGTGGGACCGCCGGCAGGAAACCCGCAACTGCACCAATCAGTGCGAGCCACCGGGTGGGACTACGTGCCGCGTCCGATCCGGCACGCAAAACCACAAGGCCGGCGACAATAGGGATCCAGATGAGTAGGCTAATAAGCGGAGGCAATGGCATGTGCTCTGTCAAAACTTGATATACAAAACGCCGCATCAACGCCTTCCGGATCGAAAGCGTCGAAATGGATATGTAAGCTGGAGTTTGCTGAACTTGACGTGAGGCTGCTGTTGCTACCACCTACACGTTTACCCGCAGTCGAATAACCAAGGGTGAGAGATTACCAAGATAAGAATACTTTTGCAGCGCAACAACGTTGCGGCGTCCATATCAATGCATTATTGCCACAACCGGTCTTGCGGATTGGGTAGAAATGTGCATTTGCATAAACCCTTTCAGTCTCATTCAGGAGACAAAATTTTTAGCGACGTTAGGCATTTTTTATTTGCAAGTTGCATGCCGTTACACAAATTATTCGTGGCTCGCTTTTTCCTAGAACGAAACATGCTATCAATGGTTGGCGGAGTGTCCGGATTTATGCGCTTCCTGAAAAAGTTTTTCCTGATTGGTGCAAAAAAATTTTTGTTCCGGTACTCTAAAAAGACCATGCAGTGTGCAGGTGATTGCGCGTCTTGATGCGCCCAGTTATGCAGACTGCTGATGTGCTCATTGATGCTCCGTTGCATCGGCGTTTCTTTCCAATACCTTTCGTTTTTCGCTCCGGGTCTGCCCTAACCTGCTCGATTTTTTGTCCTCCTTTTCCCGCTCATTTCCCGGATAACGCTGTCGTTTCATGACGACAGCAACGTGCCCGCACTCGAATGCCGCAGCCTGAGTAAGAAGTACGGCGCGGGACGCGTCGTACTCGCGCAACTCGATTTCACGCTCCAGCCGGGTGAGTTCGTCGCGATCATGGGCGAATTTTGGGCGTCGGCAAATCGACGCTGCTGAACCTGATCGCCGGATTCGACAGCGCGGACAGCGGCAACGTGATCATCGACGGCCATCGCGTCGCGCATCTCGACGACAACGCGGCCACACGGCTGCATCGTGAAAAGCCCGGCTTCATGTTTCAGGCGTTCCACGTGCTGCCGCATCTCACGCTCGCGCAGAACGTTGCGCTACCGTTGCTGCTCAGCGAATTGCCGGCGTCGAGCACGCCCGGCATGCTGGCGGCGGCCGGGTTGGATAAACGCGGCGACGACTTTACGCGCCAGCTCTCAGGCGGCGTCTCGCCGACGAACCCACCGGCAACCTCGGCCTCTTCCGCGCGCAAAGCAAGGTGACCGGCGCGGCCACGATCATGGTGACGCACTCCGAGGCGACCGCATCCTGATCCAGCGCGATGGCGGCTTGCATGCGTCGAAAGGCGAACTGCCGTTCGCTGCCACTGCAACGGGCGGCGACACGGCACCGTTCAAAGCGCGTTCCGCAGGCTATGCGCACTGACGCGCAGCCGTTGCGCGGCGCTCGTGGCCATCGCGACGATCGCGCTCGGCGCCGCACTGGGTTACGCGGTCCAGCTGATCAACAGCGCGGCCTTCAACGAATTTTCCGCGGCGACGCGCAGTCTGTCGGGTTAGGCCGACGTTAGGCCGACCTGCAGGTGCGCGGCGCACAGCCTTTATTCGACGAAGCGATTTACCCGCATCTCGCAACCGAAGCGGGCGTTGCGCTCGCGAGTCCCGTGCTCGCGCTCGACGTCACCGTGCCCGACAAAACAGCCGCGCTTCCGGCGTGATGACCACCCGGTGCGCGAGCACCTTGCGGCTCGCCCAGTCCACCACCGCCGTCAGGTACACGAAGCCGCGCGCCACCGGAATGTGGGTCGTGTCGAGCGCCTCCACACCCATA
>CALNWS010000014.1 GCA_940747215.1 uncultured Paraburkholderia sp. | reverse complement strand
GCTTTGAACCCCGCTGAGTGCGTGCGTCTGGTTCCCTTTGTCATTCCCCGGTTCCTCTGCCCGCATTATCCGCTGGCTCAGGCCCCGGCCGCTCCACTGATCCGGCTGTCCAAATTCCCGCGACCACTTCTAACTTCAAGTACACCGCCACGCTGATCCAGGGTTCGGTCGGCACGTTCATCAACCCGACGACGTCGACGGCCGAAAGCGGCTTCGGTCTCGGCTATGAACTCGCGAGCCCGGCCTCGTCGGCATGCAGGACACGAACGGCAAAACCGGTTTTGCGATTGCTTCCGGTGGCCTCTACGCGATCGCGATTTAGGGCACGCAAAACGGCGGCATCACGTCGACGTCGGCCAACTCGGACACGCCGAGCACGCCGTACTTCGGCATTGGCGCACAGATCAGCAAGTAGCAGGAGTGAGAGAAACATTGCACGCAGGCGGGACCGGCAGTCGCAGTTGAGAGACAAATAAATCAAAGGGTGGCCGGACTGGGAGCCGCCATCGACAACGAGAAAATTCTGGAGGCGGTATGAATTGAAAAGTCTTTTCGGTGCTGGCTCTTGCTGCACCGTTGCTGGGGGCATGCGACGGCGACGGCCCGGTGACTGAAGTGCGTCTGTGTCCGTCTTCGCTCGACTACAACACGGTGTTCACAGGTGGTGGCGACGGCGAACTGGTCAAGTTGCAACTCGACACGAACAAGATGACCTGGCAGGTCAACTACATCGAATCGCCGATTCCGGCCACCACCGGCACCGTCGTACCGACCCGCGCGGGCCAGACCGCGAGAGGCACGCTGACCTAGGAAACCCTCCTCTCGACCAACAAGCTCAACCAGTGCGCGTTCCGTCTGAACGGCGCGAGTCTCGACCCGAATCGTCCGGCGCGGATTTTTGTCGGCGAAGGCGTGGCGGGCGGCACGATTCCGGGCACCGAGATTTCGTTCGGCGGGATTCTCGTCGTGGGTGCAGTGCCCGATACCAAATTCCCGTACTACTACCCGTTCATCGGTTTTTCGTCGATTGAAAAAAATCTCACAAACGTAGCCGGCGTGTATAACCAGCTCGGCTATCACCAGGTTCCGTCGCAAAACTTTGCGCCCGTGGCCGTGGACTCGAAGATCACGACTAATGCTGACGGCACCTAGTAGGAGTGCGACAACACCGGCGTGAATTCGGGCAAGCGCCAGCAGCCCGGCACGAACTTCACGCAGGCCACGGACGACAGCGGCGCGTTCCAGACCAACAACTTCCTGGGTCAAGCGAAACCGACGCTCGCCTCCACGCCTGAGGCGCACGGCTACATGATAGTCGGCAAGCTGCGCAATCAGTTCGTGCCGATTCCGGTGCGCACCGGCGCGGCCAACTCCTCGGTGACCGTGCCGCAAAACGGCGCGCTCGGACCGTACGCGGACGACGGGACGACGAATCGGGTATCTCGATTCTTTCGCCGCAAACCACGATCGCGGCGAACTCCCAGAACGGCGAGTACATCGGCGTGGACAGCCAGTTCGACTACCGCACGACGGCGCTGGATCTGAACTACACGCAGGCCATGCCGGGAATTGTGAGGACGATGCACGTGAACGCGTCGACGGGCACGACGCCGACCGGAAAGATGATCACCGGAAAGATGATCACCGGAAAGATGATCTTCACGGGCGGTGTGTTCGGCTACCTCGATATGACGAAAGCGGCTTCGCCGTACTTCACGATCGGCACCTTCGTCCATAATGGATCACGCACGCGACGCCGTCTAGCAATGAAACATAAGCGCCGCGCACTGCCTCAGCGCAGCCGCGGTGCGGCGGCCGACGCCTATCAGAAATGTAGCGCAAAGGCGGGTTAGTCCACCCGCTGCCGCTCGCCGCACGCATTCAGTGCAATGAGCGAAGCGAACGCCTCAGGAGGAGCAACATGAAGAAAATCTATCCCGCGGTCGTGGCCACCTGCCTATCCGCCAGCGCGGCGCACGCGCAGCACGCGGGCGACAACGTCGCCGTGCTCGGCTGGTTCCACGTCATGCCGCAGGATTCGAGCACGGCACAGACGACGAACGTCGCGCTGACGCCGATCAACACGCCGCTGCGTTTGCCGAGTTCATTCACGTCGCCGGGCACGAGCCTGTCGACAAATAACGCGGACACCGTCGGTCTCGTGTTCAGCCATTACCTCACCGATCACATCGCAGTGACGACGGTGGCGGGCGTGCCGCTGGTGTTCAAGATCTACGGTCACGGCACGATCAAGCCGCCGGGACCGGCCGGCGCGCTTGGTCAGTAGGATCTCGGCGATCCGCAGGCGAATCCGATCGTGAAAAGCGTGCGCCAGTGGAGTCCGGCGCTGCTGTTTCAGTACTACTTCAATTCTCCGACGGCAAAGTTCCGGCCGTTCGTGGGTATCGGCGTGTCGTACAATTGGTTCTCGGACATCCATCTGAACCCGAATTTCGTGCAGTCGACACAAAACAATCTCGGCACCATGCTGGCCGCGGGCGCGGGCAAGCTGTGGCAAACTCAGGTGCCGGCGAAAGCGTCTTCGTCGTGAGCGCCGGTGTTCAATGCGGGTCTCGCGTACAACATCACGGAACACTGGGATCTCGTGACGCCGGTCACGTACATTCCGCTCAAGGACACAACCTAGTCGGTCATCATCAAGGCTGCGGATGGCACGGAGCTGGGCGTTTCCAAGGCCGACCTGAAGGCGGACCCGATCATTTCCTTCTTGGCGGTGTCGTACAAATTTTGACTTTGACGCGGCACCATAGCGACGTCAAAAACGCACAGACCGGCTGGCCTTCTGCAAAGAGGTCAGCCGTTTTCTTTGGCGGACACGGGAAAGGCGTTTGAAAAGCAGGCGCGCCGCGCCGGAAAACGCTGGCAAAAAAGCCCGCCTAAGTTGGCTGGCTGAATCCATATCAGAGGAGACATGGAAGAGACATGATGAACTATAATAAATACTTTGGTGCGTCGCAACATTCAAATTAGGGTTGACTCTCTATGTCGCGTTTACGCAACACATCGTGATGTTTGCTGGCTCCTCCCCGGCGGACGTCCGTTCAGTGGCGAACCAGCGCCATCATCGCGCCGAAGCCGACGAATACGCCGCCCGTCAGCCTGTTGAACATGCGCGCGACGCTGCGGCTCTTCAATCAGGCGCCGATGCGCGTGCCGAAACCGGCGTAAACGCAATACCAGCTCACTTCGATCACCGCGAACGTGGCGACCAGAATGCCAAATTGCGGCAGCTTGGGCTGGGTCGCATCGATGAATTGCGGCAGCAGCGCCGCCGCGAACAGAATCGCTTTCGGATTGCTGCCGGCCACGAGAAAGCCGTTGCGAAACAATGCGAAACGCGAGCGCATGGGCTTCGCGGCCAGTTCGTCGGCTGCATCGGCGGCGGGCGCTCGCTAGGCTTTCACGCCGGGATAGACAAGGTACGCGGCGCCGATCAAACGCAGCGCGTTGAACATGGTGGGCCACGCTTCGAGAAACACGCCGAGACCCGCCGCCGACACCGACAGCATCAGCACTAGCGCCGTCAAGCAGCCCGCCATCGTCGCAACTGAACGTCGCAGGCCGTGCTGGGCGCCATGTGTTATCACCAGCAGCATGTTAGGACCGGGAATCGCGGAAACGACGAAGACCGTGGCAGGGGAACAGCCACCAAGTATGCAGGCTCATTTGAAATCAGCGGGAAAAGTGGTTCGGGCGGCTATTATGCCCGCCCGTGTCTTTTCTGCGCCCGGCGATCGTGTCTGCGGAAGTTCGTCGGCACCGATTCGCGCCCGACGCGTCAGGCCCTGCGGCCAGCGCGAGACGCACGTCTTTCAGACCGAGCCGCGCCTTGAAGAGCGCCGGCTCGTAACGTTGCTCGGCGATCAGCTTGTCGTAGCCTGAATACACCGGTCCGGGTAACAGGCAGGCCGCTCGTAATTACATCGAGAAAATCCTGCATCGCGACGCCGTGACCCGTGACGAGCGTCGACGCCTCGCCGAGCGTTTCCACCGCCGCGGCTAGCATGAAGTTTGCCGCCAGCTTCATCACGTTCGCCTGCTGCGGCAGTGAGCCGATGCGCCACGTTTTCTGGCCGATCGCGTCGAACACCGGTTGAACGCGATCGATCGACTCGGCAGGTCCGCCCGCGACGATGGTTAGCTTCCCCGCCGCCGCCAAGTCCGGGCGACCGAGCACCGGCGCGGCCACGTGGTGCACGCCGCGCGACGCGTGCGCCGTCGCGAGCTTCGGCCAGCGCGACGGAAATCGTCGCCATGTTGACGTGAATCAGCCCGCGCGGCGCATGCTCCAGCAACTCCGCGGTGATGACTTCGCGCAGGGTGGCATCGTCGGCGAGCATGGAGAACACGGCGTCGCCCGCAAACGCTTCGGCCGGCGTCGGCGAGCGGCTGCGCGCGTTCAGGCGAGCGGTTTCACACGCGCACCTGATGCCCGGTTTTCAGAATGTTTGCAACCATCGCGGTGCCCATCTCGCCGAAACCGATAAAACCCGATGTCCATCTGTCGCTCCATCTTCTAAAGAACTGGAAGTAAAGCACACCCATGCGACACGCGCAGGACAGCGCGCATCGACATGCAGTGCGATACTGCCACGATGGTGACCGCGACTTGCTTCTACGAGGAGCTGAACGATTTCCTCGCCCGCCCGCTGCGCCGGCGCACGTTCAGCTACGCCTGCGCGCGCGACGCCACCACCAAGCACATGATCGAAGCGCTCGGCGTACCGCACACCGAAGTTGAGCTGATTCTGGTGAACGGCGAATCGGTGGGTTTCGATCATCCGATCGAAGATGGCGACCCGCGTCGCCGTCTATCCGAAGTTCGAAGCGCTCGACATCCAGCCGCTCCTGCTTGTGCGTGAACGGCCGCTGCAGAACGTACGCTTCATCGCCGACGCGCATTTCGGCGGCCTCGCGCCCTTGCTGCGGCGGGTTTCGACACGCTCTACGACAACCACTATCCCGACGCCGACATCGAGGCGCTCGCCCCCGAATAGCAGCGCGTCGTGCTCACGCGCGATCGCGAATTGCTGAAGCCCCGCACGATCACGCATAACCGTTATGTTCGCGCGCTTCGTCCGCGTGAGCAGTTGCGCGAAGTGTTCGAGCGGCTCGATCCCGCGGGCAGCGCGCGTCCGTTTCGCCTGTGTCTGATGTGCAATGCGCCTCTGCGGCGAATCGCCAAAGATAAAGTCGGCGACCGCGCGCCGGACGGCGTGCTTCAGCGTCACAAGTTGTTCGTCACGTGCGACGTGTGTCAGCGTGTGTTCTGGGAAGGCACACACTGGCAGAAGATGCGCGCGCTGATGGATAGCGTCGCGGCGTCGTCGAACGCGACGGAGTGAAACTGGCTGCCCGCCGTGCGTACAATGCGCGGGATTACTTATC
The DNA here is from genome assembly GCA_940747215.1 of uncultured Paraburkholderia sp. GTDB lineage: Bacteria > Pseudomonadota > Gammaproteobacteria > Burkholderiales > Burkholderiaceae > Paraburkholderia. Next base: position 65,644 of record CALNWS010000014.1, on the reverse strand, counting down.
TGGCAGAGGCCTTCCGTATGGCTATGAAAAAGACCGACCTTGAAAAGAACAAGGCACTGAAACTGAACAACGCGATGAGGCACGCGAACGCCGCCAGCTTCGGCAAAAGCGCGCTCGAAGAGCCGAAACTCGACCAGCGCGAGCAGCGCAAGCTCGATCAGGCGCAGGGCCTCGTGCCGTTCGCATGAAAACTGAATAGCGAGCTCGTCGATCAACTGAAGCAGCGTGCCGCGACGCATCCGAAGGGATGACGGGTCTGCTGACCGAAGTTATCAAGCGCGGGCTCGCGGGATAAGCAGTTTGGAGCGCTTGCTGAAATGCGAGCGGAAATGTGCAGGGAACTGCGGGCGGAAATGCAGAAAGGCCAGAGCTTTAGCTCTGGCCTTTCTGTTTGGTGCAGCCATTAGCCGAACCCGGACCACACCCGCCGGCTAGCGGCGCAGTGCGGCCTGACGGGGCGCAAATTAGTTCTGCGCGCCCTTGTCGTTCGTGCCATTTGCCGAAGCTGCTGCCGAAACCGGAGCACGCTTACCGTGCGTCTTCAGCTTCTTGATGTGGTGCTTCTTCGGTGCGCTTGCTGCAGCTGGAGCTGCGTCCGATGCTTGTGCGAAAGCTTGAACCGAAACCAGCGCGATCGAAGCGGCTGCGAGCAAGACTATAACTTTTTTCATGTGTTGATCCCCAAACCTGAACGACTAAGTCAATGTGAATGAAATAGCTGCACGGCGAAGCAGACAGGGCCTAGAGGCGCCTTCCCGCTCCCCGCCACAGATATTACCCAGTGTAGGTGGTTTGTCATGCCCAAAAGTCGATATGTATTTTCCGGGAGATAGCTTGCTTTCGCTCGTTAAGCAATCCATATTTAGGAAGCTTACCTAGACTGCCATCGGTCGGCGTCAAACAAGGTTGCGCAGCAGGCTGGCCGTTTCCTGCAGGATCGGCAGAACGCGATTGAGCGCGGCACTTGCCGTCTCTTGGCCGATCGCCATTTACGCTGATCACCGCGACGACCGACCCGTGCCGGTCCTGCAGCGGCACGGCCACGCCACGCACGCCCAGTTCCAGTTGTTGATCAGTCACGACGTAGCCGTTGCGGCGAATTTCGCCCAGTACTTCGCGCAACTGTGCCGCGGTGGAATACGTGTACGGCGTGAACACCTTGATCGGATACGACGCGAGCCATTGCTCGATGATCTCCGGCGCATGGAACGCGAGCAGCACTAGTCCCGCCGACGACAACGGCGCCGGCGCACGCGAGCCGAGCACGAAGCCGACGGCCATCGTCCGGTTCACGCCGTTACGCGCAAAGTAGACCACGTCGTGTTCGTCGAGGATTGCGACCAGCGCGGTTTCCTGCACGGTCGCGGTAATCCGCTGAAGAAAAGGCTGCACTGTGCGCGGCAGCCGCGCCGAATCTAGGTACGACTGACTTAGCCGCAAGACGCGCGGCGCAAGCCAGAACTGCTTGCCGTCGGTGTCGACGTAACCGAGTTCACGCAGCGTGAGCAGATAGCGGCGCGCCACCGTACGCGACAGATTCGCGCGCGGCAACCGTGGTGGGCGTCATGCGGGCGTGTTCTTCATCGAAGGCTTCGATGATCGCGAGTGCTTTCGCGGCGCCCGCAATCCAGTCTTTTTCATCCACTGCGCGTGTGGGGGAGTCGGTCTGCGAAACGTATGGTTGCGCGATTATCGCGCGAGTCGGCGGTTCGAAGCCGCAGCCTAGGTATCATGTTCGCGATCCGGCGCTGCTTTTCATGCAGATCGCGCAGGCGCGTGCCGCCGCACGACCGCACGGCGAATCGAGCCGCCAGCCTGGCTGGATTTCGAAGTTCCACTTTTGCAAACCGCACCTGAAAGTCCGCACTTGAAACCCGATACCCGCCAACACCTTCGTGCCAATCTGCTGATGCTCGTCGCCGCGATGATCTGGGGCTCCGCGTTCGTTGCCCAGCGACTGAGCCTCGACTCGATCGGGCCGTTTCTCTTCACAGGTTTGCGTTTTCTGCTCGGAGCGCTCGTCGTGTTGGCGATGATCGTATGCGTGCGACGTTCCGCGCTCGCCGAGCTGACGAAGCGCGAGCCCGGAGGCGCTCGCGAGTTGCTCGGCGCGGGTTCGTTGCTGCGGCTGGTGCTGGCGGTGTCGATCTCCTTGCAGCAGATCGGTCTGCAATACACGAAGATCGTCAACGCCGGTTTCATCAGCTCGCTCTGTCGTGATCGTGCCGCTGCTCGGCGTGCTGTTTCGCCATCGCACGGGAATGGGGACGTGGCTCGGCGCTGCGCTCGCGGCTATCGGTATGTATTTTCTGAGCGTGAACGAGCAGTTTTCGGCTCTCTACGGCGACTGGTTTCTGCTCGCCGGCGCGCTGGCGATCGGCGTCGTGGTCGAATCGTTGAGCCTCGACGTGCTCGTCCGTGCCGCACCGACGATCCTGTACGGCGGAGCGTTGTCGGTCGGCGTCGCCTATACGATTCAGGTAGTCGCGCAACGACACGCGGCGCCGTCGCACGCCGCTGTGATTTTCAGCATGGAGGGTGTGTTTGCCGCACTCGCCGGCTGGCTCGTGCTCGGCGAAACGCTGTCAGCGCGTGCATTGCTCGACTGCGTGTTGATGCTGGTCGGGCTGATCGTGTGTCAGGTATTGCCTGCGTGGCGCCGAGGGACGGTGCGTCAGACGGTGTGACAGCGTCAGTCGGAATGGCATGAGGCGCTCTGTCGTGCGCGGGCCGGCAATGAAGAACAGAATTGCGTAGTAAACCGTGCTCTACGCCGCCCGCGGATACGTAGACACCTGCTGCCTGTCCGATGTCGGCGAAAATACGCACCAGCAGCCGTCGTTATGGCGGAAGAAAAACAAACCGCGCGAGCCTTTCTCGTCAGCCGTCTCTACGCGTACATAGCGGCGTTCGCCCAGCCGCATGCGGCTGAAGAAAGAACGACGTGGTTAGAGGGTTATCCACAATTGCCTCTGAAATAACTCCAGTATAGGCATGGAATAGCTTGTGTGCGGAACTTTGATAAAAGCGCCCGCGTGCAAAGCGCCATCGAAGTTATCCCGGTTTCGTAGTTTTTCTACAGAGCAATTCAGCCGGGTTATTGTTTTTGCATAACCTTGATCGGCCAAGAGATTTGCGACTTATCCACAGACGGTGTTAACCTTTGTTAAAACTACTATATATACGTATATACGTCCAAAGTAAAAAACATAGGATAAGTACATGCGTTTGCTGCGAGGAAAGGCTGCACAACGGGCACTACCTTTCCGTATGAACGGTTACCCGGGTTAACCGCGGTTTACATCGACATCAAGGCGTCGTCACGACGCTGCTCGCCGGCAGCACAGAAGCTGCCGCGCCAATTGCATCCGGCATCTCGGGTTTCGGTGCCGGTGTAACCGCCTCGACCGGCACCGGCAACAGACGCGTCTCGATCCGGCTGTTCGCCACCGGATGGGTGCGTACAACCGTCTGCAGATAATGATCGACGAGTGCGAAAAAGCGGTCGTAGAACTTGCCAGACGGAATGATTTCGCTCGAAATCTTCACCATCGCTTCGTTGTTCGAGCGGATCAGCAACGACAACGATTCCAGCACGCTCAAACCCACGCTTGCCGACGCATCGCTCTTCTTCAGCGCGAAGCCGTTCTGCACGGCGTTAACGTAGACGATGCTCGTATCACTCGCCTCTTCGCCCGGCGTGCAGACCACGTGATTCGACCACCACGTGCGTATCGCCGGTCGGCTGGAAGTTTTTTGGTACCGTCGACGGTATCGTTGCGCGTCATCGTCTTCAGGTAGCCCTGACTCAGCAGCGCGCGGCTTCGCAACTGTCCGTCGTGCTCGAGTTGAAATTGCTTGCGTATGGGCTTGCGCCGGTTTCAAACAATTCCTGCTGAAACTTGGGCTGGGGAGAACTGCTGTAAGCGGCGAACGTTAGCAAGCCGAGCAACGAGGCGGCGAGGGATCTGGAGAGCGAGGTCGATATGATCGAACGAAAGAGGCGCTGCACGAGCGCGAATGGGAAAGCATTGTAGAATGATGGTTGCATGGCGTGCGTAAAAAACGCGCAGCGCTTTGCATGACAACCCGTCACCGGCCGTTACCGCGGCCTGTATTGGCGTTGCAGGGCGTTGACCGGCTACTGGAACTCGGACCGCTTAGCGGGGTGCCGACAGGTGCAGAAAACGCGTTAACCCAGTTGTCGTGCAATTCTGCGCAACGCTCGCTTGCCGGGCTGTCGCAAGAGTTGGAGTGGGCATTCGAAGAACGTTGCTTATCTTGCGGCGCGGCGATGGAGGCAAAGTCTTCGACGCGCAAACTCACCTTCTGCGCGTAGGCCTGCGAACCGCCGTAGCTTTTGAGCGCGGCGTTCATGTCGCCGTTGGCCGAGCGCATGTAGCCGTACAGAATGGCCGAGCCGACGTCGATATTCGCGGTCGGCTCGGTGAGATCTTTTACGTTCCGTAGCAGCCCGCGGTACGCGCCTGGCACAACCTGCATCAGACCGGTTGCGCCGTTCGCGCCTTTGGCCTTTTCCTTGAAGCGCGATTCGATTGAAATGATGGCCAGCAGCAGTGCCGGCGGGAGGCAGTATTTCGACGCGGCGGATTGCACAGCGTCCGAAATCTTTTGAGCCTTTTCCTTCGCCAGACCGAATTTGTGCGTGAGATACACGGTCATGCGGTCGGTGTTTCGTCGGCCGAGGCGGTTTGCATCAGGCCGAGCGAAAGCACGATCGGGCAAAGTAACCGGCTCATAGCGAGGAAAGAAGTAAAAAAAGAATCCTCATATTATAGCCGTGCCCACGAAGTCGGCAGCGGAAAAATCGAAATTTCTATTTTAAATCAATGCTACTCGCTATACATGTTTGAAACGGGCTACTTCGATTGCTTCGCTTTCAGGTCGTAGTCGTCGTTCAGTGTGGTGAGAAAAGCGGCGACGTCGTCGATGTCTTTTTCGGACCAGACAGGGCGCTCGCCCGCTTTGCGCGTGAGCGGCTCGTCGGTGGTGTCGACGTTCACGCGTAACGCGACCGGCAGATCGTTGAACTTGTCGACCTTGCCTTTTGCGTATCTTTCGGATACCACTTCGCCGGATTGGTGCGCTGTACGTAGAAGCGCAGCGCATCCTTCAGCGTGTAAAAGCGGCCGTTGTGAAAGAACACATGACACGTCGCTGTGTTTCTCAAGGCTGCAGTTGGTCCGGTCGCTCCACTGATCGGTACGCAGCGGTCCGCACAAACCCATGTCGAAGTACTTCGGATCGGCGTTCACACGCAACTCCGGATTGCGCGGCACTCTGAGCGCTTGGAAATTAAAGTCGGTGAACAACGGGTGCGAGCCGACGACGCCGCTCTGGTCGATATGACAGGAGGCGCAATTGTCACCCGACGGATTGTCGAACAGTTTTTTGCCTCTTAGCTCTTGTGCCGTTAGTTGCACTTTTCCTTCGAGGTAGTAATCGAACTTGCTAGTGTACGGATGAAAGCTCGGATCTTCGAGTTCGAAGCGCTCGATCGCGTACATGGCCTGCGTAAACGCTTTCGAGCGGTCGACAAAGATGTTCTGGCCGAACACTTCCTTGAAGCGCGACGCGTACGACGTGTGCTCCAGCTTCGCGAACACCGCGGCCGGATCCTTGTTCGCCATTTCGTCCGGATTGAAGAGTGGGAACGTTGCCTGATCATGCAGCTTGTTGAAGCGGCCGTCCCAACCGAAACCGCCGACGGGCGCATTGTCGGTTTCGCTCAGCCGCTCGGACATGCTCGCGGCCTGCGCGCGACTCTACATCGGCGTACGGTTCAGGACGTAGCGCAAGCTCGGCACGGCGCGCGTGCCTTGCCTGTGCGTCTGCGCCACCCAGTTGCGCGGCGAGGCCGTTGGGCGGCCCGTACGCGTGCTCGGGACTATAGCAACTCGCGCACGACATCTTCCCCGACGCCGAGAGCGACGGATCGAAGAACATCAGCTTGCCGAGTGCCACCGCGTCGCTTAACGGCGATTGCGTTGGCTCCGCCGGTTTTGCCGCAGATACCGGACCGCCCGCACTATTCGCACCACCCGCAGCAGGCGCCGCGACGACAGGCGCGATGCCCACCACAAGCGACGCGCCAACCAGCACCACGCGCGCCGCCGACTTCAGCGCGGCACGCGTGGTCAATTGCATGACAGAAGACTGCATCGAGTGACTTACAGGTTCGTGAAAATATCGTTGCCGAACCCGACAAGCCCAGCCTGTCCCGCGTAGCCGAGATGGCTCAGTTGGAAGATGTCTTCGATGCTCTTCAGCATCGAGTAATGGTTGTACTGCACGGTCGACACCGTCCCCGCCTTGACGAACGGCGACAGCATCACGGCGCCGGTCTGATCGCCGCCGTAGCTTTGCTTCGTCAGGTTGATCGTGATGCCCTTGTACGTCAGCGACGACGTCTGCGGGAACGTGCCGAGATTCGGGCCCGGTTGCTGGCTGCAGCAGGTGGCGCCGGAGAAAACGAGGTTTCCGACCGTGGCCGACGGCTGCGAGGCCGTCGCGTAAATGCTCTCGTCGAAATTGATGGTGAGCAGACCGTCCTGCTTGAACGCCGGCGACGCACGGCGCGTCGTGACCGTCGTCGCACAGGTTCGGCGTAATCAGGTTGAAGTTCGCGGTGGTCGAGATCGACTGAAAATCCGTCGTGAGCCTGTTCAGATTCACGACGTTCGTCCCGCAATCCGGCGAGTCGATGATCGAATGGAAATACATGAACGGGTTGTGACGCGTCGCTTACTGGTCGCCGAGCGGCACGGCGGCGCTCGGTGCTTCGGCGCCTGCGTTATGTCGGTCGAATTCAGCGTGGGATGACCGTATGTGGCGCCTTCGCGCGTCGGGTCGTTGCCCATGTCGCCTTCGTAGCCCTTCCACGTGTAGCCGGCCGCCTTCAACTGATCCGGCAAGGTTTTGATGCTGGCAGGATAGACGCAGCCCGAGCCGATTGCCTAGCCGTCCGACGTCACGCCGGTGAGCTTGTAGTCCTGATACGTGATGCAGTCGTTATCCGTTTCCAGCGTCGCGGCCTGACCGCTGATCATCGAGATATAGAGTTGTCGAGGCCCACGTGCCCCGCGCCGTAGTACTGCTGCACCATCGCGCCTTGCGACGTGAGCGTCTGCGACAGATACGGCACCTTGCTGTTCGCACCGAACGTCGTCGCGTAGTTTTCGTTTTCGAGCGTGATCACGAAGACGTGACGGATTTTCTGCTGGCCCGTCACGTTCAGCGACGACGAAGACGAACCGCAAGCAGCCACGATCAAACCGAGCAGGGCCGCGCAGGCGGCCATAAGAAAAGCACGCAACGCGTTGCGCTGTAGCATGGGGATCCCCTGAATTCAGGTATTTTATTGGACTCCCCACTGTAGGTTTGGTTTGACGTGTGACGCGTGCATGAATAACGCCACAAGTTCGGCAGATATCGGTCATCAGGCCACGCGTATAACGTGGCGTTTTCGCGTGATTGCTCGTGGTGACAGGCGTGTGTGCGCAACGTCGTTCGTGTGGATTTGAGACAATGACGGCCGCCGGCGAATCGCGTCGACAGCAACCAGGTGTAGTCTTGACGTTTCGCGCAGGCCTTGCCCCATTGAACAAGAGATGTTTTCAGGTATGAGCAAGTCCATTTTTATTCCCAGCTTACCCGCTGCGTCGGGGGAAGATTTTCAGATCACGGCCACGTCGAAACTGGCCGGTTACAAGCGCTTCTTCGGCGTATTGAAAGTGGTTCGAACCACGGACGGCCGCGTGCTGTTTCCATTCGACGGCGCACCCGAACTCGGCCCATATCCGACCAAGCTCGAAGCCGTCGCGGCGGCGCAGGTGTACGGCGAACACATCGTCACGAGCGACTTCGCGCGGCCGGAACTGTAAGCGCTTTTTAACCGCAGTTATGCGCGAGCGGCTCGAGGTGGCGAACGAGGTTGGTGACAACACTTCGGGAGCAACGCATGAACTGTTTGCGCAAAGTCGGCTTCGTTATCGCGCTCGTTGCAACGCTTAGCCCAGCAACGGTTCTCACGCAAAACGCGTCTTCGTATACAAACCAAACGCAACCAGCACGCTCCAGCAGGACGCCGGACAACGAGAACTCGGCAAAGCCGAAGTGATCCATTCAGAGGTGCGCGTCGCGGCGATCAATCGCGCGACCAATACCGTCACGCTACGCGGTCCGCGCGGCAATCTCGCTGATGTAGACGTGAACCCGGCGCTCGCCGACGTGAGCAAACTGTGCGTGGGCGACAAGCTGAACGTCGCGTACCAGCAGGCGTTGCTTATCCATATCGACAGGTTGCCCAAACGCGGCATTCGCGAGCGCATTTAAACCACGGCGGTGATTCCGGCTTCGGCGGGTTATGCGTCGTCGGCACATCATGTGCAGGTCGTCGCGACCGTGTTGAAGGTCGACCGAAAAAGCCGTCTTGTGACACTACGCGGACCGAAGCATCGACAGGTGCTCAGGGTCGCACCCAACATTGCGCTCGACGACTTAAAGGCTGGCGGCAACGTGCGAGCAGAATTCGTCTCGGCACTGGCGGTGGAGCTTGTGCGGGATTGATCGAATAACGTTGCATAGCGCGTTGTGAACGGTGTTGTGAAGCATATTATGAAGCGCGTCGTGCAGTACGTTCTGATTCTGAAGCGCATTGCAGGCACGTTGCGAAGCGTGAGAAACGCGTGGAGCCGCGAGCGGAGAGCGTGGGCACGCCCCCGCTTTCGTGCGTCCGTCATGCAGACTCCGATTTACACAACAAATCACGTCAAGGCGCGCGTACGAGCGCAGGCGGGAAATACGTTCCGTTCGCTACGCCGTCAACGGGTCTGCAGTAGCGGAACGTCAAACGATACTTCGCGCCGCGGGGCGTGGGAAGTCAGTTACCTTGAGGCGCATCGCGCGGTTTCTCTGCCGTAAAGTACAGCGTCAGCGATCCATCGTCTCCCTACGTGAGCCCCGACGCGTCGTTGAGCAGGTATTCGTTCAATGGGTTCGGCAATACTCTGAAGCACGCGCTGTCTACCGCGATCACCGACCAGAAATAGTTAGCGAAGCGGGACGGCAACGCGTCCTTCGGGAAGCGCAGTGTGTAGACGTTGTCGCCGTTCAATTCGGCGCCGGTCGAATCCGTTGTGCCGCGGTAGTAGAGCACCTCGGGCTTGATGTTCGCCCATATGCCCCGGTAGCCGACGAGCGTGCGCGTCAGATAGTCGAGCCATACTTGCCTACCGCGCTTGGTCGCGCCCAGCCGCTTTGCACCGTCCCGTGTCCAATGATCGCACCCGCCTTGGCAGTATCAGCCAAGGCTTTGGTGCGGATGACGTAGTCGATGTGCGCGCGCTGTGATGGCGACTTCGCAGCCGCCGCAACTCGACGAGCTAGCGTCTGCATATCTTCAAGTCCGGGATTGCGCTCCGGGTCGCTGTCAAGTGCAACCTCGGCTGCATCGAATGCCTCCACACGAGGAAATGCCTCCAGACCAAATATCGGCGTCTTCGGTATGGTTGGAAGCGCGAATGGGCACATTGGCTCCTCGCAGACACGACGCGAAATTTCCATACGGCCTCTTCGAGAATAGCCGTTCATTGTGATATTGGCCAGCGGCTCGCCCCAGCCACTGAGTAATTGCACGGTGTAGTGCCTGCCGTGAATTGGCGGAACGCTGACTACGGTGCAACTCGTCTCATCGACAGCAATCCACGCTTCCGAATACGCGACATCAAGATTAGGATGTGGCGCAATCTACTGCGCCCGGCTTCCGATTAGCGAGTTTGTTCCATTGAAAGCCTTCTTCAAAATCCAGTTGCTGCTGACGTGTGACAAGCAAATGCGCCAACAGATAGATGTACGCGTTGCTGATGTCAGAGTCCGTGAGCGACGCAGATCCCACCATCGGATTCGCTGTCGTGTGCGTGGCTTTGGTTTCATCAGCGAGCGATACCTCACCCGTCAAGGAAAGCAGGGCTAGTGTTGCCGAAGCTAATACGATTCTGAGACCTCTTTTCATCCAGTGTCTCATGGGCAGTAACTTTTTTAAGCATCGTTGCAATCGCTGAAACCACACGGCACAAACAACTCATGCTCGCTTGAGCATCAAAAGAATCAGAACGCGAGAATGGCAGTTGCCTGAAAGCTCCTCGTGCTTTTCAGACGGTTTGTACTCTGGACGTTGGGCACCCAGCGCAAGGTCGCCAACAACGGGGTTTTGCCATTGAGCTTCGTGTCGAAAGTAACGATGGGACCGATGGACAAATCGTGGCCCACGAATCCATTGAGCCGGTCTGCCGTGGGACCGCTATCGTTGCCGAGTTGCTGAACGGTTCCCAAAACGAGACCAATACCGAGCCCGTTGGAGAATTTTTTCAAACCCATGGCGTCGAGCGTCATGAGCGGGGCGTTCTGGTAGTCGGTCGCGTTGTTTCGCGTATAGAACTGGAAGCCAAGCGTCACGTCGAATTCCAGGCCATATTGCGGTACGAGCTTCGTGTAGGCAACTTGCGGCACGAGCGTCCAGTGGTTCAGGCTCGGATTGTGAGCGCGTTCGCTTCGTATTGGCCCGTGGGCGCCCAGAAACTGAAGCTCAGCGCGACGTGATCCGTCTTCGTGAGGTGATAGCCGGCGACGACGGGCGTGAAGTACATGTCGAAGAGATTCGACGTTCGGTCACTTGTCGATCGCGCGACCGGCCCGGCCGATACGGTGCCGTTCACTTCCGACCACACGTATGGAAGCGTGATGCCGGATGCGAAGCTCCATCCGCCAACTGAACCCCATGTGCGCAGCACGGATGCCAGCGTGAACGCTACTTCGCCTTCGATGCCAAGCGCCGTCTTTCCGGCTATTGGCACCTGCCGGCTTGCACCGATGGAACCGTCGATGTAGATCTGCTGAAGGTTCACAATCGTCATCGGATCGGACGGAACGATGCCCGCGTCGGGAAGCACGCTCATGCCGGCGACAGGTCTGCCAAGTCCTCCCTCCGTAGTCAGGGTGGGGACGCTGAATAATGCGACGAGCAAGGAGACAAACAAGGTGACGAACAAGGCCGCGGCAAGGCGTGTTATCGACCAGTTCGCCGGCCTGCTGGCTGCAGCCATGAGCATGTACTGAAACATACTGGACTCCATGAAGTCATCTGCCGAAGTTCAAATCAAGCCGGCAAATATCCGCCGCTTTTCCGTTCTGATGCTTGGTTGCGTCGCAGTCGGCACGTGGTGGCAAGCTCTTTGGCGGGAGTGCCGAGGCCTACCTGAGTCGCGCCTTGAAGAAACAGCAAAAAATATTGAAGAGGTTCAGATCACAGAATCCGTTGTTACTGCCGTCGCGTGAGTTCGGCCGCTTGGTAATGGGGAGGATGAATCGAAGAGTTCCGGAGACAGGAACGACGTTAGTTGGGCCTAACGTGATTGCCCGGACTATCGCAACTGCCGGCCACAGTAAAAATACGTATGCGCGGTGTTTCACTTGACACCGTACAAAGCGATAGGACGATTTTTGACAGCGCCATGCCAGGAAGACACGAAGCTTTCGATTATTAAAGATAGCAAACGGACTGTGTATGGCAAGGGATTTTCCATTCGCTGAAACCGCTCGAAGCAGGCAACTGGAAGTCATCGCGCGAGCAACATTGGCCACGCCAAAAAACTATGTATTCGTTGAGAAGTGAGAAAGACGGAATCTTCCATTGGCCGTTGACGATTTTAAAACGAATAAACGTGACGAGTCTTTCCATCCGGTGCGACCCGCAGAAAGAAATGCGAGAGCGCGGGGATCAGCACGAGCGCGCCCACCATGTTCCAGATGACGGCTTGAAACTTGATGGGCGAATACACCCACGTCACGACGGCGACCGCCAGCGTGACGCCGATCAATGCGATCACTTTGCCCGTGAAACCGAGCGCTTGACGATATGCATCGGCGAGCGGCACACCCTGTCGTTGCAGCGCGATTTGTACGCTCACGAGATAAAGCGCGTAGTCCACGCTAATGCCGACACCAAGAGCCGTCCGCCAGTTGCGAAACGTGATGAAGCACAGCACCACGACCGCCACATAGACGAGCGCGAGCATCATGCGGTTGGCTTTTTCGACGGCGATATTCGTAGCGGCCTCGATGCCGGCGCTGCCCGCCGCGAGCAGGAACTGTCGCTGTGGCGCATCGTTTCGTGCAGCAAATTCTTCCACCGTTTGCACGACACGCTCGAGCGTCGCCGCTTTGTGATCGGGGAGGAACGCGACCACGGGCACAACCGCGTGCGTGCCGTCGACGAATTCGGGATTGGAGACGTAGGTGTTGTTCACTGCATCGGTTGAGACGGCCGGATCGCGGCTGATGATCATCCAGCGCTGATCGCCCTCGTAGCCCACCGCCGTATTGCGCCGGGTCAGCGTGCTGATGGACGTGGTGGTCTGTACGCCCGGCACATCGCGCAGCGCCTGTTCGAGGCTGTCCATCGAGGCTGTCCATGCCAATGAGCGTGCGGAATTCGTTGATGCCGCCTAGCGGCGTCTTCACGATCACCGCGAACTGATCCGACGAGAGGCGATAGTGGCTCGTGATGTACGCGTTGTCGCGGTTATAGCGCGAGTCCGCGCGCAACTCCGGCGCGCCCGGATCGAGATCGCCGATTTTCAGATGCTGGCTTACGACCAGGCCGGCCACTGTAAGAACCCCAGCCGCCACCACCACGATGGTCGCCGGCACGGGCCCGTAAATGGCGTGAGCAGTCGCACGAACGGATGTCGGTCATCTGCCCTCAGGCTGCGCGCCGCTGCTGCCTCGCTCACACCGGCGTAGGAAAGCAGCACTGGCAGAAACACGAGATTCGTGAAAATCAGCACGGCCACGCCGACGCTCGCCGCGAGTGCAAGGCCACGAATCACCGGGATGTCGATCAGCATCAGCACGGCAAAACCGATGGCGTTCGCAAGCAGCGCCGTGAGACCAGCTAGGAAAAGCCGGCGAAATGTATAGCGCGCCGCGATGTAGCGATCCGTGCCGCGCTCGATGTCCTGCATGATGCCATTCATTTTCTGCGCGCCGTGCGACACGCCGATCGCGAAGATCAGGAACGGAACCAGTATCGAATACGGATCGAGATCGACGCCGAGCAGATGAACGATACCGAGTTGCCACAGAACGGCGAGCGTCGAGCAGGCTACCACGAGCAGCGTGCTGCGCACGCACCGCGCGTATAGGCATGGATGACGAGCGTCGCGATCGCCGCGGCCACGCCGAAGTACATCGCCACCTGCATGAGCCCGACGAGCAGATCGCCCACGAGTTGGGCGAAACCGATGACGTGAATGGCGATGTCCGCGTCGGCGCTTGCGTAGTCGTGACGAATCTCTATCTCTTATCAGATAAACTTTGTCGTTGATGGCGCGCAGTTTTTGCAGAAACGCCGGATAGTAGATCGTGACGCTCCGGTTCTCAACTACGATACGCACCGAATTGCCGAGTCCACGCAGCGAGCCGATGTTGGCGAGATAGTTGCGGATGAACTGACTGGACTGCGGCATCATCCGTTCATAACTCGTGCTGATATTCGATTGCGTCGCGATTATGCCGAGGCATGCCGTCAAGATTGTGCAGACCACGACGATCCACCGACGATGGTTGAATATCAGCCGCTCGAGGCGGGAGCCCGATGCCGCATCGAAGTCCGCCCGGTTGCGGACCACCGGCATCGCATCGAGCCGCTGTGCGTCTAGTTTCATACGGTGTATTCCGAGTGCGTCGTAATGTCCGCTCATTTCAGCGACGCCTGCCCAATGCCGTCGAGCGCGGCAAGCAGGACGTCGCCGCCGAGAAAGCCTGCACGGCCGTGAATACCGATCGGCGATCGGGCTTGAACGCCTTGAACGTGCCTGCCATAGGATCGTAGAGCACGGTTTCTGCCGCTGCAGTCACGAGCGCGAAAGCCTCGCGCTCCAGCATCCACGAAGCGCCTGTCACTGCACCTCGCAGCGACGTATTCACCGCGTGCCAATTCGCGCCGCGATCGTCGCTGCGGTAGAGCGTGCCCTTCAGGCCATAGGCAAGCACGAGATCGCCCCGGCCTGCGAGGCCGAAGAAGCTACCCGAACAACCGGTGTCGAGGGCCGCGAATCTGCCTGTGCCGGCTTGCTCGCGGTAGATGTGACCTTGCTCGCCCACGATGTAGCGCACGCCCCCAATGGTGCGCACGGCGTCGAGATGCAGGAACTGCGGATTGTCGATCCACTCGAGTGCCGGCACCCAGGTCTTGCTGACGTCGTCAGTCGCGATCGCCATGCCGAATACGCCGACAGGCATGCTATGCAGTGAATCGGTGAAGCACACGTCAAGAAACGGCACTGAAGCACCGGCTTTGTAGTTGAGCGCGAGTTGATCGAGAACGGCTGCAGCGTTTTCTCTCCTGCATCGATGCGCTTGCGGTAAACAGCGGCAAGCACAGTGCTCGCCATCCGGCCATCGAACTGCTTGACCCACGTTCGGCTGCCGTCGGCCGTATGCAGCACGACGCCGTCGTGCCCGACCACCCAGCTATCCGATGCATTCGGAAAGCTGATTGCCAGCAGATCGCTGCGCACAGGTACCGGCATTTGCGCCCAATGCCTGCCCGCGTCATCGGACACGGCCACGAGACCACGCATGCCCACGGCGACGAGACGTTCGCCCGCATTCGCCACCGCCATAAGCGGCCTGCCGTCGATAGTCTTGTGCACGACCGCCGCCGAGTCGAATGCATGCGCCCGCCATGTACGCCGCCACACCGAGGGCAACAACGGTTTTCATCGCACTCACGCAGAACTGCTGCAACATCGCTCCCCCTTGTCCCGTCGGTTGTCTCCTGTTCTGCCGAACGGATTGCACTGGACACGTCCGCTCGGCAGAACGCCCCGCGGTACGCGGGGCGACGCTTACCGCACCCGGTGCCCGCCATGCCGGCCGGCGTGAAGATATTCGGATTGACCAGCTTGTCGGACGGACGCACGGTCATCGGACCATTGGATGTCGCGACCGCAGCGACGAAGTAGTAGTTGCCCTTGCCTTGTCGAGATCGTAGAAACCGAGCGACGTCGGATACACGCCGCCGGCCTCGTCATAGAAGTTGAATGGATAGTCGATGCCCACGCGCCAGAGCTTGCCGTCTTTGCCATAGCCGTCCAACTCGGCGAAGAACCAGCTATCTTCGTCGACATAGAACACGCGCTTGGAATACGCATGACGCGCGTCTGACTTAAGCGCCGCCTCGACTACCCAAACCCGGTGACTTTCCCAGCGCACTGCCTCTGGCTTCGTGTGCTTTGGACCGGAAACTTCGTCGCCGCTCATCTGTGAAAGGCGATAGTTGTTGTACGGAATCAGCATTTCCTTCTTGTCAAGCAACTTGAAGTCGAAGCGGTTCATGCGTCCGCGGAAGATTGCCGCTTCGTCCCAGAACGTCACGCCGCCGTAGTTCGCCATTGGTGTGTCGTACTTGTAATCGGGTACCATGCGCGTGCACGCTGTGCGGGAAGATACGCCCAGCTCGACTGGTCAGTCGCCGAGTAGTTGCTCGGGTAGTCGACGAGTACCGTGGTGCCCGCCGTTGTGGGCGGTGTCGTGGTCTGCGCCCAGAGACGGTCGTACGGACCCGTGTAGGTATCGGTCTGCTTCGCGGGATCGTAGTACGGGCGATATTCAGCGAAGTTCAGGATCGGCGGTCGGTGCGTCCGCCCGCGGTGTCCATGAAGTACGCGCTGGCGTTGTTCACCTTGACCTGCGTGCGCTGGTAAGCTCATCAGCGCATTCCACATTACCTCATAGCCGCTCTTCGGGACAGGGAACGGAATCCCGCCGAAAACACCCTCCACGCCATCGCCCTTCACCTTGCCGACGAGCTTCGCGTTTTTCAACGTGTTGTCGAGCACCCATTGTGGATAGTGCATCGTGCGATGAGTGGGATAGACATCCACACGATAATCGGGGAAGCGTTTGAGCAGCGCCTGCACGCCCGGCGTGAGGTAGTCGGCATGTTGCGCCATTTTCGCCTGCGTGATGCTGAAGAGCGGCTTCTCGCTTTTGAATGGATCGATCCAGACGCCGCTCTTCGCCGAAAAGCCGGCGGGGCCTGCGTCAGACCGCCGGTGTAGGCGGGAATGATGCCGTCGCCGCTCGCGCTCTTCTCCGCGCCGAACGCGGTGAGCGTCGTGCCGAGCTGTTTGGCCTCATCCGCCGTCACGGCGGCGAACGAAATCACGCAGTGCAGCGCCAGTGCAGCGGCAGCCGCGAGACGTACACTTTTTCCATACCTGCCTCCAAAGATCTCCCGCCCGCTCGTCAGAACGACGATTGAAGCGTGAGTGATACCCACGGGCGATCGTTCAGGCCGTAAAGCCCGTTGCCCGCGCTGTTGTATGCGTTGAGATTGCCCGACTGCCCCGCCTGCGTGACGCCGTTCATGTGGGCGAGATAGCCAGTGTAGGCGAGCGTGACAGTGGCCCTTTGGCGAATCAGCGCCTGCACGCCAATCGAATAGATGAAGAAGCCTTGCGCGCTACCCGACGAGCCCGGATTGATCGGGTTCGTGCCGTAGAGACCGCCCGTGACGGACGCCGGCATCGACAGATCGACGCCCGGGAAAACCTGCAGCCATTGCGGCTGGAACACGACGCCGAAGTTGACGTAGTCGCGTGTCGAGCAGCCATTCCATTTGTTATTGCTCGGGCAACCCGGATAGCCCACGCCATTGAAGAGCACTGGGTTTTGCGTCACGGAAAGCAGATGCGTGTAGCCGATTTCCGCGGTCAACGTGTCGGTGTCCCAGATCGGCGAGCGCGAAAGCGGCACGATCGCATTGGTGATCACGTTCAGCACGTCACCCTTCGTGCCCTGCGTCTGAGTCATGATTGCGAAGCTCAGTGCCGTATTGAGTGCAGTGTTACGGCGATACGAAATTTCCAGACCAGTGCTCACGTTGCCGAGCGTTGTTGTCCATGCTGTAGCCCAGCGTCTGCACGCCTTGGTTGTACGCGAGGTGATAGTTCGTCGGCAGTACGCCGACGCCCGGAAATCGCTTCCAGTCGGACAGCACCCAAGGCTGTGATTCGTCGAAACGCCGGTAGTAGAGGTTCATCGAACCGTCCATGAAGTGGGGCGTCCAGCCCACTTTCACGCCGAAGTTGTTATTCACCTGACGGGGCATGTTCGCGGTACCTTGCGGAATCAGGTAGCCGAAAGGACCGCCGGGAGGCATGCCGAATAGCGGGCGCGCGGCGCCTAGCAACGTAGCGACGAACAGTCCAGACGGTCCTTGCGCGACCGCGTCGTTTGCTTCGAGGTACGTGCCGCCCGTGCCGAGGCGGTTCGCTTTCCAGCCGAGGCCGTATTGTCCCGAGACGGAAACTTCAGGCGTGACCTGCGCGGTCAGGCTGATCTGCGGGCGTGGCAACAGCAACTCCTTGGTCTGCGTACCGGGCGAATTGAGTCCTTTAATGCCGTCTGTTGCACCCTGACCGTAGGAAATGCCTTGCAGCAGCGACAGCAGCGAATTGCCCCAGTATTCGGTGAACTGACCGGCCTTCACATAGATCGCATGACCGCCGAGGTCGGTGTTGTAGAACGCGAAGCCGTCGAGCAGCTGCGCGCCCTGGACGTAGTAACGGTTCGTGAACGAACCGTACTGCCCGTTTGGATAGGCGCGGATCGACTGGTAGGTTACGCCCGGAGAGTAGACGCCGGGATTCGTCGCGTCACCACTGCCATACGCGAAATCTTTCCACGCCGAGCCAGAAAGTTTGAAGCCGATATAGCCCTGATAAGCCACCGAAAACTCCAACACGATCGCCGCGCGATTGGTCACGATGTTGCCGGCATGCGAAAACTTGTAATCGCCGTCGTCGAGGTTCGGATTGTTGCCGATCATCGGGTCGACGTTCTGCGTACGCATGCCGAGGTTGTAGCTAACCGTGTTGTCCCAGTTGACGTCCCAGTCCGACGATCCCGTATTGATCTTGAATGCGTAGGCATGCATGGACAACGTGGCCGAAATGAGAGCGGCAAGCAAGGTGAGCCGTGGCAGCCTGCGTTTCGATACGCTTCTTTGGATCTCCCGCAACATCTATGTCTCCTGTTTTTTATGGCTTCGCCTTCTCTCGCGGAACTGGCAGTACCGCGATGCCCGATAGGCACCCCGTTGAATCCCACGCCGCTCACAACCGGTCATCGGGATCGCTAACTACCCTCCTTTGACTGTCGGCAAACTTCTCGGACGGCCCATGAAATGAAAGGTATCGCTGCGGCGTCGACATGACACCCTCTCGTTATGGGGGGGGTTTACTTTTTGGATCGCGTACCGGGCGCATTGGCGAAATCGAAACTCGAAGCGTTGCGGCGCATTAGCGCATGCCGCAGTGGATATCGATGGTCAGTGCATTCAGACAAGCGTTCTCGACGACGTGCTGCCCGAGGCCCGCAAACTCGTTGGCGCGACCCATACGGCGCGGGAACAGCATCTTGTCGATGAGTGCACCTGACACCTTTTCCGGCATGCCTCTTGACATGCCCGACTCGAACAGCCCCGGCGCGATCGACACCACGCGAATGCCATGCTCGGCGAGATCGAGCGCGACCGTCACGGTCAGGCCAATCACGCCCGCCTTACTCGCGCTGTACGCTGCCTGCCCCATCTGACCTTCGCGCGCTGCTCCCGACGCTGTGTTGATGATCACGCCGCGTTCCTCCTCTTCGCCCGGCTCGTTCTCGGCCATGGCCGACGCGGCGCGTGGCGGATCACGTTGAATGTGCCAGTGAGGTTAACGCCCAGCACACGATCCCAGAGTTCGCCCGGAAATATCTGCCCTTTCGACAGCGCCTTGCAAGGGCCGAGAATGCCCGCGCAATTGACCGCGACGTGAAGGCGACCGTGGCGCGCACGCACCGCATGGATCGCGGCCTTCACGCTCTTGTCGCTCGCAACGTCGACGGCCATGCCATCCATACCGGGGCCGAGGACTCCGTCGAGTTTTGCCTGATCGAGGTCGAAGCCGACGACTTGCGCGCCGGCCGCCGCCAGCTTCCTGCAGGTCGCGAGGCCGAGCCCCGAAGCGGTGCCCGTGACGATTGCTACTTTCCCTTGCAGATTCATGTTCTTGGCTTCCTTGACTGATCTCAGACTTGGTTCGTACGCGCATGCATGCCTGAAACGATGTGCACGTGGAAAGCTTAGGCCGATCGTCAGTCCGGCTCCCCCCTCGCAAATGGGGGGCATGCGCACGCACCGAGCTATCTATCATTGCCTGCACTATCGGTAATGAATCGAGACCGTCAACGACGACAAAACGACAGGGCCCGCTCGCCGGGATCAGGGTGCTGGAGATCGCCGGGATCAGCTCCGGTCCGTTTTGCGCAATGCTATTTGCGGATCTCGGTGCGGACGTGGTCCGTGGTCAAGCGCTCGGTAGCGGTGGACCTGAAAACGCCTGAGGGCGTCGAGACTGTGTTGCGGCTTGTCGCGCAATGCGACGCGCTGATCGAGGGCATACGGCCCGGTGTCATGGAACGCCTCGGCCTCGGCCCGGATGTATGCCTCGCGAGCAATCGGCGTCTCGTTTATGGGCGGATGGCGGGCTGGGGTCAAAGCGGTCCGCTCGCTCAGGCTGCCGGCCATGATCTGAACTACATCGTGTTGTCCGGCGCGCTCTGCGCTCTGGTACGCGGGCCAACCGAGCGAGGCACCCGTCACGCCTCCGAGCCTCGTCGGCGACGTGGGTGGCGGCGCCATGTATCTAGCCGTTGGACTGCTTGCGGGCATCATGAACGCGCGCGCAACGGGCACAAGTCAGGTCGTGGACACCGCCATCGTGGACGGCAGCGCGCATATGACAACGCTCCTCCTTGCCTTGCAGGGCATCGGGCCAGATGCAAAGGGAACGTGGTCATAGCCTGCTTGACGGTCCGCATTGGTACAACACCTACCGCTGTGCCGACGGCGGCTTCATCTCGGTTGGCTCGCTCGAACCCAAGTTCTACCGCGAACTGCGCGCAAAGCTCGGCCTCGCCAACGATCCGCAATTCGACAAGCCTTACGACGCACTCCAGTGGCCGCAACTGCGCGAGCACTTCAAAAATCTGTTCGCGAAGCGCGGCCGCGAAGAATGGTGACGTCTGCTCGAGGGCAGCGACGCCTGTTTCGCGCCCGTGCTCAGTCCCGACGAGGCTGCCGCACATCCGCACATGTATGCTCGTGAAATCTATTCGCGGCAGGATGGCGTATTGCAGGCCAATCCCGCGGCGCGGCGAGCACAACAACAACGTTCTGAATGACTGGCTGGGCGGGCGCGACGCTGCGCGTTATCTGGTCGGTCAGCAGCATCCCGCATCTCACGCGAAGGAATGAACTCCATGACGGACACCACCCGCTCGTTTCTCAACGAGCAGCAGATCACAATTCGCAATAGCGCACGCTGGATGGCGAGCGAAATCATCGCGCCGACCGCAGCCGGGCGCGACCTGAAATCGGCATGGCCGCATACAGAGCTGCAATCGCTCGCGGAGCTCGGCTTTCTGGACATGCTGGTGCCCGAGGCGTACGGCGGTGCCGGTGCAAGCGTGCTCGACTTCTGTCTCGCGCAGCACGAGTTTGCCGCAATCGACGCGGGGCTTGCGACAATCCTGCACGTGCACAACTTTACGGCGCTGTGCATAGCCGAACACGGCACGGAAGCGCAAAAGCAGCGTTACCTGCCGGCGATGGTAAGCGGAAAGTCGATTGGCGCGTTCCTGCTGACCGAACCGCACGCTGGCTTCGACACCGCTGCGTTGCGCACGACCACTACGCACTCAACGGCACCAAACAGTTCATTTCGAACGGCAGCGAAGCGGGCGTTGGCGTCGCGTTCGCCATCACCGACAAAACCGCGGGCAAGCGTGGCGCGACTACGTTCATCACCGATCCGAAGGTGCCCGGTTATGCCGTCACTCGCATCGAGAGCAAACTCGGTCAGCACACTGCGCACACGGCGCAGATCGCGTTAGAAAACTTCCGCGTTCCGGCGAGTGAAATGCTCGGTGGCGAAGGCGACGGCTATCGCACGGCGATGGGCGCACTGTCCGACGGCCGGATCGGCATCGCGTTTATCGCGGCGGCGCTGCGCGCGGCGCGCTTGAAGCGGCAACTCGCTACGCACGTGAGCGAAAGGCGTATGGCGGTCCGATCATCAAGCTGCAGGCCGTGTCGTTCGATCTCGCCGATATGGCCACGCAAGTCGAAGTGGCGTGGCAATACTGCCTGCACGCAGCGCGCCTGCTGGATGCCGGCGTGGACTGCATCAAGGAGGCGTCGATCGCAAAACTGTTCGCCAGCGAGATTGCCGAGAAAGTGTGCTCGGGCGCCTTGCAGATTCACGGTGGCTATGGCTACCTAACCGACTTCCCCGTCGAGCGTTTTCTGCGCGACGTACGCGTCTGCAAGATCTATGAAGGCACGAGCCACATCCAGAAGCTGATCATCTCGCGCAATCTCGATTAGCAGCCGTCATGGGCAGCACATGGCTGACACTCAGTCGGTGAAAAATAAATTCGCGGCCCGCACGAACATCATTCGTGCGGGCCTTTTCCATTGCGCTCGCGCCGCTCGCGTGCACCAATTTCCAGATCTCAAATGAAAAAGACCGCCGCAAGCGCGACGGTCCCTATGACAAAACAAAACCTGCTTACATCCCGCACACGAGTTTGAGGAAAGCCTGCACCTGGTGGCCGGAATCTTCGTACGACCTTGCCGTCGCCCAGTTCGCGATGTTGCCGAAGCGCGCCGCGACCCCCTCAAGTGTAATCGCTTCGTCGGGCAGTAGCATGGGCTCCGTTTCAACGATCGTAGCGGCCACAAACGCACCGCTGCCCGCCGCGACGATCGTCTTCGACGGTGCGTTTTTGCTCGCGAGAAACAACACGGCCGGTGTCACGCGCTCGGGTTGGATGCGTGCGAGCATAGCTTCGGGCAAGATGCCTTCGGTCATGCGTGTCGCTGCGACCGGCGCGATCGTGTTGACGCGGATGTCGTTCTTACGGCCTTCGGCGGTCAGCGCGTTCATGAGGCCGATCACGCCCATCTTCGCCGCGCCATAGTTAGACTGGCCGAAGTTGCCGTACATGCCGGACGACGACGTCGTCATCACGATCTGGCCGTAACCCTGCTCGCGCATGATGTCCCACACGGCCTTCGAGCAGTTGATCGAACCCATGAGGTGCACGTCAAGTACGGCTTCGATATCGCTCATATCGAGCTTCGCAAAGCTCTTGTCGCGCAGGATGCCTGCATTGTTGACGAGGATATCGATGCGGCCAAATTCAGTCACCGCGCGCTTGACCATAGCCTGAACCTAGTCGTAGTCTGCGACATTCGCCCCGTCGGCGATCGCCATGCCACCCGCCTGCCTGATTTCCTCGACTACCGCGAGCGCGACTTGCGACGAACCACCGGTGCCGTCGCGCGCGCCGCCGAGATACGGCTCGACATACAGTCCGCGTCCGAGTTGCTGAGCGATGAGGACCGTATCGATGATCGAACCGCCGAGGCCGCCGCACGACTCAGGCAATGCCGCCGCGAGCCAGCCATTGTCGGCGAAAGTCTACCAGTGCGCTGTGCGCGCAGGCGTACGCGTCTTCACGAGCGCGGTACGTGCTTCGAAGCTGTAGTCCCTGTCGACAAAACGACGGACGCTGTCCTGCAGCAGTTGCTGCCCTGCATCAAGATTGAAGTTCATGTCAGGTCCGGCAATCAGAGTTGAAACAGCATCTTGGCAATGATCCCACGCTGTACTTCGCTCGTGCCACCATAGATCGTCGATGCCCGCCGGAAGAACATGTCGTTGGCAATGCCGCGACCCACGTCCTGATGCGGTAATGGCGGTTTGAGGCAAGCGTCGTGCGGCTCGGGATAGGCCACCGCGCCGTAGTCGCCGAGGGATTCGACCATGAACTCGCTCATGCGTTGCTGAAGCTCGGTACCGCGCACCTTGAGGATCGAACCCATCGCATGCGTGGCGGGCTATGGTCCTGTTCCATCGCCGCGACGCGCTTGACCAGCGTTGCGATGGCCTTCACTTCCGCTTCGAGACGCGCAAGGCACAGCGCAAACTCCGACCGCGCGACAGTGGCTTGCTGCCCGCACGTTGTGTTGTCGCGAGCATGCGCAGTTGCATCAGATAGCGGCGCAGCATCGGCAGATCGGCCGCAGTTGCATGCTCGTTGTTAAGCAGAAACTTCGTGATCATCCAGCCTTCGCCTTCCAAACCGATACGATTTGCGACCGGCATGCGCACGTTGTCAAAGAACGTCTCGTTCAGGTAGGTGATGGCAATCGTCGATACTACGGATCGGCCGCACAGCTATACCCGGCGTCTGCATGTCAACCAGCAGGAAGCTGATGCCTGCCTGCTTCTTCGCATCGGCGTCCGTGCGCACAAGCAGAAAAATCCAGTCCGATTCATGCGCGTAGCTCGTCCAGATTTTCTGACCGTTGACGATGTAGTGATCGCCGTCGCGATCGGCACGCGTGCGCAATGAGGCTAGGTCCGAACCCGAGCTTGGTTCCGAAAAACCCTGACACCAGAGCCGCTCTCCTTTAAGGATCCGCGGAATATGTTCAGCCTTCTGGTCAGGCGTCGCGAACGCGTTGATGACGGGGCCGAGCAGTTTCTGCGCGAAACCGTCTTGGGTAGGCGTGCCTGCAGCTACGCATTCCTCGTCGAACACGAGCCGCTGAAGTACCGTCCAGCCGGTGCCGCCATCTTTATGCGCCCAATACGGTGTGCCCCAGCCATTACCGTTCAGGATCTTTTGCCAGCGCACAAGATCGGCCCGAATCAAGCGTACGCTGCCGACCGGCTTGTCGGCCAGATCGGCCGGCAGATGCTCGCACTGTCTCGCGAAAGGCGTTGAGACCGGCATCGGGTTGAAAGTCCATCGTGCCCCCCGATCAATTGCGGTACATCGTGACAACGCAAGCACCGCCGATACCGACGTTGTGCTGTAACGCGACGCGCGTATTCTCCACCTGACGTCCGCCCGCAGCGCCGCGCAGTTGCTGCACGAGCTCCGCACATTGCGCGAGCCCCGTCGCGCCGAGCTGATGCCCCTTGGGTAGCAGCTTACCAGAAGGATTGACGACGTGCCGACCGCCGTAGGTGTTGTCGCCATCGTCGATGAACTTTGCCGCGCCACCTTCCGGACACAGCCCAAGTGCCTCGTACGTAATCAACGCGTTATGCGCGAAGCAATCGTACAGTTCGATGACGTCCACATCTTCCGGCCCCATGCCCGCCGCCTCATACACTTGACGCGCGGCGTTGCGTGACATGCTGAAGCCCGCGACGTCGCGCAGGTCGTCACCTTCGAGCGACTCCGGGCCGTCGGTCGTCAGCGCCTGCGCGGCGATCCACACGGATGCGTCGAGTCCGTGACGGCGCGCGTAGTCCTCGCTGCACAACACCGCCACCGCGGCGCCGCAGGTCGGCGGGCAAGCCATGAGACGAGCAATGACGCCGGGCCACATCACCTGATCGGCGAGCACTTCCTCGGTGGTCCCGACCTTGCGAAATACTGCGAGGTGATTGTTCGCCGCATGGCGACTCGCTTTCGCACGAATTTTCGCGAAGCTCGAAAGCGGGGTGTCAAAACGCTTCATGTGCTCCATGCCCACACCCGCGACAACGACTTTGCGCGTCATACGATCTCCTGGTTGTTATAGCTGCCGGTCGGTCCGACCAACATTAGTTCATCAGCGGCGTGCTGCTCGCCATGTTTTTGGGCGCCAGCTTTTGCATTCGGCTCTGCATCACCTGACCAACCGGATCGCCGTCATGATGCGTGCGCTGCGCCCCTCATGTACATTCGTCCACCCAGCCAATTCGTCAGAACGCCGCGACCCCTGTCAGCGCACGCGAAATGATGAGCTGCTGTATCTCGGTCGTGCCGTCGGGGATCGGGATAATGATTGCCTCGCGCAGCAGGCGCTCCACGTTAAACTTCTTCGTGATGCCGTTGCCGCCGTGCAATTGCACCGCATCGCGACACACTTGGACAGCGGCTTCTGTTGTAAAAGCCTTCGCCATCGAAGCCTGCATGTCACAGCGCACGCCTGCGTCGATCAGACCGAACACGCGCTGACACATCAGACTGGCAGCATCGACCATGTTCGCGATTTTCGCGGCGATCAGTTGGTGCGCCGCAATCACCTTTCCGAACTGCTTGCGCTCCTTCGCGTAGGCGATGGCTTCCTCCAGCGACGCGCGCATGATCTCGACCGACAACGTGCCCACGTGCGCCCGCGCAACTTCAAAAACTTTCATGGTGTTGCGCAGACCGTCGCCTTCTTCGCCGATCAGATTGGTCTCCGGCACGCGCGCATCGGTGATGAAAATCTGCGCGGTCGATTGCGAACTCAACTCGATCTTGTCGATGTTACGCGCTTCGTAGCCGTGTTCCTTGCGGTCGATGAGAATGTGCGAAAGTCCCTTTTCACCGCGCACGGTGTAGATCAGCACGTCTGAGTAGACCCCGTTCGTGATTCAGGTCTTTTCACCGTTGATAATGAAATGATCGCCATGGAGTACGGCGCGCGTTTTGAGCTCGGCCACGTTCGAGCCTACGTCGGATTCGCTGATGCCGATTGAACCGAAGATTTTGCCCGCGAGCGCGTCGGGCATATAGCGGTCGCGCACTTCGGGGCGCGCGTTGCACAGCATCGACGCAAGGCCCATGTTGAGCATCACGCACAGCGCGATATCGCACGAACAGGCAACAAGTTCTTCGAAGAGCATACCCTGCATGGTGAACGACCAGCCCATGCCTCCATATTCGATGGGAATGGTGCAGCCGGGCAGGCCAAACTCAGCGATGCGTTGCGTCAGCTCGCGCATTCTCTCTTTCGGGATGAACCGGTCGCGATATTCGCGAGCGACCGGCTTGACTTCCGACTGCAAGAACTTGCGAAAACTCTCGACGGCCAACGTCTGCTCTTCTGTGGGCAACTGGTATGGCATGGTGTGTATTCTTGGATTCATTGCTGGGTCAGGCGCGACCAAAGATCCCGATGTGGTCGATGCTTTCCTCGACGCCCCACAGTCCGCCGCCGTTGCCTTGAATTGCGAAGCACGCGCCTTCCACCTGGCGTGCGCCGCACTCGTCGCGCAGTTGCTCGACGAGTTCGAAAATCTGTCCGATACCCGTTGCGCCGATAGGATGCCCCTTCGATTCGAGACCGCCGGAGGGATTGATCGGCAGCCGGCCACCGATCGTGCTCTCGCCCCGCTCGGCCATAACACCACTCTCACCCGGCTTGCACAGACGAAGGCTCTCGCACAACGCGATTTCGCCGATCGTGGACGCGTCGTGCAACTCGGCCACGTTGATGTCCTCCGGACCGATACCCGCTTCGTCGTACGCGAGCTTCGCGGCGTGCACCGTGATGTGATTCTCGAGGTCGTCGCCTGCGCGCTGCGAGGCCGAACGCACAACTGTTGCGAGTACGTGAACCGCGCGGTTGCGGTCGAAGCCGTAGCGCTTGAGATCGGACTCCGTGCAGAGGATTGCAGCGGCTGCGCCGTCCGATATAGGCGAGCACATCGGCAACGTGAACGGATATGTGATCGGCGGCGAACCGAGGATCTCCTCGATCGACATCGGCTTGCGATATTGCTAGCGTTCGTTATGCTCTGAGTGATTGTGATTCTTTGACGACACCGCTGCGAACTGGCACTGCGTGATGCCGTAACGTTCCATTAGTTGTCGGCCGATGCCGGCATAGACATCCATGAAAATGCTGTACGGCTTGTCGGACTGCGAGCCGTCAGGCACCTTCACGCCACGGCCGAGTTCGACTATCTGCGCCGCGTGGCTTCGGCCGTTTCCACGTCCTAGGCCGAATCGAACACAGAGAACATGCGGCTCTTGTCGTGCGAGTACATCTTCTCCGCGCCCACGGCGAGCACGACGTCGGCCATGCCCGCACGCAGTTGCGTCACGACCAGGTGAAAGGCGCTGCTAGCGAACTCGCACGCGGCCTCGACGTTGTGAATCGGAATGCCACCTAAACCGAGCGGGATCAGCGCAACCTAGCCGCGGATCATGTGCTGGCCTTGCATGTGTCCCTGAGTGATGTTGCCAAAATACGCCGCTTGGATCCAGCCGCGATCGCAACCGGAGTCTTTGAGCGCGTCTTCCACGGCCCAGGCCGTGAGTTGCTTGACCGACTTGTCGAGATGTCTGCCGAAGGGTGTCATCCCGACACCAACGAATAGATGTTTTCCATGTGAGAGGTATTGTTGACTTCGAGTTGATCTCAGCAGCCTTTGAATTGTGGCTCGCGCTTTTCCGCGAACGCGAGCAGCCCTTCCTTCACGTCGTACGAACGCTGGTGATTGCGCAGTTCCAGTAGTTCGTGGCGCAGCGCGTCCGCGGTTGACTTATCAGGTGCCTCGTTAGCTACGCGCTTCATGCGCGCAAGCACAAGCGGACTCTTCCGGGCCAACTTGTCGGCGAGCACCTGTGTGCGCGCTTTAAGTTCGGCATCGGCAAGCACCTCGTTGACGAGGCCGTAACCCGTAACCCTTGAGTTCGGCCGCGTTCATGTAGTCGCCCGTGAAGAGCAGATAGCGTGCGACGTTGGCCGGCACCTTGCGCGGGAGAACCGCCGCGCCGCCCGCGCCCGGAAACACACCAAAGTTCGAATGCGCGTCGCCAAGACGCACGGATTCGGCCGCCAGCACGATGTCGCATGCCAGCACGATTTCGAGGCCGCCTGCCAACGCAAGGCCGTTGACGGCGGCGATGACGGGCTTGGGAAAAGCGCGCAGCGTATCGAAGAAATCGACAATCAGTTCGAGAAACTCGCGCTTGTCCGGCTGCGGTGGCTCAGCCGCTTCGATCAGGTCGGTGCCCGCGCAGAACGCTCGGCCATTGCCGGTCATGGCGGCCGGCCGGTTCATCGTCAACCAGCCCACCGAACCTACCACTGCCTGCGAATAGCTCACCTCTCCTCCGGGACTTTGCGCACTCGTTCTTGACGATGCGATTGCGCTAAGTTAGTTTCTGGCAGACCATTTACCACCCCTCGTTGTGAGGGGGGCTTTGGCGGGCGCAGTCTGCGAAGGTGGAAGCCTTATCCGCACAGGAACGTCTTCGGTTGGGTGGTGATCTGAATATGCCTTTCTCCAAGCACCTAGTCTCAACCAGGTTTTCGCTGCCGCGCATCGGTGCCAAATACGTTGCGCGCGCGGATCTGCTCGGCCAGCTCACGCGCATGCAGTATTGCCGCCTCGCGCTGGTTACGGGCAGCGCGGGCTATGGCAAGACGACACTGCTCGCCCAGTGGCGCGAGGCATGCCTGAAATCGGGGCGCGGAAGTCGCGTGGCTTTCGCTCACGGCGGACGACAAGAGCTACATCGACTTCTGCACCGCGCTCTTTTTGGCCATGCAGCGCACGGGGCTTGCGGTGGAAATGGACTTGCCGCTCGAGAACGCAAGCGCGGCGGCAATGGATGCGTCGGTCGCGGCGATCGTTGAAGCTGCGGTCAATCAGCCGAAAGAGCTATATCTGCTGATCGACGACTACCACCACGTCGAAGCGCCGCTCGCGCACCGCTTCATGCAGAAGCTGAGCTTCGCAGTGGAGCTCTCTATCCTGCGCCGCTCGTGCGCGCCGTGACGGGCAACGAACACGCCGCCGATCTGGTCAAACGCATGGAGGACGAAAACCTGCTGATCAACCGCGTGGACTCGGAGGATCGAGTGTCGTGGTATCGCTTTCACTCGCTTTTCGGGGAGTTTCTCGCGACGCGTCTCGCCCAGCGCGAACCCGACGCGGTGCGCGAGTTGCATTGTCGCACGAGCCGCTGGTTCGCCGGGCATGAACTGCTCGCCGAGGCCGTGCGCCATGCGAGCGCGGGTGGCTACCTGGAGTTTGCGGCGGCGGTTATCGAACACTCCGCGCCACGCGACGTGGAGTCTTGAATCCGAGATCGCGGACAGCGTGCCGCTGATTCACGCCGCCATCGCGTTTCAGTACGACGACAAGCAAGACATGATCGATGTGCTCGAACCGCTTCGGGATGCATCGATCGAGAATCCGTTCTTGCGCTACCTGCTCGTTGCCGAGTTATGTTTGCGTACGCCGCCGCGGGCCGTTACGCCGAGGCAAAACGGCTCTTCGAACAACATCCGGTGGTACCGGCCGAGCGCGACAACGACATGGCGCTGGTCGCTCAGGCTACGCATGCTTCAGTAGCGATTTTCGAAGGCAGCGTGCGCGAGGTGGAGCGCGAGAGCGCGGCTTTGCTGTCGCATTCGCTGCACGCAGTCGGGCGATATTCGATCAGCGCGAACGTCAGCGCGAGCGTGGCCGCTGACGCCTACTACGAGCTCGATCGCATCGACGACGCACGCGAGACGATAGCGAATCGTCGAGGCCTGCTTCAATCGTCGGGGCCGAACGTAATGATCCGCACATCACTTTGCTGCGCGCGGCTCGATCTGCTGCAGGAAGGCGCGGACACCGCGCTTATGTTTCCGCAGCGTCAAACGGCACACCTTGTCAGCGTGCGGCAGCCGCGTGCAGTTGCACACATGCTTGCAGAACAGGTGAAGGTGCTGTTGCTCAAGCACGATCGCGCGCATATGCTCAAAGCAATGAGCCAGCTCGACGAACTCGCGCGCACGCACGTCGACGATCCGGGCTATAAGAAGGAAATTCCCGCGATAGCCGCGCTCGCGCGTGCGCGCGTCGCGTGTGAAAGTCAGCCGGAAGAAGCATTACGCGCACTGGAAATCGTGCGCGAGCATGCGCGTGCGTTCGGCCGCGGCCGCCTTGCGGTGCTGACGGATCTGCTCTGTGCAATCGTCTTCGCGGAAACAAGGAACGCTGACAACGCACATGCTTGCTTCGTGCGCGCCCTCGAAGCTGGCCAGCGACTCGGCCTCGTGCGCACGTTTATCGACGAAGGTGCGCCGGCGGCAAAGCTGCGCACGCCTTGTGCGAGAACGCAAGGTGGAGGGCACCACGTTACACTACGCGAACGATTTGCTCGATAGATATCCCGAAGGAGTCTTACCCGATGGTCCGGCAGGCTCAAACCGTCGCCCGGTCCGTGCGAAGATGCAGCCGATGCTGACGCAACGTGAAGTCGAGATTCTTCGCCTCGTCGCGCAGGCCATGTCGAACAAGCGCATCGCACTTGCGCTCAACATCACGCTCGAAACGGTGAACTGGAACCTGCTCAATATCTTCGCCAAGCTCAGTGTGTCGAGCCGTTACGACGCGATGATATGGGCGCGCGAGCAGGCACTCATCGAGTAAGCACTCGCGCCGCACCGCATTTTTCACATGCGCCGCACGCTTTTACGTGCGGCGACGCCAGACCACTTCACTGTACGCGCACGACAGCCGGCGGCGTCCACTTTCCTTGTACCGCGTCGTCACCCGGCCAGTAATCGCACAGATAAACCGAGAACGATTCACCGGCCGGCGTGGGCAGCCAATTCGCCTCCTTCTCCGGACCCGGCGAACTCGCTTGCAGATAGAGCGTGAGCGAGCCGTCTTTCTCGTCCGGCGTATC
This sequence comes from uncultured Paraburkholderia sp., assembly GCA_940747215.1. GTDB lineage: Bacteria > Pseudomonadota > Gammaproteobacteria > Burkholderiales > Burkholderiaceae > Paraburkholderia. The sequence goes on along the minus strand of CALNWS010000014.1, from coordinate 35,041 downwards.
TTCCTGGAAAACGCGCGGGATCACGAAGACCGTATTTTTCGACGCGCGGAACACGGCTGTGATGCCAGCCGGAACTTTTCCCTTCCAGTGCGGCCCGATTATTATGTAGAGCCCGACTTGCCCCGGCCCCGACTTGCTGCCGTATGCTGCCGTACATCGCGCCGAGCTTCGCGAAACCGTCGGCACGGGTGTCAGCGAGCTGGTAGACTCAGAAGCGTTTGCCGAAGTCCGGCACCTGAATCACGGCCGGGCTTTCGTCGAGCGCGAGCACGCCGGCGCCATACACGACATCCTGATTCGGACACATCACCCAGCGCTGGTCCGGCTTCACATAATCGGTCAGCATCGACAGCCGGTTGAGCGGCGCGAGCGGCAGCACGCCGCCCGCAAGACCCGGCTCCGGTGCATCCTTGAACGCGAGGCGACGGTTGTAGACGTTGACCACTGGCCACGCCCACAATATGGCGTTGCGTGCGACGAGCCGTGCGTAAGGCTCCGTGATGCGCATGTTCGTATCGGGCCGAGCAGTTGCGCGCGCGAAAGCGCCGGCACAGTTTCCGCTGCACCGGCTTCGAATACCGGCGAGAGCACACCAACTGACAGCGCGGCCACGATGAGCGGCAGCACAAGCGAGCGTGAAGTCGGAGCGAGTTTCATGGTCGTGCTTTTCAAATGTCAGATTAAAAATTTCCTGCGGGCCGTGTATCGCGGTCAATCCATTCCTTGCAGGCAGCTAGGTTTGCAATGCTTGTTAAATAAAGACTCCGTCGGCTCGTTGACGCGAAACATCAGGAAGAAACTTTTTGTGTTGCCGTGTCGTTCTGAATAACGCTCCTGACCGTGCGTCGAGCACCCGCATGGCCGCGCGCGAAGTCTTAAAAGTTAATCACTTAATTGCTCACAGTTTCGCCCCTCGATACGAGGGGGACGGTGGGCTAAGCAGCGAAGCACTGCGGTGCGGCACGATGGCGCAAGCGCTCGCGAACGTCCGCAAACGCGCACCTCATAAGAAGCGTAGATCACAGCTAGGTGACGTGCACAGTTTTACTGATGCACTTTCGTGGTTTCGCTTTAAAGATAACCGCCTGCCCAAGCTCTGCCCATGCTCGCGCAGCCGTCAGGTAGTGATCTTCGATACGGGCGCGCCTGATCTTCAGTGTCGGCGTGAGGAAGTCGTTTTCGGTGTTCCAGTTCTCTTCCACGATCACGATGAAGTCGAGCTTCTCGTGGTTTTCGAGCGTAGCGTTCACGGCGCTCGCAGCGCGTGCAGTTCCACGCGCAAAGCCTCGCGAGTCGCGTCGTCCGTAAGCTCGCTCTTCGCTGCTGCCGACACCATCAGCAATGCAAAGGGTCGCGTGAACGCCGGTTCCGTTACACAGGCCGCCTTCGATCTTCGTATGGCTCAGTTTGTTTTCGATCAGCGTGGGCGCGACATATTTGCCCTTGCTGGTCTTGAAGATCTCCTTCACGCGGCCGGTGATTTTCAGCCGGCCAATTTCGTCCAGTTCGCCGCGGTCGCCGGTTTTGAAAAAGCCGTCGTCGGTCACGCTTTGTGCGGTCAGCTCGGGCTGCCGATTTTGCGCCGGCAGCGGCGCGGAGCGGTGAACGCCATGCGCGTTGCGTCGAGGCCGAGCATTGTCAGAATGCGCTGCTTCAATGCATTGGCCTTCGGCGTGTCTGTGTACAGCAAGGCCTGTTGATCTTCGGGCAGCTTCGCGCAGATGCCTTGATAGAACTTCGTCCACAGCTGCGGCATCGAGATGAAAAGCGTTGGCCGCGCGCGTAGAAGATCCTGCGCGAACGTGGCGAGGCCATCGCTGAAAAATACGCGGAAGCCATGGCACAACGAATTCGCTTCGACGAACGAACGCTCGGCCGTGTGCGCCAGCGGCAGATAGGACAGTAACCGGTCGGCGGGTGAAAATTTGCAATAGCGGCCAGCCTGCGTCGCGTACGCGAAGATCGAGCGGAAGCTGTGCATGACGCCCTTCGGACGGCCCGTGCTGCCGACGTGTAGAGATGATCGTGGCGAGATCGTCAGAGCTCGGCAAATGCACGCTCACAAGCGGCGCGACGTTTGCGACGATGTCTTCCCATTGCGATGCCTCGAGAATGACCGGCGACATCGGCAACCCGACCAGCCGTGTATCGCGCGGCAGCACCTTTTGAAGCGCGGCCAAGCCTTGCGAACTGCCGCCCGCGTTGGGGTCCGTGTTAGAGCCTGGATTGCCGTCGAGCTTGCCGACGAACACCACACGCACGTCGCAATGTTCGAAGACATACTTCGCCGTATCGACGCCGATAGTCGGGTAGAGCGGCACAGAAACATGCCCGGCAAACCAGATCGCCAGATCCGCGATGATCCAGTGCGCACTGTTCTTCCCGACAATCGATATCGCGCTATGCGGCGGCAGTTGCAACGACTGCAGCCAGGCCGCCAACTTGCGCGCCTCTTCGCCAACCTGACTCCACGTGTAGTCGACAACGTGGCCATCCGGCGTGGGTTCGGTCAGATAGACTGCATCGGGTTGTGTGCGCTCCCAATGCAGGAAGCGATGAATCAGGGTTCCCGAGTTTGTACCGCTCATGAATGTCTCCGCTTTATTCTTCACCGGTGCCAGTCAAACAATACGCCGTAGACGAGTGCCGTTGGCCCACCCCAGTTAATAGGGGGATCATTCCTGCTTGAGCGATGAGATATTGGCGCTGTGAAGGCGACTGCTGGTTTGGGTCTATCGAGCGAAGGGTTCCGGAGCCATTACGCGACGCGCCGAGGTCGGATTGAAGGAGGAAGAGAAGACTTGAGGAAACGGACAGTCACGCGATAACGGTGACGGCAGGCCGGAAGTGATGGATGGAGCGCGTCCAGACGCGTGTAGAATTGTTCTCGAGCAGATAACCCACCCGATTATCCGAAGCGGGCGGTCGAATGGCTATCCCTAGAAAACATAGCAGCACAGCAACTCAGCAACAGTCCTAAACCGCGCTTACTCCACAGTCACAGACTTAGCTAGGTTCCGCGGCTTGTCCACGTCGGTGCCACGTGCGCAGGCCGTGTGATATGCAAGCAATTGCAGCGGCACGACGTGCAGGATCGGCGACAGCAGACCGTAGTGTTCCGGCATGCGGATCACGTGCAGACCTTCGTCGTTGACGATCTTCGCGTCGGAGTCGGCGAACACATACAGCTGACCGCCACGCGCGCGCACTTCCTGAATATTCGATTTCAGCTTTTCGAGCAGTGCGTCGTTCGGCGCCACTGTGACGACCGGCATCGCTTCCGTGACGAGCGCGAGCGGCCCGTGCTTCAATTCGCCGGCCGGATACGCTTCCGCGTGAATGTACGAAATTTCCTTCAGCTTCAGCGCGCCTTCGAGCGCGATCGGATAGTGCAAGCCACGGCCGAGGAACAGCGCGTGTTCCTTGCACGAAAACTCTTCCGACCACGCGATGATTTGCGGCTCAAGCGTCAGCGCGCTATTGAGCGCAGCCGGCAAATGGCGCAATTGGCGCAGGTAATCCGCCTCCTGACCTTCGGTTACACGACCTCGCAGCTTGCCGAGCGTGACTGCCAGCACGAAGAGACCGACGAGCTGCGTGGTGAACGCCTTGGTAGACGCCACGCCGATTTCGCGGCCGGCGTGTGTGAGGAACGCGAGTTCCGTCTGACGCACCATCGCGCTCGTGCCGACGTTGCACACGGCCAGCGTGTGCTTGTGACCGAGCGACTGCGCGTGCTTGAGAGCCGCGAGCGTGTCCGCCGTTTCACCCGATTGCGAGATCACCACGACCAGCGCCTTCGGATTCGGCAATGACTCGCGATAGCGATACTCGCTGGCAATTTCCACTTGTGTAGGAATCTTTGCGATCGACTCCAGCCAGTATTTCGCCGTGAGGCCCGAGTAGTAGCTCGTCCCGCACGCGAGGATCAGCAGACTGTCGATCTCCGAGAACACCTTGGCGGCGTTTTCGCCGAAGATCGATGCGTCGAACGAATCGGCTTGCGGAATCGTGTCCGTAATCGCACGCGGCTGTTCGAAGATTTCCTTCTGCATGAAGTGACGATACGGGCCGAGTTCGGCCGCGCTGCCGTAGGCCGCCACGTGGCGCACTTCGCGCTCCGCTTCGCCGCCGTCGCGGTCGGCGATACGCACGCCGTTCAGCGACAGTTCACACACGTCGCCTTCTTCGAGGAAGATGAAACGCTCGGTGCTGCCGGCGAGCGCCAGCGCGTCCGAAGCAAGGAAGTTCTCACCGTCGCCGAGACCGACCACGAGCGGCGAACCCTGGCGAGCGCTTACTACCTTATGCGGCTGGTCTTTATGCAGCACCGCGATCGCATACGCGCCGTGCAGTTGCGACACCGCTTCACGCACGGCCGCGAACAGATCGCCTTTGTACAAACTGTGCACGAGGTGAGCGATAACCTCCGTGTCGGTTTGCGAGACGAACTCGTAACCCTTGCCACGCAGCATTTCGCGCAGCGATTCGTAGTTGTTCTCGATGATGCCGTTGTGTACCAACGCCAACGCGTCTTTCGAGAAGATCGGATGCGCGTTGTCCGTGACGGGCGCGCCATGCGTCGCCCAGCGCGTATGCGCAATACCTGTTACGCCTTCGAGATGATTCTCGCGAACCTGATCGTCGAGATCGGCTACGCGCGCCACGCTGCGCGCGCGGCGTGGGCCTTCTGCGCCGAGCACGGCCACGCCGCACGAGTCGTAGCCGCGGTATTCCAGGCGACGAAGTCCTTCGATCAGGACGGGAACGATGTTACGTTGCGCAACCGCTCCGACAATGCCACACATGGCTTATTCCTTTTTCAGTGCTGGGTTTCAAGGAGCGCGCCTCGTACGCGCGTCTGTCCATCAGCTCTTCTTGGTCGGGCGTACGTAGCCCGGTTTGCTTGTTTGCGTTTTATCGTTCAGAACGAGCATGTCCGGTTCGACGTCTTTCCAGACCGTGGTGCCCGCCGCGATCGTCACGCCGCGTCCCACGCGCACCGGCGCGACGAGTTGCGTGTCCGAACCGACGAACACGTCGTCTTCGATAATCGTGCGCGACTTGTTCGCGCCGTCGTAATTGCAGATGATCGTGCCCGCGCCGATATTCACGCGCGCGCCGATGTCCGAGTCGCCGATATACGTGAGGTGATTGGCTTTCGAACTGTGACCGAGCACGGCATTCTTCACCTCGACGAAGTTGCCGACGTGCGATTCGTCCTGCAACGAAGCACCCGGCCGCAGCCGCGCGTACGGACCGAGCACGACGTTCGCGCCCACTTCGGCGCCTTCGATATGCGTGAACGCGTCGACACGCGTTCCCGCGCCGATCGACGCATTGCGGATCACACAGTTCGGTCCGACAGTGACGTTATCGGCCAGCGTGACCTTGCCTTCGAACACGCAGTTCACGTCGATCGACACGTCGCGGCCACATTCCAGCGTGCCGCGCACATCGAGCCGCGCCGGATCGGCGAGCGTGACGCCTGCCACCAGCAGTGCGTTGGCCACGTTGCCCTGATGAATGCGCTCGAGTTCGGCAAGCTGCTGCTTGCTGTTCACGCCGAGCGTTTCCCACTCTTCTTCCGGCTGCGTGGTGACGACTTCGAGTCCGGCTTCGATCGCCATTTCAACGGCGTCGGTGAGATAGAACTCGCCTTGCGCGTTGTCGTTCTTCAAGGCCGACAGCCACCCGCCGAGTCGCCCGGTAGGTGCGACGATGATGCCGGTGTTGATCTCGGCGATCTTCAGCTGTTCGGGCGTGGCGTCTTTCTGTTCGACGATGCACGAAACCTTGCCTTGCTCGTTGCGCACGACGCGGCCATAGCCGCTCGGGTCGTCGAGCGTGACGGTGAGCACGCCGTAGCCGCCCTTCCCCGCGCGGTCGGTGAGTGCCTGCAGCGTGCTTGCACGCGTGAGCGGCACGTCGCCATACAGCACGAGCGTGGGTTCGGACGGATCGAGCAACGGCAACGCCTGTTGCACAGCGTGCCCGGTGCCGAGTTGCTGTTCCTGCACGGCGAACTGGACGTCGGGCGCTGCAACGGCTTGACGCACGGCTTCGGCGCTATGGCCGATCACCACGACGAGATGCGTGGGCTCGAGCGTGTGAGCAGTGTCGATGACATGAGCGAGGAGCGGCCGGCCGGCTAGGGGGTGGAGCACCTTGGAAAGCGCGGACCGCATGCGCTTGCCGGTGCCTGCCGCCAAAATCACGATGTTCATAGCTTCGGCAAATAGACGAGTTTGGAGCGGTCGATTCTATCACGCAGCCTTGAACGAAAAAGGCCGCGAGTGCGGCCTTTTATCGGGTGCGATTATGCGGAAAACATCTATTTTTGCAGGCGATTTCCGTCAGATGTCATCAAACTGAACGATTGAAATCGCTTTCGATGCGTTGGGCATCGCACCTTCGTTGCCCGGCGTGGAACACGGGTCTTCGTCGAACGCGATATCACCTTGCGAATCGGCTTCACCGGTTGCGCGAAGATTCGCGAACGGAAAGAGCTTGTGATCCATCAGATGCGACGGCATGACGTTCGACAATGCATTGAACATATTCTCGATGCGGCTAGGGAAACGCTTTTCCCAATCGCGCACGAGCGCCTTCATTTCCGCGCGCTTCAGATTCGGCTGACTGCCGCAGAGATTGCACGGAATAATCGGAAACTCACGCAACTCCGCGTATTTTTCCAGATCGGTTTCTTTCACGTACGCGAGCGGCCGGATCACGATGTTCTTGCCGTCGTCCGATTGCAGCTTGGGCGGCATGCCCTTCAGCTTGCCGCCGTAGAACATGTTCAGCAGCAGCGTTTGCAGGATATCGTCGCGATGATGGCCGAGCGCGATCTTCGTCGCGCCGAGTTCGCCCGCGACGCAATACAGAATACCGCGCCGCAGACGCGAGCACAGCGAACAGGTGGTCTTGCCTTCCGGCACCAGCCGCTTGACAATGCTGTACGTATCCTGATTCTCGATATGAAACGGAATGTCGAGCTGCTTCAGGTATTCTGGCAACACGTGCTCGGGGAAGCCCGACTGCTTCTGGTCGAGATTCACCGCGACGATCTCGAAGTTGATCGGCGCGCGTTCGCGAAGCCGCATCAGGATGTCGAGCATCGCATAACTATCTTTGCCGCCGGACAGGCAGACCATCACCTTGTCGCCGTCCTCGATCATGTTGAAGTCGCCGACCGCCTGGCCAAGTTGGCGCGCAAGCCGCTTGAAGAGCTTGTTGTTCTCGTACGCTTCTTTTCTTTCTGTTCGCGCTTCGTGAGCGGCGTTTTGACCTTTGCGGCAGCCGCGTCGGTTTGCGTTTCGGCTTGTTTTTCGGCCTGAGCCTCGGTCTGCATGTCGTTCAGGATTTCCGGAGCGTTCATGGCTCAATCCTCCTTGATACGGAAAACTTCGACACCCACGGCATCGCAGTCGGGATAGACATCAGGCTTCTCGGTCGATACGCGCGCCGCCCGCACCTGCGGATGTTCGAGCATCGTCTTCACGAGGTCGTCGCAGAGCGTTTCCTGCAAATGGATATGACCTTGCTCGACGCGACGCGAAATCGTGGAGCGCATGAAGTCGTAATCGACGACTTCCGCGAGTTTGTCCTGAACCGGCGTGGAGAGCGCGAGCGGTACGAACAGTTCGACGTTGATCACGACGCGCTGTTCGCCGCGCTTTTCGAAGTCGTGCACGCCGATGTTGATGTGCACTTCGTAATTGCGCAGAAAGAGCCGGCGGCAATCGGCGAGCCGGGGATGCGAAAGAGCGGCAAACATGTTCGTTCCAGTCGAAAAAGGCGTGCTGAGCACGCAAAGGGGCGCTTCACAGCAGTGGGCGGCCATTGAACCTTGGCTGCGCACGCGTCAGGCGCCCGTCAAAAACATTACGTCGCGCGGCAGCGGCACGAGGTGCTGTCCGCCGTCGACTACCAGCGTCGTTCCGGTCACGCCCGCTGCATCGGCGAGATACAGCGCGGCGTTGACAATATCCTCCGGCCGCGACGCGCGGCCCAAAGGCGTAGTACGGTGAGCGGCCTCGAAGCCTGTCGGCGTCTGGTCGCCAGATTGCATCGTCAGGCCGGGCGCAAGCCCCACCACGCGCACTTTCGGCGCGAGCGCCTGGGCGAGCGTGACGGTCGCCGTCTGTAAGGCGGCCTTCGTCAGCGTGTACGACAGGTAATCGGGATTCATGTTGTACAGCTTCTGATCCAGCACATTGATCACCACGCCGCGCTGGGTCTCGTCCGTGCGCGCGGCTTCCGGCGTCGCCTCGTAAAGCATGCGCGCGAGCACCAGCGGCGCGCCGACGTTCATCGCCGTCAACTTGAGCAACAGGTCGTAGCCGATGTCCTGCGCCGTGTCCTCTTCAAAGCGCGACGCATTGTTGACGATACACGCGGGATGCCCGAGCGCGGCGGTACAAGCAGGCAGAAGCCGCTCGACCTGCGCCTCGTCGCCCAGTTCGGCCTGCAACGCGACCGCCCGGCGCCCCAGAGCGATGATTTTTGCGACCAGTTCGCCCGCCTCTTCACCCGAACTGCCATAGTGGACGGCCACGTCCCAGCCGCGCGCCGCAAAGCCGAGCGCGAGCGCGCGACCGATGCGGCGCGCGCCGCCGGTAATCAGCACCACGTGCGACCCGTTGGGCGGCGTGGCGGGCACCGGCGCGCCAGCGATGTCCTGAGAGGCAGTCATTTACAATGCAGGAATGAATCCGAAAGTTCACCAATCTGATAGTTTACCTGCTCCCGGCCCAAGCGCGCTTGCGCAGTCCGAAGCGCTGGTGGCGAACTTGCGCGCGGAGCTCGACGCCGCCGGCGGCTGGCTGCCGTTCGACCGCTACATGGAGCGCGTGCTGTATGCGCCCGGACTCGGCTATTACAGCGGCGGCGCCCGCAAATTCGGGCTGCGCGGCGACGACGGCAGCGACTTCGTGACGGTGCCCGAAATGTCGCCGCTTTTTGCGTCGACGCTCGCGCGCCCGGTCGCCGAAGCGCTCGCGGCAAGCGGCACGCGCAACGTGATGGAATTCGGCGCGGGCACGGGCAAGCTGCCCGCGGGCCTCATCAACGAACTGGACGCGCTCGGCGTGGCGTTCGACAATTACTCGATCGTGGATCTCTCCGGCGAGTTGCGCGAACGGCAGCGCGAGACGATCGAAGCCGCCGCGCCCGCGCTCGCCGCGAAAGTACGCTGGCTGGACGCGTTGCCCGAGTATTTCGAGGGCGTGGTGATCGGCAACGAAGTGCTCGACGCCATGCCGGTTAAGCTTTTCGCCAACATGGACGGCGTCTGGCACGAGCGCGGCGTGGTGTGGCGCGACGACGCTTTCGCGTTCGAAGACCGTCCGGTGGTCGGCTCGGACCATCCGTTGCTGTCGGAAGTCGAGACTTTCGGCGAAGACTACGTGACTGAAACGCACGACGCCGCGCGCGTCTTCACGCGAACGGTCTGCACGATGCTCACGCGCGGTACCGCGTTTTTCATCGACTACGGTTTTCCGCAGCACGAGTATTACCACGCGCAGCGCGCGCAAGGCACGCTGATGTGCCACTATCGGCACCGCGCGCATGGCGACCCGTTTCTCTATCCGGGCTTGCAGGACATCACCGCGCACGTGGAATTCACCGGCATCGCCGAAGCGGGTACCGAAGCCGGTGCCGATCTGCTCGGCTTCACGTCGCAGGCGCGCTTTCTGATGAACGCCGGCATTACGGACGCGTTATCGTCGATCGATCCGTCCGACACCGCCGCCTTCCTGCCCGCTGCCAATGCCGTGCAGAAGCTGCTTTCCGAAGCGGAGATGGGCGAGCTCTTCAAGGTGATCGCGTTCTCGCGCGGTCTGGACGACACGTTGCAAGCGTTCTCCAGCGGCGACCGCTCGCACACGCTGTGATTTTTTCCGGGACGTCATGATGATCCTCCGCTGGCTGCTGACTACGTTTATTGCCGTGGCAGTGCTGTCATCCTGCTGGCCGTGGCTGCGGAAAATCGGCATCGGACGACGCATGCCGGGCGACGTGACATTGCGTCTATTCGGGCGCGAATACCCTTTCCCGTTCATGGCGGCGCTGATCCTTTCGATGCTGCTGTCGCTGATCGCGCGCGTGCTGTAGATGGCTCCGCCCGGAGCCACCTGCTTTATTGCAGCGCCGCTTCGACCGCTTTCACACGCTCCTGATGCACGGCGTCCTTGATGCCGGCCGGCGCATCGGCGAGGCGCTTCGCCACCGCGCCCGTGTCCACACCGCGCGCGGCCACTAGCGCTACGCGCAGGCGTTCGGCCTGCGGATACTCCCGCGCTTCGAAACCTAGCCGCCCGCGCGTGTCCGCCTCGCAAGCCTGCAAGGCTTTGGCGAAACGCGCCGGTTTGCGGATCGCGTCGCTGCGTTCGAGCAGCCGCACCAGCGCAGCCGCGCCCATTTCCATCACGCGATGAATGTTGCCGTGCTCGCGCGCGACGAGCAGGCCGAGGTCGCGGCAGTCGTTCGGCACGCGCAGACGCTCGGCGAGACGCTTGAGCAGATCGACGCTGCGCTCTTCATGGCCGATGTGTTTCGGCAGGACATCGGCCGGCGTGGTGGCCTTGCCGAGATCGTGCGTCAGCGCCGCGAAGCGCACCGGCAGCGCATAACCTTGCTGCGCGGCGTGATCGACGACCATCATCACGTGTAAGCCCGTATCCACTTCCGGGTGATAGTCGGCGCGTTGCGGCACGCCGAAGAGTGCGTCGATTTCCGGCAGAATGCGCGCGAGCGCGCCGCATTCGCGCAGCACGTCGAACATGCGCGACGGCTTCTTTTCCATCAATCCGCGCGACACTTCCTGCCACACGCGCTCGGCCACCAGCGCATCGACTTCGCCGTCGGCGACCATCTTTTTCATCAGCGCCATCGTTTCAAGCGCAACCGTGAAATCGACGAAGCGCGCGGCGAAGCGCGCAATCCGCAGAATGCGCACCGGGTCTTCGAGAAACGCGTCGCTCACGTGACGAAAAAGCCGTGCCTGCAAATCGCCTTGGCCTTTGAACGGATCGATCACCGGCCCGGTCAGTTCGCCGTCTGGGCGCACTTCGCGCGCCATCGCGTTGATGGTCAGGTCGCGCCGCGCGAGGTCCTCTTCGAGCGTGACGTCGGGTGCATAGAAAAACTGGAAGCCGTGATAACCCGCCGCCGTCTTGCGCTCCGTGCGCGCGAGTGCGTATTCCTCGTGGGTCTGCGGATGCAGGAACACGGGGAAATCCTTGCCCACCGGACGGTAGCCCTGCGCCACCATCTGCTCGGGCGTTGCGCCCACCACGACATAATCGCGGTCCTGAACCGGCACGCCGAGCAGTTCGTCGCGGATCGCGCCGCCCACTGCGTAAATGTTCATGGGCATACGTCTTGATAAGCGATGGCGTAGGTTTCGTTCAGCGAGTCGTCGATCCACGCCTTGACCGCGGGCACGTTGCTCACGCGCTCCGCGTACGCCGCGCAAACGTCGGACAAAGCCGGTTGCCACATGCGGAAGCGCATGACGACCGGCGCCGTACATGGCGTCGGCAATACCGAACTCACCGAACAGGAACGGGCCGCCATACGTTTCGAGACAGTTGCGCCAGATCGACTCGATGCGCGCGATGTCGGCGAGCGCTTCCGGCTTTGCGTTCTTGCCCGGAAACGACGCGCGGATGTTCATCCACATGTTCGAGCGCAAGGCACCGAAGCCCGAATGCATTTCGGCGCTGACGCTGCGGGCGTGGCTGCGTGCTGCCGCGTCGCGCGGCCACAATGCATGCTGCGGAAAACGCTCGGCGAGCGTTTTGGCGATGGCGAGCGAATCCCAGATTGCCGAGCCGTTGTCGTCGATCAGGCAGGGGATCTTGCCCGGCCCGGTCGGTGCATACGCGAGCACTTTCGCGTTGGTGTCGGGCTGATTCAGATGGATCAGCACTTCCTCGAACGGAATGCCGAAGTGTTTGAACAGCAGCCACGGACGCATCGACCACGACGAATAATTCTTGTCACCGATAAGCAGCTTCATGCCTGAAATGGATCTGTGTTGAAGAGGAAAAATGTTCAACGCCCGGCCGTCGCACGGAATGCGTCGAAGCGCGAGCGCGTGGATTCGCCGGTGAGATACACGGGCACAATGGCTTCGATGCTGGCCAGCTCGACGATGCCGAGCGCTGGCGAAAGCGGGCCGCTCAGCACGTTGTCTAATTTCATCGAATCGAGATTGTCGCGCGAAATCACCAGTTCGCCGGGCGAGCGCGAGTACATGCTCGGGCCGTTCGAATCGGCACCGAGCGCGCTGATATGAATGAGCCGGTGAACGCCCTTGCCTTCGCATGCCGCGACGATTTTCGTCGGCAGATCGACATGCATGCGCGCGAACTCGGGGCCATACGGCTTGCCGCGTTTGCCATGCAGCGTGGCCACGAGATTGATGACGCAGTCGGCGCCTTCGACGAAACGCGCGAGTTGGACGGGATCGAAAACGTCCATTTCGATCACGTCGATAGGCAGCATGGTGAGATGGCGGGCGTTGTAGCGCCACCGCGTGGCGATGCGCACGTCTTTGCCCATTTCCACCAAGGCGTTGACGAGGTGGCTGCCGATGAAACCGGAACCGCCGATGATCGCAATGGCTTTATGTCGCATTTTTCGACTCCCTGGTGGAAGCCGCCGCATCGGCCGGTGACGGCTGGCGAAGCGCGCTGCCGCATTCGAAGCGATGCGGCAGCAGCGCGGCGCTTACGGTGCGATGTAACCCAGTCGCGCTTTCAGCGATTGCGGACGGCCTTCGAACAATGCCGCGTAGTAGATCGTGTTGGACAACACATTCTTAACGTAGTCGCGCGTTTCCTGGAATGGAATCGCCTCGGCGAAAATTGCGCCTTCCACCGGATGCGCCAGCGACTGCCGCCAGTTGCGCGGACGGCCCGGACCGGCATTATAACCCGCCGTGGCGAGTACGGCGGACCCGTCGAACTGATTGTAGATCATCGACAGATAGTTCGTCCCCAGTAGGATATTGGTGTTGATGTCGTTCATCTGTTCACGCGAGATCGGGCCGAGGCCGATCTTCTTCGCGACCAGTTGCGCGGTGCCCGGCATCAACTGCATCAGGCCGCCTGCGCCCACGTCCGAACGCGCGTTGATGATGAAACGCGATTCTTGGCGGATCAGGCCGTACGCCCATTCCACGTCGAGCCCATTCGACTGCGCATCGCGCTCCACGATGTCCTTGAACGACGACAGATAGCGCAGCGAGAAGTCGTGATCGGTCTTCGTACGGTCGGCTGTATTCACCGTGCGATCGTACAACTGGATCCGGCGTGCATATTCGGCGGCAGCCAGCAACTGACGGTCACTCATGCCGCGCAGCGGCCAGTTCCATTCGCGATTGCCTTCGAGCCGCAGGTTCAGCGCGTAAAAGCGCTGCGCCAGGTCGAAGCCCGGCGTGTTGCCGGCCTGCTGCACTTCGGCGTCGGTGACGGTGGTTTTCGGCGGCACCGTGATTTTCTGGCCGAGCTCTTCCGCAGCCAGTTGACCGTAGAAGTTGTAGCCCTGCGAGATCGACTGGAATTCCTGGTTCGCCGTGGCCGTTTCACCGGCCTGCTTCAGAGCACGCGCGTGCCAGTACACCCACGACGGCTGGTTGCGCAGCGCCTCGGGCATCTGTTCGATCGACCAGCGCACCATCGTCCAGTCGCCGGCGAGCAACGCGGTGCGCACGCGCCATTCGTAGGCCGGGTTCGACAGCGGCGCATTGACCGACAGGCGATACCAGTCGACCGCGCTCGGCATCTGCTTCGCGGCGGCCTGATAGGCAATCGTACCCCAGCCGATCGCGCGTTCCGGCGACGTGAGCGACGGCGCAACCGAAGCAAACGTGGCCGCGGCCATGGCCGGATCGTTGCGCGCCATGCGCGTGATGGCTAGCAGAGCGAGTTGATGCGACTGCGCGTCCCGCCCGAAGCCACGTGCGAGCAGCAATGGCGGCGTCGTGGTGGCTTGGTTGAACAGCACCGGATCGGGCGGCTGATTGCTGAGCGCGTCGACGAGCTTCGCGCCCGTGTTCGTGTAGTTCTGCTCGTACGCGAGACGGATCTGCTGCCAGACATCGGCCGCGTTGAACTGCTGGTTGATCGCGAGCGAGTTGATCAGGTCGATGCAACCGTCGCCATACCATTTAGGATCGGCGAGCAAGGCACGCGCCGCGTCGGCCACGTTCTCACCGCGCGACGCACGTGATTCGAGCGCATAGCACTTCACCTGCGTGTCGTCGTTCAGAACGAAACGCGCGTATTGCTGATCGAAGTTGCGCCAGTCGTGGCGTGCGCCGAGCACGGTGAGGTAGTCGTTACGCAGACGGTCTGCGTTGGCCTGACCGTCGTAGCGCTGAAGGAACGACAGCACCGGCGCGTCCGGCGCATCGACACGCGCGTGGCCACTCGAATCGAACAGTTGCGGCTTGATCTGGAAGTATTCCAGATACGAAGGCGCCGGATAGTTCGGGATCGTGCTCGCCAGTTGCGTCGCGCGCCCCGCGTCGTTAGTGCGGGAGGCTTCGCGAAGCTGGACGAAGATCTGATCGTCGTTCGTGAGTTGCGTGAGGGGAACAGGCTTGACTGCGGAAGCGGTGCTGCACGCGACAAGTGCCGCAGCGGCAAGCGCCAGACCGGCCGCGCGATATACTCGGTAAAGGCGTTTTGACATCGTTGTTTCTGGAGCGCGAATTGAACCCAAGCATAGCATGCAACCCTGCTGCGGAATCGAAAAAGGCGTTGCGCCGCGCGCTATTGGAAGCGAGGCTGCAAGCGGCTTCCGAGCCGGCTGCACACGCCGCGCTGGCTCGGCGTGTGCTCGATGCATTAAAGCATTATGACGTGGACAGCGCGGGCTTCTACTGGCCGCTCGCAGGCGAGTTTGACGCACGCGCTGCCCTCTCTATCTGGCTCGCCGGGAACGCTGTGCACCTAGCCAGTCTGCCAGTTGCTAAGGACCGTGGCGTACCGCTCGAGTTCCATGCATGGACGCCCGAGACGCCGATGAAGATCGGTCATCACCAAATTGCCGAACCTACGTCGGGGAAGGTCGTGATTCCCGACCTGCTGTTCGTGCCGTGTGTAGGATTCGACGCGGAAGGCTACCGGCTCGGTTATGGCGGCGGCTATTACGACCGCACGCTCGCGGCGTGGCCGGGAGCAAAGCGGCCGGTGACGGTCGGCATCGCGTATGAAGCCTGCCGCACGAATGCGCTGCAGCGCGAAGCACACGACATTCCGCTCGATCTCATCGTGACCGAAAGCGGTTTCTATCCGGCGCTCGCCCCGGCTAGCTCGTCAGGTCAGGCACCGCTCCGCGCCACGCATTTATAAAGATGCCACCGCGCGCGGCGGTGTCGTACAGACCGGACGCGTTGTGCATCGGTTGCGCCGCCTCGCCGATCTGCTCGTTGGTGAGACCGCTTTCCTTCAGCGTGGAGATGAGGCAGCTCTCACGCACCTCGCGATACTTCAGACACAGTTCGTGGCCTGCATCCGTTGCAGAAAAGAACACTTCCTTGTCCGTCTTTTCGCTTTTTACATACCCTCTAGCTACGAGCTTCTTCAACGCGTAGGTGGCGACGTGCGTGTCTTCGATGTTCAGCACGAAGCAGATGTCGGCGAGCTTCTTGCGCCGCTCGCGATGGCTCACGTGATGCAGCAGCGAGACTTCGATCGCGGTCATGTCCTTGTCGCCCGCTGCAGCGCATCATCCACCGGTTGAATGCGTTGCCGGTCATGATTAGCAGCGTATTCCAGCTCGGAAAGCTCCGCGCTTGTGTCGGACACGAGATGTTCCGAAGAGACGATCTTGGTGGGATGGCGCGACATGATGGCGATTCCCGGAAAACGGGATGGAAAAGTGTCGGGAGTGTACGACGAGCCGCGCCGTCCACGCGAGCCTAGCGAAAACTCTTATTGAGAAATTGTTGATATTTTATTGATAATGTATGCTCCAAACAATGTTCTGCCGGTGTGGCCATGACTGCACGAGATTCACTAGGACTAGGACACCCGCAACCCGATCCGGCCCAAGCTACTGACCGATGAGCCAACCCAGAATTTTTCCGCTAGGCGATACCGCGCTGGTCGGCGAAGCGCCACCGCCCGCCACGCTCTACTGTCAGCTTCGGGCGTAGGCGGCCGCCGAGGCCGCGCGCGACTGGCCGCACGTGGTGAAAGTGGTGCTGGGCATGAACAATCTGACGCTGGTATTCGATCCGCTCGAAGCCGACCGCGACGCACTCACCGCGCTGCTGCAAGCGGCGTGGAAATCGGCGGGCAAGACGCCCGAAGCCGGACGTGACGTCGAAATCCCGGTGCAATACGGCGGCGAATTCGGCCCGGACCTGCAAGCCGTGGCCGATCACACCGGGTTGAGCGTGCGCGAAGTCGTGCAGCGTCCGCGAAGTCGTGCAGCGTCATTCTGAGGCGAATACGTGGTGTTCTTTCTTGGCTTCCAGCCGGGCTTCGCATACATGGGCGGACTCGAACCGGCGTTGCATACGCCGCGCCGTCAATCGCCGCGGCTCGAAGTACCGGCCGGATCGGTTGGCATCGGCGGAGAGCAGACGGGCATCTATCCCGCCACGTCGCCGGGCGGCTGGCAACTGATCGGCCGCACCGAAACCGCCCTGTTTGACCCCGCGCGCCGCCCGTCCACGCTGCTGCAACCGGGCGACCGCGTGCGCTTTACCATCGCGGGGATCCACGCATGATCGACGTCATTCGCGCAGGCTTGCTGACCACGGTCTAGGATCTCGGACGCCACGGCTACCGGCATCTCGGCGTGGCGCTGGGTGGAGCGCTCGACCGTCTGTCGCTCGAAGTCGGCAATCGTCTCGTCGGCAACCGGCCCGACGCGGCCGGCCTCGAAATCACCTTCGGCCCGACCGTGCTGCGCTTTCTGCGCGCCACGCGCGTCGCGATCACCGGCACCGAATTCGGCGCGACGCTCGACGGCAAGCCCGTTTATTCGTGGTGGAGCCTGCCGGTTCAGGCCGGCCAGGAACTGGTGCTGAACGCAGCGAAGCGCGGCATGCGCGGTTACGTGTGCGTGGCGGGCGGCATCGACGTTCTGCCGATGCTCGGCTCGCGCAGCACGGATATAGCCGGCCAGTTCGGTGGGCTTGGCGGCCGTGCATTGCGCGACGGCGACCGCCTGCCAGTCGGCGTGCCGCCGCAGCGCGGCCACGTCAGCTTCACGCCGGAGGCGCCCGAGTTCGGCGTGAAGGCGCCCACCTGGTGCAAGTTCGTACTGGTGCACGAGCCGCTGCGGCGCGGCCGGCATCCGTCGGGGGTGCCGTGGGCCGTGCCGATCCGCGTGCTGCGCGGGCCGGAATACGACAGTTTCACCGAAGCGGCGCACGAGTCGTTCTGGTCCGACGAGTGGCTCGTCACGCCGAACAGCAACCGCATGGGCTATCGCCTCGCCGGCACGGAACTTAAGCGCGGCCAGAAAGCGGATCTGCTTTCGCACGCTGTCGTGCCCGGTACGATTCAGGTGCCGCCAAACGGCCAGCCCATCTGATGAGAGACGCGCAAACCACCGGCGGCTATCCGAAGATCGGTGCCATCATTCAGGCCGACCTGTGGAAGCTTGCGCAGGTTCGTTTGAACACGGCAATCCGCTTTATCCCGACGATACCCTACGAAGCGCGTCAGGCGCTACTGGGAGGGGAGAACGCACGTATTTGCGGCAGATCGACGCCGCGATCACGATGCACGAAGAACGCTGCGAACGCCAGGCGGCGATCGCAGCACTGTAATAACAACGGGCGCGCCGCATCGCCAGGCGAGTGAATTCAGGCGCGGCCCGGGCATTCCTGAGAGCAGAGGAACACTATGGAAATCGATCTGAATGCCGACCTCGGCGAAGGTTGCGGCTCCGACGAGGCATTACTCGACCTCGTCAGCTCCGCGAACATCGCGTGTGCTGGGCGGTGGAGAAAGGCGTGTCGATCAACGCGCATCCGAGCTTCAACGATCCGGAGAATTTCGGCCGCAAGGAAATGGATCTGCCGGCCGGCGAGATCTACGCGGGCGTGCTGTATCAGCTCGGCGCCTTGTCGGCGATCGCTCAGGCCGAAGGCGGCCGCATCGCCCACGTCAAACCGCACGGCGCGCTGTACAACCAAGCCGCGCGCGATCCGAAGATCGCCGACGCGATCGTCTCCGCCGTGCACGACTTCGATCCGTCGGTCGTCGTGTTCGCGCTCGCGAACAGCGGGGTCGTCACTGCCGCGCGCAACGCGGGTCTGAAGGCCATCGAAGAAGTGTTCGCCGATCGCGGCTATCGCGCCGACGGTTCGCTCGTGCCGCGCAAGGAGCTGGGCGCGCTGCTCGAAGACGAGGACGAAGTGCTGGAGCGCACGCTGCGCATGGTGTGCGAGCAACGCGTGCAGGCCATGGACGGTCAATGGGTGCCGCTGAATGCGCAGACCATCTGCCTGCACGGCGAGACGGAGCGCACGCGCTGGCGTTCGCACGGCGCATCCGCAGCACGCTGGAAAACGCCGGAATCGAAGTTCACACGGCCCGCGCCGCCAGCGTTTGAGGCAGCGCGCCTCACGCGAGCGGCAGACTCCGCGAATCGACCTTAGCCATGCCTTGAACGCCCCGCTTCAAGCGGGGCTTTCTCTAGGTGCGGGCGCTTCTTTTGCCGTACCCGCCGATCCGGCGGCCGTGATCGGCATGAATGAACACGCAGGTGCAGTTGCTGGTGCAGATGTGAAAGTAAGTGTTGATGCAGGTGCAAGCGCAGGTGTAGTCGAAGCAACGCGGCCACGAGAGCTGTGGCAATAAAGACAAGACGGCGCATGGATCCCTAGGCGCCGGCCCACGTAAGCCGCCACGAGCGGCGAGGTTGAAACCCAGTTTGGAGATCCAGATGCAGACAACAGTCAGTCTATGGCCGCTCATTGGCGTGGCCGTCATCATCGTCGGCTTTTTATTACAGTTCAATCCGATGCTGATCGTGGCCGCCGCCGCGATCGTGACCGGCCTGGCCGCGCACTTCCCGCCTGAAAAAATCCTTGCCGAAATAGGCACCGGTTTCATCAAGACCCGCAACATCCCGCTGATCATTCTGCTGCCGCTCGCCGTGATCGGTCTGCTCGTCATTGTCATGGCGATGATCGCGGGCTTTGGCGGCGTCACCGCGGCGAAGCCGAAGCTGCTCTCGCTCGAAGCGCGCAAGGCGAGCGCGGCGCGTCTCGGTAACAAGCTGTTCGTGCCGGCGCTGACCATTCCGGTCGTCACGGTGATCATCACGCTGTCGGCAAGCCACCTCGTATTCGGCGGCATGCCGCTGATCGAAAAGGCCAACGTCACGCTGATCGGCTTCGGCATTGGCTGCGTGATCGCGCTGGCGTTTGCCTGCGTGATGACGCGCGACACGGTCGGCCAGTCGATGAAGGAAGCACGCCGTCTCGTCGACGCGCTCTCGTGGGCCGCGGTTCTGCCGCAGATGCTCGGCATGCCCGGCCTCGTGTTCTCGGACGCGGGCGTCGGCAAGGCGGTCGCTCACGTGACCACGGCGTACATCAGCCCCGATTACCGCTTCATCGCGGTGGCCACGTACTGCATCGGCATGGCGCTTTTCACGATGGTGGTGGGCAACGGCTTCGCCGCCTTCCCGGTGATGACAGGCGGCGTCGGCGAGCCGATTCTGGTGGGGGTGTTCCACGGCAATCCGGCGGTGATGGTCGCCATCGGCATGTTCTGCGGCTACTGCAGCACGCTGATGACGCCGATGGCCGCGAATTTCAACATGGTGCCCGCCGCGCTGCTCGAACTGCCGGACAAGAACGCGGTGATCAAGGTGCAGGTGCCCACGGCGCTGACCTTGCTGATCGTGAACATCTTTCTGTTGAACTTCATGATGTTCATGTAAGCACGATTGCAATCTGGCGAACACGTTGCAGTTGGCGACGTTTCCACAGCAGCAATGCGAAGCTTCTGAACGCCGTGCCGAAGAGCCGAACCTAAGCTGAAGGATAAGTTTCCATCCACATCAACCGGCGCATGCAGCGCTCGCTGCCGGTTTTTCCAGCGGCTCTTCATGGCACAACCTTCCTCTCACGACACGGCGCGCAACGACGCGCCGCCGTCCGCCCATCTCGCATCACTGCTCGACCCGCGCTCGAAGCGGGGCAACTCGACCGCGCCGAACCCCTCTATCGCGAAACGCTCGCGCACGATCCGCGGAATACGAAATACGAAAGCGTTGCACCTGCTCGGCGTACTGCACTATTAGCGCGGTGATCACGACACTGCGGCCGGGCTGATGAGTCAGGCGCTCAAGATTGACCGGAGCGACGCCGCATGCTGGAGCAATCGCGGACTCGTGGCCGCCTCGCTCGGCCGCCTCGACGAAGCGATGATCTGCTACGACCAGGCGCTGCAACTGGAGCCCGATTCGCCGACGCACGCAACAACTTCGGCGTCGCGCTGCAAGGGCAAGGCGCGTTCGAGGAAGCGATCGAGCAATACCGGCTCGCGCTCGCAAGCCATTCCGGCGCGGTGGAAGTGCACCTGAATCTCGGCACGGCGCTCAGCAAACTGGACCGTTTCGACGAGGCGCTCGCGTGCTATCGGCACGCGCTCTCGCTCGATCCCTACGCCGCCGAAGCGCATTTCAACGCGGGCAATACGTACAAGGCGCAAGGCAATGTCTCGGCATCGATTGCGAGCTTCGAGCGGGCCATCGTATTGCGCGCCAATTACGCGGAGGCGCACGTCAACTTGGGCAGCGCGATTGGTCTGCGCGGCGACTATGCGGGGGCGGAAACGCACTTCCGGCAAGCGGCGGCACTCAAACCGAATCCTACGAATCTCGTGGCGTTGGGCGGCTCGCTAGGCGCACAAAACCGGCTCGACGAAGAAGAGGGCTTTTATCGCTAGGCACTCGCGCTCGACCCGAACTACGCCGATGCTCACCAGAATCTCGCGTGGCTGCTGCTCAAGCGCGGCGATTTTGCACAAGGCTGGACCGAGTTCGCACAACGCTGGCACAAGAACGACTACGAGGCGCTTGCCGTGCCGGGCGTTCCCGAATGGCGCGGTGAGACGCTGGAAGGACGCACGCTGCTGATCGTCGGCGAACAAGGTTTCGGCGATCACTTTCAGTTCCTGCGCTTTGCCCGCGTGCTCGAACAGCGCGGCGCAACGGTCAACGGTCGATCTTTGCGTGTGCGAACCGCTGCTGCCGCTCGTCGAACGCGTACCGGGCGTGCGGCGTGCCTTCAGTGGCAAGCCGAAAGGCGAATACGATTTCTGGGTGCCGATGATGAGCATTCCGTGCTGCATCGGCTTGGCGTTATCTACGATTCCAGCGGAAATACCGTATCTCTTCGCCGACAAAGCGAAAGTGAAGGCATGGCGCAAACGCATCGGCGCGTACAGCCAGGCGCAGACGAGGACCGGAACTCAGGAGCAGGCCGCGCCGACTAAAGTCGGCTTTGTGTGGGCAGGCAGCCCTTCGTTCGGAAACGACCTATATCGCTCCATGCCGCTCGCCGAGCTGAAGAAGAGTCTTGCCGAGATCGAACATATCGACTGGTACGCGTTGCAAAAAGATGCCGCTCACGCGCAACTAGCCGACGCGCCGCCCGCGTTCGGCGCGCACGACTACACTGCGAATCTCGACAATTTCGAAGAAACCGCGGCGCTCATCATGAATCTCGATCTGGTGATTGCCGTCGACATGGGTGTCGCGCATCTGGCAGGTGCGCTCGGCAAGACGGTGTGGCTATTGTTGCCGGCCAATTCGGACTGGCGCTGGCTCGAGACGCGCAGCGATACGCCGTGGTATACGCGCATGAAACTGTTCCGTCAGGAAAGGCTGGGCGACTGGACAAAGGTAGTCGCCGAAGTGAGCGACGCCGTTGCGCAAGCGCTAGATCACCCCCGCGTTCAATCCGCTTTTCAACCCGCCTCCACCACGAAGCCGTGCTGCCGCAAAAGCTGCAGCACGCCTTTGGGTCCACCGAGGTGCAGCGCGCCGATCGCCACGAACACTGGCTTGTTCGGCACGGCAATCAGCAACATGCGCGACACGAACCAGCGGTTGCGGTCATACACGATCTTCTTGTCGATCGAACTGGAGATGCGTTTGTCGCGCGCCAGTTTTTCGGATTGCGCGGCCTGCCAGGCGGCAATCGCATCGGCATCGCCCACGCGCCACAAACGGTGCAGCACGCGCACGTCTTCGACGTTCTGTGCAGGCATCTGCACGAGACCCTGCGCGAGCATTTCTCGTTGTTGCGCGAGCGTGAGCCCGGTGAAAGCGCGCATCTGTTGCGACAAGCGTTCGAGTCCGACGATTTTGCCGCGCGTGCGCAAATAGACGTTCTGCAACTGCGCTTCGGTGCCGTACTCGGTTTGCAAACCTGCGCTCAGCGAGTCGTACGTTTCGACCAGTAACGAGGCAAGCCACGGCCGCATCTTCTTGATTTCGTCGAGCGCGGCGGGATTGCCGCGCAAACGGAACGCGAGCTTGCGCCACAACGCATCCGGCAACAAACCCGGCAGACAGTCGCGCGGGCATACGCCGTACTTCAATACGTCGTCTTGCGAAACCAGCAGTTCGTCCGGCGAGAGTTCGAGTGCGAGTGTCGGCGAGGCCGCGAGCGCGCCGAGAATCGGCGGACGGAAAGGTTGTCGCGCGGGGTAGTCGGCCGGATCGCCTACATGCAGCGTGCCGAGAACATAAATGGTCGTGATGCCGCGCGTGGCGACGTAGAACGGCATGCGCGCCGGCTGCTGACGCACACGTCCGCTTGCCGTCGTGCCGGGCGCCGAGGGTGGCGGATTGAAACCGGGCAACGTAGCGCGCGGTGGCGCGGGCATGTTCGGCACGGGCAGCGCCGGACGTCCCGCCTGCGCCGGCGCATTGGCTGCGGCGCCGGCCGCGCGCGCGAGGTCGATCGGCGCAACCGGTTGAAACACCGAACATACGCTGAGGAGCGCGGCCCCAGTGAGTGCACGCACTCTCCAGTGCCGAGCGAGAGTGGCGTGCCTGCCACCAATACGCGAGCGGCGCGCAAGACGACGCGCCGCCAACCCATCAGGCATCCATTTACCCCACCCCCTCGGCGCGGTGACACGACACCAGACGGCCATCCACTTCACGCAGCTTCGGTTCTTCGCTGCGGCAACGGTCGATCACATACGGGCAGCACTGATGAAATGTGCAGCCCGACGGCGGATTCAGCGGCGAAGGCATTTCGCCTTGCAGCTTGATCTTGATCGTGCGATCGGCTTCGAAGATGGACGGCGTCGCCGATATCAAAGCGCGTGTGTACGGATGCCGCGGATTCGAGAAAATCCGCTTCTTGTCGCCGAGCTCGGCCACGCCGCCGAAGTACATCACCATCACGTCGTCGGCGATATGTTCCACCACCGAGAGGTTGTGCGAGATGAACACGTAGCTGGTCTTGAACTGCTCCTGCAGATCCATGAATAGATTCAGAATCTGCGCCTGGATCGACACGTCGAGCGCCGACACCGGTTCGTCCGCCACCACGATCTGCGGATCGAGAATCATCGCGCGTGCAATCGCCACACGCTGAAGCTGTCCGCCCGAGAACATATGCGGATAGCGCTTCGCATGTTCAGGACGCAGATCGACGGTGCGCATCATCTGCGCGATCCGTTCGGCGCGCTCCGGCGCGCTCAGTTGCGAGTTGATGGCGAGCGGCTCGCCGAGCATTTGCTCGACGGTCTTGCGCGGATTCAGCGACGCAAACGGGTTCTGGAACACCATTTGCACGCGCCGCCGCAGCGCGGCGATTTTCGCGTGATCGGCGCCGGCCACGTCTTCGCCGTCGATCAGCAGACGGCCCGCGCTGGGCGACTCGATCATGGTGAGTTGACGCGCGAGCGTGGATTTGCCGCAGCCGGATTCGCCGACCACCGCAAGCATCTTGCCGCGTTCGAGCGCGAACGAGACGCCGTTCAGCGCCTTCACCGTGCCGTGCGCGAACATGCCGCGCTTCACTTGGTAGTAACGCGCGAGCTGTTCGGCGACGAGCACGTGATTGCCCGCATGGTCCGACTGGCGCCGCGTTTCGGGTACTGCATTCATCGTGCGCCTCCATGGGTGTGAACGTTGGCGTCGCCGCTCAGGTTCAGGGGTTTGATACAGCGCACACGCGTGACTTCGCTGTGGCCTTGAAGCGGTGCAAGCGCGGGCCGCGCCTTCATGCAGT
Organism: uncultured Paraburkholderia sp.; assembly: GCA_940747215.1. Classification (GTDB taxonomy): domain Bacteria; phylum Pseudomonadota; class Gammaproteobacteria; order Burkholderiales; family Burkholderiaceae; genus Paraburkholderia. The sequence continues at coordinate 10,791 of CALNWS010000014.1, read as the reverse complement.
CCTCGACCACGTATTTGCAGCGCGGCGCGAAAAGACAGCCCTTCGGACGGTCGTCGCGTCTTGGCACCATGCCCGGCAACGCGGCAAGCCGCACCGCGCCGACATTGTGCTCGGGAATCGCCGCCAGCAACGCTTCCGTGTACGGATGATGAGGCGCCGCGAAAATATCCGGCACGCGGTTGGTCTCGATCACTTCGCCAGCGTACATGACGGCGACGCGCTGCGCGACCTCGGACACCACCGCCAGATCATGCGAAATCAGCACGAGCGCCATGCCGCGTTCCTTTTGCAGCTTCATGAGCAATTCCACGATCTGCGCCTGGATCGTGACGTCGAGTGCCGTAGTGGGTTCGTCGGCGATCAGCAGTTTCGGGTTGCAGGCAATCGCCATCGCGATCATCACGCGCTGGTTCATGCCACCCGACATCTGATGCGGGAAAGAGTTGATGCGCCCTTTCGGATCGGAAATGCCGACCTGATCGAGCAGTTCCAGCGCGCGTTTGTCGAGCGCGCTGCCACGCAGGCCTTCGTGCAGCTTCAGCACTTCCTTGATCTGATAGCCGACCGTATAGCTCGGGTTCAGACTCGTGAGCGCGTCCTGGAACACCATCGCGATGTCTTTGTCGATGATCTTGCGGCACTCTTTCGCCGAAGCCTTCAGGAGGTTGGTGCCGTTAAAGCTGATTTCGTCCGCCGTGACTTTGCCCGGTGCGTCGATGAGGCCCATGAGCGCCATCATCGTCACGCTCTTGCCCGAGCCCGATTCGCCGACCACGCCCACCACTTCGCCCGGCGCGATGTCGAGATTGATACGGTCGACAGCGGGCAAGCCGTTGAAGTTCACCGCGAGATTGCGGATGGTCAATAGACTCGTCATGTTCAGGCCATCCGTTTCAGTTTGGGGTCGAGTGCGTCACGCAGCCCGTCGCCGAGCAGATTGATCGCAAGCACCGAGATCAGGATGGAAAGGCCAGGCATGGTGACGATCCACCACGCGCTGTCGATATAGTCGCGCGCCGAGGCAAGCATGGCGCCCCACTCCGCCGAAGGCGGTTGCACGCCGAGACCGAGAAAGCCGAGCGCAGCGGCGTCCAGAATCGCCGACGAAAAACCGAGCGTGGCCTGCACGATCAGCGGTGCGGTGCAGTTGGGCAGCACTTGCGAAAACATCAAACGCAGCGTACCGGCGCCCGCGACGCGCGAAGCCGTCACGTACTCTTTCTGCAACTCGCCTTGTGCTGATGCACGCGTCAAACGCACGTAGCCCGGCAGCGCAACGATCGCGATTGCGAGCATCGTGTTGACGAGACCCGGACCGATGATCGCGACCACCGCCACCGCGAGCAACAGCGACGGCAGCGCGAGCAACACGTCCATGATGCGCATGATCGGCGTGTCGGCCCATTTCTCGAAGAACGCGGCGATCAGGCCGAGCACGATGCCCGGAATCAGCGCGAGCACCACGGAAACGAAGCCGATCCAGAACGACTGCCGTGCGCCGTACATGAGACGCGAGAGGATGTCGCGGCCCGCTTCGTCGGTGCCGAGAATGAACTTCCAGTTGCCGCCTTCAAGCCATGCGGGCGGAATCTTCACGAAGTCGTGGTATTGTTCGATCGGGCTGTGCGGCGCGATCAACGGAGCGAAGATCGCCACGAAGATCAGCAACAGCACGATGATGCCGGCGCCGACCGCACCACGGTTACACGAAAAATTCACCCAGAATTCGCGAGCCGCAATAGCGCGGCCGCTGGGTGGTGTGACTAACTGAGGGACTGTATTTTGTATGTCTGCCATTTCCGGATCACCTCGTATGGCGAATGCGTGGATTCAGCACGCCGTAGAGCAGATCGATGACGAGGTTCACGAAGATCACCAGCGTGGCGATCATCAGGATACCGCCCTGCACGACCGGATAATCGCGGCGGCTGATAGCGTCGATCAGCCACTTGCCGATGCCCGGCCACGAAAACAGCGTCTCAGTGAGCACCGCGCCCGCGAGCAGCGTGCCGACCTGCAGACCGATCACCGTCACGACGGGAATCAGCGCGTTACGCAACGCATGCACGACGATCACGCGCGACGGCGACAAACCCTTCGCGCGTGCAGTGCGGATGTAATCCTCGCGCAACACTTCGAGCATCGACGAACGCGTCATACGTGCGATCACCGCGAGCGGAATCGTGCCGAGCACGATGTCTGGCAGAATCAGATGGCTCAGTGCGGATTTGAACGAGCCTTCGTCGGTGCCCGGCATCAGCGAGTCGATCAGCATGAAGCCGGTGACGTGCGGAATGTCGTATTCCACCGCGATGCGGCCCGACACCGGCGTCCAGCCGAGTTGCACCGAGAACACCATGATGAGGATCAAGCCCCACCAGAAGATCGGCATCGAATAACCGGTGAGCGCCGTGCCCATCACGCCATGATCGACCACCGTGCCGCGCCGCAATGCGGCGAACACGCCCGCCGGCAGTCCGACGATCAACGCAAACAGCATCGCGCAGATCGACAGTTCGACCGTGGCAGGGAAACGGGCAGTGAACTCGCCCATCACGCTGGTGTTGGTGATGATGGAAGTGCCTAGGTCACCATGCAGCGCGCGGCCGATGTAGTGAACGTATTGCATGGGCAAAGGTTCGTCGAGCCCAAGCCGATGCATCGCGGCTGCGTGCATGGCGGGATCCACGCCGCGCTCGCCCATCATCACTTCGATGGGGTCGCCCGGAATCAGGTGAATCAGTGCGAACGCAAAGATCGTAATACCGATGAAAGTCGGAATCACCATGCCGATGCGGCACAAAACAAAGCGGAACATGGTTTTGTCCCTATGGTCTTGATGAAGAAAAAATGCAATCGGCAACGGGGGCTTGTGACCCCGACCGCCGGACCATTTCGACCAGTTTTCTAACCGTGCGAAAAGCTACTGCGTAAGCTTGACTGTATTTCCGTTACTTGACGCTCACGCCGTCGAAGCGAGCATAACCCAGCGGCTCGATGCGCATGTCGATCATCTTCTTGCTGACAGGCTGATACACGGTCGAGTGAGCGAGCGGCGAGAACGGCAGTTGCTGCGCGAAGATCTGCTGCGCTTGCGTGTACGCCGTCGTGCGTGTGGCCTGATCCGACGTGACGCGACCCTTCTGGATCAGGTCGTCGAACGGCTTGTAGCACCACTTCGAGAAGTTGTTGCCGTTCACCGCTTCGCAGCCGAGCAGCGTGCCGAGCCAGTTGTCCGGATCGCCATTGTCGCCCGTCCAGCCAATCAGCATCGTGTCGTCTTCGCCTGCGTGCGCGCGCTTGATGTACTCGCCCCACTCATACGTGACGATCTTCGCCTTCACGCCGATCTTGGCCCAGTCGGCCTGGATCATTTCCGCCATCAGGCGGGCGTTCGGGTTGTACGCGCGTTGTACCGGCATCGCCCACAGCGTGATGTCGAAACCGTTCGGGTAGCCTGCCTTCGCCAGCAGTGCTTTCGCCTTCGCCGTGTCGTAAGCCGCGCCCTTCAGGCTCTTGTCATAGGACCACTGCGTCGGCGGCATCGGGTTCGTTGCGGCCTGGCCTGCGCCCTGATACACCGAGTCGATGATCGCCTTCTTGTTGATCGCCATGTCGAGCACCTGACGCACTTCGACCTTGTCGACCGGCTTGTGCGTCACGTTGTAGGCGAGGTAGCCCAAGTTGAAGCCCGGCTGCGACGGCATCGCCATGTTCGCTTCAGCCTTCAGCGGCGCGATGTCGGCCGGACGCGGATAGCTCATCACCTGGCATTCGTCGCGCTTGATCTTCTGCACGCGCACGCCGGCGTCCGGCGTGATCGAGAAAATCAGCTTCGAGATCTTCACCGCGTTCGGCTTCCAGTAATCCGGATTGCCGTCGAAGCGAATCGTCGCGTCTTTCGTGTAGCTCTTGAAAATGAACGGGCCCGTGCCGACCGGGAACTGGTTGATGTCGGCGGCCTTGCCGGCCTTCATCAACTGGTCGCCGTATTCAGCCGACAGGATCGACGCATATTCCATTGCCAGATTCTGGATGAACGGCGCGTTGACTTCCTTCAGCGTGAACTTGACCGTGTACGGATCGACCTTTTCGACGCCGGTGATCAGCTTGTCGAGGCCCATGTCCCTGAAGTACGGGAACTGGACCGGGTATGCCTTATGGAACGCGGAGTTCGGATCCAGCATGCGCTGGAACGTGAACACGACGTCGTCGGCATTGAATTCGCGCGTCGGCTTGAAGAACGACGTGGTCTGGAACTTCACGCCATGACGCAGATGGAACGTGTACGTCTTGCCGTCGGCGGAGACGTCCCACTTTTCGGCGAGACCCGGTTCGACCTTGGTGCCGCCGCGCTCGAATTCGACGAGACGGTTATAGACGGTGAACGTATTGGCCGTGAAATCGGTGCCTGTGGTGTATTGGGCCGGATCGAAACCCGCAGGACTGCCTTCTGAGCAGTAAACTAGGGTTTTATTCGGAATCTCAGCCCGCGCAGTGCTCGCGCCCAGCATCGATGCCGCTGCAGCGGCGACGAGCGTCGTAACGCGTGCGGCGCGCAACAGATTGTTTTGCTTCATGTTTCCTCCAGGTTCGTGGCCGGCTCCCGCCAGCGTAGCGCGATATTACTTGACCATGGGTTGCACCAACAAGCGGAGGAAAATAACCCCTATCCATCGTAGACAGCACCTGAGCGCATAGGGCTATCCGAAGCCGGTGTTTGACGCCGCTTCCTCTCCCATGCAAGACGGCTGCGGCCGGCACTTTGAACCCATCCGGCATCGAAACCACGCGCTGACTGCTTACGTAATGCAAGCTACGCACAAAACGGGCCGCGCTCCGGCAGTGCAGCAAATCGGGCATTGCAATGGCACGCGAAGCGCCGTCCCGAGGACGAAAAAAACCGCGCAGCCGTTGAGCCGCGCGGTTTTTCCTCACTGTGCAAAACAGCTTTGAGGCACTCAGGCTTTCAGGCGCTCGCAGATCGCCTTGGTCGCCGCCGCGCCGTTGAGCGTGTAAAAGTGAAGGCCCGGCACTTTTGCGTCGATGAGACGCGAGCAGAGGTCCGTCACCACGTCGAGGCCGAATGCGCGGATCGATTCGCGGTCGTCGCCGAAACTCTCGAGCCGGCGCGCGACCCAGCGTGGCACTTCCGCACCGCACATTTCCGAGAAGCGCATGAGCTGCGAAAAGTTCGTGATCGGCATGATGCCGGGCACGATCGGCACGTCCATGCCGAGCTTTTTCGCGTCGTCGACGAAATGGAAGTACGCGTCCGCGTTGAAGAAATATTGCGTGATCGCCGAGTTGGCGCCGGCCTTCACCTTGCGGGCGAAGTTTTCCAGATCGACGTGCGGCGAGCGCGACTGCGGGTGGTATTCCGGATAACCGGCCACCTCGATCCAGAACCAGTCGCCGAATTCGGCGCGAATGAAGCTCACCAGCTCCGACGCATAACGCAGTTCGCCGACTTTGCCTATGCCGGACGGCAGGTCGCCGCGCAGCGCGACGATATGGCGGATGCCGTGCGCGCGGTATTCGTTGAGAATCGCGCGCAGGCTTTCCTTCGACGAGCCGATGCACGACAGATGCGGCGCGGCCTCGAGGCCTTCCTTCGCCATGTCGATGACGGTGTCGAGCGTGCCTTGCTGCGTCGAGCCGTCCGCACCGAACGTGACGGACACGAATTTCGGCTTGAACGTGGCGAGTTGGGCGCGCGTGGCGCGCAGCTTGTCGGCGCCTTCCTGCGTTTTCGGCGGGAAGAATTCGAATGAAAGTTCGATCGGGTTCATGATCCTAAGGGGCAACCGGGCGTCAACCGAGACTGCGGTTGCCGAAGATGAGCGCGGACAGCAACCACGAGACGATGCTGTACAGGATCGAGCCGAAGAACGCCGACCAGAAACCCGACACTTCGAATCCCTTCAGGAGCGAAGCGCACAGCCAGAAGCACAGCGCATTCACCACCAGAATGAAGAGTCCGAGCGTGAGAATCGTGACGGGCAGCGTCAGCAGGATCAGCACCGGCCGCAGGATCGTATTGATCAATCCGAGCACCACTGCAACGATCAGCGCGGTGCCGAAACTGCGGATGTGGATCGACGGAACGAGGTAAGTGATGATCAGGAGCGCGAGCGCGTTGATCAGCCAAGTCAGCAGCACGGTCATGTAGAGCTCCTTGGGCAGGATGTCTGTTGAATGAAAAAAGGCGGGCATAGCGAACGAAGCGGCGCATGATGCGCCACTTCGTCTTCAAACTGTCATGCTTTCAAACCGCCCGTGGCGTGCTTAATAGCGGTAGTGGTTCGGCTTGAACGGACCGTTCTTGTCCACGCCGATGTAGCCCGCCTGCGCATCCGACAGCACGGTCAGATTCGCGCCGATGCGCGCGAGGTGCAGACGCGCGACCTTTTCGTCCAGATGCTTCGGCAGCACGTACACTTTGTTCTCGTACTTGTTGCCTTCCACGAACAGTTCGATCTGCGCGAGCGTCTGGTTCGTGAACGAGTTCGACATCACGAACGACGGGTGGCCCGTTGCGCAGCCTAGGTTCACGAGGCGGCCTTCAGCCAGCAGGATGACGCGCTTGCCGTCCGGGAAAATGATGTGATCGACTTGCGGCTTGATGTTGTCCCACTGGTACTGGCGCGTGGACGCAACGTCGATTTCCGAATCGAAGTGACCGATGTTGCAGACAATCGCGTTGTGGCGCATGGCCTTCATGTGATCGTGGTTGATCACGTGGTAGTTGCCCGTAGCCGTCACGAAGATGTCAGCCTTGTCTGCCGCGTATTCCATCGTCACGACGCAGTAGCCTTCCATCGCGGCTTGCAGCGCGCAGATCGGATCGATTTCGGTGACCCACACGGTTGCGCCGAGACCGCGCAGCGATTGCGCGCAGCCCTTGCCCACGTCGCCGTAACCGGCGACCACGGCGATCTTGCCGGCGATCATCACGTCGGTTGCGCGCTTGATACCGTCGACGAGCGATTCACGGCAGCCGTACAGGTTGTCGAACTTCGACTTCGTGACCGAATCGTTGACGTTGATGGCCGGGAACTGCAGACGGCCTTCCTTTTCCATCTGATACAGACGATGCACGCCGGTCGTGGTTTCTTCGGTCACGCCCTTGATGTACGACAGACTCGTGGAGTACCACGTCGGATCGGCGTCCAGATGACGTTCGATCGACTTGTACAGCGCGACTTCTTCTTCGTTGGTCGGCTTCGAGATGACTGAGCGGTCCTTTTCTGCCTTCGAGCCGAGGATCAGCAGCAACGTGGCGTCGCCGCCGTCGTCGAGGATCATGTTGGCGAATTCGCCGTTCGGCCATTCGAAAATGCGGTGCGAGAATTCCCAGTACTCGTCGAGCGACTCGCCCTTGAACGCGAACACCGGCGTGCCGGCCTTGGCGATGGCGGCAGCAGCGTGGTCCTGCGTCGAAAAGATGTTGCACGATGCCCAGCGCACTTCGGCGCCGAGTGCGGTCAGCGTTTCGATCAGCACGCCGGTCTGGATGGTCATGTGCAGCGAACCGGCAATGCGCGCGCCCTTCAGCGGCTGCTGCGCCTTGTATTCTTCGCGCGTTCGCACAAGGCCGGGCATTTCCGTCTTGGCGATGTCGAGTTCCTTGCGGCCCCAGTCGGCGAGCGACATGTCGGCAACAACGTAATCTTTGGAATCTTGGGAATAGATAACTGCGGCGTTCATCACGCCCTCCTTTCTAAAAATTGACTAGAAATTTGACGTGAGCGCGGTTCGATGCGGTGGATGAGAAAGCGCAATGCGCATTCAGGCCCTCCGATTGAAGCCTTCGAGCCTGGCGGGCGGCCGGCGAATAGGCTGATTCGCGGTTCCCGTCGCAACGCTCCTCGAAGACGGATGGGGATTGTAGCAAATCGAGATGACTTGGTGGCCCCGCGATCGGCTTACGCGGAGGCTGTCTGCGAGGCCGCTGTTTTCGCCCCGCGCAGTTGCGCGATGCCAGCGCGCGGTGTCGACAAACCGTTGCGACGCATTAAACGCCTCGGCGACCTGCGCTGGCTCCGCGATCTGCAAACCGAGCGCAATGCGAAAGTAGCGCTCGGCGTGAATGCCGGCGTGATAGTGCATGCATACCCACTTCGCATCGTTCAGACGCGGATTGCCGAAAATGTCGCGCAACGCCCACGAGAACGCGCCGTCTTCTCCGCCGATGCGGCGAAACGCGTCGTCCATCGGAAAACCGCCGAGCGCTGCGAACGCCGCGCGCGGATCACTAGGCTGCTCGGCACCGTGTTGCTGATCGTCGCGGCATGCGAGTCGAAATGCGCATGTGTGGTCAGCTCGCGCGGGAAATCCACGTAGTCCACGTCGAAGCGTATCGAGACTTCGCGTGGATGTTGCGCGAGGAATGTGCTCGCGACGCCGAGCGCGCCGGGCAGATATTCTTCGTCGGCGTCGAGGAAAGCGAGCAGTTCGCCCGAAGCATGCAACGCGCCCCAGTTTCGCGCCCTCGCGGCGCCGCCGTTGTAGGGCATGCGCAGCAATCCGACGCGCGAGTCGCGTTGGTCGTATTCCGCGATGACTGCCGCCGACGCATCCGTCGAGCCGTCATCCACAACGACGATCTGCGCCGCCTTCGGCTGCATCCCGCAGCTTTCGAGCGCGCGGGCCAACGTGGCCGCGCCGTTGAAGCAGGGAATGATGATCGAGATAGAAGTCATGAAAGTGCGAAACTGGCCGGCCGATAAGAAAGGAGCCGCCAATCTTAAATGCGCCGCCGATTCGTCCATCCTGAAATAGGGCCTGGTCTGTAGAAACGACGTTCAACCACGAATCGGTTTTCGATAAAACTCGCGCCAACCCACGCCGCAACATAAATGGATTGACTTACAATCAATCGGATCATTCCATTTTGGAATTTCGGAGTTGGATCGTGGAACTGCGAATACTGCGATATTTCGTCGAGGTCGTGTGTCAATAGAGCTTTACCGTTGCTGCCGAGCAGATGTTCGTCACCCAACCCACCATCAGCAGGATGGTGAAATCGCTGGAAGATGAAATCGGCTCGCCGCTGCTGCTGCGCGACGGCCGTCAAATGATACTCACCGACGCCGGGCGCATCGTCTACCAGCGCGGTCAGGACGTGCTCGCCGCGCACGCGCAACTCGAAGCCGAACTGAACGACCTCGACACACTGGACCGCGGCGAACTTACCATCGGCATTCCGCCGATGGGCGGCTCGCTCTTCACGCCCGCTATTGCGGCGTTTCGCCAGCGTTATCCAAAGATCGAACTGAAGCTGTTCGAACAGGATTCACGCGCCATCGAGACGGCGCTCATCAACGGTGAGCTGGAACTGGGCGGCGTCCTACAGCCCGTGGATCCGGAAAATATCGACGTGCTGCCGATCACGCGCCAACTTCTTTGGCTCGTCGCGCGCATCGGTTCGCCGTGGGACAAGCTGCGCAATGTGTCGCTCCAGCAGTTCGCGAACGAGCCGTTCGTGTTTTACGGCGAGAGCCTCGCGTTGAACGATGTGGTGCTCAACGTGTGCCGCATGGCGGGATTCACGCCGACTATCGTCGGGCGCAGCGGACACTGGGAGTTCATGGCGGCCTTGGTGCTGGCGGGCGTCGGCATCGCGCTGTTGCCCCCGCCTTACTGCTGACGGCTCGACCCAGCGCGTTTCACCTGCCGGCCCGTGGTCGACTCGGAGATTCCGTGGGAGATGGCGATCGGCTGGCGGCGCAACGGCTATCTGTCGCACGCCGCGCGCGTGGCGCAATGCCCGGCAAGGCCGGTGACGATTTCATGCTCGGCCCGGCGTTCGACATCGGCGGACTCACGGCGCCGGTTCCTACGCCTTCCGCTGAATGAAAAATGCCGCGCCGGTGTAAGCCGGGCGGCATTTTTTACGAATGGCGGGTTTTACAAGCGCGTCCCTGCCGGCTCTCAGTTAAGGCTGCGTCAGGAACTCGATCCGTCGATTGGCAAAGCGCCCGCTTTTCGTCTCGTTCGACGCAACCGGATGCGCGTCGCCGTAACCCTGCGCCGTGAGCGAGCCGAGCGGCGCACCGGTCTTGACGAGGTAATCGCGCACGGCCTGCGCGCGGCGCTTCGAAAGCTGCAGATTTTCCTGCGCGCCTCCCGAGTTGTCCGTATAACCTGCCACTTCGAGCCTTGCCGTCTTGCCGTTGCGGGCACATGCGCTAAGCACTTTCGACGACTGCTTGAGGTCTTCGAACGCGGACGCCGGCACATCGTTGCTCGAACTCGCGAAATTGATGACCTGCAGGTTCAGCACCTTCACGACGTCCGTGGCGACGCACGAGCCGTCCGGCGACAGCAAACCCTTGATCGCGCTGCGGAAGTTTTCGGTGGCTTCAGTCACGGCGTGTTCGACGTCGATCGAACGCGGCGATTTGATACGGTGCGCCCAGCAGCGCTTTCAGCTTGTCGAGCCAGCCAAGCTTCGCATTGGCTGCACTGCCGCCAAGCTCCACGCGCGTGCCGTTGAGCGGGACTTCCGCGCCCGGCAAGGTCATCAGTGGAATGAGGCTGTCTAGGTACGCGAGCCATCCGGCAGGCTTTGTGGCCGGGTCGATCGTGAATTGCCGGCTACTGCGGGCGCGACTCATGCAGCAAATCACGCCATAAATCACCCCGCGGCGCCGGCCGTGCAGAGGTGGCCCTGTTCGTTCGGACAGTTTTCTGAGATTTTCAAGTGGAACGTCCGGGGCGATCATGCTGCCGATCTGATCGCAGGCAGCGTTGCGAAGTATGCCTCATCCGGCATCCGGTCTGCCA